>NZ_VRUU01000127.1 GCF_008039875.1 Methylobacterium sp. WL119 | reverse complement strand
CTTCACCACCCTCGCGCTCGCCCAGCTCAACGCGGCGAGCGGGCGCCGCGTGCTCGTCCTCGAATGCGATCTGCGCCGCCCGGTCTTCGAGACGGCTCTGGACCTGCCCGCGGTGCTGGTCGAGGGGCCGCCGCTGGCGCCGGGGGGCGGCGCACCGGCGCCCGGGGCCATGGTGCCCGAGCCGCCCATGGTGCCCGAACCGCTCATGGTGCCGCCGGTCGATCCCGCCGTGCCCGCGCCGCTGCCCGAATTCACGGTGCCGCCCGCGCTGGGCCCGGCGCCCGGGCTGCCGGTCTGGGCGAAGGCGGTGCCGCCGAGCGGCAGGATCAGGCAGGTGGCGAGCGCGAGAATCTTGTACGACATCAAGTTTCCTCCTGGTTTCTATATGGGAGCAACGGTGTCGCGGCCGGCTTGTTCAATATCGATCGCTGCAGCCGCAGGTTCGGGCCGCCCCCGGCGGCCTCGCACGGCGGCCCTGATCGCCCCTTCCATCCTCCCCCGTGCCGCCCGGCGCTTTGACACGGGGGAAGGCATCGCGGACACGGTAGAAAGGCATCGCAGGCACGGGAAAGGCATGGCGCGACCCGCCGGCGCCGACGGGGAGCCCCGCCGCATGATCGAGCCCAAACCGGTCTTCGACGACCTCACCGCCTTCCACCTCGCCCGCGGCATCGCGCGCTGGGGCTGGACCGTGGGGGCGCACAGCTACGGCAATCCGCGGGTGCTGGAGCCGGAATCGGCCCGGCTCCACATCGGCCGGTTCTGCTCGATCGGGCCGAACGTCACCATCGCGCTCGGCAACCACCGCACCGACCTCGTCACCACCTACCCGTTCAAGGCGCTCGCCGCCTTCTGGCCGAACGCGGCCGCCGGCGCGCACGACCACGCCACCCGCGGCGACGTCGTCCTCGGCGACGAGGTCTGGCTCGGGGCCAACAGCACGATCCTGTCGGGCGTCACCATCGGCAGCGGCGCCGTGGTCGGCGCGGGCGCGGTGGTGCGCCGCGACGTGCCGCCCTACGCCGTCGTCACCGGAAACCCGGCGACCGTCCTGCGCTACCGCTTCGATCCGGAGACCATCGCGCGCCTGCTGGAGGTGTGCTGGTGGGCCTGGGACGACGCTCGGATCGCGGACCACCTGCCGCTGATCCTCGGCACCGACATCGCGGCGTTCCTGGCGCGGGCCGAGGCCGCGCCGAAGCGCCCGCGCCGGCCGCGAAAGCCGAAACCCGCCGGATGAGCGCCGGCCGGCGCGCGAGCCGCGCCGTTGCGCGCGGGGGCCGGTTCTCGCTATCCCTCCCGGCACCACCCCCGGCCGCCGCAGCCCGGCACGAAGGACCGAATGCAAGCCGCACCGACGCCCACGGACATCCTCGCCACGCTGGTGGCGTTCGACACCACCAGCGCGCTGACGAACCTGCCGCTGGTCGACTGGGTCCAGGATTTCGCGGGCTCGCACGGCGCCGCGGTCGAGCGGGTGATGGACGAGACGGGGGAGAAGGCCGCCCTGTGGATCACGGTCGGGCCGGCCGGCGTGCCGGGCTACGTGCTCTCCGGGCACAGCGACGTGGTGCCGGTGGCCGGCCAGGACTGGAGCCACGACCCGTTCCGGCTGACCGAGGCCGACGGCCGGCTCTACGGGCGCGGCACCTCGGACATGAAGGGGTTCGTCGCCGTCTGCCTCGCGCTCCTGCCGGAGATGGCGGCGGCGCCCCTCGTCCGGCCGCTCCACCTGGCCCTGTCCTACGACGAGGAGGTCGGCTGCCTCGGCGTGCGCCCGCTGATCGCGCGGATGCGGGCGATGGGCCTCGCGCCGCTGGGATGCTTCGTCGGCGAACCGACCGGGATGGCGGTCGTCACCGGGCACAAGGGCAAGCACGCCGCCCGCGTCACCTTCCGCGGCAAGGCCTGCCACTCGGCGCTGGCGCCGGCCGGCGTCAACGCGGTCGAGTACGCCGCGCGCTTCATCCTCCACGTCAGGCAGATGGCCGACGCGCTGGCGGCGTCCGGCGCGCGCGATCCGCTCTACGACGTGCCCCACACCACCGGGCTCAGCAGCGTCGTCCACGGCGGCACCGCCCTCAACATCGTGCCGGACCGCTGCAGCGTCGACTTCGAGTTCCGGGCCATCGGCGCGGACGATGCCGGTGCGCTGGCCCGGCGCGCGATCGCCTTCGCAACCGAGACCCTCGCCGCGGAGATGGCCGCGCGCGATCCCGCCTGCGGCGTCGCGGTCGCCCCGCTGATCGATTATCCCGGCCTCGAGACCGCGGCCGATTCCGCGCTGGTGACGCTGGCCAAGCGGCTCGCCGGCCGCAACGGCCACGCCAAGGTCTCGTTCGGCACCGAGGGCGGGCTGTTCCAGGCGCTCGGCGACGTGCCGGCGGTGGTGGTCGGCCCGGGCTCGATCGCCCGCGCCCACAAGGCCGACGAATTCATCACGCGCGCCGAGCTCGACGCCTGCGCCGCCTTCGTGCGCCGGCTGATCGCGGAGAGCTGCGCCGGGTGAAGGGCCGCTCAGGCGGCGCAGGACGCGCGCCTGGGTCGATCCGGCGATCGACGCGGCGTCGGGCGGCCCTATCTGTCCGACCGAAGCATTCGATCGCGCATCCTTCCCGCCGTCATTCCGGGGCGCCGCAGGCGAGCCCGGAATCCAGATCCGCCGACGGAGCAAGCCGGGTCACACCCGGCTGCTCTGGATTCCGGGCTCTGCTTCGCAGCTCCGGAATGACGTTCGGGGGACGGTCGGCGAAAGGATGCGCTCTCCGACAGGAAACCCCATGCGCCAGAACAAGCTCGGCCGGACCGGCCTCTTCGTCTCGGAACTCTGCCTCGGCACGATGACCTTCGGCGGCGGGGAAGGGATGTGGCGGCAGATCGGTGCGCTCGACCAGGCGGAGGCCGAACGCCTCGTCGGCCGCGCGATCGATGCCGGGATCAATGTCGTCGACACCGCCGACGTCTACGCCGAGGGCCTGTCCGAGCAGATCACCGGCCAGGCGTTGAAGGCCCTCAAGGTGCCGCGCGAGAACGTGGTCGTCGCGACCAAGGCCTACGGCCCGACGGGGCCGGGCGCGAACAGCCGCGGGGCCTCGCGGGTGCATCTGCTTGACGCGGTGAAGGCCAGCCTGAAGCGGCTGCAGCTCGACCACATCGACCTCTACCAGATCCACGGCTTCGACCCGGCGACCCCGATCGAGGAGACGGTGCGGGCGCTCGACATCCTCGTCCAGCACGGCCACGTCCGCTACGTCGGCGTCTCGAACTGGGCGGCCTGGCAGATCGTGAAGGCGCTCGGCATCTCCGAGCGCGAGGGGCTGGCCCGCTTCGAGAGCCTGCAGGCCTACTACACGCTGGCCGGCCGCGACCTCGAGCGCGAGATCGTGCCGATGCTCCGGAGCGAGCGCCTCGGTCTGATGGTCTGGAGCCCGCTCGCCGGCGGCCTGCTCTCGGGCAAGTATTCCGGCGACGCCGCCGGTGAGGGCCGGCGCGCCGCCTTCGACTTCCC
Organism: Methylobacterium sp. WL119; assembly: GCF_008039875.1. GTDB lineage: Bacteria > Pseudomonadota > Alphaproteobacteria > Rhizobiales > Beijerinckiaceae > Methylobacterium. The sequence goes on along the minus strand of NZ_VRUU01000127.1, from coordinate 8,529 downwards.
GCCGGTGGAGCGCGGCCGCGCCGAATCCTGCATCGACGCGATGCGGCCGATGGCGGCCGCCCGCCACGTCTCGATCGCGCAGATCGCGCTGGCGTGGCTGCTGCACCGGCGCGTGGTGTCGAGCGTCATCGTCGGCGCCAAGCGCCTCGACCAGCTCGACGACAACATCGCCGCGACGCAGATCGAGCTGAGCGAACCCGAGCTCGACGCCCTCGACGCGGTCAGCGTCCTGCCGCGCGAATACCCGGGCTGGATGTTCGAGACGCAGGGCGCGCGCGCCAAGCAGCTGGCCGAGGCCGGGCGCAGGAATGCGCGCTAGCGAGAACCGACGGGTGCCGGCCGGCGATCTCCGCATCCCGGCCGCCATTGCCACGGCGGGGGTCGAGGCCTAGCTCGTGCGGGCCCCCTGAGAGGGCCGGCGCCGGGAATACCGGCGCGCGCCGCCTATCGTCGGAGACGCCCATCATGATCCGGACCCTCGCTCTGCCCGTCCTCGCGCTCGTCGCCGGCACGGTGCCGGGCTACGCCATCGACGTCGCCAAGACCGCCACGGTCGCCGCCCCGCCCGCCAAGGTCTGGCAGGCCATCGGCGACTTCTGCGGCATCGGCGACTGGCACCCGGCGGTGGAGAAGTGCGCGCTGTCCGAGAAGGACGGCATGAAGGTCCGCACCCTCTCGCTCAAGGGCGGCGGCACCCTCGTCGAGGAGCAGGTCTCCCGCGACGACAAGGTGATGAGCTACACCTACACGATCCTGTCCGGCCCGCTGCCGGTCTCCGACTACAAGTCGACGCTCTCGGTGGCGCCGGACGGCACCGGCTCGAAGCTGAGCTGGACCGGGACCTTCAACGCCAAGGGCGCCCCGGACACCGTCGCCACCGACGCGATCTCCGGCATCTACGAGTCGGGCCTGAAGGCCATCGCCGACAAGGCGAAGTAGGCCGGTTCGGTCGACGAACGAGCTGTTCCCTCCCCCCGCAGAGGGGGGAGGGAAACCGCGAACGGCGATCGCGGATCGAGCACCGCAATCGAAGCCAACGATTGACCGCCCGGCGGCGCGGGCTCAAAAACCGTCCGGTGCAAGCTGCGCCGTGTCAGGGAAAGCCGCCCGTGCCGACCAAGATTTCCGGATTCTCGCTCGCCGCCCTCCTCGCCGCCGCCGCGCTCGGCGGGTGCCAGCAGAAGGCCGCGGCGCCCGCCGTCGCCGTCGCGGCGGCGCCGGCCCCCGTGGTGCTGCCGCAGGGCTCCGGCTGCGGCCCGGCGATCGGCCGGACCCAGGCCGTGGTCGACAGCGACGTCGCCACCGGCAACCTCAACAAGCCGGTCGGCGACCGGTTCAGCGCGGACCTCGCCCATGCCTCGGCAGCCTGCGCCGCCGGCCGCGACGGCGAGGCGCTGCACCTACTCGCCGCCGCCAAGAGCCGCTACGGCTACCCGTAGGCCTCGTCCGGCGCGATGGTCCGGCGCGCGGCCGGGCCGATCGCACATCGCCCGACAGCAGGACGGCGCACCGCTCGCGGATGCGCCGTCCTGCGTTTCAGACCTGCCGCGGGCTCCGATCGAGCCCGCAACGTCCGCTCAGCGGCCGCCGCCGCTGCCGGTCGAGCCGATGCGCGAGGGCTGGCCCTCGTTGCCGGAGGCGGCCGAGTCGGTGGCGATGCCGTCGGCGGCGCGGCCGGTCGGCGAGTAGGTGGCGGCGCCTTCCTCGCCGGTCGAGTTGGTCTGGCGCGTGACCACGCCCGGCGCGCCCGGCGGCACGACGACGGTGGTGCCGGTCGGCGTCTCGATGACCTGGGCGACGGCGGGGGCGGCGACGCCGAGCGCGAGGGCGGCGGCGAGGGTGAGCTTGATCATGGGGGTGGGGCCTGGACGAGGGGACGGCGCATCGAGCGCCTGAGCCCGGACAACGTCGATTGCGCGCAATCGGTCCATGCGCGCGCGCGATGGACGTTATGACGCCGCCCGGTGCGGAAGGGGGAAACCGCGCCGCCGGCGCCTCGCCTCCGGCGGCGGAGCGGCGCTCAGGTCACGAAGAGCGGGTTCAACCCGGCCTTGTGGAAGCCGTCCTCGGCGATCTTCAGGTCGAGGCCGTAGGAGGCGACGTCGTCCGCGACGGGGTCGAGCGCCGGGTCGCGGTGCTGGTGCAGGTGCTTGATGTAGCTGTGGCAGGTGCCGCAGGTTTCGACCTGGATGTCCTTCGAGAGCTCGTCGAGGCTCTGGTAGGTGATCGCCTCGCCCGAGCCGCAGGCGGTGCAGCGGATGCGGACGTGATTCCACTGGCTGCCGCAGAGCGAGCAGGCGAGGTAGCGCGCCTTGTCGGCCGGGGTCCAGGCGACGATCAGGCTCGCCACGGGAGCACCGCCGCAGGCCGGGCAGACGCCGTCGGCCACCGGCTTCAGCGCCGACCGGTCGAGGCGGGCGGCGGCCTCCGACAGGCAGAGCTGGAGCGCGGCCGCGACGAACACGCATTCGGCCATGCGCTCGACCGGGAACGCGCCCTCGAACACCTGCACGCCGAGATCGAGGCGATCCTCCGGCGATGCGGATCGCAGCGCCGCCGCCGCGTCGTGGGCGGCCTGCGGCGCCGGCCCGAGGTCGAGGGCGGCGAGCAGCCCGTCCAGGCAGGCCAGGAAGGCGCCGGGCGCCTCCAGGCTGTGGCGCGAGAGCGGCGGCATGCCGTGCTCGAGCCGCAGGGCGCGGTCGGCATTCGGCTCGGTCTCGGGCTGCGGCACCTGTCCGGCGCGGGCGGCCTGAACCGAGGCCTGCGCCGTGGCGATGCGGGCGAGCAGGTCGAGGTAGCCGCCCATCGGATGGTCGGGGGCGAGGCGCTGCAGCCGCAGGGCGCGGTTCGCGAACAGGTCGGCCGGGACGGGGAGCTGGACGAAGGGCACCGAGCCGGCGATGCCGATCCGGTCCGGATCGGGCTGCAGCTCGTGCAGCTTCTGGCGTTTCGGGGTTTTACCGGCGGTGTCGGCGGGATCTTGCGCGGCGGGATCTTGCCCCGCGGGCTCGGCCGCGGGGGTGCGCTTGAAGAAACGGGCCAAGGCGTCAGTGCCCGCGCTTGTCGGTGGAGCCGCGCTGGCGCTTGCCGCCGGCGATCTGCCGGAACCACTTGCGGTGGTGGCGATAGGCCCAGCCGCCGGTGACGGTGCCGCGCACCATCGCCCGGCCGGTGCCGCGCACCCAGATGCCGGCGTAGATGTGCACGACGATGATCGCGATGGCGACGACCGCGGCGAGCGAGTGCGCCAGCAGCGCCCAGCGCTTCGTCTCGATGACGGTGTACTGGTAGAAGTACTGGTCCCAGATCACCAGCCCGGTGACGAACATGATCCCGATCAGCGCGGTCTGGCCCCAGAACACGCCCTTCTGGCCGGCATTATACTTGCCGAGCTCGGGCAGCCGGTCCTCGCGGTTGGTGACCACGTCGCCGATCTTCATCGACCAGGCGACGTCGTCCTTGTTGGGGATGTTGAGCTTCCAGAAGCGCAGGAACAGCAGCGCGAAGCTGACCGCCAGCGCCACGCCGAACCACGGGTGGATCGCCCGCGTCGCCTGGCCCCCGCCGAAGATGCCGGTGAGCGAGAACAGGTACGGCGTGAACATCGCCAGGCCGGAGAGGGTCAGCAGGGTGAACAGGATCGCGGTGATCCAGTGGTTGACGCGCTGCAGGCCGGTGTAGCGGGGAACGTAGAGGATCTCCGGCGCCTCGTGCACCTCGCGCAAGGGGCGGGCATCGCCGTCTCGGATGTCGGTGTGAACGGTCATCGGGTCTGCTTCTCTCGACCTGGAGCATCGTCCACGATCTCCCGATCGCGGACAAGGCTCGCGCTTATCGTAGGGCCGCGTCGTCCTCGCGCGCCGGGATCCACCGCGCGCGATCGATGCGCCCGTGGCCCCGAACGGGAGCCGGAAGGCCGGCGCACCTTCGGCGCCGGCCTCCCGTGACCGTCAGTGCGGCCGGGCCTCGCCGCTCTCGGCGTCGCGGCGCTTCTCGTGGTCGTACTCGATCGCCTCTTCCTCCTCCTCGGCGACGACCTCGTTCGGCCCCGCCGTGACGTAGTGGAAGAACCCGGCGACCGCCGCGAAGCCCATCGCGGCGAGCCCGAACACCTTGGCGCCGCCCTTCCAGAAGGCGACCAGCGGCGAGATCTTCGGGTCGAGCGGCAGGCCGGCATAGAGCTGCGGCTTGTCGGCGTGGTGGAGCACGTACATCACGTGCGTGCCGCCGACGCCGGCCGGGTCGTACAGGCCGGCATGCTCGAAGCCGCGCGACTTGAGGTCCTCGACCCGGTCGTGCGCCTGCTCGATCATCGCGGCCTTGGTGCCGAACATGATCGAGCCGGTCGGGCACGCCTTGGCGCAGGCGGGCGCCTGGCCGACGGCGACCCGGTCCGAGCACAGCGTGCACTTGTACGCCTTGTGGTCCTTCTCGGAGATGCGCGGGATGTTGAACGGGCAGCCCTTCACGCAGTAGCCGCAGCCGATGCAGTTCTCCTCGATGAAGTCGACGATGCCGTTGGAGTACTGCACGATCGCGCCGGGGGACGGGCACGCCTTCAGGCAGCCCGGATCGGTGCAGTGCATGCAGCCGTCCTTGCGGATCAGCCATTCGAGGTTGTTGGTCGCCTCGTTCTCGTACTCGGTGAACCGCATCAGGGTCCACGTCTTGGGCGTGAGGTCGTGCGGGTTGTCGTAGACGCCGACGTTGACGCCGACGTCGTCGCGCAGGTCGTTCCACTCCTCGCAGGCCGACTGGCAGGCCTTGCAGCCGATGCACTTCGACACGTCGATGAGCTTGGCGACCTCCATGTGCGAGCGGATGGCCGGCGGCGTCTCCGTGGAGGCGGAGCGCTGCCGGATGTCGAGGGAGCTGTAATCGGCCATGGTCTGATGCTCCCCTTACGCGACGGCGTCAGCAGGAGGCGTCGTCGCCTCGATGTTGACGAGCCACGCCTTGAACTCGGGCGTCTCGGTGTTGGCGTCGCCGACCACCGGGGTGAGCGAGTTCGGGTGCCATCCTTTCTTCGTCTGGCCCATGAAGCCCCAATGCTGCGGGATGCCGACCACGTGGACGGCCTTCCCGTCGCACATCAGCGGCTTGATGCGCTTGGTGACGACCGCCTTGGCCTTGAGCGAGCCGCGCTTGGACCAGACCCGGACCCAGCCGCCCTTGACGATGCCCTTCTCCTTCGCAAGCTGCTCGGAGATCTCGACGAAGGCCTCCGGCTGGAGGATCGCGTTGATCCGGGCGTGCTTGGTCCAGCCGTGGAAGTGCTCGGTCAGCCGGTAGCTCGTCGCCGCGTAGGGGAACTCCTCCGAGGTGCCGAGATCGGCCAGGTCGTCCTTGAAGATCCGCGACGCCGGGTTGCCCTTCACCCGCGGGAACGGGATGTTGGCCATCGGCGACTCGAACGGCTCGTAGTGCGTCGGGAACGGCCCGTCGCGCATCAGGCCGCGGGTCCACAGGCGGGCGACGCCCTCCTGGTTGAGGATGAACGGGCCGACGCCCTTATCGGGGGCGACGGTGACGCCGTAATCCGGCACGTCGAAGCCGACCCACTGCTTGCCGTTCCACTCGATGAGCTTCTTCTTCTCCGACCACGGCTTCCCTTCCGGGTCGCACGAGGCGCGGTTGTAGAGCACGCGGCGGTTGGCCGGCCAGGCGAAGGCCCAGTTCGGCGCGATGCCGCGGTCGCCGGGATCGGTGTTGTCCCGGCGGGCCATGGTGTTGCCCTTCTCCGTGTAGCAGCCCGAGTAGACCCAGCAGCCGCAGGCCGTGGTGCCGTCGTCCTTGAGCTGGGCGAAGCCGTCGACCTGACGCCCGGCCGGCAGGGTCTGCCCGTCGAGGCCCGGCGTCGGGGCGAGCGTGTAGCCGTTCAGCTCGCGCGCGAGCTCGACCGGGGTCGGCTCGTGGGCGATCGCGTAGTTCCAGGTCAGGTTGAGCATCGCGTCCGGGAAGGCGCCGCCCTCCTTCTGGTACATCTCCTTCATGCGCAGGAAGATGCCCGCCATGATGTCGATGTCGGGCTTGCACTCGCCCGGCGCGTCCTGGGCCTGCCAGTGCCATTGCAGCCAGCGGCTGGAGTTGGAGAGCGAGCCCTCCTCCTCGGCGAACAGCGTCGTCGGCAGCTCGAACACCTCGGTCTGGATCGAGGCGGTGTCGACGTCGTTGTACTCGCCGTGGTTCTCCCAGAACCGCGCGGTCTCGGTCTTGAGCGGATCCATCACCACGATGAACTTCATCTTGGAGAAGGCTTCCGTCATCTTGGCGCGATTGGGGAACGACAGCAGGGGGTTGAAGCCCTGGATGATGTACCCGGTCATCTTGCCTTGCTTCGCCAGCTCGAAGCCGCGCAGCACGTCGTAGGTCGGCACGTCGAGCTTGGGCAGGTAGTCGTAGGCCCAGTCGTTCTCCTTGGTCGCCTTCTCGCCCCACATCGCCTTCTGGAACGAGACGAAGAACTTGTTGTAGTTCGACCAGTAGCTGGTCTGGCCCGGGCGCAGCGGCTTGAACTGCCGCTTCTCGGCGTAGGACTGGTAGGTCGGCTCCTTCTCGATCGGGATGTTCAGGTAGCCGGGGATGAGGTTCGACATCAGCCCGATGTCGGTCAGCCCCTGGATGTTGGAGTGGCCGCGCAGCGCCTGCATGCCGCCGCCCAGCATCCCGATGTTGCCGAGCAGGGTCTGCACGATGCACATCGAGCGGATGTTCTGCGAGCCCTTCGAGTGGTGGGTCCAGCCGAGCGCGTAGAGCGAGGCCATCGTCCGGTCGGGCGTCGAGGTCGTGGCGATGAGCTCGCAGACCTTGAGGAAGGTCTCCTGCGGCGAGCCGCAGATCCGCGACACCATCTCGGGCGTGTAGAGCGCGACGTGCTTCTTCAGGAGTTGCATGACGCAGCGCGGGTGCTGCATCGTCTCGTCGACGACCGCGTAGCCGTCCGGACCGATCTCGTAGTCCCAGGTCGACTTGTCGTAGTCGCGCTTCTCCGGATCGTAGCCGGAGAACAGCCCGTCCTGGAAGTCGTAGCCCTCGCGCACGACATAGCCGGCGTTGGAATACGCCGCGACGTAGCGGTGCTGCAACTTGTCGTTGTCGAGCAGGTACTTGGCCACGCCCGACAGGAACGCGATGTCGGTCCCCTGGCGGATCGGGCAGTACAGGTCGGCCACCGACGCGGTGCGCGTGAAGCGCGGGTCGACGACGATCAGCTTGGCGTTGTTGTGGGCCTTGGCCTCGACCACCCACTTGAAGCCGCAGGGATGCGCCTCAGCGGCATTGCCGCCCATGACGGTGATGACGTCCGCGTGCTTGATGTCCATCCAGAGGTTGGTCATCGCACCGCGGCCGAAGGAGGGCGCCAGACTGGCGACCGATGGGCCGTGTCAAACCCTGGCCTGGTTGTCGAAGACCAGGGCCCCCATGCTTCGGACCGTCTTGTAGGTCAGCCACGCGGTCTCGTTGGAGGTCGCGGAGGCGCCGAGGAAGCCCATCGTGGTCCAGCGGTTGACCGTGAGGTCGCCGTTCTTGGCCACGAAGTTCTTGTCGCGGTCCTCCTTCATCAGCCGGGCGATCCGCTCGAAGGCGAATTCCCAGGAGACGCGCTTGAACTCCTTCGCGCCGGCCTCGCGGTGCAGCGGGTACTTCGTCCGGGTCTCGGCCTGGATGAAGTCGAGCAGCGCCGAGCCCTTCGGGCAGAGCGTGCCGCGGTTGATCGGGTGATCGGGATCGCCCTCGACGTGCATCACCGCCGAGCGGGCGTTCTTCGACTTGTCGCCGAGGCTGTAGAGGATGATGCCGCAGGCGACCGAGCAGTAGGGGCAGGTGTTGCGGGTCTCGCGCATCTGCGCGAGCTTGAAGGGGCGCACCGCCGCCGCCATCGCCGGCTCGAGGCCGCCGAAGCCGAGGGCGCCGAGCGAGCCGCCCGCGAGGGTGACGGCGCCACCCTTCAGCAGGCCGCGGCGAGAGACCTGAATCGTCATCCGTCCATCCCGATCAGAACTGGAGTTATTCCAGCATGCATCCCAGGATTGGCGCGCCGAGGCAAGTGCGGTTCCGTGACACAGATCGTCGGTCTGTCGCCGTCGGGGCCGCCACGATTTGCCGGCCCGATCCATCCCGCGGCGGCTGCAATATTTTGCCGGGCCCGAGCCCGGCCGAAGCAAGACTTGGTTTAAGGACGTCTTACTTGGACGGGGAGGCCGGGTTCTGGCCCGAGGGGCCCGGGGTGCGGTGATCGAGCGGCGCCTGCGGCTCGGTGCCGGAGGAGGACCCGGTCGAGGCGCCCGGCACGTCGCGGTTGCGGTTCTCGGCCGTCGCGTTGCCGCCGGGATTGGGCGCGTCCTTGGCCGCCGATTCCTCCCGCGGCACGGGGGCCTGGCTCCAGCCGTCGTTGGCGCTGCGGGACTTGTCGCCCATCGCATCGACGCCCTTGATCTCGCCGGGCTTGGTCTGGGCGTGCCCGGGGGTGCAGGCGAGCGCGATCGCCAGGGCGGCGGCGGCGGAGATGAGGCGGGGGAGGAGCACGCG
>NZ_VRUU01000126.1 GCF_008039875.1 Methylobacterium sp. WL119 | reverse complement strand
CCTGGCCGAGTTCCTCCGCCTCCTCCTCCAGCATCTCCGAATAGCCGATCACCGCGGATAGCGGCGTGCGCAACTCGTGGCTCATGTTTGCCAGGAACCGGCTCTTCGCCCGGCTGTGCTCCTCGGCGGCGTCGCGGGCTTCCTCCAGCGCCGCCTCGTATGCCTCTCGCTCGGTGATGTCGGCGTGTACGCCGACCCACTCGCGGATCGTTCCGTCCGGATTGCGCACCGGCCGTCCCTTGACCGCGAACAGGCGGTACTCGCCGTCCCGGTTCCGAACGCGGTGCCGGAGCTCGTAACCCCTGTTCGCCGCTACGGCCTCGCGCCATGCCGCCTTGGTGGGCTCGACGTCGTCTGGGTGTACGGCCTCCGCCCAGCCCGTCCCCTTGCACCCGGCCTCGGACTGACCGGTGTAGGCCTGCCAGTACGGTTGGGAACCCGTCATGGCGCCCCGCGCGTCGGCGGTCCAGATGATGTCGCCGACCGCCTCGGCGGCGGCCCGGAAACGTTCCTCGCTGGCATGGAGGTGCCGTTGCACCCGCTGCTGGTCGAACGAGGAAGCGACAATGGCCATGAACAGGATCAGGAAGGTCGCGCCCGCAACGTACAGGGCGAGGTGCTGCTGGCCCAGGCCGACGCCGCCGGCGTGCGCGGCATGCGCCCCGGCAACCTCCGCTGTGACGGTCGCCGCGGCCATGCCGGTGTAGTGCATCCCGGCGACGGCGAGACCCATCGCGCCCGCGGCGACTAGCTTCTGCCAGACGTCGTTCTGCCGGAAGGTCAGCCACAGCGCGGCGGTCGCCGCGACGACTGCGATGGCGACGGAGGCGGCGACGACGGGCAGGCTGTATGCCAGGTTGCCCGGCACCCGCATCGCGGCCATCCCGGCATAGTGCATCCCGGCGACCCCGACGCCCATCAGTGGGCCGCCGACGAGGACATCGCGAGGGCCGGCCCGCTTGCGGCTAACCCAGGCGAAGGCCCCGCCAGTGGCGACGATGGCGATCAGCAGTGAGGCGACCGTGATGCCGAGGTCGTAGGCGGCGGGCATGCCCATCTCGAAGGCGAGCATGCCGACGAAGTGCATCGCCCAGATCCCGCCTCCCATCGCCACGGAGGCCGCGGCGACCCAGGCCCAGCGCAGGCAGGTCGAGGCCCCACGTACGCGGGCACCGAGGTCGAGCGCTGTGTACGAGGCGAAAAAGGCGATGGCGATGGATAGCGCCACGAGGGCGGGGTCGTAGCCGGTATGGACCATGAGAGTTCCGATGAATGTCCCTGGCGCATCTCACAGAAAGACAGCGGGCTTGGGGCAATCGCTCAATCGTGAACGCGATGGGCGGCCGGGCCTTCGCGACGTTCGGCGTTCATGCGCCGTCGCCCGATGGGACGGGCACATCGTCGGGACCACCGTCACCCGCCGCGGGACTGACCGCCCCTGCCGGCATGACCTTGGCCCCGGCCCTCTCCAACTGCTCGGTGGGGTCGTTGCATTTCCGAACGGTAGTCGATGGCCATGGCGGTCTCGTGAGCTTGGGGGGCTAAGGGTCAGATCAAGAAGGCGGCCTCGACCGGGGTCGGTTCGGCACCGGCGGCGGTGGCCTCGGAACCGCGGACGGGTGGGGCCGAGCCGGCATGCCCGGCCTGGACCAGCGCCCCGATCATCGTCATCAGCGCATAATGCTCCGGCAATCCGCAGCCGGATGCTAGGAAGGCGGCAAGCTCGACGCAGGACGGCGAGTCGCCAGATGGCTCATTCGGCTCGTGGAAGACGAACACGTCCGCCGGGTCGTCGCCGTGGCAGAGGAACCAGCGATCGTCGTTGCTTCCGGAATGGATCAGCGTCCGCATGGTGGGCATCAAGGGGTCCCTCCGGATGTGGTGCTAGAAGTCGGTCGGCTCGATGCTGGCGAACCCCGGCGACATACGGGCGCATCAGCCGGAGTTCTTCGTGACGGTTGTCGGCGGGTTCGGGGCGATGGCGGGGGTGGTGAACCGGTCCGGATCGCGTAAGGCCTGGTACGTGGCGGCTTTACGAGGGCGGATGCCCTTGAGCAGCATCACCGCACCGAGACACATCATGAGCACCGGCACCGGGTTGCGTCGGACGGCCACCAGGGCGCCGTCGTAGAGGCCGGCACCGGTCGCGTCGCGACGGACGGCACCGAGCATGTCCTCGACGATGCCGGTCGGGGTCAGGCGCTGCGTGAGATTGTCCAATGTCCGGTCCAGCCGGCCGCGGCTCGCCTCGATCTCGCGCTCCAGTGCGTCGGCCTCGCTCGTCATGCGTCCACGTGCTCCTTGATGACGGTAGCGTCTTGTCGAAGCTGGCGGCCCGTCCGGGTCGGCATAAGCGAGTTGAGCGAGAACCGTCTCTCGGCTGCCAGCGCCAGGACGATGCCGATGACGAGGAAGACGACGCCGGCGATCAGGGCGGCGAGCGCCTCCGAGCCAACGACGGTGGCGAGCCACGTCACTAGGGCGTCGACTAGGACCAGGAAGCCGACGAGAGCGAACGCGGCAGCGCCGGTCATCGCCGCCAAGCCGACGATCAGGCTTCGCAGGTTGTTGATCATCTCCTGGCGGAACAGGGCGATCTCGCCCCGGATGACGTCGCTGGCAGCCCGGAGCGCCTCTGCCAGGAGGCCGTGCAGCCCGCCGGGCGGTTGGGGTGGAGGGACGGCGCTCACGGATACCCGCCCCACGCCTGCTTGGGCTCCGCCACCCGGGACTTGCGGACATCGCTTTTGCCGGACCGCAGGACGTGGAAGGCGCCGTATCCCAGCGCCCCCACCACCAGGGTCGTCGCCAGCGGATTGGCGCGCGCGACCACCTCGGCATCGCGATAGAGGTCGCGCCAGCCGCGCCGCGCGACCCGGTCCGAGAACGCATCGAGGTTATCGGCGACCGTGTAGACGAACGGTCTCACCTGAGCCTGGGCGTCGAGCTCGCCGCCGCTCGAACGCAGCGCGCGGGCGAGCTCTGACAGGAAGCCGGCCGCCTCGGACTTGCGCCGGTCGGCATAGCCGCTGGCTTGGTCGCTCACGGCATCGGCCAAGCCGGCCGGCGACCTGGCCGCCTGCATCGGGCTGTTGGCGCCGGGGGGCGGACCCGCAGGTTGGATGGGATCGGTCATGATGCTTCTCCTAACCTGCGGGACGTTTCAACTGGGCGCCGGGCCTAGCGGCGGCCGTGGACGACCATCGCGAGGAGGTAGCCGAGCGCGCCGGCCATCGCGGCCATCATCAGGGGGGACTCCTTGGCGTAGCTCGTCACCGTGTCGGCGCCCTGGCGATAGGCGCGCTCGGCGTCGGGGAAGGCGTCGCGGCCCTGCTTCAGCGCGCCCTGCGCAAGGTCGGAAGCCTGGTCGGCCACGTCCCGCACGGCATCCTTTGCCTGCCCGTACAGGTTCTCGACGTTGCCCTTGGCTTCGTTGGCGGCACCCTTTGCCTGGGTCTCGCGGTCGCCGGTCACGTCGCCGACGGCACCCTGGACCTTGCCGCCGAATTCCTTTGCGGCGCCGGTCAAGCGATTCTCGTCCATGGTTCTTCTCCTGTGTCATGGGACCGGATGGCGGGATGCCGGGGGTCCAGGGTGAAGGGGGGCCGGAGCGGCTGAGAGGGCGTCAGTGCGCCGGCAGCCTGCCGTCGGGGGTGTAGCGGTCGACCGCCGAGGGAAGCACCCGAGACAGCCTGGAAAGAAGCTCGTCGCCGGAGAGCCCGGTCTGCTTTATCAGGGTGGCGAGCAGGTCGGGACCAATGGCAGAATGCAGGTGTTCGGCCGGGATCTCGGTGTTCCGGCCCTGCCGGACCCAGGTATCGGCGGCCTCGCCGTGACCGTTGCCGCGGAAGTGCTCGATCAACTGGCTCAGGCCCCCACCGAGGAGCCCGCCGGCACCCGTGCCGCCGAGGTTACCCAGAATACCCCCGAGGCCTGGTTGGCCATGCGCCGCACCGGAAGGTGTGGCGTCGGTCGCTCCCTTCAGCATCTCGGCGATCTTGTCCTTGTTCTGGAACCCGGCCACGGCGAGCAGGCCGAGCAAGGCGGTCATGGAGGGAAAGCCGTCACTCATCGCGTGTCTCCTGTGGTCGTGTATGCCGTTCACCGCGGCTGAGTGGCGGTGCCTTAGCCGGTCGTCGGGTTGGTCGGGTTGTCGTCGGTCGGTCCGAGCTTCTGCGTCTCCGGACGGTCGTCGGTCGCAACCTCTTCCAGGGTCATGTCGGGGGGCGTTGTCCCACGCTCCGGCATCGGGTCCGTCGGGGATTGCGCGGGAGGCTCTGCCGGCCCGTCGACCCACGCGTCGGGCTCCGCGAGGTTGAAGTCGTAGCCCTGCGAGCCGACCTCGGTGGCCTGGATGGTCAGCACCTTGCAGCCGTGGACCGAGGCATGGGGGCCGTGCACGACGCCGGCCGCGTGCGTCAGGTACGTCCCGGGCCCGAGGCTGCGACCCGCGTCCACGAGGTCACCCTCCAGCACGTAATGGGCTTCTGCTCCGTTCCTGTGGAAGTGTGCCGGGATCTCGGCTCCCGGCTTGATGTGGATGATGGTGGCGACCACCCCGCGCGAGGCGTCGACGTTGAGCAGCTGGGCCTCGATGCCCTCCGGGGTCGCCCCCGGGAGCTTGATCCCGGAGATTGCGATTCCGTCTGCCACGGCGACCAGCGAACCGTCGTTACCTATCGTCATCGGGTGTGGTTCATTCCGGGTTCTGGGTGTGCGTTCGTCATCGGGGGCGGCGATCCTCGGCCTGTTGTGCCCGGCGCTCGGTCGTGGTCTCCCGCACCCGGTACAAGGCGATGGCCGAACGGCACCCGGGCGAGACCTTCGCCATCTTGGCCCGGAAACAGGCCTCGACGCGGTCGCCGTTCGGATCGATGCCTGCGCAGAGCCGGAGGTAATCGCCGGTGCAGGCAGACCGCAGAGCCTCCTCGGAGACGCCGAGATCGCGGGCCTGCGCGGTCACGTTCGGCAGGGCGAGGAGGGCCGCCAGGCCGAGGATGCGAAACGGGGCCATGTCGGTTGCCTCCGATGACGGGTGCATGCGTCGAAGCGGGGCGGGGACGGCCGGAGGCCGCCCCCTGGTCGAGGCTTAGAGCGGCTTGTGCGGGACGGTCCCGGTGGCGGTGCCGGCGGTGCCGGTCCGGCTCACCGTCCCGCGCTCGTCGGTGACCTCGACCTCGGTGTGGCGCACCTTGTCGGTCACGGTCTCGACGCGGTCGGACGCCTCCTTGCGGATGCCGACCTCCCCGACGACGTGGGCTTCCTTCGAGACCACCGCCTGCTCGCGCATCTCGGTCGCCTCGATGACCTTGTCCTCGAACAGGGCCATGTCGCCCGGGGTCACCGCACGGTCGACCACGCGCCGGTCGACATGCACGGTCTCGTCCCGCAGGGTGACGTTCTCGCTCACCGCAGTCTCGACGGCGTAGGAGCGCACCCGCACCCGGCCGCTGTCGACCATGCGCTTACCGACGTTGAGGCGTTCCTCGACCACCGGGATGTACTCGGTCCCCTGGGCCGTGCCTGGGGCGGCGACGGACTCGGTGGATCCAGCCGCATGCAGGCCGGTGGTCCTTGTCGAGGCCGCGGTGGTGGCGGCCATCACCGGGGCCCCGGCGGCCTGCCCGCTCCAGCCGTCCTTGCGCCAGGAGGCCTCGCGCTCGTCCATGTCGACCGAGCCGTGCTCCTCAAGGATGTCGTAGGTCTGCTCGGCGTATCCGTCCTCGACGGTCGCGGTCAGCATGGTACCGCCGCGGTGCAGGCCCTCGGCGTGGAGGTGGCGATCCTCCTCCGGCATGAAGAACTCCTTCAGCGAGCCCCACATGCCTTCCTCGTGCGTCGTCGTGTCGGCTGTGCCGGCCTCGTTGCCGGACAGGATCCGGACGCCGACCTCGGGGATGCCGAGGGCGACGAGCTTCGCCTTGGCGGCGGTCGCCTCCGGGTAGGTGTCGTACATAGCGGTGATGGTCTGGGTCATGGTTCGATCTCCGATGAAGGCGTGGGGGACAGGGCCGTGACGTGCCCCTCGGGGGACACGCGTTCGATCACGGCTTGCTGCCTGCGCAGCGTCACCGGCATCTCGACGTCCTCGCCCGCCGTGGTCCGGCGGACATGCACCTCCTCCCGCAGGACGAGGCGCTTCTCGACGACGAGGATCTCTTCCAGGACGGGGATGATGGTCACCCCGTTCTCCTCGCGGACCACCGGGGGCGTCTCGCCCTCGGCCAAGGTCCGGTTGATCGGCACCCTGGTGACCCCGACCATGTCGCTACGCAGGGTCTCGCGCAGGATCTGGTCCGTGGTCTCGGTGCGGGTGGAGACCCGCACCCGTCCGGTCTCCACCGCCCGCTTGTCAATGCGGGCGGTCTCGGCGATCAGCGGGAGCGTTACGCTCTCGCCGACGGCGACCTCCGCCGCGTGCTTGTCCTGCGTCCCAAGGAGACGCGGCTCGATGGCGGAGGGGTCGCTCACCGTCAGACCCGACGCTGGGTCGTCGTGGCGGCGACGGCGGTGCGGGTGAGCACCGGATCGACGGCGGCTCCGCGACCGGCGAAGAAGGCAGCCAGCGCGCCGAGGACCAGCGCCAGGGCACCGTAGAGCGCGCCCTGCGAGCCGACGCGTGCGGCGGTGTCGGCCGCTTGCTTGGCCTGCTCCTTGGTCTGGGCGACGGTGTCGTTGAACTGCTTGGTGTAGTCCGCGACCTGGGTCCGGGCCTGCTCGACCGGAATGTTCTGCGCCTTGGCCAAGGCCTGGGCCGCCTTCTCCTGCGCGTCCTTCTGCTGGGTGGCGTCACCGGTCACTGCAGCGCGCATCGCGCTGACGGCGGCGTTCTTCAGGGCCTCCGGATCGTTGCCGGTGCCGTTGCGAACCTTGCTCTCGATGTTCGAGAACGGGTTGTCCATGCCGGGGAGCGAGGGGGCCGCGGCCTGCGCGGCGGTCTTCACCGAGCCGCCGATCAGGTTGCCGGCGCCGCCCACCGTGCTCGACACCGCGCTCGACGCGCCGCTGACGAGGCCGCCGACCGCCGAGGACAGCAGGTAGACGACGACGAGCGTCGAGACTGCCCAGGCGAGCAGCCCGTGGTAAGCGGTGGTGGTGTTGGCAGGCTTGCCCGAGAGGCGTCCGGCGAGCCAGCCGCCGGCGGTGGCGGCAAGGATGCCGGAGATCACGAACCAGATCCCGGCGCCCGACGACAGGCTGCCTGCGGTCGGGGTGCCGTTGCCCGCCGGGTCGACGGTCGACAGCCCGATGCCGAGACCGACCATGTTGAGGATGACCTGGGCGACGAGCGCGATCACCGCGCCGGCGATGACCGCGCCCCAGGAGACGGAGTGCAGCGCCATCGTGCGCATGTCCTCGGCCGGGGTGGCGAGGCTGGTGGTCGGTAGGTCGCGGTCGTAGGCCGGACGGGTGGTATCGGGAGCTAACGCCATCGTGGAAACTCTTTCGTCGGGAGTGGTCGGGTCGGTCTTCGGCCGAGGGTCGGCGGAAGCGGGGTATGCCGGGTCAGAGCACCCGTCGGCGGCCCATCAGGGCGTGGTAGAGCCACAGCACCACCACCGCGCCGACGACGGCGACGAGCAGGCTGTAGAGGTTCACCCCGGAGACGCCGGGCTGGCCGAACTGGTTGAACAGGAAGCCGCCGACGACGGCGCCGACGACGCCGAGCAGGATATCGACGACGAGCCCCTGGCCGGTGTTGTTGACGATCTTGCTGCCGATGAAGCCGGCGATCAGGCCGAGCACGATCCAGGCGAGGAGGGACATGGGTGGTCTCCGGGCATGCGGGGTCGGGCGGTGCCGAGGCCACGCGGGGACATTTTCAGGTTTGGGCTTCTCTCTGGCGTCGCGACCACGGCAACGACGGTTGCACGTCGTCGAACCGGCCGGTCGTCGCCCGTTCGGCAGACGGTCCCGATACGCGACAAGCGCCTCGGGACCTCAATGTTCCGCCGATTAACATTGTTCGTCCGGAACACCCCTGACCCGGACTTCGGTTACGGCGAAATGAATTGCGGGCAGTTCAGTCGTCGGTTGGTCTTGGCTTTGGGCCTTTTACGGCTTTGTTCTTCTCTTTCGGCGGTTCGACCTCGGGGTCAGGTCCCGGGTCTCCGGTAAGCTTCCTCAGCGCGTCCCGCACCGAGGCTTTGACCTGTTCGAGCGTCGGGTTGGGTTCCTCAGCCATTCGGTCCCCAATCGACGCCCTGGTGCGTCGTTGGGTAAGATGGCGTGTGTGCAGGCTTGAACAAATCGTCGAAACGTACCGGTCCGAGTGTTTTATGTACTGGTCAGGCCGCCGGGAAGCCGTGGTCGCGCCCCCAGCCAACGGCCTGGGTGCGGCGGTTGACGCCGATCTTGCGGTAGAGCGCGGCGGCGTGGTTGCGCACCGTGCTGCCGGACAGGCTCAGCGCCTGGCCGATGGCCTTGTCGCTGTCCCCCCGGCAGATCAGGTCGAGCACCTGACGCTCGCGGGCAGTGAGGTCCGGCATCGCGGACTTCCCTGCCTCGCCGGGATTGCGCAGGACCGCGAGCTTCTCGACCAGGCCGCGGCTGAACCAGGAGGCGTCGGTCATCACCGTCTCGATGGCCGAGTACAGCTCGCGCTCGGATCGCTTGCGTTCGGTGATGTCCTGCAGGACCGCCAGGATTGCATCCTCGCCGTTGATGACGATGCGCTCGGCCGAGACCAGGCAGTCGAGGGACGCACCGCTTCCGTCGCGCACGCAGGTCTCGACGCCGAGCGCCGACCCTTCGCTCGCCAGGGTCAAGTCGAAGCGTTCGCGCGCGGCGTCGTCGACCCAAAGCCCGGTTTCCGCAACCGTCCGCCCCATGGTCTCCTTCTCGCCGCGCCCGAACACCCGGACGAAAGCCTCGTTGACGGCGGTCACGGTGTGGTCGCACGCCCGGGTCAGCACGGTCGGGACCGGGGTGAGCCTGAACGCCTTGGCGAAGCGCTCCTCGCTGTGGCGCAGCGCGGTCTCCGCCGTGCGGCGCGGTTCGAGATCGGCGAAGGTGAACAGCATGCAGGCGACGTCGCCCATCTCGATGGGCTGGCCCGCGACGATGACCGCATGGGTCCCGCCGTCGGGTCGCTTCAGGAATGCCTCTCGGTGCGGGATCGGCTCCCCCGCATTAAGATGGTCGAGCGCCTTCTCGCGGCCGTGCGCCTCGGCAAGGAGGTCGACCTCGTACACGCTGCGACCGACGACCTTGTCGCGGGCGTATCCGGTGATCTCCAGGAACCCGGCGTTCACGCGGACCAGGCGCAGGTCGGACAGGCGTACGATCACGGCTGGAGCCGGGTTAGCGTTGAACGCGCTCTCGAAGCGCTCCTCGGCCTCGAACTGCGCCGAGATGTCCTTGATGATCAGCGCCAGGAAGGTCGGGCGGCCCCCGGCGTCGGTGACGACGAGGCTGCGCAGGGAATGGACAAAGTCGACGCCCGGACGGTCGGCATGCCGGACCTCGACGACCACGTCCCGGAAGGTCTCGCCGTCGACGACGCGTTCGATGGGATAGCGACCGGGCGCCTGGTTGTTGCGGTAGCGCAGGCTGAAGCGCGCCCGGTAGACGTCCACCGTGGAACCTAGGTCGTCGAGGCTCGCGACGCCGTGCATCGCCAGGGCCGCGTCGTTGGCCCAGGCGATGCGCTGGTCGGGTTCGACGAGGATCACGCCCTCGCTTATCCCGGCGACGAGTTGACGGAGCTCGGAGCGGTTGGCGTCGGTGGCGACCGGTCCCTGCTCACGGCCGTGGCCGCCCTCCGTCCGTACCGTCGACGGTTCGGGATCGCGGGCGGGCGGGCGTCGGACCTTACGCGACGATGCCGATGGGGTGGCCTTGGCCTTCATGATCGCCCCCCGGGGATGACCTCGCGTACGACGACGTCGGGCCAAGGTCGGGAGCGTAACACGCCGGATGGGAGGTGTCCCCACCCAGGCACCAGACGATCGCCCGCAAGGGATACGGGATTCCCGGGACCAATTGCTCCGGGCGACGTTATCGGGCGGTGCGCCGTACGGAACAGGCGTGCCGAGGGATGGCGTATGCCGAACGATGATGCCGTAGCACTGCGTCCGGCCGCCCAGGTGCCGCCACCACTGGTGCCGGGCCTGCGCGGCCTGCTGACGCTGGCCGTCGGCGTGGTCTTGATTGCGGCACTGTACTTCGGCCGCGAGGTGTTCATCCCCCTCGTTCTGGCAGTCCTCCTGAGCTTCGTGCTGGCGCCGGTTGTGAATCTGTTGCGGCGGATCAAGCTCGGGCGTGTCCCGTCCGTTATCGTCGCCGTCTTGCTGGCGCTCGGCGTCATCGGTGGCATCGGTGCGCTCATCGGCACGCAGGTGGCGGGGCTCGCCGGCAACCTCCCGCAGTACCAGGCCACGGTCTCGAAGAAGTTCGCGGGGCTGCAGCAGGGCTGGCTCGGCGAGGCCAACAAGGTCATCCAGAAGTTCAGCCACGAGGTCCACGACGCGACGCAGAAGGCGGATGCGTCGGGAACCACGGCCGCGACGGGGGCCGCAGGCGATACGCCCAAGGCGCAGTTGGTCCGCGTCCAGGACCCGGAGATCTCCCCCCTCGCACTCGCCGAGAAGGTGCTCGGTCCGATCTTCGAGCCGCTGACCACGGTCGGCATCGTGCTGGTCGTCGTGGTGTTCCTGCTCCTGCAGCGCGAGGACCTGCGCAACCGCATGATCCGCCTGTTCGGATCGAGCGACCTGCACCGCACGACCGTCGCCATGGACGACGCCGCCGGTCGCCTCGGCACCTACTTCCTCGCCCAGCTCGGCATGAACGCCGCGTTCGGCGTCATCGTCGGTGTCGGCCTTTGGTTCATCGGCGTGCCCAACCCCCTCCTATGGGGGGTGTTCTCGGCGCTGATGCGCTTCGTGCCCTACATCGGCGCCTTCATCTCAGGCATCCTACCGGTGGCGCTGGCCGCCGCGGTCGATCCGGGCTGGTCGATGGTCATCGCCGCCGCGGCCCTGTTCCTGATCGCCGAGCCGATTTTCGGGCAGGTGATCGAACCGCTGCTTTACGGCCACTCCACCGGGCTCTCGCCGTTTGCGGTGATCGTCTCGACCCTGTTCTGGGGTTTCCTATGGGGCCCCATCGGCCTGATCCTGGCGACGCCGTTCACGGTGTGCCTCGTCGTGCTCGGCCGCCATGTCGACAGCCTTGAGTTCCTCGACATCCTGCTCGGCGACCGGCCGCCGCTGACCCCGGTCGAGAACTTCTACCAGCGCATGCTCGCCGGCGACCCGGACGAGGCACGCGACCTCGGCGAGGCCATGCTGAAGGAACGCTCCCTATCGTCGTATTACGACGAGGTCGCATTGAAGGGTCTTCAGCTCGCCGCCAACGACTATGCCCGTGGCGTGGTCACGCCGGCGCAGCTGGAGAACATCCGGGCGTCCTCCCGTTCCCTCGTCGAGGACTTCGAGGACCATGAGGACGTCGAGCCCAAGGGTGACGGCAAGGCCGTCAATCCGAACGAGACGCCGACGCTGGCCGAGCGGACCCACTTCGAGGCCGAGGCGGTGCCAGGCCAGGCGGCGACCCGCGAAGGATTGCCCGAGGCGTGGCGGGGCGAGACGCCGGTGCTGTGCGTCGCCGGACGCGGCCCCCTCGACGAGGCCTCCTCGGCGATGCTCGCGCAGTTGCTGCGCAAGCACGGCCTCGGCGCGCGGGTGGTGCCCCACGGCGACGTCTCGCGCGACCGGGTACGCGATCTCGATGTTACGGGGGTGGCGATGGTGTGCATCTCCTACCTCGACATCACCGGCAACCCGGCGCACCTGCGCTACCTCATGGAGCGGCTGAGGCGACGTGCCCCCGGCGTTCGGGTGCTCGTCGGCCTGTGGCCCGAGGACGAGCGCGTGCTAGGGGACGCGGCAGCCGGCAAGGAGGTCGGGGCCGACGATTACGTCTCGTCGCTGCGCGGGGCGGTCGAGGCATGCCTTAAGGCTGCGGGCGGCTTGGGAGAGGAGAGGGCGGTCGCCTAGGGCGTGTCATCGCTTGAGCCAATCGAGGGCGGCTGCGAGGGAGAGGACGCCCATGAAGCTGACGGCAGTCTTCTCGTAGCGGGTGGCGATGGCGCGCCACTCTTTGAGCCTGGCCCAGAGGCG
>NZ_VRUU01000125.1 GCF_008039875.1 Methylobacterium sp. WL119 | reverse complement strand
GCCTCGACCTCGCGGGCGTGCTTGGCCGCATGCCGAACTCGCTCGATCAGCTTCGACCAGTCCTTTGATGAGGAGAGAGGCGTCGGCAGCGATCCGCCGCTGATGTCTTCAACGGGCGCAACAAGCCGAACCACTTTAGCCGGACTTGCCTTAAGGGCAGGATCTTCAACAGGAGCGTCTAAAGCTGACAAGCTCTGCCAAAGGTATTTTGTTGCCGTGTCCATGGCTCCACCCCTCTAAAAGCACTCGAGGCCTAATTTGAGCGAAGGCCTTCGGTTAACGACTTGGTTAGGCGCACTACCATTCAATCAACGTTTCAGCGATGGGCTTCTGGAAGCAAAATGAAAAGCGGAGAGGGTGTTTCTCAGACAGCACACTAGCCGCTTATACCCTACGCAAAGCAGCTTTAACAACTTGCGGTGTTTATAATGCAACATGAGTTCATTCAAAACCTGTTTCATCAATGGTGGCCATGGCGCGTTGTATTCTTTAAGCAATCGCGCTGCGAAGATCAGAGCTGTAAGCTTCTCGGCTGAGATGGGGTGTTTCACAACTTGAGCATATCTAACACGTGCAGCGAGCGCCGAGCCCAAGCGCCGGCGGCTTTCGCCGACAGGTCATCTTGCATCGTTACAACGGTCGATTTGTCGTCCATTTTCGTCTTTCCACGACACGGCTCAACCGGTCCTGCCTAGCTCTCGGATGTCAGACGCAGCTTTATTGCCTGCGCCATTCGTCAACTGTCGGCAGCCCTTCTGTCTTCTCCCGCCCTCAAATTCACAGGGTAAGGTACAGGAGTATTCGTGCCCTGCGGGGATCTGCACCCACCCCCTGATTGACGCGGTGCGGCACCGCGCTCGGGGGATCGGGCGAGTCGCAGCCAAGCACACCACTCCCGCGACACGATGCAGACTACGTTGGTATCGCTACGGAAGCGAGCGAGGCGGCGTTCCTCGACGGTGAGGAGGCAGTGCCTTCGAGCCTCACGGATCGCGTTCCGCACCATCGTTTCGGATACGCCCGCAATCGCGGCGATGTGTCCGACGGCTAGACGACAGTCCCCCCGCTTCGCCACCTCCACTGCGATCACGGCGAGCACCGCCTGCTCGGCTAGGGTAAACCGTGCCGCAATGCCCGGTGGAAGCCGCCCGGAAGCTGCCCAGCGCCGTCGGCGGGCCATCGAGGCATCCGTGCACGGGCGAGAGCCGCTGCGGCGCCTGGGGGTTCCTAGAGGCTTTGGGGCGTGAGTTCCGGTATCAGCCTGCCGCGCCTCGATCAGCCCAGACAGTGCCTCGGTCTCGGCTTCGGACAGGTGGCCTTCGCCGAACGCCTTCCACATTGCGGAAGCGACGGCCGGCAACGCGGCGCGCGGGGCCACCTCCGCCTGTCGGCGGATCTCATAGGCGTAGTTCATCGCTCACAGCCCTGCTCGGGCCGCGTCAAAGCAGGAGGCGCAGCGGTAGCTGTCCCCGGCAAAAGGCAAAACACCATCGTCTCGGGAAACGATCCCGATTGACTCCCGGCGGGAGCTATGATGTCTGGGGAGTTGTAAGCGGTCTCCGCAGACCCATCGATTTCGACGGCCTCACCCTTGCCGGGGTGGGGCCGTTGGCGTTTTGGGCTTAGGTCTTTCTCGCGGCCTTGGTCCCTTGTTCTAGCCGGCTCACGACTCGCCACAGGGCGCGCCATAGCCGGACATGGCATGTCGGCTGGGTGACACCGTTAAGTCAACGTTGCGGAGTGGATCGTCACTGGCGTCGTTGAGAGCTGATGCAGCTGACATCGAGCATGGTACGAGAGCCGGCGTCCTGCCGCAGAGCTGCGTCGCACCCGAACGCGATCGGATCATCTAATGCGCCGCTTAGCCCTTATCGCTTATTACCTCGCTGTTTCCGTTACTACCATGGTAATGGCCCAACCGGCGGCCAAGTCGACCGCTCCGGCCGCTACACTTGATCCCGCAACGCTGAAGGCGGCTCGTGATGTTGTTGCGCAGATGCAGGGGGATCGGACGGCGCTGCTGAACGCGATGGCGACGCCGATGGTCGGCATGATGCAGCAGATTGGGGTCAAGCAGCAGGATCAGGCTCAAGCCCTGGTCCAGGAGGTCGTGCTTCCGACCCTCACGGCTCACTACGATGAGCTTCTCGATATCCAGGCCCGCGGCTTCGCTGCGGCCCTTGGCAAGGACGACCTGCAGGTAATCGCGACGTTCTACGCCACCCCGACCGGCAAGCGCCTAGTCGCTGCCCAGCCCCAGCTAGCGCAAGCGCAGCTCGTAGGAACGCAGCAGTGGATGCAGGCAGTGATGCCCGAGATGCAGGGTAAGCTGACCAAGGCGATTCAGACCCACGGATGGGGATCGACCGGACCGGCGAAGCCGCACTGACGGCACAACGGCAAGGTCGATTTCGCTGCCATGATCCGATCCGAGTTCGTCCAGTTCCTCGCCGCGCTGAACCCGCAACTCTACGCGTAGGATTGCGAGGCCGTGGTTGATGCCATCCTAGGCCGGCTCTCAGACGCCATCGCGGCAGGCGATCGTGTCGAGCTGCGTGGGTTCGGCTCCTTCACCGTCGTGGAGGCACAGGCGCGGGTGGGGCGCAATCCGCGATCCGGCGCGCCCTTCTCTGTCGAGGCGAAGTCGAAGCTGGTCTTCAAGACCGGTAAAGAGATGCGAGACCGGCTCAACCCAGAGGCGGAGGTGCCGTGAGTGATGACCCCTTCCACGAAGCAGTCGAAGCCCTCCGTGCGATCGGTCGGACGGTGGAGCCGACCGGCGGCGACCTCGGGCTGTGGCTGGTCGACGGCCACGAGTGCACCGACGGCGAGCTGATCGCGTTGGTGCGGCTCTTCGGCTTGGTTGAGGGACCGGAGCGGATGCAGTGAGCAGCGTTCCTAGGTACCTGCGCAATCCGCGCCGTTGGTACGACGCCGATGGCATTGAGCAGCCGCCGGCCACCATCGCGAACAGCAAGGCTAACGGCGCGCGCGGGCTGCTGATCCACTGCGAGTGCGGACACGCTGGTGCGATGCCGTTCGACGGCCTGCCGGACGATCTGCCGGTACCCGATGTCGCGCTGCGGCTGATGTGCCCGGCCTGCAGACGAAAGGACCGGATCAGCACGCGGCCGAACTTAGCGGGTGCACACACCGGCGCCGGGCCGAAGCTGCGGTCGGTAGAGTAGCGCAGCCGGCGGCTGTCAGCCGCGTTGGGCCCTCCGGCCCGGGCCCCTATCCCCGCCGGCCCACATCCGGCGAGACCCATGGCATCACCTGCACCGATCCGACCTGCTTCTGCCTTGACCTTCCCATCGTTGGAACGCTTAGGCCTGATTTGTATAGGTTAAGTTCGCACGGGGGAGATAGGTATGCGGCACATCGTTTGGTTGGCAGGGGCGGCGTTCGCGACGGCAATGGCCGGAAACGCGATAGCCCAAAGCCATCACCCTATGCACATGCAGATGGATCGCGCTGGCAAGGGCAACGCCGCTGACACGCCTGCTACGCGAGAGTTCAAAGCGTCACATGAGCAGATGATGAAGAATATGGCTGTACCCTACACGGGTGACGCCGATGTGGATTTCCGCCTGCAGATGATCCCCCACCATCAAGGCGCAATCGATATGGCAAAGGTCGCGATGCGCCGCGCAAAGGATCCCTGGAGCCGTCAGCTCGCCGAGTCGATCATCGTGGAACAGCAGCGCGAGATTGTACAAATGCAGGGATGGCTTCAAAGCCATGGCGTGGCGACCGCCTCCAGCCGCGGCCCGACCCACATCATTGGCCCGAACTCGTTTCGAAGCCTGTCGCCGGAGGCTGGTACTCGTACCGAGGCTGCGGGAGCCACTTGGGTACCGGGGTCCGGCGTTCAATAGCAATCAGCGTCCACAATTCACCGGGATCGCCATACGCTTGCGTCATATTGTTTTTTGTTACATAAAGCCATGGGAACAGTTGGGCTTGCGCGCCCTTTACTCTATATCGCCAGCCGTTTCTGGGCGCTGGCGGCTGCGAGCGCTTTACGCTCCTGCCTATTCTCGCGGAGCGTGCGATGCCTCACTACCACTTCAATGTCGATGATGGCGCCCGCACCTCGGACCATGAGGGCATGTTCCTCGCAGATATTGGAGCGGCCCGTCGGCAGGCTGTAACGATCGCTGGGGCCTTGTTAGAAGCCGACGCTGATCGGCAGCGCGATGGCAGGCCGTGGCTGATGTCAGTCACGAACCAAGCGAGCGAGGAACTTTTCCGGCTCGACTTCAAACTCACTACCAACGCCCTTGGTGTATTTGTTCCATAAGTCAGAAAAACCCGCCGCGGCCGAAGCCGAGCGGGCTGATCTGACGAGTTCCCCGCGGATGAACCCCGCTAGAGGTAGGCCCGTCCCCGATCTGATCACGGGGCGACGGGTGCTTCGTGCATCTCACGAGCGAATCGGTCCTGAGCCCGGCTTGCCTGCACGGTGCCTCCGGTCTGTTACCAGCGAATCAACGATCCACCACCGGTCAGTCCCAAGACAAATCCGATCGCTTCTTATGCCGCGGGATCGTGTTCGTTTTGGCGTGGTTAACCCAGCAGATCTTCAGCGCGGAGTCATCGCCATGGCCCAGACCCGGCATCTGAATTTTTACTCTGACCCAGTCGAAGAGGGCGCGCAGGCTCGTATCCATGGCAGGCCGAAGGATGCTTGCCCCTATCCTCATAACAGCGAGGAGCGCGTATCCTGGCTGGAAGGCTATGACGGTACGCCACGCGATGATGCTCCCGATTGGCATCTGGGGTCAGCGATCCGGGCGCCGTAGAGAAACCCAAATAATCATGGTCTTAGAAGCTCAGTCCGCGCAGCATCCTGATGCAATTGCAGGCAGGGTACTCCTAATGTCTAATCTGAGATATCTATCGCCTGCTGAGCAAGAAGCATT
The DNA here is from genome assembly GCF_008039875.1 of Methylobacterium sp. WL119. Classification (GTDB taxonomy): domain Bacteria; phylum Pseudomonadota; class Alphaproteobacteria; order Rhizobiales; family Beijerinckiaceae; genus Methylobacterium. The sequence goes on along the minus strand of NZ_VRUU01000125.1, from coordinate 7,331 downwards.
CCATCGGGCAGTACGTTCCTGCTTCGCAGCTAGGGCGCTGGAAGCCGCTAACGAAAATCGAGAGATTGACCCAGCCTGGGTGTGAAAGACGCTCTTAGACTAGTATAATTGTGTTCGGACGATTGTGCTTCAGGGCTGTGCCTTTACCAATGGGGCATTAAGCCTGCGTACCCGCTTGATACGACCCACCCAAGCTGATCCCTTTCGACGACACCGGGCGCGTGGCGAACGAGGCTGCAGCGTAGGGTTTCCGCGAAAGGTCGTGGAGTGCATCCCCGACAAGGCCCGGCAAGCGTTGCAGCATCTGCCGCTCACAAGCCGCAGCGATGCGGATACCAAGCTCGTGGGTATGACTGCGGCTGTAGAGGTAGACCGCAACCCGCGCGCGGGTCGCCTCGCGGATGCCTTCCAAGAGGCTGGGCAGCATCTTGGCTTCGGACGCGATGATCCACCCCTGCACCTCTGAGGCGACGGGGCAGTCTGCAGCCGGATCATCGATGGTGATCGGGTACGCTCGGTTCACGACGGCACCTGCGGCTAGATGCGAGCACGGTGACGGCAGGCGGTTAACGAAAGATGTCGAACCCTACCGCTGCCCTAGAAATCAGTGCGAGGCACCAGCCGAGATTAATTCGTCGGTGATGTACTGACCGGTTTCAGTGTCTCGCACGGAAACCTTGCAGCTTTACAGCTCTAAGCGCCTGAGATCATCCAGCGTGAGGTAAGCGCCTGTCTCAGGATCGTAAAGCCCATTGCCGGCGTACCCGGGATAAGGCGAAGGAGTTTCGATTTTTTGGCGGCCATCGCCGGCTGCTCCGGATATGAACCGGACAGGTCGCGTCCAGTCCTTTCTGGAGCGATTTCAGAGTGCATGCTTGCTGACAACCAAACGGGCTAACGCTCCGCCTTTCGCTGAACGATCATGCCGTACCAGCCTAGGCCAAGGTAGGTCTCATAACCTGGCGTCCGGTGGAAAGCTGTAACGGTGCCCGTCTGGCTGTCTCGGACAATTCCGTTGGTTTGGCCCTTCAGATCCAGCGGTAGCACTTCGGTGAGGACACCTTGGCCGTCAGACGCTGCAAGGACACGGCGGTTGGTATCGACGAGCAGGACGCGGGTTCTTGCACGGTCCGCCGGAGCGACGCGCACCCCTTCCACGATTGCACGGGCCTGGGGCTCCCAGTCGAAGTGGATGCCGAGCACGCCAAGCACCGGCCCATGCGCTCGGCCGCCTTCACGCACGCCGGCCGCGTAGGTGGCGACCTGAGCCCCACCGAGGCGGTTCTCACGGCGTACGTTCGCGCTGACGTAGTCGTCACCACTGCGCAGCGCGATGGCGTTCTGAAACCAAGGCTCGCCGGCTACGCTCTGACCGCACACACCCGGGTATCGATCGGGTCTGCCATTAGCGATGACGACGCCGTTCCGGTCGCAAAGCCAGAGATCGAGGTAGACGGTATAGGCTGACAGGATGACGCCCAGGCGTTCGCAGGCGTAGGCGGCGGATGCCTCACCCGGGCTTGCCGCGCAATCGACGACGGCGGCATCGGTCGCCCACCAGCGCACGTCGCAGGTCCGCTCATAGAGGTTCCGGTCGATCAGTTCGACGGCGTTCAAAGCCAGGTCGGTTAGGCGCTCGGCCTCGGCCTTCTGCGCCATACCTTCGACGGCCTCCTGCAGCATGCCGATCCGCCCCGACAAGTGAGCCTCGAGTTCACGAGCCACACCATCGATCTCAGCCCCAATTGACCGAACTTCCTGCGCAACGACGGAAAAGCCCCGTCCTTGTTCACCAGCACGTGCAGCCTCGATGAGCGCGTTGAGCGCGAGGATCCTAACCTGCGCGGTGATCTGCTGGATCCGGCGCGTCTTGTCGCCGGCGATCTGATTGACCTCGGAAGTGAGGCTCGCAATCGCTGCCAATGTGGGATCGAGACTAGCCGAGACGCCACCTGTCGTCGGACCAGATCCTACAACTTTAGGATGCGTGTTCATCGGATTATCAACTTTCGCGGCTGCATTTAGAATGCAGGACTATGGTTAATAAGTTCTGACAATCGAAAACAGGTTTGGGCGCGTTATCGCGTTGGCGTTATTGGATCGTCGGCAGGAGGTGATAGCTGTGAATTGATAGAGGTTTGCTTAGCCTTCTAAGGTTGACCCCTTCCATTCCCGGAACCAGTGTCGGGCCCCATTTTTGAGAATCATATCGGGGGCGGTTCATGAAAATGGCCCCGCAAGCCAAAACCTGCAGGGCCATCAAATTGCGGCGTAGGTGTCTGGCCGGAGCTTCAGCAGTCGTTGCTGCCCGGCTTCACCACCTGACCCTCAGCGGGCTTCTTTTCACCATTCACAGGCTTGGTGCCGGCGCCAACGTTGTTCAGCGCGCCAACCGTTCCGGGAGACTCGGCCTTGGCGCCGGGGGTCGTCTTGGCAGTCGTGGTGCCGTCGGTCATCGAGCTCTTGTCGGCCGAGGACGACTTGCCTTCCATGTTGGTGGTGGTTCCCACTGCGCACGGGGCGGCGAAGGAGGCGCCGGCCGTCAGCATCAGAATGGCGGCTGCGCCTGAAAGGGTTGCAAGCTTGGTCATGTTTCCTCCGATCGTATTGCCGGAAGGAAGCCCATCTCAGCACGATGGTTCCGGACCTGCGCCACTAGCTGTGCAGTCCCGAGGTGAGATGGGTTGGATCGTATCTGAAGCGGTCTGGATTGTCTGCCCAGGCCCGGCAGATCGCTTCATACGGAGTGAGGCCGCGTAGGGTCTTGAGCCGCCGAGCGAAGTTGTAGGCATCCAGGAAGGCGGCGAGGTGTTCCCGCAGCTGATCGTGGGTGTCGTAATGGTAGCGCTTGACCGTCGCCTCCTTGAGGGTCCGGTTCATGCGCTCGACCTGGCCATTGGTCCACGGGTGGTTTGGCTTGGTGAGCCGATGCTCGATGTCGTGTGCCCGGCAGATCTGGTCGAAGTGGTTGACGCGGTACGGGGCGGTCGGGCCGCGACGGTTCTTGGGCAGCTCGGCGAACTGGATGCCGTTGTCGGTCAGGATGATGTGCAGGCGGTAAGGACAGGCCTCGATGAGTGCCTCCAGGAAAGCGCAGGCCACGGGTCGATCAGCGCGTTCGTGCAGCTGGGCAAAGGCGTATTTGGACGTCCTGTCGATGGCCACCCAGAGGTACAGCTTGCCTTCGCCGGTGCGGACCTCCGCGATGTCGATGTGGAAGAAGCCGATCGGGTAGCCCTTGAACGCTTGCTTGCCGGGCTTATCGCCGCCGACCTCGGGTAACCGGCTGATTCCATGGCGTTGCAGGCAGCGATGCAGCGACGAGCGGGTCAGGTGCGGGATGGTGGCCTGCAGCGCGTAGAGGCAGTCGTCGAGCGGCAAGAGGGTGTGCCGGCGGAAGGCGACGATCACCGCCTCTTCCTCGGTCGTGAGCACGGTAGAGTGCGGCGTCTTCGTCCCATCGCCGCGTCATGAACGAAGGCTCGCTTACGCCACTTCGCGACTGTCTTGGGGTTCAGTCCGTGCTGGGCGGCAAGATCTTTGAGCGGAGCTTTTGATCGCTGTAGCGCTGCTCTGACCGCGTGCGTGGTCGTGGCGCAGTCGTGAAGAACCTGTCCCATAACGCCTCCCGGAATGCAGCGACCTCAGCGAAACTGATGCCACCACACCTCGGGACTGCACAGCTAGGGTTCTTTCCGCCCTTGGAAGGGTCGAAGCAGCCAGGCCATCCCCTTCACCTCAGCTTGCTCGACCTCCTCTGCAGCCGCCATCCGGCCTGTGTCTTTGTCGATCTCGTGAACGATCTGCATCAGTAAGGCCGGTAGCGGGATGCTGTGCTTGTCGAGCAGGAGAGCGGCATCCAAAAGCGCTCGGATATGCTGGTCAAGAATTGGCCGACTCATGATTTGTGCGTCCAGCACCTGATCGGCGAGGAGGCCGGCGAGGCGGGAGACCTCAGATAGGCGCTCAGGCGAGGAGGTCATGTCTCACGATCCCAAAGCCGGGTAGCGGTCCTACCAATCATAGAGCATCATTCTCGGTACAGGCCTGCAATGCGATGCGACCGGCTTCAGTGATCTCCCACTCCCGCGACCCATCAGCGGCAGTGGCCCCAGTTAACACCGCGTACCCACGCTTTTCGAGCTGAACGAGCCTGTGCATCGAGGTGCTGTAGAACCGCGGCCCTTGGGTCAGAAGGGTCAGGGTGTAGTGCAGGCTCGGAATTAGCTTGTCCTTCCGGGCTGGTCCCCTCACGGTGCCCTCCGCTCCCGGAACCGGATGCCGGCGCCGACCCCGTTCTTCGGCTGACAGTTCCGGCCGCCTAGCGGAGAACGCGGAACGCTGTTGGTCCGTCTCCACTCCGCCAGCGCCTCAGCAACGCTCTTCACTCCAGACGTAGGAGCTTCGAGAGCGTCAATCCACCCGTCTAGATCCTGACGGTCAAATCGCTCCAGGCGCTTGTCGCCAAAATCAATTGGATCAACCAAACACCGAGTTCCGAAGGCTGACACTGACAAGCCGCAATAGGACGCCGCCTGTGCACGGGCCAGAAGCCGAGCGGCGGGGAGGGGCACACCACGCTCTCTCAATGCTCGCCTCGCGTCCCATCCTTCCGCTCCCGGAAGCGGATGCCAGCGCCCCCGCCGTTCTCGGTAATGAACTCTAGACCCTTACCTTCGAACGCGCGCTGGATAGCTGCGATCGTAGGGCCATGGGCCGATAGAGCGCCGGGCGCAGCTTCCAGACGTTTAATCGTCGGAAGCGATACCCCCGACGCCTCGGCAAGGCGTTCGCTAATGCAGCGCCCTCAGCCCTTCTTCTGGTAAGTGTCGATGGCGTTCCGGCATCCAGGCGAGAGCTTGGACATGTTCCTGTTGAAGCAGGCACGCGTCTCAGGGCCGTCCTCAGGCGGCAAACCGGTGCATAAGGTCGCGAAATCGCCAGCGCAGAGCAGCTGCATGGCGGCCTTATCCTCGGGGGACACCGGAGCGGCCATGGTCGTGCTCGCTGCGAACGCGGCAAGCACGATGCCGATCCCAAAACGTACCAACATCAGGTTCTCCCGAGACACCCGGTGATCCGGGTCTGAGGCGAGAACCACACCAGATGCCCCATGGTTGCGCTCGGGGAGCGCTTGCTCCCTTCAAGACCGCCGTCGGGCGCCGGTTCCTCTACGCCGATCCAACGACCTCGTGCGTATCAGGATGCAGCGGTTTGAGCCTGCGCGAGCCAAGCCCACGCGGCCGGCTCGTCCTCAAGGTCGAAGGTCTTAGTCTCCACCGGCATGATCATCCCCGAGAGGTTGATCATCGCCTTCGCCATGGTCGGTGCACCGACGACGACGTAGCGCTGGATATGCGCCACTGAGCGTGCCTTCACGCTCGCCGCATAGCCGTCGAAGGTCGCTCCCAGATCCTAGCCTTCGTAGTTCGACATGATGATGAGCATGTCGATCTTCCCGTGCGCCTGCATGGCTGCATCGGTCACGGAGGACATCCACTCGATGTCGGGCTTGGTGATCTTATCCTTGATCTCAAAGGCGAGAAGGTCGGGACGCGGTGCCTCACGCTGGATGACTGAGCCGTCCGGTGCTGCGTTCATGCGTTCCTCCCAGGTTCGACGCGGCCTGCAAACGGATGGAACGGCACGATGACCCATTTTGATCCAGAACGATGAGACCACGCCCCTGGCACGGGTTGTGGAACGTTCGGGGACGCGGGAAGTAGCCCTCAGCCATCATACGGCAAGGGAACCAGCCACCATGTTCATGAAGATCGACAAGCTGCTGACCGATCTGCCGGAGGCGAAGAAGCCCGAGCCGAACGCAGCGGCCGCCCTACAGGAACTGCTCGGCGGCAAGTACGGTGAGATGTCCACACTCGGGAACTACATGTTCCAGAGCTTCAACTTCCGCAACAAGACCAAGCTACGGCCATTCTACAGCCTCGTATCGAGCATTTTTGCCGAAGAACTCGGGCACGTTGAGCTGGTCTCGACCGGCATCTCAATGCTGAACAATGGTCCGGGCAATCCGACGAAAGACGTGGACATATCCAAGGCACCCTTCGCTGATATGAAGGACGTGCGGCTGGCCGGCAGCTTCCTGTCGAACGGCGGTGGCGCGATGCCGATGAACGCGAACGCTGCTTCGTGGAACATGAATATGGTCACCACGACCGGAAACTTGATCATCGACCTACTGCACAACTTCCACTTGGAATGCGGTGCCCGCATCCACAAGCTGCGCGTCTATGAGACGATGACCGAGCCGACGGGCCGCGAGGTCTGCGGCTACCTGCTAGTGCGTGGGTCGCTGCACGCCCACGCCTACGCCCTGGCGATCAAGAAGCTGACTGGCGTCGAGCTTGAGAAGATGCTCCCAACCCCGAATATCGACCTCTCTCGCATCCCTGAGTGTCAGAAGTACCTCGACGAGGGCAAACACCGCCGGCTCTACACCTTCAGCCCGGACGACTACGCCGAGGCCGCGGGGGTCTGGTCGAACGACGAGGTCGCGCTGCCGGGCGACCCGCCGGGCAACCTCGAAGTCGTTGACGGAGCGCCTGAGGGCGGCAAGATCCCGGAACTCGACGGCAACTACGGCGCCTTCGCGCCGGATTACGCCCCTGAGGAAATCTTCGAGATCGCGAGCAAGCTCTACCAGAAGGGCCGCTGAGCCTACGAACCGCCCAGCGTGGTGTAGATCACGCTGGGCAACACACGTTCACTCTTGCTGGCCCTTCGTCTGTGCGGCCTCCTGCAAAAAGGGCATGAATGGCTTGTACTTAATCAGCAGATAGATCCGCGATCATAAATCGCTGCACTTTCATCAACGTAGCGCGCATATCTAAGCTCAAGAAACATCAAAGATGCGGGTCGTCCGCTGCCTCAAGCCGTCTCGATGCAATGGCGTCCTGAAAAGTTTTATAGTCCTCAGCGTTTCGATTGCCGTAGGCAGCAGACCAATCAGCTACGGCTTCCCGTAGGTCAACACGGCCATCATGCCCGCAGTAGCCTGTAATTGCTGCGGCATCCCCTGTCCGCGCATGAGCCTTGGCCAACAGAGCCCCATAGGCGTGGCAAAAGTAGAGGAGAGATCGACCTGTCATGCGAGAGACCGGGATCTCGCCCTTCATGTTCTTCATCTGCCGCACGTAGAACGGGCGGTCGGCGATCGTGGTCCAGCCGAGCAGCGGGTCGCCGACGCCCTGGAGCAGGCGCTGGCCGTAAATCACCCGCTCGCCCTCGTGGCTGGCATAGGGCTCCGGCATGCCGGGCAGGTAGGGGGCATGGGCCGGGCGCACCGCCTCCTTCACCTGCAGGAAGAGCAC
>NZ_VRUU01000124.1 GCF_008039875.1 Methylobacterium sp. WL119 | reverse complement strand
GGGCGAGGATCGCCGCGGCCGGGCGCGGGCCGCCCTCGGCGGGGGCGGCCGAGGAACCTGCCAGCGCCACCACCCGGCGCAGCATGTCGATGAACAGGCCCGACAGCGGCAGGTTCGACCACGTCGTGTCGGCGGTGACGTGGAACAGCACCACGAGCCCCTGCCCGCGATGCTCGGCGGTGACGATCGGCGTTCCGTCCTGCAACGAGGCCCAGGTGCGGCCGGGCAGGTCGCCGTCGGGCTCGGCCAGGATCTGGCGGCGCACGCCGATGTCGGCAGGCGGCGCCAGGCCCGCGAACGGGCTCTCGGGCGCGAACGGCGCCAGCGTCTTCGGGCTGTCCCACGAGAGGGTGCCGCCGAGCGTCCGCCCGCCGCGGCGCAGGCGCACCGGCACCAGCGGATCGCTGCCGGCGGCGAGCCGCGGACCGGCGAAGCGCAGCAGGAGGCCGCCATTCTCGACGAACGTCTGCACGCGGGCCGCGGTGCGGTCGTCCATGGCGCCGACGTCTGCGAGCACCAGCACCGTCACCTGGTTGTCGAGCAGCTGCCCGACCTGGTCGGCGATGCCCTTGGCGCCGCGCGCCTCCTGAACGTCGGCGAAGGGCTGCAGCGCGCGGGAGAGATAGTAGGTCGGCGCCAGCAGCGGCTGCGCCTGGTCGTTGGTGCCGCCGAAGACGAGGCCGACGCGGCGGCGCTTGCCGCGCTCGTCCACCAGCGTGACGGCGCCGGCCGAGCGCTCGCCCGCGATCTCGATGCGGCTGACGCCGTTGCGCAGCTCGATCGGCATGTCGAAGGCGATTTCGGTGTCGGTGGCGTCGGGTGCGAGGGCGAAGTCGTGCTCGGCGAGCGGCAGGCCCTTCGGGTCGAGCGCCCGCACCAGGCCGGCGTCGCGGCCGTTGGCGGCGGCGCGCAGCACCCGGGCCGTGAGCTTGCCCCCGGTCTCGGACGCGGTCAGCGCCAGCGCCGGCGGCGTCTCGGCGCGCAGGATCGTCAGGGCGGCGCCCGACGACGCGCCGAGCTCGGCGAGACGGCCGGGGAAGCCGGCGGGCTCGATGCCGGCGACGCCGTCGCTGATCCAGACGATGCCCGCGCCGGCATTGCGCTCGAGGAAGCCGGCCAGGACCTGGAGATGCGCGTCCCGGTCGGCCAGGTACGGGCGCGGCGCCAGCGCGCGCAGCCGTTCCAGGCTGGCCGCGGGCGTCCGCGCCTCGATCGCGGCGGCTGCGTCCGCCAGCCCGACCACGGCGACGGGGCGGCCGTCACGGGCGGCGCCCTCGACGGCATCGGTCGCGACCCGCATCCGGTCGCGCCAGTCGTGGGCGGCGGAGACGCCGTTGTCGACCATCACCAGCAGCGCCTTGCGTCCGCCGCCGGCGCCGACGCCGCTCGGGTTCCAGACCGGGCCGGAGACGGCGAGGATCAGGGCGGCGGCGGCGAGCACGCGCAGGATCAGCAGCCAGGGCGGCGTCCGCGCCGGCGTTTGGCGCTGCGCAGCCAAGTCGGCGACGAGCTTGAGCGGCGGGAAATCGATCCGGCGGGGGCGCGGCGGCGTCACCCGCAGCAGCAGCCACAGGGCGGGCAGGCCGATCAGCGCGGCGAGCGCGAAGGGGGCGGCGAAGGTCAATCCGAGCACGACGCCCTCCTAGCCCGTGCCGCGGGCGGCGGCGACCAGGGTCGCGAGGCGAAGCGCCGCCTCGCTCGCGGGGCGGTCGGTGCGGTGCAGGGTCAGCGTCCAGCCGATGCCGCGGGCGATCTCGGACAGGCCGGCCCTGTGCGCCCGGATGCGCCCGCGATAGGCGTCGCCCCAGGCGGCGGCGTCGCCGACGTCGAGCGAGAACCCGGATTCGAGGTCGTGCAGCACCGCCTGTCCCGCGAACGGAAACGTCTCCTCGATCGGGTCGGCGACGACGACGAGGTGGCCGCGGCTGCCGCGGCCGGCGATTTCCTGGACGGCCGCGGCGACGCGGTCGAGGGGGGTGAGGAAGTCGCTGATCAGGATCACCTCGTCGAAGCGGGCGGGGGCCGCGTGGGGCGGAAGGTCCTGGGTCAGGCCGGGCACGTCCGCGACGAGCGCCTGCGCCATCGCCTCCACGATCTTCCGCGATGCGGTCGCGCGGGTGAGGCCCAGCAGCCCGACCCGCTCGCCGCCGTCGACGAAGGCGTCGGCGAGCGCCAGCCCGAGGACGAGCGCGCGCTCGACCTTCGCGGCCTGCGCGAGATCGGACGCGAAGCCCATCGAGGCGGAGCGGTCGATCCAGATCCAGATGTTGTGGGCGGCCTCCCACTCGCGCTCGCGCACGTAGAGCCGGTCGTCGCGGGCCGAGCGGCGCCAGTCGATCCGCGCCGCCGCCTCGCCGTTCACGAAGGGCCGGAACTGCCAGAAGCTCTCGCCGGGCCCGGCGCGGCGACGGCCGTGCAGCCCGTGCGCCAGCATCGACGAGACGCGGCGGGCTTCCAGCACGAGCCGCGGCATGCGGTCGGAGAGCGCCACCGCGCCCTCGTTCTCCCGCCGGCCCGGGACGCGCGGGATCGCTTCGAGGGCGCGGGCGGCCGCCACGCGCTAGAGCTTCTCGGCGAGCTTGGCGATCAGCCCCTCGACGGTATCGCCGTCGGCGCGCGCGGCGTAGCTCAGCGCCATGCGGTGCTTCAGGACCGGCTCGGCCAAAGCCTTCACGTCGGCGATCGAGGGGGCGACGCGGCCCTCGATCAGCGCGCGGGCACGCGCCGCCAGGGTCAGGGCCTGGCTGGCGCGGGGGCCCGGCCCCCACATCAGCTTGCCCTTCACCAGCGGATCGCCGCTGTCGGGGCGGGCCGAGCGGACGAGGTCGAGGATCGCGTCGACCACCGCCTCGCCCACCGGCAGGCGGCGCACGAGGCGCTGCGCGGTCAGCAGCGCGTCGGTCGACATCACCGCCTTGGCGCCCTGGTCGGCGATGCCAGTCGTCTCGATCAGGATGCGGCGCTCGGCGGCGCGGTCGGGATAGCCGACGTCGATCTCCAGAAGGAACCGGTCGAGCTGCGCCTCGGGCAGCGGATAGGTGCCCTCCTGCTCGATCGGGTTCTGGGTGGCCAGCACGTGGAACGGCCGCGGCAGGTCGTGGCGCTCGCCGGCCACCGAGACGAAGTTCTCCTGCATCGCCTGCAGCAGCGCCGACTGCGTGCGCGGGCTCGCCCGGTTGATCTCGTCGGCCATCAGGAGCTGGGTGAAGACCGGGCCCTTGACGAAGCGGAACGACCGGCGCCGGTCGGCATCCTCGTCCAGGATCTCGGTGCCGAGGATGTCGGACGGCATCAGGTCGGGCGTGAACTGCACCCGGCGGGCGTCGAGGCCGAGCACCGTGCCCAGCGTCTCGACGAGCTTGGTCTTGGCCAGGCCCGGCAGCCCGACGAGGAGGCCGTGGCCGCCGGCCAGGATCGTGACAAGGGCGAGGTCGACGACCTTCTCCTGCCCGAAGATCACCCCGTGGATCGCCTCCCGCGCTTGGCCCACGGAAGCGAGGCAGCTTTCGGCGGTGGCGACGATGCCGTCGTCGAGGGAGGTGGCGGACGAGCCCTGACTCATGCCGATGGGGTTTCCGTCTCGATTGTCGGGCCTTGCGGCCGGGGGGCGACGCTGGCGTCGTTCTGGGCTCGGAGTGTGCGGCGGTTCGTGACCAGCTGGCAAGGCCGGCATCGCCGCAGGTTCGCCGGGCGCGGCCCGCGGCGCTTCAGCCGCGGTCTGGTGCCGCCACCCGGGCCAGTCCGTCCGAGGCCTCGACCGCATCGCAGGAAAACGGGTTTTCCGGCGCGTTCACCCCGCGCCAGCGCGCGTAGCGCCAGGGCAGGAACCAGCGCGCCCGCGGCGGCAACGCGTCGGGCACGAGGTCGATGCCGTGGGTGCCGAAGGGGCCGCAGCGGCAGATCCGCGAAAACCCCATCCAGGCGCCGGGCCAGAGCCCGTGCCGGGCGATCGCCGCGTCGGCGTAGTCCGAGCAGCTCGGCCAGTGCCGGCACTGACGGCCGACGAGGCCCGACAGTGTGAGCTGGTAGCCGCGGATCGCGACATGGGCGGCCCGCCGCAGCATCGCGTCAGGCGGCGGCTTGCTTGCCGGCCTCGATCCGGTCGAGGGCGTCCACCACCGCGTCGAAGGTCAGCAGAGTCGAGGCGTGGCGCGCCTTGAACTCGCGCACCGGCTCCAGCACGGAGAGGTCGGCCCAACGGCCTTCCGGAGCCGGGCCGTTCGCCTTCAGCATCGCGCGCATGGTCTCGCGCACCGCCCGGAGCTCGCCGGGGCTGGAGCCGACCACGTGCCGCCCCATCAGCGAGGACGAGGCCTGGCCGAGCGCGCAGGCCTTCACGTCGTGGGCGAAATCGGCCACCGTCCCGTCGGGGCCGAGCACGAGATCGACGGTCACCGTCGAGCCGCAGAGCCTTGAATGCACCGTCGCGCTGGCGTCCGGCGCGGGAAGCCGGCCGAGCCGCGGGATGTCGGCGGCGAGTTCGAGGATGCGCCGGTTGTAGATGTCGTCGAGCATGGGCGCCTGCCGATCCTTGTCCTCGGTTTCGATCGTCGCGCGGTCGATCCGTGCGATCGCCGCGCTTCGTCCCCGGACGGTCCGGGCCTGCCCCACGCGCCGTGCATTGCGCGATCGTGCAAGAACGACGATATAGGCCGCGTGACGCCGTTTCGCGAGGAGGCGGCTCGTCGACCAGGGTCGCGCCCACGGCCACGGACACCGTAACAACCGGGGCGCCGGCCCGGAGCCTTCCGGGCTCCGAGACGGTTCGACCGCATGTATGCCAAGCCGGACAGTACCACGATGAAGGCCCGTGTGGCGCGGGCTGGAGATGCCATGGATGCCGCGCTCAAATCCCTGTCCTACGGCGCCAGCCGGCCCGTTCCCGAGGCCGAGCCGAGCTTGAGCGTCATGCGCAACGACAACGATCGCGTGGTGGCGAGCCTCGCCGAGCGCCGTGCCGAGACGGCCGCGCTGGAGGTTGCGGAGGACGCGACGAAGGACATTGCCAGAAAGCCCGCATCCGCGACGCGCGTGCCAGAGGGCATCGCGCTGGCGCGCCCGAGCCGCGAGGAGGCCGAGGCCGCCGTGCGCACGCTCCTGCGCTGGGCCGGCGACGACCCGAACCGCGAGGGGCTGCTCGACACCCCGGCCCGCGTGGTCAAGGCCTACGGCCAGCTCTTCGGCGGCTACGACGTCGACGCCGACGCCCTGCTCGAGCGGGTGTTCGAGGAGGTCGAGGGCTATTCCGACATCGTGCTGGTGCGCGACATCCCGTTCTACTCCCATTGCGAGCACCACATGGTGCCGTTCATGGGGCTGGCGCACATCGCCTACTATCCGACCAAGGGCGTCGTCGGCCTGTCGAAGCTCGCCCGCGTCGTCGACACCTTCGCCCGCCGCCTGCAGACGCAGGAGACGATGACAGCGCAGATCGCCGACGTGATCGAGAGCATCCTCAAGCCCCGCGGCGTCGCCGTCCTGGTCGAGGCCGAGCATCTCTGCATGGCGATGCGCGGCGTGCAGAAGGCCGGCGTCTCGACCATCACCACCCAGTTCCGCGGCGCCTTCCGCGAGGATGCCAGCGAGCAGGTGCGGTTCCTGACGCTGGTCCGCGGCGGGAAGGCGTAAGGTTCAGGCGCTCCGCGCGGAGATGGTCGTCCATGGTCCCGTTCGATCCGCCCGGTAGCCGTGCCGAGGTCGAGGAAGGCACGGCCTTCACCCCGCGCTTCGACCGCGACGGGCTCGTGGCCTGCATCGCCGTCGACGCGCAGGACGGCCGCGTGCTGATGCTGGCGCACATGAACGCCGAATCCCTGCAGCGCACGCTGGAGACCGGCGAGGCCTGGTACTGGTCGCGCTCGCGCCGCGAGCTCTGGCACAAGGGCGCGACCTCGGGGCAGATCCAGCGCGTCGTCGAGATGCGCACCGATTGCGACCAGGACGCGCTGCTGATCACCGTCGCGGTCGGCGGCGACGGCGGCTGCTGCCACACCGGGCGCCGGGCGTGCTTCTACCGCGGCGTCACCCTCGATCCCGACGGCCGCGCGGTTCTGCATCCCGCCGGCGCATGAGCGGCGCGCACGCCCTGCTGCGGCACGCCGCACCCGCCGCGATCGCCCCCGGAACCGTCGAGCCGACCCGTGACGCGGCGCCCTGGGAACCGCGGATCGGGCTGGCGCTCGGCGGCGGTGCGGCCCGGGGCTGGGCGCATATCGGCGTGATCCGCGCCCTCGACGAGGCCGGCATCCATCCGGCGGTCGTCGCCGGCTGCTCGATCGGCGCCGTGGTCGGCGGCTGCTTCGCGGCGGGCAAGCTCGACGCGCTGGCCGAGTTCGCGCTCTCCCTCACCCGCCGCCGGGTGCTCGGCCTTCTCGACCCGCGCCTGTCGGGCTCCGGCCTGATCGGCGGCGACCGCCTGCGCCGGCGGCTGGTGCGCGACCTCGGCGACCGCCTCGTCGACGACCTGCCCGTGGGTTTCGCCTCGGTCGCCACCGAGCTCGGCACCGGGCATGAGGTCTGGCTCACCCGCGGGTCGCTGATCGAAGCCTTGCGCGCCTCCTACGCCCTGCCCGGGCTGTTCGCGCCGGTGGAGCGCGACGGGCGCCTGCTGATGGACGGGACGCTGGTCAACCCGGTGCCGGTGACGTTGGCCCGCGCGATGGGCGCCGACCTCGTCATCGGCGTGAACCTCGCCTGCGATCCGCGGCTGCGGGGCGGCGTGATCGAGCCCGAGGCGGTCGATCCGGTCGAGCAGGTCGTCACCGCCGTCGGCGCACGCCGCTGGAACCTGCTCGCCGGCCTGCGCAACCGCCGGGTCGCGCCGTCCGGGCCCGGCATCGGCCGGGTGATGTTCGATGCGTTCAACATCACGCAGGACCGCATCTCCCGCGCGCGCCTCGAGCGGGACCCGCCCGATTGCGCGATCGGGCCCGATCTCGCCGCCATGGGCCAGTTCGAGTTCCACCGGGCGGCCGAGGGGATCGCCGCCGGCCATGCGGCGACGCGGGCCGCCCTGCCCCGCATCCGGGCGATGGTACAGGCCGCGGCCGCGCGGGCCTGATACGTCACGCGACTGTCGTGTCGGCCTGCGATGCGGCCTCACGTCGGGGATCGGCACAGTGCCCGCCCGCCGCGAGGAGCCGACCCGATGGTGTCCAGCCGCCGCCAACTCCTGCTGACCGGCGGGGCCGGGCTCGTCGGGCTCGCCTCCGGCCTCGCCAGGCCGGGCCTCAGCCGCGCCGCCGACCGGCCGATTCTCACCCACGGGCTGCAATCGGGCGACGTCGGCTCCGACTCCGCGATCGTCTGGGCGCGTGCCGACCGGCCGTGCCGCGCGATCGTCGAATGGTCCACCACCGAGAGCTTTTCCGAGATCCGCGGCGGCACGGTCGCCGACGCGCTGCCGGAAACCGACGGCACCGTGAAGGTCGCGCTCACCGATCTGCCGCCGGGACAGGACATCCTCTACCGGATCCGTCTGGAAGACCTGGCCGCCCCGACGATCCGCGGGCCGGCCCAGGTCGGCCGTTTCCGCACTGCGCCGGCCGACCGTCGCTCGGTCTCGTTCTGCTGGTCCGGCGACACGGCGGGCCAGGGCTGGGGCATCGACGAGGCCCGCGGCGGCATGACGATCTACAAAGCGATGTTGGGCAACCGCCCGGACTTCTTCCTGCATTCTGGCGACACGATCTACGCAGACGGGCCGATCGCAGCCGAGGTGATGCTGCCGGACGGCACCCTCTGGCGCAACCGCGTCACCGAGGCGGTGGCGAAGCCGGCCGAGACGCTCGCCGAGTTCCGCGGCCGCTACAAGTACAACCTGACGGACGCGAACGTGCTGGCGATGAACGCGGCCGTGCCGATCCTGGCGCAGTGGGACGACCACGAGGTCACCAACAACTGGTGGCCCGGCGAGCCGCTGACCCGCGCCGAGCACCTCAGGAAGAAGTACGCCGACCCGAACGTGCGGGCCCTCGAGGTGCGGGCGTCCCGCGCCTTCCACGAATACATGCCGATGCGCTTCGAGCCGGCCGAGCCGGGCCGCGTCTACCGCAAGATCGCCTACGGCCCCCTCGTCGACGTGTTCATGCTCGACATGCGCTCGTATCGCGGGCCGAACGGCGAGAACCGCGAGACCCGCTACGGTCCGGACGCGTACTTCCTCGGGCCGGTGCAGCTCGCCTGGCTCAAGCGGGCGCTGGCGGAGTCGCGCGCCACCTGGAAGGTGATCGCCGCCGACATGCCGCTGGGGCTCGTCGTCACCTACGATCCCAAGCGGAGCTTCGGGTCGGAGGCGGTGGCGCAGGGCGACGGGCCGCCGCTCGGGCGCGAGCTCGAGATCGCCGACCTGCTGCGGTTCATCAAGACGGCGAACATCCGCAACACGGTGTGGCTCACGGCCGACGTGCACTACACGGCGGCGCACCATTACGATCCGAACAAGGCCCGCTTCCAGGAGTTCGAGCCGTTCTGGGAGTTCGTCTCCGGCCCGCTGCACGCGGGCACGTTCGGCCCGAACAAGCTCGACGACACGTTCGGGCCGCAGCTGCGCTTCGTGAAGGCGCCGCCGGAGGGACAGGCGAACCTGTCGCCGGCGGCGGGCTACCAGTTCTTCGGCCACGTCGCCGTCGACGGGCGGACGGAGCAGATGACGGTGACGCTGAAGGACGCGGCCGATGCCGACCTCTGGCACGTCACCCTCGACCCCGCCCGGGGATGAGCGCGGCCCGATCCGGCCTCAGGCCATCGTGATGTAGTCGCGCATCGCCTGATGCTCGGCCTCGACCGCCGCGATCCGGCGCTTGACCACGTCGCCGATGGAGATGAGGCCGACCAGGCGGCCGTCCTCGCAGACCGGGACGTGGCGGAAGCGCCCGTCGGTCATCAGCTGCATCACGTCCTCCACCGTCGTGGCGCGCTTGCAGGTGACGACCTCGGCGGTCATGTGCGCGGAGACCGGCGCATCGAAGGCGCCGCCGCCGAGCTTGGCCAGCGCCCGCATGATGTCGCGCTCGGAGATAATGCCAGCGACCGACCCGTCGCCGTGGGTGACCACGAGGGCGCCGATCCGCTTCTCGGCCAGCAGGTGGATCGCCTCGTCGAGGGTCCGCTCGGGGGTGATGGTGACGATGTCCCCGCCCTTCTCGGCGAGGATGCGTGCGATGGTCATGAAGATCCCTCCCAGGAGGTGAAGCCGCGCGCGCCGTCAGCCACGGTGCGCGCCGACCGCGACGTGCCCGGGTTGATCCCGGATCGCGCCTGCGCTCCGCGCGAGTGTGTGGCGGATGCCGCGTCATGGCAAGGCCGGGCACGACCGTCTCGGGGGTCCGTTCGCTACGCCAATGCTGATCTCGCCGGCCGAGACCGGCAGCGAAACAGTCGTGCCCGCCCGCACCGGGACTATTGCGCGACCGGTTCCCGCGGATCGACGAACGGAAACATCAGGAAGCCGACGACGAAGCCGCCCAGATGCGCGTCCCACGCGACGGCGGCGCTCTCGGCGCCGAGCGGCAGGCTGATCAGGCCGAACAGCAGGTTCGTCGCCATCCAGATCACCAGGAAGGTCACCGCGGTGCGGTTGCGCAGGAGCTCCGGCACCGTCTCGACCGGCCGCCGGGGCGGCAGCTGCCAGGGCTGGGTGCCGTAGCCCGGCAGCGGCGGCTGGAACACGAAGCGGGCGGCGGCCGCCATCAGCGCCGACACGCCGGCCGAGGCGCCGATCAGCGGTGCGGTGCTCAGCGGGTCGATCGCCACGTGCAGCGCGCCGCCGGCGACCGTCCCGGCGAGCCCGATCAGGCCGTAGCGCCAGGCACCGCAGCGCCGCGCCACCGGCGAGCCGAAGGCGGCGAGCCAGACGGTGTTGAAGATCACGTGCATCCACGAGCCGTGCAGCAGGCCGTAGGTCGCGAAGCTCCACAGGTACGGGCCGGGATCGGTCAGCACGTAGCGGGCGAAGGCCTCGCGCGCGGCCGCGAATTGGGCGTCGCCGACCTCGCTCGCCGCCCGCATCACCGCGTCGGCCTGGGCCGGGTCGAGCCACGTCGTCCAGCGGGACGGCACCAGCGCGAGGTCGAGGACCAGGCGGATGTCCCAGCTGTCAGGCAGCAGGATCTCGCGGACCGCGTGGATCGCGAGCAGGAGGCCGATCGAGACGGTGACCACGCCCGGCATGTTGAAGACGGGCACGCGGCCCTGGCGCGGCAGATCGGGCGAGGCATCCATGGCGCCACATGTCGGCGCGGCGGCCCGCGGGGCAAGGGCCTGCGGCGACGGCGGCGGCCGGAATGCCGGTCGGCGAACAAAAAAAGGGAGGTGGCCCGGTGATGGACCCCCTCCCTGAAGCGAAGGATCCCCGAGCCCGCATCGGGTTCGGGCGCCGTCCGGACCAGGAGACGGCGGGGCGCCGAGCGCCCGATCCCTCCGTGCCCCTCGCAAAGGCGACCCGGAGGCGTGGCCGGCGCGGGGCGAACCCGAGCCGTCACGCTGTCGTGATCACTGTCATGCGGCGGCGCGCGTCACGCAACGTCAACCTTTTCGTAACCTTAACGAAGGGTTGCGCGAGCTTGGCCGCGGCCGGGGGCATAGGCTGTGCGCCGTGGGTCTCGAACTGCCGCCGGATGCATCGCGCCTGATCGCAGGTGTTCCGAAGCGGCACCCATCGTCACGCCGCCGTGCATCGTTCCGGGACACTCATGAAGCATCCGACGAGCCGCATGCTCCACAGCTACTGGGATCGGATCCGCGGCCAGCGCTGTGCGCCGGAGCGCGCCGAGATCGAGCCGGGAGAGATCCGCCACCTGTTGGCCGACAGCCTGATCCTCGAGATCGACATGCCGCACCGGATCGCGACCCTCCGGCTCGCCGGCACCCGGGTCTGCGCCCTGTTCGGGCGGGAGCTGCGCGCCTCGCACCTGTCCGATCTCTGGGGCACGGCGCCCGCCGACCCCTGGCGGATGGTCGAGATCGTGGCGCACGACGCGCTCGGCGTCGTCGCGGGGCTGCGCGGCACCAATAGCGCCGGCGAGGCGATCGACCTCGAGTTCCTGCTCCTGCCGCTGCGCCACCGCGGGCGCACCCAGGCGCGGGCGCTCGGCACCCTGAGCCCGGTGAGCCCGCCGGCCTGGCTCGGCCTGCGGCCGCTCGTCCGCCTCGACACGCTCTCGCTCCGGGTGCTGAACCGGCCCGAGGCCGGGCTGTTTCGGGGTGATTCGGCCGACGGCGATGCCGGCCTCGCGATCCTCGCCTCGGAGGCCGGCTCGTTCGGTGCCCTCCCCCCGCCGGCCAACGACGGCAGCCCCTTCCGTCGCGGTCATCTCCTGGTCCACCGCGGCGGCCGAATCTGACCTGAGATTGCGTCATCCGAAAAAAAGGGTTTCGTAACGAGACCGCGTTAGGTTTTGAGTCCGATCACCAACGGATCAAGCCGGCTTCGGAATGAACACGGCGCAGACACCAGTGGGAACGACCACGTTGCGCCTCGCGCAGGCCTCCGATCTGCGCCGCCACCAGCGCGTGCCGGTGGCGCTGCTCGGTCGCTACATGCTGTCGGATCGCCGCGAATACCCGTGCCAGACCGTCGACATGTCGCCCGGCGGGGTCCGTCTGACCTGCGCGGTCGTGGGCGAGCTCGGCGAGCGCGTGGTGCTGTACCTCGAGCATATCGGCCGGATCGAGGGCGTCATCGCCCGGCATCCCCCGGGTGGATTCGCCGTGCAGCTTTCGGCGACGCCGCGCAAGCGCGACAAGATCGCCTCGCAGCTCACCTGGCTCGCCAACCGCGAGATCCTCGGCCTGCCGGAAGGCCGAACCCACGAGCGCGTCGTGCCCAAGCAGCCGGCGGTGATCGTGCGTCTGGAGAGCGGGCGCGAGATCAAGGCGCGGGTCATCGACATCTCGATGTCCGGCGTGGCCCTGGCCAGCCTGAACGTTCCCCCGCTCGGCGCGACCGTCACGATCGGCAGCACGCCGGGGAAGCTCGTGCGCTACTTCGAGGGCGGGTTCGGCGTCCAGTTCATGCTGCCGCTCTCCCCCGATCGCTTCCACGACGGCATGACGCTGTAGACGCCGCGCTCCCGAGACCTCGGACAGCCGCCATCGCAGGCGACCGGCGCGCGCGTCGCGTCGCGTGATCGGCCGATCCCGAGCGATGCCGTCATCGCAGGCGCGCCGCTGACCCGACCCGACACCGGCCAGCGCTGCGAGGGGCCGACTCACGCCCGCGGCGTTCGCTCCGATTCGCCATCGGCGTGCGGCTGCGACATCGGGCGGTCGCGATCCGGCGGCACAAGGTTTCCCGATCCTCAACGCGATGCCGACAATCCGCGGCGTCGCCACAGCGTCCGGTTCGGGCTGTTGCGAGCCGGTCCGGTCGCACCGGGGAATCGATAAAATTGCACGGATCGGCTTCAGCGCCGCGGAGGGCGAGCGGCCCCATCCTGCCTCCATCGACGGAGGGTTGTGGCGATGGGCCGGGTGTTCAGCAGCAAGGGGACGATGATCCGGGCGCTCGGCCTCGGGCTGTTCGCGCTTCTCGCCCCCGCCGTCGCCCCGGTCGCGGCGCAGACCCTGGCCTCGCTGCCCGCC
>NZ_VRUU01000123.1 GCF_008039875.1 Methylobacterium sp. WL119 | reverse complement strand
GGGCAGGGAAGGGGGCAGGGCGCGGTGGCCGGGCTCGGTGAGCGCCCCGGCGAGGCCCGGCCCCTTGCGCCTGACCGAGAGGATCGCATCCTCGTCGAAGGCCAGCACATCGAGCACCGGCCGTGCCGGGTCCGGTCCGGGCGGAGGCACGGGCCCGGGCGCACGGCGTGCGAGGACGACCGAGCGCAGCGTCGTCGCGGGCAGGGCGTCGAGCGCACCCTCCAGGAAGGCCGGGGCGACGAGATGGGTCGGGCGCGGATGCGCCAGGCTCTCGATCAGCGCGCCTCCGTCGAAGACCGGCATCGTCTCGAGGTCGGCGCCGACGGCGAGCGCCGCGCCGAGGCCGGTGACGATCCCGCGCAGATCCGAGGGCGGCAGCAGGGTGAGGATGCGGTCGCCGGGCTCGATCCGGGCCGAGACCAGGTGCGCGGCGACCGCCGCGAGCAGGGCGTCGCCCGTCCGGTGGACCGGCCGCGCCGGATCGCCCGCCACGAAGCTGACGAGGCCGCCGCCGGTCTCGGGCAACGCAACGGCGCCCCCGGCCCGGTCGAGGGCGAGCGCGTCGAGGTTGATCACGCCGTCGGGCACGGCCGGGCCGAAGGCGGCGAGATAGCGCAGGCCGAAATAGCCGGCCGCGATCCGGCACATCGCCTCCGCCGGGCGGCCGGCCCCGACATGGGTCTGGGTCAGCACCGCGGAGAGGCCGGCCGCCTGGATGCCGGCCGCCGCCTGCGCCTCGGTCCAGGACGCGGGCAGCGGGCAGGGGACGTGCCCCGCCGCCTCGACGGCGAGGTGGGCGACCAATCCCTCGGTGCTTCCGGGAAACCACAGGCCGATCCGGCTTCCCGGCGGCAGCCGCCACGTCCGCAGGGCCCGGCCCAGCCGCCCGACGATCTCGGCCGCCGTCCCGTAGGTCCAGGTCATCGGCGGCCTATCGCTCCAGCCGCGCTTGGGCGCGGCGTCGGAGAAGGCGAGGCGGGCGGGGTCGAGGCGGGCGGTTCCGGCGAGCAGCGCGCACAGCCCCACCCGCGGAAGGACGACCTCGGCGGCGGCCGGCGACCGCACCGGCTCGCGGGCCGCCGTCCGGGGCAGGGGGCGTCGATCGGCGGCCGGTCCCCATCCGGCGGTCGACGGCTCGAGGGAGGGCTGCGCCGCGCTCACGGGGTACTCGAACTCCATCCAAAGGGCGTCGCCCGACATCCCGCACGGGGACGACTGGTCATCGATGCAGGTTTAGGGTTAACCCCCGCCTAAGGCCGACCCGCGGATGTCCCGCATGCGCGGGGCCGGGTGTCGCGGTGGGTGTCATGCCTTCGCCGCATTCGGCGGGGAATGCAGGCCGCCCGATCGCCCGGGACCAGCGCGGCGCCCTGTCGGACCGGCCGCCCGCGTCCCGCACCGCATCACGTTTTCCCGTCACGACGACGTCCTCTTCATCGACGAACTTCAAAGGGTCTGAGCCGATGTCCTTCGCCAAAAGCCCGGCGCTCCTGATGCGCGCCGCCGCGTTCCTTGCGCTCGCCGGCCTTGCCGGACCCGCCCTCGCCCAGCCAAAGAAGGCGACGCCGGCCCCCGCGGCTCCGGCGCCGGCGGCCCCCGCCCCGGCCCAGAGCACGCCGGCGGCCAACACCGCGGCGCAGACCGGCCCGCAGACCGTGACCGTGAAGTCCGAGCCGAGCCAGGCCGACTGGACCAAGGTCTGCGGCAAGGACGGCGGGTCGGGCACCGACATCTGCTACACCACCCGCGACTTCGTCTCCGACCAGGGCCAGCCGGTCCTCGCGGTCGCCGTGTACGAGATGAAGAACCCGGCCACGAAGCAGGAGGTGCGCGTGGTGCGCTACCTGCTGCCGCTCGGCCTGCTGCTGCAGCCCGGCATCCGCTTCACCGTCGACGGCCAGCAGGGCACCGCCGGCAAGTTCGCGGTCTGCTTCCCCAACGGCTGCTTCGCCGAGGCCGGCGGCGTCGATGCCGGCGTCGTCGCCGCGATGAAGAAGGGCACCACGCTCAACGTCTCGGTGCAGAACCAGACCCAGCGCGAGGTGACCTTCGCCGTGCCGCTCGCCGGCTTCGGCAAGGCCTTCGACGGCCCGGCCATGGACCCGAAGGTGCTCGAGGAGCAGCAGAAGAAGCTCCAGGCCGAGCTCGAGAAGCGCAGCGAGGACATGCGCAAGAAGCTGGAGCAGCCGGGCGCGGCCGGCGCCGGCGCCGCGGCGGCCCCCAAGCCCTGATTCGCGACCGCCGATCCCGCCGTCGGGATCGGCCCCTGCAAATTGACTTTTGCAAGAAGCCCGGCGCCCCGAAGCGCCGGGCTTTTCCGCTTTGGGGTGCCGGCATGATGCGATCGGCACAAGATCCCGTGATCACGGGATCGCAGCATGACCGGATCACGGGATCATCGCCCCGGGGCGCGCCGGCCCGCAGCCCGCGACGCCGCGCGGCGGAACGGCCAGTCGATCGCGCCGCCGGCAAACAATCCGGCCCAGATCAGCACCGGTTGGAAGGCCAGCCGGGGGCCGTGGTACCACCAGGAATCCGGCAGCGGCGGCACCACGATCCCCTCGACCGCCTGCTTGATGTTGGCCGGCCAGACGCAGAGCGCGTAGAGCGCGAGCCCGATCCCGGCCGCCCGGCGCAGGGCCGGGCGCGTCAGCGCCAGCGCGCCCGCGACCTCGCAGAGCCCGGTGCCGAGGATCACGAGGCGCGGCTCCGGCACCCAGGCCGGCATGATCGGCATCAAGGTGTCGGGCGCGGCGAGGTGCACCGCGCCGACGAGGCCGTAGAGGCCGACCAGCCCGCGCCGCAGCCAGATCCGCCCGGGCGTCTCCGTCGATCGCCCGCCCGTCATGCGACGACGCTGGCGGGAACGCCGCATTCCGCTGCGACGCGGTCGCGCAGGGCCGCGATCAGCCGCATCAGCACCGGGTGGTCGGTCGCGTAGGCGGTGTCGCCGATCGCCGCGACCGGTGCGACGAGCCGCAGCGAATTGGTGACGAGCACCGCGTCGGCGCGGCGCAGCTCGACCCTCGTCGCGGACCGTTCCTCGCAGGCGAGCCCGCAGGCCGGCGCGAGGTCGGCGATCACGACGGCGCGCACGATGCCGGCCAGCACCCCGTCGCCGAGCGGCGGCGTGACCAGGCGGTCGCCGAACAGCGCGAAGACGTTGCCGGTGCCGGCGCAGGCGAGGTGCCGCCGCGTGTTGCAGAACAGGGCCTCGTCGAAGCCGGCCGCCCGCGCATCCCGCGCCGCGAGGATCGCGTCGCCGTAGCCGAGGGTCTTGAGCCGCGCCAGCGGCGAGGTCTCGTTCCGGGCGATGGCGGTGGGCCACAGCCGCAGGGGCGCGAACGCGATCCGGCGGTCGCTGACGGCCGCGGTCGCAAACAGCGTCGGGCGCGGATCGGGCGGCGGGGCGAGGCCGCGCGGGCCGATGCCGCGGGTGACGGTGGTGCGGATCGCCAGGCGATCGCCCGTGGCGGCGAGCGCATGCATCGCCGTGCGGGCGGCATCGGCGGGCACGGAGAAGCCCAGCGCTTCGGCCGAGGCGACGAGGCGGGCGACGTGCGCGTCCGCGAAGGCGACCCGGCCGGCCAGCGCCAGGGCCGTGTCGAAGACGCCGTCGGCCAGGGTCAGGCCGCGATCGGTCAGGTCGAAGGGCAGGGTGGTGCCGTCGATCAGGCGGCCGTCATGCCACAGCATCGCCGCCCTCCCCGGATGCGGGCCGCTCCCGCCAGTCGCGGGCCAGGCCGAGGAAGTTCGAGAAGATCGCGTGGCCGTTCTCGGTGAGCACCGATTCCGGGTGGAACTGGATGCCGTAGGTCGGATGGCGGCGATGCGACAGCGCCATCACCTCGCCCTCGGCCGAGCGCGCGTCGACGGTGAGGTGGGCCGCCATCGCCGGCTGCGGCGCCACCACGAGGGAGTGGTAGCGCCCGACCTGCATCGCCGGCGGCAGCCCGGCAAACAGCCGCTCCCCGCCATGCGCCACCGGCGTCGCCTGCCCGTGCAGGGGCTTCCGCGCCCGCTCGACGGTGCCGCCGAAGGCCGCGCCGATCGCCTGGTGCCCGAGGCAGACCCCGAGGATCGGCATCCGACCCGAGAGCTCGCGGATCGCCGGCAGCGAGATCCCGGCCTCGGCCGGCGTGCACGGCCCCGGCGAGATCACCAGGGCGTCGGGGGCGAGCGCGCGGATGCCGGCCACGTCGAGGGCGTCGTTGCGCACCACGCGCACCGTCTCGCCGAGCTCCTCGAAGTAGCGGACGACGTTGAAGACGAACGAGTCGTAGTTGTCGACGACGAGGATCATGGGGTTTCCCGGTGGCCCCCGGCCGTCGCCGGCCGCAGGCATCGGCCGCGCCGCCGGCGACGCGCGGTTGCGCGCGCCGACCTCCGCTCGGATCTCCCCGTGCGGCCCTCGGTCGTCGCGCCGGCCCGGGCTCGCGCAGGCGCGCTCATGTTTCGAATGCCTCTGCCTCGAACGCCTGGAACACGCGGGCGGCCTTGGTCAGGGTCTCGTCGTACTCGGCCGCCGGCTCGGAGAGCAGGGTGACGCCGCCGCCGGCCTGGAGCACCGCGGTCGTCGCGTCCATGAACACGGTGCGGATCGCGATCGCGGTGTCGAGCGACCCGTCGAACCCGATCCGGCCGATGGCCCCGCAATAGAGCTCGCGCGCGTCGCCCTCGATCTCGGTGATGATGTCCATGGCCCTGAGCTTCGGCGCGCCGGTGATCGAGCCGCCGGGAAAGGTCCTCTCCAGCAGGTCGAAGCCGTCGAGACCGTCCCGCAACGTGCCCGTGACGACCGAGACGAGATGGTGGATGCCGGCATAGGATTCCAGCCCGCACAGCACCGGCACCTGCACGCTGCCCGGCGCGCAGACCCGGGACAGGTCGTTGCGCAGCAGGTCGACGATCATGGTGTTCTCGGCGCGCTCCTTCGGGTCCGCGAGCAGCCGCGCGGCGCGGGCCGCGTCCTCGACCGGGTCGGGGCTGCGCGCGAGCGTGCCCTTGATCGGCCGGGTCTCGACCTGGCCGCCCTCGAGCTTCAGGAAGCGCTCGGGCGAGCTCGACGCGACGGTCAGCCCGTCGAACTCGAGATAGGCGCCGAAGGTCGCCGGGTTGGTCTCGCGCAAGCGGCGGTAGAACGCGAACCGGTCGAAGCCCGCGGGCAGGGCGGCGGTGAAGCGCTGGGCGATGTTGGCCTGGTAGATGTCGCCGGCCCGGATGTAGTCCCGCACCCGGTCGACCGCCGCCTCGTAGCGGGCGCGCGTGAAGTTCGAGTGCCAGGTCGGCGGCGCAGCGCGCGGGGGCAGGGCGGCCGGTTCCGGCGTCGCCCCGCTCAGGCGATCGGCGAAGGCGGCGAGCCGCGCCTGCGCGCGGGCCTCGCGCCGCGACGGCTCGGTCTCCGGGAAGCCGGTGGCGGCGAGGCGGCAGGTGCCGGCGCGGTGGTCGATGGTGAGCGCGACGTCGTGGAGGTCGAAGGCGGCGTCGTCCGTCAGCCCGGCCCGGCGCGCGGGCGGGACCACCCGCTCCAGCGCCTGCCCGAGATCGTAGGCGCAGTAGCCGATCGCGCCGCCGGAGAACGCGGCCCCCTCCTCCGGGCCGAGCCGGTAGGGCGCGAGGCAGGCGCGGAGCGCCGCCATCGGCCCGCCGGGGACGGGCCGCCCGTCCAGCGTGGCGCGGCCGTCGCGAAACCGGAAGCGGGCGAAGGGGTCGGCCGCCAGGATCGAGACCCGGCCGAGGGTGTCGTGCCGCATCGCGCTGTCGAGGAAGGCGAGGCCGGGCCAGAGGCGCAGCCGCATCGCCGCCGCGACAGGGTCGACGAACGGGATCTCCCGGGTCCAGATCTGTTGCGCCGCCATGTCCTGCGCTGTCGCGTCCGGTTCGAGGGCGACGGGTGCCGGCCCGTCGGTGGGTCCGAAGGCCTCGCACAGGCGGTAGCCCCTGGGAAGCCGCAGCCGATGCCGCAGGGTTTTGCGACCGATGCGCCCGACGCAATCCCACTCGGCGCTCGGCCGCGCGCCGGCGGGGCTCGCGCGGGCGCCGCGATCCCGCTATAGCGATGCCCCATCACGAAAATTCGGGCCCGAAGATCGGGATGTCCCCCATCCTCGGATTCTCGAGGCGTCCGACCTGGCGGCGTCCACGCCGCACGAAGGCAGCATGACCGCATCCGCTCTTCCGTCCGATCCGACGCCCGCAAGGGTCTCGGCCGCACCCAAGATCTCGTTCGTCTCGCTCGGCTGCCCGAAGGCGCTGGTCGATTCCGAGCGGATCCTCACGCATCTGCGGGCGGAGGGCTACGAGCTCGCCCGGCGCCACGACGGGGCGGACGTGGTCATCGTCAACACCTGCGGCTTCCTCGATTCGGCCAAGGCCGAATCGCTCTCGGCGATCGGCGAGGCGATGGCGGAGAACGGCCGGGTCATCGTCACCGGCTGCATGGGTGCCCAGCCCGACGAGATCCGCGACAAGTACCCGAACCTCCTGGCCGTCACCGGCCCGCAGGCCTACGAATCGGTGGTGGCCGCCGTCCACGAGGCGGTGCCGCCGGCCCACGACCCGTTCCTCGACTTGGTGCCGCCGCAGGGCGTCAAGCTGACCCCGCGGCACTACGCCTACCTGAAGATCTCGGAGGGCTGCAACAACCGCTGCACCTTCTGCATCATCCCGTCCCTGCGCGGCGACCTCGTCAGCCGCCCCGCCGGCGACGTGCTGCGCGAGGCGGAGAAGCTGGTCAAGGCCGGCGTGAAGGAGCTGCTCGTCGTCTCGCAGGACACCAGCGCCTACGGCGTCGACCTGCGCTACGCCGAAAGCCCGTGGCGCGACCGCGCGGTGCGGGCGAAGTTCTACGATCTCGCCAAGGAACTCGGCGAGCTCGGTGCCTGGGTCCGGCTGCACTACGTCTACCCCTACCCGCACGTCGACGAGGTGATCCCCCTGATGGCGGAGGGGAAGATCCTTCCCTACCTCGACATGCCGCTCCAGCACGCCTCGCCGACCGTGCTCAAGCGCATGCGCCGCCCGGGCAACCAGGAGCGCCAGCTCGAGCGCATCCGGCGCTGGCGCGAGACCTGCCCGGACCTCGCCATCCGCTCGACCTTCATCGTCGGCTTCCCCGGCGAGACCGAGGCCGAGTTCTCGGAGCTGCTCGACTGGATCGGGCAAGCCAAGCTCGAGCGCGTCGGCTGCTTCACCTACGAGCCGGTGACGGGCGCGCTCGCCAATTCCGTCGGCGCGGCGGTGCCGCCGGAACTGCAGGCCGAGCGCAAGCGCCGCTTCATGGAAGCGCAGCAGCAGGTCTCGCTGCGCTTGCAGAAGGCGCGCATCGGCAAGCGCCTGCCCGTGATCGTCGACACGGTGGGGCCCGACGGCATCAAGGGCCGCTCGAAATACGATGCGCCCGAGATCGACGGCACCGTCCACGTCGCCAGCCGCCGGCCGGTGCGCCAGGGCGACATCGTCACCGTGAGGATCGAGGCGGCCGACGCCTACGACCTGCGCGGCAGCGTGGTCTGAGAGCGGGTTTCGAAAGGGATCATCCCTTTCGTGGGTCCAGGGCGAAGCCCTGGTGCTTATTCGTCGGGCTCCGCCCGACACCCGCCAAAGGGATGATCCCCTCGGCATCCCGGATCCGCGATCAGGCCTCGCCGCGCTCAGCGCGCTTCACGGCGATCCAGGCCGCCTCCATCGCGGCGAGGTCGGCATCCGACAGCGTCCCGCCCGCGGCCTCGAGCCGGGCGGCCATCGCGGTGAAGCGGCGCACGAACTTGTCGTTGCCGGCCCTGAGCGCCGCCTCCGGGTCGATCCCGGCGTGCCGGGCGAGGTTGGCCACCGAGAACAGCAGGTCGCCGATCTCCTCGGCCACGGCCTGCCCGTCGTCGCCGGCGAGCGCCTCGGCGACCTCGTCGGCCTCCTCGCGGACCTTGGCGACCACGTCCGCCGCATCCGACCAATCGAAGCCGTAGCCGGCCGCCCGCCGCGAGATCTTCTCGGCCCGGGTCAGGGCCGGAAGCGTCCGGGCGACGCCGTCGAGCGGTCCCGCCGGGGCGCGGGACGGCTTGGCGGCGCGCTCGGCGGCCTTGATCGCCTGCCACTGCGCCTCGACCGCGCGCGCGTCGCGGCGCGGGCTGCCGGCCGGGAGCAGGGTCCCGTCGGGCTCGAACACGTGCGGGTGCCGCCGCACCAGCTTCGCCACGATCGTGCGCGCGACGTCGTCGAGATCGAAGGCGCCGGCCTCCTCGGCCATCCGGGCGTGGAACACCACCTGCAGCAGCAGGTCGCCAAGCTCCTCGCGCAGGTCGCCGAGATCGCCGCGCGCGATCGCGTCGACGACCTCGTAGGCCTCCTCGAGGGCGTAGGGCGCGATGCTCGCCGAAGTCTGGGCTACGTCCCAGGCGCATCCGCGGTTCGGATCGCGCAGCGCGGCCATCACCCGCCTCAAGGCATCGAGCGGCGCTTCGGCCATGCGTCACGGCTCCTCACGGGGTCGGCCTGCCCGACGCCCACCGGCCGCAGGGGTAGACCGGCACGGCCGCGAAATCACCTGCGCGAGCCTCGCGGCGCACGCCGCCGCTCCCGGTCCGGCTCCGCGCTTCCGGCGCGCCTTTGGGGACAAAAGCGGCATATTCCCTGTGTTCCAAGTGGACATTCTGAGGGTTTCGGGGTGTTCGCCAAAGCGAACGACACCGCAGGAGGCCTAGGAAATCTATCAGAAAGGATTCTCAGAGAGTCTGTTCTGAAGGTTATATAGGGCGCCGAAAACACTTTCCTCGACAATGGCTTGGTGGGGGTTCCCGCATCCGACTCTGCGTGGGTCCGCATCCGACTCTGCGTGGGATCGCATCGGAGTCTGCGTGGGAATCCCGGGAGGCCGCATCGGAGTCTGCGTGGATCCGCATGCGATTCGGCGTGATTTCACGCCAAGGGCGGTGGGGAATGGGGACAAGTCGGCGGCCCCTGCGCGTATCGAACTCTGCGTGGCCGGCCGGCGGTCGCGACCCCGCATCGAACTCTGCGCGGCGCGCATCGACCCACCCCCACGCATCGGACGCCGCCCGCGAAACCCTGGGGGACGCCGCCCGCGAACCTTGGGGGGAGGGGAAGCGTGGATAGCCGGGATAACCCGCCCGCCCCCGGGGACTCCGGGCCGGCAAATCGTGTCATGACCATCGTGCCCCGGCCCGATGCGGCCGCGGGATCGGGCGCTTGCAGGTGCGGCCCGGGCAGGGATGGTCCGCGCAGCGCGGTCGCGGAGTTTCGGAACGGGCATGGGGATCGAGGACAGACTGGCCGGCATTCGCGACGCCGACCTCCGCGCGGAGGTCGAGGCGGCGCGTGGCGGCTTCCTGTTCGCCCAGATCGTCGAGCACATCCTGCACCGGCAGCAGGTCCGCGACGCGGAGGCCTCGGCCAAGGGCGCGGTCGCCGGCCGGCGGGCCGGGATGGGGCGGGACCAGCGCCGGCGCGACGCCGTGCGCGAGGTGATCGAGAACCAGCCGACCGTGCCGGAGAACCTCCAGCACATCCATTCGGTGCTCGCGCTCTGCGGCCTGCCCTACCGCGATCCCGGGCCGGTGCGGGAATTCTCGCGCGATTACGGCCGCAACTCGCTGAACCTCGTCGCCGGCCGGCTGAAGAGCCCGATCACCGGCGAGATGGAGCCGCAGGGCCTGCCCTACGGCCCGAAGGCGCGGCTCGTGCTGCTCCACCTCTGCACCGAGGCCGTGCGCCAGCGCAGCCCGACCATCGCGGTCGCCGATTCCCTCTCCGGCTTCATGCGCGAGATGGGTTTTGCCGTCACCGGCGGCGAGCGCGGCACGATCCGGCAGTTCAAGGAACAGCTCAACCGCCTCGCCGCCTGCTCGATGCAGATCGGCCTGTGGGACGGGCACGACCAGGCCAGCACCCTCAACGTGCCGCCGTTCCGCAGCCTCGACCTGTGGCGGCCCACGGTCCGGGACGGGGCCAAGGATGGGATGAGGGAGGGGGCGAGGGACGGGGAGGGCGCGGCCTGGTCCCGCACCGTGCAGTTCCACCAGGACTTCTACGACAACCTGATCCGGCACGCCCTGCCCGTCGACATCCGGGCGGCGCGGGCCTTCTCGGGCTCGGCGCGCAAGCTCGACCTG
The DNA here is from genome assembly GCF_008039875.1 of Methylobacterium sp. WL119. Lineage (GTDB taxonomy): Bacteria > Pseudomonadota > Alphaproteobacteria > Rhizobiales > Beijerinckiaceae > Methylobacterium. The sequence goes on along the minus strand of NZ_VRUU01000123.1, from coordinate 2,963 downwards.
CTGTTCTGGGTCGGCTACCGCCTGCGCGCCCTGCAGCGGCCCCTGAGGCTCACCTGGACCAACCTGCACGGCCAGTTCGGCGCCGAGAACGCCTGCATCCGCAGCTTCCGGCAGGCGTTCAAGACCGACATCGCCCACCTGTGCGAGGTCTTCCCGAAGCTGCCGATCGCGCTGGACGACGGCGGCATGACCTTGCAGCCGGCCGATCCCGGCATGCTCCTCGTCCCGCCACGCAAGGGAATACGGAAGGCGCCGGCAGGGAAGGACGCGGCAGCCTGAGGGAACTGGCATCGCCTGACTGATCTATTCCCTTAGTACGCGTCCAGGGAACGTCACCTCCATTCCCTCAGTGGAGCAAAATTCCGAGGCAAAACAATCTTCCGTTCGAGCGCGATTCCCGATATTCCTTATCTGAGAATTAGGGAAGATGCGGGCCCATCATGGGATTGTCGGAAGCGGAGATCGAGGCGCGGCTCGCGAGCCTGCGGCGCCAGCGCGACGCCCTCGAGCGCGAGATCGCCGATCACGTCCTCTACCTCGAGCTCGGCCGTCGCCTGCGCGGGGGCGAGCCATCTCGGGCGATCGAGGCGCCCGAGGATCACGTCCCGCCGGAGCCCGCCGCACCGCGCGCCGCCGGCGCCGCCCTCCGGGCCGAGCCTCCCGCTCCCGAGCCATTGCCGGAGCGGGTGCCCGTCGCGTTCGAGGTCGATCCCGTCGGCGCGCGCCGCTACGGCCGCGCCCTGGTCGAGGCCGCCTGCGGCATCCTCGTGCGCGCCGGCCGGCCGATGCATGCGGGCGAGATCCTGAAGGCGCTCGTCGCGGAAGGGTTCGCCGTCCCCGGCCAGGATCCGGTCGCGGCGCTGAACACGCGGCTGTGGAAGCGCGCGGGCCCGCACGGGCCGCTGCGGCGGCTCGGCGACGCGGTCTACGCGCCGGCGCTCGATCTGGATCGGGGCTGAGGCGGATCCGGCGGAAGGGCGCCTAGTCGCGGCGGTCGTTGCCGGCGGTTACGCGCTGCGCCCGCGCGCTGCGGAGATCCCGGCCGACCTCCAGCACGAACATCCGCAGCGAGATGCCGCTGAACAGCACGATGGCGCAGACCAGCACGGCGGAGACGAGGGTCTTGGCGGTCGAGACGTCCACGGCGAAAGGTCCTGAAGCGGGTGCGGTTGCGATGGCCCTGAATCTGGGCCTCGTGCCCGGCGGGCACCACCGGGCCGCACGCGGTGGCAGTCATGTGCCCGGCTCGGGTCTTGTGCGTCTTCGCACGCGAATGCTGCATCGAACGCATGATCGATGGAGAAACCGTGAAGAATTTCTTCGGTTCGCCGATCCGTCCGACCCGACAGCGCCCAAACCGGGCTTCCGCGGTGCGGGTTTCGCGGCCGCTCCGGGCCGGATGCGGCCGCGGACGGCTGGCCCATCGCCGCAAATCCCGCGATAAGCCGCCCGGCGGAGGGCAGGGCCTCGGCGGGAGGACGGCATGATCGCCAGGCGGGGCTTTTCGGGGCGCGGCGTGCGCAAGCGGCTCGGTGCGGGTCTCGTCGCCGTGGGGCTCGCCGTCGCCGGGGTGCAGCCCGGGCCGTCCGCCGCCGCGGACGCCCCCGCCCAGGGCCCCCTGACGGTGGCGAGCTACTTCTACATCGGCGGCCGCTACGAGCGCGTCGCCGACAAGACCGTGATGGTCGGCCAGATGTTCGTGCAGTCGCGGCGGCCGGCCACAGTCACGCAGCCCTGGCCGGTGGTGATGGTCCACGGCATCTCGCAGACCGGGGTCAACTTCCTCGGGACGCCGGACGGCCGGCCCGGCTGGGCCCAGCGCTTCGTCGAGAAGGGGTTCGCGGTCTACATCGTCGACCAGGTCGGCCGCGGCCGGTCCGGCACCAACCCGGAAGTCTACGGGCCCTACGCCCGGTTCTCGACCCGCGCCCTGGAGGAGACCTACACCGCCCAGGAGCTCTACGACCTGTTCCCGCAGGCCAAGCTCCACACCCAGTGGCCGGGCGGCCCCGGCGTGCAGGGGAACGCCGCCTTCGACCAGTTCTTCGCCAGCCAGGTGCCCTACCTCGCCGGCGCGCAGCAGACCGAGGAGCTGGTCGACCCGGCGCTGATCGCGCTGCTGGACAAGATCGGGCCGGCGGTGCTGGTCACCCACGGGCAGGCCGGGCTGTTCGGCTGGGCGGTCTCGGATGCGCGGCCCGACCTCGTGAAGGCCCACGTCGCGATCGAGCCGAACGGGCCGCCCTTCTTCGACGTGCGCCTGCGCGGCGGCAAGGACTTCTACGAGAAGGCGGGCGACGGGCGCGCCCGCGCCTACGGCATCACCCGCGTGCCGCTGACCTTCGACCCACCGGTGACGTCGCCCGAGGATCTCGTGGTGATGCAGGCCAAGGCCCCGGCGGCCGAGGGGCGGATCCGCTGCTGGCTCCAGGGCGAGCCGGTGCGCCGGCTCCCGAACCTCGCCCGCGTGCCGGCGGTGATCGTGACCGCCGAAGCCTCGTTCCGCACCCCGGTCGACGACTGCACCACCGCCTTCCTCGCCCAGGCCGGTGCCAGGCCCGACAGCCTCAAGCTCGTCGACCAGGGCCTGCGCGGCAACGGCCACATGATGATGCTGGAAAAGAACAGCGACCAGGTCGCCGACGCGCTGATCGGCTGGATCGCCGCGCGCCCGCGCTGAGGCCGCCCGGGCAGAGAAGAGCAGGGCAGGGCACGCGGAGCGCCGTGGCCGGGATGGCGGTATCAACCGTGGCTTGCAGGCCACAGGGCGGGCGCATCCGTCCGCCGAGGCCTTGTGCGCGATCCGGCCCGGCCGTAACGAAGACCCCGAAAACCTAGTAATAACATCAGTTTAGCATCATTCCAAACAACGTCGCGAAGCCGTTTTCGCAGCGATCGTCCCCTGCTGTCCGCATCCTGGCAAGGCCCTTCAGTCCCATGCGTCGTCCCGCCCCCCGCCCCAC
>NZ_VRUU01000122.1 GCF_008039875.1 Methylobacterium sp. WL119 | reverse complement strand
CTTGAGCCTCATGGTCGGCGATAAACGATGAAGGGGCCCGATCGGGCCCCTTCATCGTTCAAGCTGCGGCCGCCATTGGCCTGGTTTTACTCCGCCACAGCGGCCTGGAATTGGTCCGCCCTTTACACAGGATGTTGACGAACCCAACCTCGGAGACCTTGAGGCCGACCGCACGTAGGAACGTCCCGGGATGCCGCGTGAGGATTTCGACCAAGGGGAGCTTCGCGACGGCGTGCTGCCGCTTGAGCCGCTCGAATGCCGGGCTTTCGTGGACGCGCAGGCGGATGAACAGGCCGATGCCGACGAAGAAGATGCTGGCCAGGAAGGGAAGGCGCCATCCCCAAGCGTAGAGTTCGGCCTCGGGCAGGAGACTGACGAGAGCGAAGGCGCCGGTCGAAGCCACGACGCCGATCGGGTAGCCGAGTTGAACGGTGCTCGCGAAGAACCCTCGCCGCCGGCTCGGAACGCTCTCGACCACCATGAGCACCGCGCCGCCCCATTCGCCGCCCAGCCCGATGCCCTGCAGGAGCCTCAACGTGACGAGGGCGATCGGAGCCCAGACGCCGACCTGGTCGTAGGTCGGCAGACACCCGAGCAGGAATGTCCCGAGGCCCATGATGACGAGTGTCAGGGACAGCATCGCCTTACGGCCGACGCGGTCCCCGAAATGGCCGAAGATGGCGGCCCCGATCGGGCGAGCCAGGAAACCCACGGAGTGGGCCGCGAAAGCGGCGATGGTCCCGACGATCGGATCGAAGCTCGGAAAAAACAATCTGTTGAATAGAAGGGCGCTTGCGGTGCCGTAGATGAGGAAGTCATAATACTCGACCGTCGTGCCGATGACGCTCGATGCGACGACCTTGCGTTGCTCCCTGTCCAGGCTCTGCGATGGGGCGACGATTGGATTTTCTAACACGGCTTCCATCGGTGTCATGGCGTCGCTCCCTCGCTATAGGATTGGTTTTCGCGCTACTGAATTTTCGCTATGTTCTTGCGCTAATGAAACAAACAGACATAGTATTGAACTACATAGATCGACGCCCCGTTAGAGGCGTCGATCAAGATCGTTCAGTTGATCGTGTCCGTCGCGACGGCAGCAACGAGGGCAACCTCGACGAGGATGCCCGGCGCGGCGAGCTTGCTCTCGACGCAAGCCCGGGCGGGCCCCGGTTCGGCCACCCATGCGTCCCAGACGACATTGAATTCATCCCGGTGCGCGATGTCGGGGACCCAAACCATCGCGCTGAGGATCTTGCTCTTGTCCGAGCCGGCAGCGGCCAGGAGGGCATCCAGCTTGGCCAGGACCTGGCGGGATTGCCCCTGCACGTCCGCGGTCAAATCGTCGGGTGTCTGTCCGGAAGTATAGATCAGGCCGTTGTGAACCGTTGCGCCGCTCAATCGTTTTCCCGGCTTTATGTGGTTGATCATCTTGGTTCCTTTGGTTGAGTTAGGCGGAGGACAAGGGACGGCGTTCGCCGGATCGATGGATCCACGTGATGCCGTGCTCGGAAGGATTGGAAATGTTCATCGCCCGTGTCGAGACGATGAGGCATTGGGTGCAGCCTGTCCCGGGATACGAGACGCTTTCGACGGCTGGGGCTATGATGCCTTACTCATGGAAGCATGAGTTCGCGGGTAATGTGTGATGCCTCCTCCTACATCTTGCACTTGATCGCTTGAGATCCGGGCCGTTCAATCGGCGTTCGTGACCACGACGAGAGCTTCGGCAACTGATTGGCCGAGCGAGCGTACGCGATGCGGTATCATGGAGTCGAAATATACCGAATCGCCGACATCCATTCGAACGACCCGATCCTTGAATTCGATCTCGATCTGCCCGGACAACACGAAGAGATACTCCTCGCCCGCATGGGTGAACGACGCCGGGCTCTGGAACTCCTTCGGCGGGCGAATGACGAACGGCTGCATCGCTTTCTGCGTCCGGCTCGAAGCGATCGCACGATAGTTGAAGTCGCCGCCGCCTTCTTTCAGGAAGGGAGTCCCTTCACCGTTGCGAACGAGGCAGATCGCGTCCTGCTTGATCGTTTCGCCGAGCAAGTCGCCGACGCTGACGCCGAATGCCTGCGAGACCTTCAAGACGGTCGTGATCGACGGTACCGCCTGTTGGCGCTCCACCTTCGAGAGGTAGCTCTTGGTCAGGCCCGTCGCTTCGGCCAAGCCATCGAGCGTCATCTTCCGTTGGCCGCGCATGAAACGAATGCGTATGCCCAGATCCGCATCGCTCGCACCGGCGCCTGGTTCCTGTGTCAATGACCTCGGCACGGTGTCGTTCATCGGTTCTCCGGCCCTCATGGCGCCGCCCCCTCGTGGCGCACGCCCGGCCGAACGCCCTCGCGCCGCGATCGAGGCTGGACGGCATGTAGTATGGCGCCCTGCATCACCCGGACCTTGCGGGCGTACGGCGATGTGATCGTCGACCGCAAGCGCATCATCCCGCTCCGTCTGGACTGCATGGCGCCCCCTCTTTCACCCGATTAAGGCGATGAGAGGGTTTCTGATATGACACCATGTTGCCTACGATCGCAGCCCTTGTAAAGCGCTATACGGACGTGATTGAGAACCCCCTGGTTTGTCTCTATGGTTGCATCATGACACTATGTGTCATATAGAGCGACTCAGGCGGTTGCCTATCGCCCGTTCGACGGCATGGGGCCTTCGATATCCCGGCAGCGCCCAACCACGGAGACGCACCCAAGTGTCTCATTACGGAAACCAAGGCATCGAGAGCATCGCGAAAGTCAGCTTTATGAAATCGATTGGAGCTTTGATCGTCATGACGACCCTTGCCGGTGTCCCTGCGCGGGCACAGCCCATGCCCTACACGACGGCCACGACGACTTACGGGACGGCCCAGATCGACGGCATCAAGCTGTTCTATCGCGAAGCGGGTCCTAAGGGTGCCCCGACGATCGTTCTGCTGCATGGCTATCTGTCATCCTCTCGGATGTGGGACAGCCTGATCCCGCTTTTGGCCGATAGGTATCACCTGATCGCTCCGGATTATCCCGGTTTCGGTCAGAGCGAGGCGCCTACGCCAGAGCGATACGACTACACCTTCGACCATCTTGCCGAGACGATGGGCTCGATGCTGCAAAAGCTCGGGGTTCAACGCTACACGCTGTTCATGCAGGACTACGGCGGTCCTATCGGGATCCGCATGGCGATGGCCGCCCCGGAACGTGTGCAGGCGTTCATCGTACAGAATGCCAACGCCTACGATGAAGGCCTTGGTGCGAAGTGGGCAAATATCGCGAAGTATTGGTCGGATCCGGCGTCACATCCGGAGCAGGTCGACAACTTCATGGGGTACGAGGGAACCAAACAGCGCCATCTCGGCACCAGCCCGCATCCGGAACGCTATAATCCGGATGGCTGGGACGATGAATTCGCACGCCTGTCCCGTCCCGGGCAACGCGAGATCCAGTCGAAACTCCTCTACGACTACCGCACGAACGTTGAATCGTACCCGATGTGGCAAGCTTGGCTGAGGTATCACAAGCCCCGCACACTCGTGATGTGGGGTCGTTACGACCCCTCCTTTATCGTCCCGGGCGCGGAGGGCTACAAGCGGGACCTGCCCGATGCCGAGATGCATATCCTCGATGCCGGGCATTTCGCGTTGGACGAGAAGACCGAGGAGATCGCGGGTCTGGTTCGTGGCTTCATGGCCAGGGCCGTTCCCCAGGCTGACGTCTCGGGAGATGCGATTGGGTCGAAGTGAGATCCGTTGGGTCCCCCATCGGTTCCAGGATCATCGATGGCGGCACTGCGCCAAGGCGAACCAAGGACACCCGGTGGCTTCTCGCCTGCAACGGCCGCGTCGCCGAACTAAAGGTAAGTGCCCGTTGGGCTTTCTCGCTCGACGCGATGCCCGATGGTCCTGAAAGCTTGTCGCTCGGCCGCGTTGTCGGGACCAAGGGCGTGAGACCGTCGATGGATCGCCTGCACGCGGGCGCCGGCCGCCTCGGCGCGGCGGCGGGATCTGCCGTGACGCGGCACCTCATGCAATGCTTGGAGAACTGGTCGTGGCCGGCGATGAAGCGTCATTCCTGATCGACGCGGTCTTGGTGGGGCCAGCCGCGCCGTTCGGCTCGCACGGCGGTCGCAGCGGCATCGTCAAGACACCGGCGACAGGGCCGGTCCCTGTCGAGACGGGTGGGATGGCCGGGGACGAGCAGGCGGATCGACGCTACCACGGCGGTCCAGAGAAGGCCGTCCATCACTATGCCTTCGACCATTACGCGGAGTGGAAACGCTCGCTCCGGCCCGCATGCCGAGCCGTGTTGGCGACCCCCGGCGCCTTCGGAGAGAATCTGTCCACTTCCGGTTTGACGGAGGCGGAGGTCTGCGTCGGCGACATCTGGCGGGCCGGGACGGCGCTGCTGCAGGTGAGCCAGGCGCGCCAGCCGTGCTTCAAGCTCAACCATCGTTTCGGGCTTGCCGATATGGCTATCCGCGTCTGTCCGTCGTCAGATGATTTGGGACATTCAGCGGTGTTCAGGAGCGGAGGCTCTGGTCCATCTGGAGTAAGAGGTTAGGCAGCCTGCGCGTGGTGGCGCAAGCGGCGATCCATCAGGGTCTGGCGCTTGATGCGTTCCCGCTCGGCCAGGATCCCTTCGCCGCGTCCGAAGTAGACGTCGGCGGGCGTGAGGTTGCTCAGGCTCTCATGGGCTCGGGCATGGTTGTAGTGTTCAACGAAGGCCGCCACCCGCGCTTCGAGTTCGCCGGGCAAGTAGGCGTGTTCGAGCAGGATGCGGTTCTTGAGCGTCTGATGCCAACGCTCGATCTTGCCCTGCGTTTGCGGATGGCATGGCGCACCGCGGATGTGTGTCATGCCCCGAATGCCGAGCCAGTCAGCCAGGTCGCTGGCGACGTAGCTCGGCCCGTTGTCGGAGAGCAGGCGTGGCGGCTGCATCACCCGCGCCTGATCGAGCCCAGCCGCCCCCAGCGCCAGGTCGAGCGTGGCGGTGACGTCGCTGGCCTGCATCGTCGTGCACAGCTTCCAGGCGACGATGTAGCGTGAGAAGTCGTCCAGGACCGTCGACAGGTAGTACCAGCCCCAGCCAACGACCTTCAGGTAGGTGAAGTCCGTCTGCCAAAGCTGGTTGGGCGCGGTGGTCTTATCGCGGAACTCGTCGGCGGCCTTGATGACGATATAGGCCGGGCTGGTGATCAGGTCCTGAGACTTGAGCAACCGGTAGACCGTCGCTTCCGAGACGAAGTAGCGGCGCTCGTCGGTGAAGCGCACCGCCAGTTCACGCGGACTGAGTTCAGGCTGCTCCAGAGCCAAGGCAACGATCTGCTCGCGGATCTCCGCAGGTAGACGGTTCCAGACCCGGCTCGGCTGCGAAGGATGGTCATTCAACGCCTCGGGGCCGCCGCGCCGGTAGGCGTCGTACCAGCGGTAGAACGTCGAGCGGGTGATGCCGAGCTTGTCCAGGGTGGCACGCACCGGCAGGTGGGATTGCTCGACCAGCCGAATGATCTCCAGCTTCTCGGGGGCCGGGTACCTCATGCCTCGTCGCCCCCAGCCTCGCTCATGCTTTTTTTAAGCAGACGGTTCTCCAGGACGAGATCAGCTACGACCTCCTTCAGCGCCCCCGCTTCGCGACGGAGATCCCGCACCTCATCGGTGGTGGCCGCACGAGACGTGTCGCCGGACAGGCGCTTCTTGCCAGCCTCCAGGAACTCCTTGGACCAGCCGTAGTACATCGAGGCGGCGATCCCCTCACGTCGGCAAAGCTCGGCTATGCTGTCCTCGCCACGCAAGCCTTCCAGCACCACGCGGATCTTCTCCTCGGACGAGAACTGCCGACGTGTGGCCCGACGGATGTCCTTGATCACCGCTTCTGCCGGCTTCTTGGCCGGTCCGGATGTCTGCTTCATCTTCGCTCCTCAGGGGCTACGATGAACCAGCCATCCTCCGTTCGTGAAGACCCTCATTCTGTCCCACAGGTGCTGACGTCGGACAGGCCAGCATCTTCGTTCATGAGCTCGAACTGCTGATCGTTAGGTACATCGTCGACGAATACCACCAGAGGGAACATGCCGGACTGAGCGGGATGCGCCCGATCACGGCCTGGACGAGGTCGACGAACGAGCTTGAGGACGCGCCCGACGACATCCAGAGGCATGCGGCCTTCGGCATCCGTCGCACGAACCTCCGCATCCAGAAGACGGGCATCACGTTCATGCACGTCCAGTACAAGCACCCGAGGATGGCCATCCTGCACGGCCATGCGTCCCACCGCGACCTGACCGGCGTGATCAACCCGAACGACCTCGGCACCATCCTGGTGCTGGTGCCGGAGGAGGCGAGGATCGGGCTGGGCGGCCATGGCGACTACATGGAGTTCAAGGCGGAGGACTTCCGCGGCGTCCCCCTGGCCAGGCTAGAGCACTTCAACGACGTGCTGCTCGAATTCGAGAAGGCCGAGAAGGAAGACGGTCGAAGCATCCGGCACGAGGCACGCCGGTTCATCAAGGATGCCGCCGAGACCGCGCGTGACCGGGCGGGCGTGCCGTCGGACACGATGACGAGCGAGCAATACCTCAACTTCCTCGATCGCATGGAACGTTCGAGCGTCCGCGCCACCCAACCCCGGCCGAAGCCCGAGGGCGCGCCGATGTCGGACATGGACGAGCCCGACACCCTCGGTGAGTCCATCGCACGGCCGCAGGGGGCTTCCCGCCTCGGCAAGCCGGGGGTGGTGCCGACCCCGCGCTCCATCAATCGATATCGCGACGAGGAACGCTCATGACCGGTCACACCACATCCCCGGGCACCGACGTCACGGCCGAGGACGACGCCTATTTTCGGTCCGTCCTCGGCGGGATGCCCGACGGCAGCCGGCGCGTCATCGAGGGGCTGGAGAGCGTCAGGTCGGTCTATGTCGACTGCGCGCGGGACAAGGCGCTGCTCAACGGCTTCAATCGCTTCCTGGAGCGCGTTCTCGCCCGGCGGGCGGAAAAGCGCGACGAGGCGGAGATCTTCTTCCTCGCCGGCGCCAGCGGCGCCGGGAAGTCCGCCGCGATCGGACGGATGCTGCAAAACCATGCCGCACTCCGACCCGAACAGACGTCGTACGGCCACGTCCACCGTTACGTCTCGATCAAGCTGAAGGGATACACCCACCCACGCCTCGTCGGTCGACAGATCATCAGGGAAGCCGGCTATGGGATGGGGCACCAGATGGGCCGCGGCGAGGTCTGGGACGAGATGGCCGGCCACCTGCGCTCCCAGCGCGTTTTCCTCGTCCATATCGACGAGGCACAGCACCTCCTTAAGAGGAACGCCTCGCATCAGGAGCGCGAGGATCTCGCGAACGCCATCAAGGCCGTATCCATCGACACGCATTGGCCCGTCGGCTTCGTGCTGTCCGGATTGCCGGATGTCATCAAGATCGCGGGCGGGGACGAGCAGATCGAACGACGGGGAAACTTCGTGACGTTCGCGGATGTCCAGATTCCCGATGAGAGGGACCTCGTCGTCGACATCATCGCGAGGATGGCGAAGCCGGTCGGCGTCGCCACCGGTCACCTCGACGAGACCGATCTCCCCGAGCGGCTCGCGCGTGCCGCAAGCTTCCGCTACGGCCGGATCTGCCAGATCGTGGAAGGCGCCCTCCAGGAAGCGCTCCATTGGGACAGGAAGAAGCTGACCGTCGGGCATTTCTCCGCCGCCTACGAACGAAGGTCGCACGCCGCAGGCAAGGAGATGAGGAATCCCTTCGAATACGAGTTCTGGCATCAGCTGAAGCCCGGCTCCTTCCCGTGCGCCCCCCGTGAGCCGGTGAAGACGACATGACGACGGCCATTGGCCGGTCGACGGCGCCGGATCTATACCTGCGCCTCGGCCATCCGTTGCAGCTGCGGGAGCCGGCCTTGGGCCATGCCTCCCGCCTGGCCGCGCTCAACGGCGTCGACCTCAGGACCCTCGCACGCGACATGGACCTCGACGTGGTGGGCCTCGCGCGCGGCGACGGCACCATGGTCGGAAAGCTGAGCCGGTTACGCGGCCTCGGACCCGGGGACGTGGCCTCGCTCGCGAGGTCCACGCCGACCTACGAGGGGAAGAACCTGACCCCGCACGTGAACGGCGAGGTCCTTCCCCGCCGTTCGATCCTCACGACCTTCTTCAGGATCTGTCCGCATTGCGTCGCCGAGGACATGGATGTGTTCGAGGGTCCGAAGGCGGCCCGCGCCTGGCTGAGGCTGGAATGGATCATCGATGCCGTCCGTGCCTGCGACCGGCACGGGACCCTGCTGCATGACGTCAGGCCACCCTTTCGAACGCGCGGCGGCTTCGATTTCTCCGCAACGCTCACGTCGGAGGTCCTGCCTATCCTGGACCGCTTGCGCCGGGAGGCCGACGCGAGCCCGGACGTCGCATACCGACGCTGGATCATGGCGCGGTTGGATGGTGTGCGTGATCCGGCGAACTGGCTGGATGACGTGCCGATGGACGCCGCGATGGATTTCTGCGAGGCCCTCGGCGTCTCGGCGCTGCACCCCGTCACGACACGGCCGATGCATCTCGACGCCGTCGCGTTCGGCGCCGCTTCCGAGGAGGGCTTTCGCATCGCCTCGCGTGGCGAGCTGTCCCTCCATGCGACGCTGGATCGCCTGGTGAAGGGCGCCGACCGCAAGGTCCGGGGCTCCGTCGGCTTCCTGAAGACCTACGGCCACGTATACCGGCTGCTGCAGGAAGACGACCGCAGGGACCTGGAGAAGTTCCGCCGCGTGGTCCAGTCGCATGCCTTCGCGAACCTGGCGATAAGCCCGGCAAGCACCTTCCTGGGAGGAAAGCTCGAAGTCAGACGCTTCCACACCTTGCGAAGCGCCGCGCAGACGGCCGGCCGCACGGATCGGGGCCTGCGACGCCTCTTCGAACATCGCGCGGGAGCGGCCGGTTCGGAGACCGAAGGCCGCTTCGTCGTGACGGCCGACGCGATGCACGAGGTCGTCTCCGGACTGGAAGGCTATCTCAACACCAAGGAGGTCGCGGGTGCGACGGGGCTCGACGTCCGGCTGATCGACGCCCTGGTGGAGTCCGGGCACCTTGGGATCCTGCCGATCGAGCTGCGGCTGGCCGGAGACTACAACCGGTTTCTCCGATCCGACGTCCAGGCGTTCGTCGATCGCCTATTCCGGGACGCGGTGCCGACGCGCCTCGGCCCGGGACGCCGGATGCCGGTTGCCAGGGCCCGCAGCCTCGCCCGATGCCGCGCCAGCGCGATCCTCGGCTACATCCTTTCCGGACAACTCCGATGGGTCGGACGCGATGGCGCGGACGCTCGCTACGAGAACCTCCTCGTCGACGTGGACGAGGTCATCGCGCTGAACAGGTCCCTTGCGGCGAGACGGGGACTGCTCCGGGATGAGGCCAAGGACTACCTGTATGCCGGTAGCCGAGCCGTGATCGGGAAGCTCGTCGAGGCGGTGTTGCTGGTGGAGACGGAGGAGTTCTGCGCGAGAAGCACGCGGACCGTACGGATCATTCCGAGGAACAGCATCGAGGCGTTCGTATCGGAATATGTCTTCATACGGGAGATCCTGTTGGGAAAGCAGGTCCCGGCAAGCGCGGTGCAGCGTCATCTCCTGGACGCAGGCGTCGCTCCGCTGGACCGACCGCGCGGCATCGGTCTGTACAGGCGCGACGAGGTGGTGGCGTGCGGCTTGCTCAAGCCCGGTGACCCGGGAAGGCGCACGTGGCCGATCGATCCCATTCCCTTCAGTGAAGGCCGAGGGCCGGATATGCGTCCGGCGCCATCCGGGGTGAGCCAGGGTCGAACGTGACTTGGCTGATCCCGACGGCCATCGCGATGCAGCAGAACTTGCAGGCATCGTAACGGCTCTGGAAGGACGCCGCATCCCAGGCCTCGCGCGTCACCGGTCCGCCGCCAGTGATCTCGATGCGGATGTCGTCGAGGTCGGACAGGACGTCGGCCGGATCCGTGCCGAGCGCCTTCGCCCGCTCGATGTAATCCGAGAGCATCTTCGGGTGGACCGGCACCTCGTGGTCGTCGAAACGGAACCAGCGCATGACCGTCGCGGTGTCCGGTGCCTGCACGGCGTCGCGCTGCGCGCAGACCGACATCGTCCCGACGACGCTCTCGATGGCTTCCGCGCGCGTCGATACCGGCGCCGGCGTGCCGATCATGGCGGGGACACCGTCCGGCAGGCCCTTGAACTCCAGGTCGGCGTGCCAGCCGTCGCCTTCCTGGTAGACGTGCACCCCGGAAGCCTTCGAGAGCTGCCAGTACGCCTCGGCCGAGGCCGTCGCGTTGCTGGACACCTCGACCTTCACGCCCGAGACGTCGATGAGCCGTCCCTTCAGAAGCCTCAGGAGAGAGGCTGCCTTCATCCGGTTCTGCGGGTTGCGGTGCCTGTAGCCCATGACGAAACCTCGAACCGCCGCCCGACACCTGCCGGATGGCCCGAGGCAGTGTCGGTCCGCACGATGCAAGCTTCAAATATGCGAGGCGCTTGAACCCTAGGTTTTACGCGCGGTCGGCGTCGAAGCGGAACATTGGTGCGTGGGGAAGGGAACTTTGGTATTGGCTTCGCCACAGCCCTGGGACAACAAAACGGAACATTGGTTCCGCTAACAGAGGTCGCTGCCGGTCGATCCCATCTTCCTCCTCATCCTGAGGTGTGGTCTGGTCTCGGATGCGGGGCGGATCCGACGGACTTCAAGCAACCGTCCCGATCGCCTCGCAGCGAAACGCGCCGTACGCGCCGCGGGCCAGGCGCTCGGCCAAGGCCGGCATGAACAGCGCGGCTTCCTCCGCCAGGCGCCAGGGCGGGTTGACCACGATCAGGCCGTTGCCGGTGAGCTGCGTGTCGTCGGGCCGGTCGATCATGAGGTCGAGGCGGAGCGCCGGGCGGGTCAGGGCGCCGTCGAGCGCGGCGACCATGCGGTCGACGGCGGCGAGGTTTTTGATCGGGTACCAGGCCAGGAACACGCCGGTCGGCCACTTCGCCACCGCCCTGGCCAGATGGGCGCCGAGCCGGTCGATCTCGCCCGGCACCTCGTAGGGCGGGTCGATCAGGACGAGCCCGCGGCGCTCGGGCGGCGGGATCATCGCGTTGAGGGCGGTCCAGCCGTCGAGGTGCAGCACCTTGGTGCGGGCGTAACCGTTGAAGCGCTCGCGCAGCACCGCGTGGTCCTCGGGATGCAGCTCGACGAACACGCCCTGGTCCTCGGCTCGCAAGAACTCGCGGATCAGCGCCGGCGAGCCGGGATAGGTCGTGGCGCCGTGGCGCGCCCGGACCGCGGCGATCGCGGCGCGGTAGGGGGCAAGCAGATCCTCCACGGCCTGCGGAAACGGGTCGTCGAGGCGTCCCCAGCCGTCGACCCACTCGGCGGTGCGCCCGGCTTCGTCCGCGGTGAGGTCGTAGAAGCCGAGGCCCGCATGGGTGTCGATCGCCCGATAGGGCGCCGGCTTGAGGCCGAGATGCGCGAGCACCCGCGTCAGCACAAGGTGCTTGAGCACGTCCGCGAAGTTGCCGGCATGGAAGGCGTGGCGATAGTTCATGACGGACGATCAAGCGGATCCGGCGGCCCGGGTCCAGCCGTCGGACCCCGAATCCGCCGAAAAGGCTCAGCGCGCGGCGCCGACCGTGATCTCGGGCGCGCGGCAATTGCCGCGCGCGACCTCCGGGCAGGCGGCGAACCCGCGCAGGTCCTTGGTGAAGCAGATCCGCACGTCCTGGAGCTGCCCGCGGGCGCAGGACACCGCCATCATGTCCGGCCGCAAGCCGGGGTTCGCGGTCACGAACTGCCGCGCGATCTCGATCGGCGCCAGGCGGCGCTCCGAACCCGAGGTCTTGAGGTCGTCGGGGATGGTCACCGCCAGGCGCGCCGTGCGGGCGGCGTTGAAGTAGGCGGTCGGGTCGAGGCCGGAGCAGGTGCCGTGCTTGCGCCACTCGTAGCGGGCGAGCCCCTCGCTCGGGTAGACCTGGCCGGCGACCTCCATGGCCTGCGGCGTCGGCGAGCGCTGCACGGCCGAGCAGTTCTGCGGGTAGCCGCGGGTGTATTGCGGCCACAGCCCGTGCACGACGAAGCCGAGGCCGCGCCCGGCGGCGCATTGGCGGTCGTCGCGCTGGCCGGCGGTCTCGCAGTAGGTCGGGGACCAGGACAGGGCCAGGACGTAGAAGTCGAAGCCGCCGGGCGTGTCGTTGCCGCGGCCGAAGCCGCCGTAATCCTGCGCCTGCGCGCTTCCGGCGGCCAGCAGGGCCGCCAGGGCGAGGCCGGCACGCGTCACGGGCGCGCCATGCGGCAGGCGGTGGCGTAGGCGTAGCTCAGGTCGCGGTCGAGGCCGTGGACGCAGAGCTCGACGCCCCAGGTCGCGCCGATGATGCCGAGGCTCTCGCGCACGGAGTAGTCGACCTTGCGGCGGACGCCGTCCGAGGTGGTCGCGGTCGCGGTGCAGAATCGACGTGGGATGAAATCGAGGCCCCACGGTCGCCACGCCGTCCGCTCGATCGTGTCGTAGGCTACGATCGTCAGGGACGAGTTCCAGAACTTCGCCTCCTTCTCGGCGAACTGCGTCGAGACCTTCTCCAGCACGCTCGAATCCTGGCAGGCCGGGATGTTGGCGTCGAAGGGGAAGGCGCGCTCCTCGGAAGGCTCGATGTCCTCCCGCGCCGAGCGGGCGAAGGCCGGCTGCAGGCAGCCGGCGAGGATGAGGCCGACGCCCAAAGCGACGGAGACGGCGTTCGAGCGCATGGCGGGTGCTTTCCGCGTGTTGTCCTGCATCCGGGGACGATGGCCCGGGGCACGCTCAAGTCAAGCCGGACGACCCGTCCGGCCACGCTTTCGCGGGCCGGTGGCGCACGGGAGGCACACCCGCCGGCCGGGTGACGCTCAGTAGATCGGCCCCGACGCCAGCCCGGGCGCGGCGAGCGAGAGCGGCTCCTCGGAACCGCCACCCACGTCCTCCTCCGGCAAGGCCGCCGCGACGCGGGGCGCGGGACGTGACGGAAGCGGGCGCGGCGCCGGGGCCGAGGCGTAGGCCGAGGGCGCCGCCGGCCGGGCGGGCGCCAGCCGTCGTAGATCGGCGAGCCCATCTGCGTCGGCATCGCGGCGGTGTCGATGATGTCCTTGACGCCCACCGCGATCCCGGCGAGCGG
>NZ_VRUU01000121.1 GCF_008039875.1 Methylobacterium sp. WL119 | reverse complement strand
GGCCCGCCGCCGCCGGACCCACGGCCGCCGCGCTCGAAGCGTCCGTCCGGGCCGCCTCCGGGCAGGCCGCGGCCGTCGATCCGGTCCGGCGCGCGCTCGAACAGCGGGTTGCGGTCCGGCGCGGTGCCGCGTTCGTCGAGGCGCAGGGCCTCGACGGTGAGGCGCCCGTCGGCGGCCGGCCGCGTCGTCAGCACGGCGCGGACGCTGCCGCGGCGCGGGATCGCCGCACCGGCCGGCCCGGCGACGTCGAGGCCGGAGCCGAGGTTCATCCGGCCGCCGCTGCGGCCGATATAGGCCTCCACCGAGACCCGGCTCAGCCCCGGCGGGAATGGCAGCGCCTCGCTCGCGCGGGCCACCTTGAGCACGCCGCCCGCTGCCTCGCCGGCGCCCTCCAGCCGCAGGCGCCCGATCACCGGGCGGCCGTCGCGGTCGTGCCGGACCGGGCCCGCGACGCAGGCGGGGCCCTCGGCCCGGGGCTCGATCAGGCTGGCGACGACGACGCCGTCCGGCCGGCGCAGGCCCGACACCGCGACCCGGTCGCCGACCGCCCAGCGCCCGGCGACGCCGACCGTGGCGACGCTCTGGCCGAGGACGACGAGGGCGCCCTCGGCCACCCTCTCCACCGGCCCGACCACCTCGCTCGTCACGTCGATCCGCCGGGTCGCGAGGCCGCCCGCCTCGGCATGGGCGACGACGTGGACCACGTGGCCGATCCGCATGTCGGCGGCGCGCGCCGCAACCCCGTCGATGCGCACGCTCACGTCCTCGGGATAGGCGATGCGCAGGTCGTTGACGACGATCGAGCCGAAGCGGCGGATCGTGCCGATCACCCCCGTGCCGCCGATGCCGCGGTCGCCGTCCCCCGGCGTGTCCGTCGGCCGCGCCCCGGTGCCGCCGATGCCCTGGTCGCGCGGCGCCTCCTGCGGCAGCGCGCGCCCCGGAACCAGGGCGGCGCCGGCGAGCAGGCGCAGGACGAGGCGGCGGGTCGGAGCGCTCATGCGCGCGGTCCCGGGGCGTCTGAATGCGAAGAACCTCGCGGGCCACGCTCCCCCGCAGAGGGGGGAGGAAGGGCACCTCGTCCGAGCCGGTCGCTCGACGACCGAACACCGCCCCGATCCGCGCGCGATCGTGCGACCGACAGGTTTCCGACCGACAGGTTCACGCCCCGGCCTCCGGCGTGGCCGGCGACGCCTCCTCGGCAGGGGGGACGCCCGCGCGCGGCGGCACGGCTTCGGCGTAGACGTAGAGGCCGAAGTTCCAGCGGTGGGGGCCGCCGGGATCGGTGGCGCAGGCGGCGTGGGCCTCGCGGTTGGCCTGGGTCAGCGCCTCCATCGCGATCTCCTTGGCGCGCGCCTCCAGCCGCCGCGCCAGATCCTCCGACAGCCCGTCGTAATGCACCGCGCGCTCGAGGAAGCGCGGCGCCTCGCCGAGGATGTTGGCGACCGAGGCCGCGATGTGGTCGTGGAGGTTGCGCCCGAAATAGTAGAGCTGCGGCTCGCCGCCGCCGCGCGGCACGTAGGCGGCCTCGGCCAGGACGATCCGGTCCTGGCCGTCGAGGGTGGCGAGCCCGCGGTCGAGCCATTCGTCGAGCACGGCGCGGGGCCGCAGGTCGCGGGTCACGCCGGCGACCAGGGCCTCGAAGGAGGGGCCGTCCTCGCCCGCGCGCCGCAGCGCCAGCGGGCGCCCGTCCGGGTCGGTGAAGGCGGGGTCCGCGAGCCACCGGGCGATGATCCGGCTGGTGCGCGAGACCACCGCCGGCACCGCGCTCACCGGCGCCCCGGCCCCGCGCAGGCGCCGCACCTCCTTGCGGTGGATGCCGGTGAGCAGCGAGACCCGGCTGTCGGTCTGCTCCTTGCCCTGCAGCGCGAAGTCGTGCTCGGCGACGTTGACGTAGAGCTCACGCAGCAGGTTCGTCAGCGCCGGGAAGGTGATGCCGCGGGCCACGAACAGCCGGACCAGCGGGCGCAGCAGGCGCGCCACCGGCGCGTGCAGGGCAGCCCCCTCGGCGGTGTCGTTGACGGTCTCGGACATCGGCGCAGCATGGAGGCGGGCGACGTGGGACACAATCCCACATCGTGCGCCGGCACACCTCGGCCCACCGATTTCGCGTTGACGTGGGAAATCTGCACACATACGGTTTGGGCGTGGTCAAATTTCCCACGTCAACGCGACCCGGACGAGGCCGATGCCCGAACCGAAACCCGCCCTCGTCTGCCGCCCGATGCCGCCCCTGAACGCGACCCTGCGCCGCGATCGCAGGCCGCCGGGCGGGACCACCCTTTCGCGACTGGGCCGGCTCGCCGCCTGCCTCGTCGCCCTCGCGCTGCCCGCCCTCGGGATCGCCGCCGCGGACACGGTCCACCGCGTCGCGACCCCAGGGGCGCTGCAGGCCGCAGCACCAGGATCCCCCTCCCGGGATGCTGCGGTGCTCGACGGCGCCTCCCGGGCCGGCAGCCCGGTCCGGGAGGCGCTCCTCCTCACCCCCGACCAGGATCCGCGCCGATGATCGCCGCCGCCGCCCGAAGGCCGCCCGCCATAGGGACCGACCCGATGCGGACCGACCCGATGCGAACCGACCCGAGACCCCCGTGCGGCGGCGCCCGCGTCCTCGACCTCGCGATCTGCATGATCCTGGCCGTCACCATCGTCGGCCTGCTGCTGCTGGCGCTCTGACCGGCCCGTCGGAGGGCGTCTTCTGCAGCCGCGCCTTCCCCCCGCTGCGGAGGGGCGCGACCTTTCCGGACAACGCGCTCCCCACTCCCGGCCCGCTTCGCGGCCCTCCCCCCGCCGAAGGGGGAGGCACGGGCGGCCCGCTGGATCCCGCTCCGCAAAACCTCCCATCCCAACACGAGAACCCCCATGTCGAGATCCGTTCCGGCGCTCGTTCGCACCCTGCTGCCCGCCTTCGGCCTGATGGCCGGGCTCGCCTCCGCCGAAGCCGCGGACCTGCCGCGGCGGGCGCCGCCTCCGCCGCCGCCGGTTCCGCCCGCCTTCACCTGGACCGGGTTCTACGCCGGCGTGAACGCCGGCTACGCGTTCCGCGAGTCCGGCAAGGGCTTCACCGACCCGACCTACGGCACCGTGACCGGCGGGGCGGCGAAGGGCGGCTTCGCCGGCGGCCAGGTCGGCTATAACTACCAGCTCACGCCGGGCTCGGGCTTCGTCGTCGGCGTCGAGGCCGACATCCAGGGCACCGCCTTCGCCAAGGCGGATGCGGCCTATCTCGGCACGGTGCCCTACGCGAGCGTCCGCCCGAGCCTCGACTACTTCGGCACCGTGCGCGGCCGCGTCGGCTACACCTTCGACCGGGTGCTGATCTACGGCACCGGCGGCTTCGCCTACGGCGGCGGGTCGGCCTCGGCGAACGCGGCCGCCTACCCCTACGCCCTGCCGGACACGACGCGGACCGGCTACGCCGTCGGCGGCGGCATCGAGTACGCCTTCACCGACAGGATCTCGGCCAAGATCGAGGCGCTCTACCTCGACCTCGGCAAGCGCGTCTCGGGCGCGACCTACTACGATGCCGCCACCGCCACCTATTACGGCGCCGGACGCAGCGATGCCGGCTTCGGCCTGGTCCGCGCCGGCCTGAACTACTGGTTCTGAGACCCCGCCGCCGCACGGCGCGCGATCCGCAAGGGCCTCGTCCGAGCCGGCACCCGCCGGGCCGGGCGAGGCGCCCGCATCCCGCCTGTGGCCCGTCTGCATCGGTCCAGCCGCCCGATCCGCACGCCCGTGTTACGCACAGCATTAACCTTTCGTTAAGGGGGCGATTGCCGTCGGGGCCCGGGCGTGAGAGCTTTCGTTAACGAGAGCTTAACGGGTTGGGCCACGGCGATGCGGTTCGCGATTTCGACGGTTCGGGCGGTGTCGGCGCCCCGCCTGCGCAAGGCCCTCGCCGGCCTCGCGGTGACCGCGGGCCTCGCCTTCGCCGTCGCCCCGGTCGCGGCGCAGACCCTGGCCTCGCTGCCCGCCCCCACCATCGCCGCCGCGCCGGTCGGCGCCGCCAAGCCGATCCTCGCCTGGGTCGCCTTCTGCCAGGGCTACCCGGCCGAGTGCGCGGTCGACCCCGCCGAGCCCGCCCGCATCGCCATGACCCCGGCGATCTGGAGCACGATCCAGGCCGTCAACCGCCGGGTCAACAAGACCGTCGCCGCGATCACCGACATGGACCACCTCGGCGTTCCCGACCATTGGGACCTGGCCGAGGACGGCTCGGGCGATTGCGAGGATTTTCAGCTGCTCAAGCGCAGCCTGCTGGCCAAGGCCGGCCTGCCGCGCCGCGCCATGCGGATGACCGTGGTCATCGACGAGAAGGGCGAGGGCCACGCCGTGCTCACCCTGATCACCGACCGCGGCGACCTGGTGCTCGACAACAAGACCAGCCAGATCCTGCCCTGGCACCGCACCGGCTACACCTTCATCAAGCGCGAGAGCCAGGACGCCGTCGCCTGGGTCTCCCTCGGCGGCGTCACCTCCCCGGTCACCACCGCCAACCGCTGAGGCTCAGGCGGCCTGGAGCGCCGGCTCGGCCTCGACCTCGGACGGGACGGGTTCTTCCGTCATCTCGGCATCCGCCGGCACGGGCCGCTGCGCCGGACGCTTGAGGGCGTCGCGGCGGATCCGGCCGAGCTGCATCTCGATCCGCCCGATGAAGGCGGTGATGTGGGGGGCGACGCCGCGCAGGCTGGCCAGATCGCGCAGGAGGATGTCGACGGCGAGCGCGCGGTCGGCGTCGGTGGGCGAGGCGGCGAGGAACATCTCCACCGCGTGCTGGGCGATGTCGATCGCCCCCGGGGCGCCGTTCTCGGCGAGAGCCCGGATCATGAGATGGATGGGGGGTTGCGACACGGTTGCGATGATCCCTGGCGGCGCGTTGGCCGGCGTCTTGCTGGGACCCTCGAATGCCGATCCCATGGCACCGGCACGCCGTCACGCCGGTGTCACAGTCTCAAGCCGCGAATCACGCCGGAATCAAGGGCTGATCGACCGTGCAGGGCACGCATACCCATGGCGCATGTGCGGGTGGCGCCCTTACATCACCACGCGGGATCGGAACCTTTCGCCGCCGACGTGGTTAATTCGCCCTTAAATTTCGATTGAGCCGCCGACCGGAGCGTGCCAGCTTGGGCGCTTCGGCAGGGCGGAGCATCGAGCATGCGGCACGCGGTTGTCCAGGCGGCAGGTGCCCTCGGCGGCATCCGATGGCGCGATGCGGTGCGGCGCACGGGACGCGCCGCGGCCCTGGGCTTCGCCGGAACGATCCTGATGATCGGGGGGGCCTCCACCCAGCCGCGCATCGCCGCCCTCCCGCCCGATGCGGCCACCGCCGTGGAGACCGGGCCGGCGGCGCGGCCGGTGGCGGCGTGGACCGAGTTCTGCCGACGCATGCCGGCCGAATGCGACGTCGACACCCGCGAGCTGGCGACCATCGCGATGAACACCGCCCTGTGGCGGACGCTGGCGAGCGTGAACCGCCGGGTCAACGCACGGATCAGGCCGATCACCGACCAGGCGCACTGGGGCGTCGTCGACCGTTGGGACTTCCCGGATGACGGGTTCGGCGATTGCGAGGATTACCAGCTGCTCAAGCGCCGGATGCTGATCGAGCGCGGGCTTCCCCGGCGTGCCCTGCGGATGACTGTGGTGATCGACGACATCGGCGAGGGCCACGCGGTGCTGATGGTGCGCACCGACCGCGGCGACTTCATCCTCGACAACAAGACCAACACGATCCTGTCGTGGCGCAACACCGGATACGCATACATCAAGCGCGAGGGGCAGGACGGGCGGGCGTGGGTGACGCTCGACGGCGGCGCGTCGCCGGTGGCGACGGCCAACCGCTGACGGCCCGGCTCAGGCGCCGACGACGAGGGCCGCGAGGTCGAGGGCGACGCGGCCCGAGAGCAGCCCCCAGCCGCAGGCGATGATCGTCGCCAGCATCACGAACGGGATCGGGCGCCCCTCGATCCGGCGCCCGCGCAGGGTGTTGCGCAGGATGATGAACGGAGCGCCGAAGGCCAGCATCGGCAGCGCGGCGACGGCGGTGACGCCGCCGAGCCCGAGCAGGTTGAAGCTTGCGCGGCGCGTCGTGAACAACTCGAACGCGCTCGCGAGCAACCCTGACAGGGCCAAGCCCACGCAGAGCGTCCGGATCGTATCGAGGGCAGCGGGGGCGAGGACCATGACGCGCGCACTCCATCCGAGGATGCGTGCAGTCTAGCCCGGATGTTTACGAAGCGTTAAGCACTTGTGCGGGTTAGCGTTAATTCGTGCACAGGCGAGACGCCGGACTCAGGCCTCTTCCTCAAGGTCGATGTCAAGGATCGCCATCCGGAACACGAAGGAATCGTCGCCGTCCTCCTTGTCGTCGGAGATCACGCCGATCGACTCCTCGCCGATGTAGACCTCGGCGGAATCGCCGTTCTTCAGTGCCACGATGCGGATGCTGGCATTGGCGAATTTGCGGCGCAGGTAGTCCTGCAGCTTCGCGACTTCGGGCTTGGTCACGCTGTCGAGCCTTTCGGGTTCTTCATGCAGGGTGTCTTCGGCGATGCGCGCCGTGATCGGCGGCCCGCCCGGCGGCCGGGCCACCGCTTGCCACGCCCTCGGCGGTGGAGCAAGCGCGGCGGCCCGCCCGCGTCAGATCCCCTCGGCCATGTGGATGAACTGGTCGATGCTGACGAGCTGATCCATGGCGCGGGCGGGCTCGGCGCAGCCGGCGGTGCCGACGACGCGGGCCGGCACGCCGACCACCGTGGTGTTGGCCGGAACCGGACGCAGGACCACCGAGCCGGCGGCGACCCGGGCGCATTCCCCGACCTCGATGTTGCCGAGGATCTTGGCGCCGGCGCCGATCATCACGCCGCGGCGGATCTTGGGATGGCGGTCGGCGCCCTGCTTGCCGGTGCCGCCCAGCGTCACCGCATGCAGGATCGAGACGTCGTCCTCGATCACCGCGGTGGAGCCCACGACGAGGCCGGTGGCGTGGTCGAGGAACACGCCCCGCCCGATCCGCGCCGCCGGATGGATGTCGCACTGGAACACCTCGGACGACCGGCTCTGCAGGTAGAGGGCGAGGTCGCGCCGGCCCTGGTTCCAGACGTGGTGCGCCAGCCGGTGGGCCTGGATGGCGTGGAACCCCTTGAAGTACAGCACCGGCTCGATCGCGCGGCTGGTCGCGGGATCGCGATCCATCACCGCGACGATGTCAGCCCGGAACGCCTCGCCGATGCGCGGGTCCGCCTGGATCGCCTCGTGGAAGGCATGCGCCACGAGCTCGGACGGCAGCGCAGGATGCCCGAGCCTTGCGGCGACCCGGTGCGAGACCGCGCCCTCCAGGCTGGTATGGTTGAGGATCGTCGCCACGATGAAGGACGCGAGCTGGGGCTCGTCGCGGATCACCGCCTCGGATTCGGCCCGCAGGCGCGACCAGACCGGATCGACGGTGCCGGCGAGCCCGTCGGCGACGGGACGCCCGAGGGCGTGACTGCCAGTCATGGTATGCTCCTCGGTGGCGCGGGACGAAGCCCGATGGCCGGTCGGCGCCGGGGCGCCCCGGCCGGGTCGCGCCGGGTCACGGATGATCACGGGTCGGTTGCGGACCGGCGATGCCCGGTCGTCGCCCGACGCACGCCGAAAGCTTGGGGTGACGCCGGCCCACGATCAAGGGTCGGCGCGAGACGCCGGGCACGGCATTGCAACCCTCAGGCGGTCGCCGCCTGCGCCTGGAAGCGCGCCTCGATCGTTTGCGTCAGGCGATCGACCATCACCTCGACGGGGACGTCGGAGGTGTCGACCGTCGCCGAGGCGCGGGCGTAGAGCGGCTCGCGGCTGGCGAGCACCGCCCGCAGCTCCAGCATCGCCGAGGCGTGGTCGCCGGTCATGGCGAGGTGCCCCTGGTCGCGGACCCGCTGCATGTGCTCCTCCGGCCGCGCCTTGAGCCAGACGGTGAAGAACGCCTGCAGAAGGAGGTCGTAGGTGAGGGGCTCGGCGACGATGCCGCCGCTGGTCGCGAGCACCAGCGGGCCGGGATGCTCGGTCAGGCGCCGCAGCGCCGCCTGCTCGAGCCGGCGATAGCCTTCCTGCCCGTAGATCGCGAAGATCTCTTGGACCGAGAGCGCGTTCTCGCGCTCGATCTCGGCGTTGAGCTCGATGAACGGCCAGCCGAGGCGTTCCGCGGTCATCCGCCCGAGCGTGGACTTGCCGGCACCGCGCAGGCCGACCACCGCCACGCGGGGGCGCGGCATGCTGCCATCGCGCGGGCCGCCGGAGAGCGCTTCCTTGGCGGCCGCGATCTGCGCCGGCGAAGCCTGCCCCAGCAGGTCGCGCAGCACCGGCCAATCCGGAATCGCGTCGTTGCCGGTGATCAGGTCGTCGAGGCGCACGCCCATGGCGTCGGCGACGCGCCGCAGCAGGATGATCGAGACGTTGCCCTGCCCGCCCTCGAGCTGGGCGATGTAGCGCTCGGACAGGCCCGACGTCTGCGACAGCAGCTTGCGCGACAGCCCGCGAACCGTGCGCGCATGGCGGACCCGACGACCGAGGTCGTTCAGGAAGAGTGATTCTTGTTCCACCGCGCCGGCCATGGCGTCGTCCGCTTTCCGATTGATCCCAAGCGCGAGACCGGCCTCTCGGCCATCCCGACGCAAGTCATGCGCCGCGAACCTCGCGTGAGGGCGGCCATGACGCGGTCACGCCCGATCTCTCGCGAGACGTCCGGCGCACCCCTGCCCTCGGTGCATGATTGTTTGTCTCAAGGAATTCGAGCGGTTGCGATGCTGCGACGCAAAACGCGTCCGCCTCACCGGTCCTCTCGTCCGACGCCCCGTATGTGTTGCGCTGCGGTCCCGCGGTCAACCCGGCGCGCCGATCGTTGTAGGGACAACGGGTGCGGTTTTCCCGCGCGATGTGCCCGGTTCTCTCACTCGGTGGTGAGTGCGGTGGCTTCGAGGACGGGCTCCCCGGCGGGTGTCCTGCGGGGCGCCGCGGGCCGTACGACGGCGGCGAGACGCTCGGCCGAAGGGCGGCGCGGCGGCAGCGGCACCGCCACCGTGTCCGCCGCCGGATCGACCGATGTGGCGGCGGCCGGCGTCGGCGCTGCCGGCGTCGCGGCGAGGGTCAGATTGGAAAGGTCGGCGCTGGCCACCTGGACCGGGGCGCCGAAGGCATCGGGCCGGCGCGGCGGCAGCGGCACCGAGACGGTCTGGGCCGCGCCGGCCGAATCGGCCTGGGGCTGATCGGCCGCCGGATCCTGCGTCGGCCGCAGGCTCGCCATCTCCACCGAATCGCCGGCGCCGAAGGCCGCGGGGCGACGGGGCGGCAGCGGCACCGCGACGGTCTCGGCCGGTGCTGCGGCCGCGGTCGGCGCATAGGCCAGGGCGACGTTGGCGGCGGCGAGGTTGGGGTCGGCCGGGGGGGCGCCGGTGAACAGGCTCGCGACCGCGCTCGCCGAGGCGGCGACCGGGGCGACCACGGAGGCGACCTCGGTGGAGATGCCCTGGCGCTTGGCCGCGTAATAGTACCCGCGATTGTAGTAGCCGTAGGCCTGCGTGATGTTGCCCTGTGCCGTGCGGTAGGCGCCGGCGAGGTAGGCGACGCCGTATTTGAGGTTCGTCGCCGGGTCGAGGAGGCCGGCGGCGTCGCCCTGGTAGCCGAGGCTGCGCGCGGTGGCGGGCTTGATCTGCATCAGCCCGAGCGCGCTGCCGCCCTTGGCCTTCGGGTTGTAGTTGCTCTCGCGCTTGACCACCGCGTGGACGAAGCTCGCCGGGACGCCGTTCGCCTTCGCGTGCTGCTCGATCAGCGCATCGATGTTGTCGCGGGCTCCCTGCGCGATGGCCGGGACGGTCACGACCGCCAGAGCTGCGGCGAGGAGAAGGCGTCGATGCATCCTGAAGACCCGGTCCCGCTTGTTCTGGTCAAGCTAGGTCGGGGTCAAATGAGGCCGGAAAGCGGCTCGGATGCGGTCGCCGGTGGGCGACGAGACCGGGGGCGCCGGCCTGTGCCCGGCATGCCACAGACGTCGCCCTCCGGGCGTCAGGGCAGGATCAGCCGATCGACCGCCTCGGCGAAGCCGTCGGCATCGTTGGTGTCGGTGAGGTCGGTGGCCGCCGCCTTCACCGCCTCCTCGGCGTTGCCCATCGCCACCGAAACCCCGCTGCGCGCGAACATCGCCCCGTCGTTGCCGGCATCGCCGAAGGTGGCGATGCGGTCGCGCGCGATGCCAAGATGTTGCGCCATCCAGTCCACGAAGCCGCCCTTGTCGATGCCCGGCGGCGTCACGTCGAGGTAGTAGGCCTGGGAGCGGTGCACGACCGCGCGGCCCTCCAGGGCACCGCCGATCTCGGCCTCGCAGGCGGCCAGGTGCGCGTGGTCCCGGCTGACGCCGACAAGCTTGGAGGCGCGGCCCAGCAGGGGGGAAAGGTCGGCGACCACGTTCGGCTCGGCATCGAGGGTCCGGCGCTCGAGGTCCGTATAGGCCCCCGCCGGGTCGCGCAGGCTCCACGAGCCGTCGGCGAAGACCCAGACGTCGAGTTTCGCGGCGACGAGCCGGTCGACCGCATCCCGGGCGGTGGCCTCCGGGATCAGCCGCTCCTCGATCACGGCGAGGTCCGGGCCGACCACCGTCGCGCCGTTGAAGGCGCCCATCGGCAGGCGGAGCGCCAGGGTCTCGACGAGGCCGCGCAGGCCGACCGGCGGGCGGGCGGACGCCACGGTGAAGCCGATGCCGGCGGCGTGCAGGCGCGCCACCGCCGCGATCGTCCCCGGGCTCAGGCTCTTGTCGGTGCCGACGAGGGTGCCGTCGACGTCCGAAATCACGAGGTCGATGCGCCGTGCGCTCATGCGGATTCACTTCCGGTCCCGTTTATCTGCGCGACGACCCGCTCCGCGACCGTCTCGGGGGGATCGTCGATCCCGACGACGATCGGGTGCTCGTCGGCGGTCGGCGGTTCGAGGATCGCGAACTGGCTGTCGAGGAGCGCCGGCGCCATGAAATGCCCGTGACGACCCGCCAGCCGGCCGGCGATGAGCGCCCGGCTGCCGTCGAGGTAGACGATCCGCACCCGCCGCGAGCCGCCGGTGAGCACCTCGCGATAGGCGCGGCGCAGGGCCGAGCACACGATCACGCCGGACTCGCCCCACTCCAGCCGGTGCTGGATCCAGACCGCGATCGAGGCGAGCCAGGGCGCCCGGTCCGCGTCGTCGAGGGCGAGCCCGGCATGCATCTTGGCGACGTGCTCGGGCGTGTGGAAGCTGTCGCCGTCGACGAAGATCCAGCCGAGCCGCTCGGCGACCAGCGCGGCCACCGTGCTCTTGCCCGAGCCCGAGACCCCCATCACCACGAGCACCTGCGCGGCGGGCCGCCCCGCCTGGTCGTTCGATCGGGACGGGCTCACGGGGCTGCGGCTCCGGGTTCGGGTTCGGCGGCGGGATCGCAGCGGACGGATAGCACGCCGCCCGCCCGAGGGGAGAACGGCCGCGTCTCAGCCGGCGCCCTTTCGAAGGCTGGGCTGAAGGTCGGCGACGATCGGGCGGACCGCCCGGTCGCGGAGGAATTGCGGCCCCAGCACCATCCGGAAATAGTCGTACGGGCCGGGCCGCTCGTTCGACATCAGGAACTGGAAATGCATCCGGAACGGCTTCCGGCAGACCTTGGCGTAGGTCTCCGGCGTGAGGATGTCGCGCACCTGCGCGGAGCGTACCAGCGGGTTGGCGATCGGGCCGCCGGCGAGCGGCAGGTCGAGGTCGAGCACGGGGTTGAAGCCGGGGAAGTTCATCCAGTCCTGCGGCGCCTGCACGTCGAGCCAGACGATCCGGCGCGAGGCGATGAGCGTGGCGACCTCGGCGCGGACGTGATCGGCGAAGGGCTGCGCGGCGACGAGGGGCAGGCCGGACCCGAGCGTGACCAGGGCGAGGGCCATGTCGTCCGCCCCGAGCTTCGGGGCGCGGGCCAGGATCCGGGCGGCGACTTCGGCGGCCGTGAGGCCGCCGGTGGAGTGGCCGACGATCATCACCTCGTCCGGCCGCTCGCCGCGGGCCTCGGCCTCGGCGATCCGCGCCAGGACGCGGTCGGCGAACACCTCGAGCCGCTCCGCGTAGTCGCGCCGCCAGCCGTTTCCGTGCTGCCAGTTGAACACCCAGTCGTTCAGCAGCTGCCAGAAGAAGAACCGGTTGAGCAACGCCTCGATCGCGACGATCCAGGCGATCCCGGCGACGACGGCGAGGGGCAGGGTCACCCAGGGCGGCCAGCCGAGGCTGTGACCGAACCAGTCGCCGAGATGGGCGTGCACCATCGTCCCGATCGCCGCGGACAGGGCCGTGAGCAGCACGACCATGACGAACGGGTAGATGACCACGTTCCCGTAGAGCCAGTTGAGCCGGTAGAACCGGAAGATCAGCCCGCGCAGCAGGGCATGCAGCGTGCCGACGACCAGCAGCAGGACGCTCAGGACCCGCGGCCGGCGGAAATCCCGCGCGACGAGGTCGTCCCAGAGCAGCACGTCGTAGGACGTCGCCGCACGCCCCGGATCCCGGCCC
Source organism: Methylobacterium sp. WL119 (assembly GCF_008039875.1). Taxonomy (GTDB): domain Bacteria; phylum Pseudomonadota; class Alphaproteobacteria; order Rhizobiales; family Beijerinckiaceae; genus Methylobacterium. Next base: position 693 of record NZ_VRUU01000121.1, on the reverse strand, counting down.
GGACCGACCGTCCAGCTCTGGACGAGGCCGTCCGGGCTGAGGACCGCCGGGGAGATGTCGGGCCGCGGATCGCCGAACCGCTTCGCGTGCCGGAGGAGCTCGCGCACGAACAGGAGGCGATAGCGGGTCCGCGCCTCCGGGTCGTAGCCGGGAATGAAGAACACGTGCCGTCGGCGCACCGTGCCGGGCCGCTCGGCCTGCAAGTCCGGCGGTGTGTAGGAGAGGGGCAGCCTCATGAGCGAGGAAGTTTTTCCAAGTCGTGCGATGTATCGCGGGGCGGCTCGATTGCCATCCCATAGAGCTTCATTTGTACGAAAACCAGATCGCGCTTCCGGCGGGCGGCATCCCCTGCCCTCCGACCATCGGATCGCGACGGCTTCGTGTGTGCAGCGGGGATCATCACCCTCGATCCGGGCCTGCGCGGCTCAGTGTGTCCGCCCCGCTACGGACAGGGGGCTTCCGTTCGGCTAGGCGTCGAAGCCTCGAAAACGATCAGGCGATCCTGGATGCGCGTCCTCCCTCTGCTCCTGCTCACTGCGCTCGCGGTGTCGGGCTGCTCGGTTCTTCCGGCTTCGGGTCCGACGGCGCGTGCCGTGGAGGCGGGGGCGGAGCTGTCGACGCCGGAGGGGCTGCTGGCGCGCTACGAGCTGGTGGACGTGACCCCGGCGGTGATCGAGGCCCTGCGCGGGCGCC
>NZ_VRUU01000120.1 GCF_008039875.1 Methylobacterium sp. WL119 | reverse complement strand
GTGATAAGACCGTTAATCTGTATATCGGCGCTATTGTAAGTTTTATAATTAGCGCCGCCATAGCTCGCGCTTCCTGGATATATATCGAAAGGCCAATAATTAATTATCGCAAAATATTACTAAATCGATAAGGAGACGAATATTGTTAGTTACTTATAGTGATCTCAATGTAGAAAACGGGCGACTAGAGAGAGTGAGCGAGTATGCTTGGTTTTTATTCTTCCACCTCCGAATTATGATTGTGCTAATCCTGCAGCATTAAAGCAGATGCAGAAGGACAGTCGTCTGGGACATCGGATCGCTTCGCGTTGGTAGGCATCATATTAGAGCCGTTCCCTTCCACATTGAGTCGGGGGTAGCGGTGAGGGGTACGTTCTGATTCGATGGCGCGCTTTCAAGGGAGAGCACCATGCCGTCAGCTCTGTCAGTCGATCTGCGCGAGCGAGTCATCGAGGCGGTCGAAGCGGGATCGTCGCGCCGGCAAGCGGCGGCGTGCTTCGGCGTGCTTCGGCGTGGGGAAGGCCAGCACGATCCGGTGGCACGCGCGCTTCCGGGATGCGGGCGAGATCGCCCCCAAGCCCGCGGGCGGCGACCGGTCCCCGCCCGCCATCGAGGCTCATGCCGAGACGATCCTGGAGATCTGCCGCGCGCACCCGCAGATTTTCCTCCGGGAACTGTGCGACAGGCTGGCCAAGCAGGGGGTCCGAACCAGCACGAGTGGGCTGTGGCGGTTCTTCGGTCGCCACGGCATCACCCGTAAAAAGGGGATCTTCATGCAGACGAGCAGCAGCGCGAGGATGTGAGCGCCGCCCGAGAGGCGTGGTTCGACAAACAGATCGATCTCGATCCGGACAGCCTCGTTTTTATCGACGAGACGGCGGCCGCCACCAACATGGTGAGGTCCTATGGCCGATCCCCCCCGGGGCGAGCGCTGCCGCATCTCCGCTTCGCACGGACACTACAAGACCACCACCGTCACCGCTGCCCTGCGCACGAGCGGCCTCGTCGCCACCACCCTGTTCGATGGAGCGACGAGCGGCGAGCGCTTCCTGGCTTACGTGACCGATACCCTGGTCTCGGTGCTGAAGCGCAGCAACACGGTCATCCTCGACAACCTGAGCGTCCACAAGGTCACCGGGGTGCGGAAAGCCGTCGAGGCAGCCGGCGCACGTCTGCTCTATCGCCCGAACTTCAACCCGATCGAGCAAGCCTTCGCCAAACTGAAGGCGCTCCTGCGAACCGTAGCTGCGCGCGCCGTCCCGGACCTCTGGGCTGCCATCCGACAAGACGTCGCTGCATTCCAACCCAACGAATGCCGAAACTATGTCGACGCTGTTGCATGCGATGCCTTCGACCCAACATGACCGGCAACGGCTCTAGAAGCGTCGTACGACGACCTAGAGCTCGACGCGCCGGCTACCGAGCGGCAGGTCGGCGGCACGGCGCTGGTAGCGGCTTTGGATGCTACGCGAAGGGGACCGGCAGTCTGGGCAGTTCGTCACTGCGGCTCCCGACCTCACGACCAGATCGGTCCGGTCGGCCCCGACATCGACATGATCGACGACGAATCCAGTAGGTACGAGGCTCGATGATCGGAAGCGAGGACGCATGCTGCGGCTCCATCGTGGATGTCCGCAACCTCAACGCTGCCGGCATCAGCGAGAGCAAGTCAGAGCCAAAGTTCGCCGCCGATCCAGAGCCAATGTTCAACGCTGTTTGACAAGCAAAGGCCTTTCTCAGCCCTTGCTTGAATCACACCCTGCTCAAATTGTACGACTTATTGCCAAACAGACTTTGAGTGCGGTGTGGCGACATTGACCTGACCGGCTGGCTTTGGCCCGGGCTGATTGAGAGGATCGGCCAGGACCGAAGGAGTTGGACATGAAGCGAAGTCAGAAGACGGGCGCGGAGTAGGTGGTGCGAAGCTGCGCCAGATCGAGGTTCAAACGGCGCAGGGCAAGAGTTTGGCGATAGCGTGTAAGGAGGCGGAGATCTCCGAGCAAAGCGACACACGCTGGCGCAAGGAGTACGGCGGCCTTCAGATCGACCAGGCCCGTCGGATGAAGGATCTGGAGTGCGAGAACGCGCGATTGCGCCGGCTCGTGGTTGACTTGTCCCTGGTGGGTCAGGTGCTGACGGACGTCGCCGCGGGAAACTTATAGCCCCGGGGCGACGCCGGCAGGCTGTCGACGGCATTCGCGAGAAGTATGGTCTCCCAAAGCGCCACGCCTGCCGGATCGTTGGCCAGCATCGGGGCACGCAACGCTACGTGCCCACCGTGCCAGCCGATGAGGATGCGCTGACCCGCGCCATCATCGCCTTCGTGTCCGGGTACGGACGCTACGGCTACCGCCGTGTCACCGCGCTGCTGTAGGCAGCGGGCTAGCAGGTGGGCAAGGACCGGGTTCAGCAGATCTGGCGTCGTGAGGGGCTCAAGGTCCCGCAAAAGCATCGGCCGCGGAGCCCGCTGTGGTTGAACGATGGCTCCTGCGTACGGCTGCGGCCTCTCCATCGCAATCACGTCTGTAGCTTCGAATTTGTGCAGGGGCAGACCCATGACGGGCGAAGTCTGCGCATTCTGACGCTGATCGACGAGCTCAGTCGTGCCTACCTGGCGCTGAAAGTCGCGAGGCGCATCAACAGTTTGGGTGTGGTCGAGGCGCTGGCAGATGCGATGTGCCTGCATGGCATCCGCGACAATATCCGCTGCGACAACGGCCCAGAGATGATCGCGAAGGCTTTGCGGAAATGGGTCACCAAAACTGGCCCGCAGATCCAGTACATTGCACCAGGATCGCCGTAGGAGAATGGCTATTGTGAGAGCTTCAATGGCAAGCTGAAGGATGAGTGCCTACGACAAGAGATCTTTTGATCGCTCAAGGAGGCACAGACCGTGGTCGGGATCTGGCAGAATACCTATAACCGCGTTCGACCGCATTCGTCCTTGGGCTACCGGCCGCCCGCGCCTGTTACCGTCCCGGATCTAGCCTTCTAGCTACCCATGGTCGCCACAATGCAGTAGCCTCTCAATCGGCCTGGTCCAAAATACCGGTCAGGTCAGGCGCTCCTCGTTGGTACGATCATACACACACATCAGAAGGCGGCCGGTATCGCCAAAGGGGGTATGGTATGAGAGCAAGCACGTTCGAGAGAGATTAAGAGTTAGGCGCATAGATTAACTCAAGTAAATCCAAAGTTATGAATCCAAATAATATTATAAATATAATTCGAATTCGCATGCCGCCGAAATCTATCGAGGGGAAAACATAGTGATACCTGATAGCCTACCATATTCGACAATACCTCGCATAATACATCATACATATCCGATTCATGATCTCCCAGATTCACTTTCTAAAAATGTTGAAAATATAAAAAATATTAACCCTAACTGGGAACATAAATTATATGATGATGCCGATATCGAAGATTTTATTTCGAGTCAGTTTGGCAATAGAATGCTTAGAATATACAGAAGCATTGACCCAAATTATGGCGCCGCTCGAGCGGATCTGTTTAGATATTTGGTAATATATATATATGGCGGTGTTTATCTTGATATAAAAAGCTCAATAGTACTGCCTCTTGACGAAAATTTGCTCGAAGATGATAGATACGTGCTTTCTAAGTGGCGGAATAGCTTTGGGGAGGAACATGAAGGGGCTGGCTTGTCCGGCCCTATGAAACGTATTCCCGGTGGAGAATTTCAAAACTGGCATATAATTAGTTGTCCCAGGCATCCCCTTCTAAAATTAGTCATAGATTCGATAATCAGAAATATATTGAATTACAACCCTTGGATAAATGGGGTTGGCAAAAGGGCGGTCATTAGGATGACCGGACCCATTGCATATACAATCACAATTACAAAAAATTTGAGTCAGTACGAAGTACGACAAGTTAGAAACGAAACTTTACTAGGGATGACCTATAATACACTGCCGGGAGTTTCTGATCACAAAAACCTATTTGTAAATCATTATTCTAAAAACACTGATCCATTAATTATCCCATCAGAACGGACAAAATTTGTTTGGAATACATACTCAACTATCTATCGTGCAATGCACCCTGCCATTAGAATATTTAAGTGGCTAGGTATGTGGAGTCTGGCTAAGTTAAGATTTATAAAATATAAAATTAAAAACTCTAGGTCTTAGTGCGTTCGCAACTGACAACGCTTGCCCTGACCTGTATGTCATACCCGGATATAGCTCGCTCTCCCTGATCTGAATGGGTCGACACCACAGGTTTACCGCCTCTACTGCAGGTCAGCGGGTGAAACCGTAGCCACGAGCAGGCGGCCGTCCGTATACGTCAGTTCGTGGCGTCCTCATCCTGAGCTTGTCGAAGGGGAGTCCAACGAACCGCCAGGCCTGATCGTAACCGCGATTGCCTTCCAGCCCCACACCATCCGAGCGGGCGGCTTGCGCATCGACGACACATCCGGTCGGGCAGGCCTCATACCAACTCTCATTAATCAGAACCCATGGGCCCATTGGCGCAAACCGATGGACATGATGCGCCAGGGCTGGGCGATGAGCTTCGTCCAGGCGTCGCAGCAGTGATCGATGATGTCGTCGTAGGATTTGAAGATCCGGTTTCCGAGCCAGTTTTTGCGAAGGAACTGCCAGAGGTTCTCGACCGGGTTGAGTTCGGGTGAGCGCGCCGGCAGGGGCAACAGGGTGATGTTGTCGGGAACTGGGAGCTTCCTGGTGGTGTGCCAGCCGGCCTGGTCGAGCAGAAGCACGGCGTGGGCCCCCGGAGCGATGGTCGCTGCGATTTCTTCGAGGTGATGAGCCATGGCTGACGTGGTGCAGCGGGGCATGACCAGGCCTGCGCCGACGCCCCGGGCCGGGCAGATCGCCCCGAAGATGTAGGCCGAGGCCGTGCGCTGATCCTTGGGTGCTGCGGGTCGCGTTCCACGCTTGGCCCAGCGCCGGGTCAGGGTATTCTTTTGGCCGACACGAGCCTCGTCGCAGAACCAGACCTCTATCGGCTTGCCGCCGACGGCCTGCGCGATGTCCGTCAGACGGTTGGGGAAGTCTTTTTAAAAACGGCCGCGGCGTCCGGATCCTGGGCGTGATGGCGCGGACGGGTGGAGAGCTTGCGGTAGCCCATGGCCCGCAAGACCCGGCTCAAGGTCTGCTCGGAGACTGACACGCCGTGACCCTCGGCCAGGATCTGAGCCAGATCGCACAATCGCCAGCGCACCACACCGTGTGCGGCCGGCGTCGGTCCCTGTTCGACCAGCACCTTGAGGACATCGCGTTGGTTGGCGTTCAGGCGCGGACGGGCCCCAGGGGCCCTGCCATCGATCAATCCGCGCGGGCCATCGGCATTGAAGGCCACGACCCAGTCGCGCACTGTCTGCAACCCGACCCCGCCGATCTCGGCTGCCTCCGAGCGTGTACCGCCCGCGGCGATCACTGATAGCGCCAACAAGCGGCGGGTCTGGGCCGGATCACGCGAACCCTTGGCCAGGCCGCGTAAGGCCTCGGCATCGAAATCCGAACGCAGCGGCACCGGAGCAGCCATCGCATCCTCCTCAGGCTCCAAACCCAAGGAAAGAATCACGACCGAGATGCCGACGCTACCCCGTATGAGTCCTGCTCAGCGAGACTTGGTATCACGTCCTACCTACTCACAGTCGGCCAGCGTGAGGGCATGGCCGAGGCGTTCAAACACCCTTGCCTGCAGCAGGCGCGAGAACCAGTGATGCACTGTGCTGCACGGCGGGCGGATGAACTCGCCATGGCGATAGCGCTGCATGCAGTGGCCGAGTACGGTGTCGTCTAGGACATTGAGAGTTGCTGACAGGGTCGTGGTGCCATGGCGGGTATAGTCGTGGGTCTGAGCAGCCGGGTGCTCTAAACCGAGGGGCTGATCGGGGGGGGGCGCTCCAGGGCCTGGATCTAATACTTCTCGTCGATGGACAGCACCACGGCGTGGGCGGCCGGCTTTATGTAAAGGTTCACAACATCCTCGACCTTCTGGGCGAAGGCCGGGTCGTGCAAGCGATTGAACGTCTGGATCCGATGCGGTTACGGACGATGCTCCCGCCAAATCCGTTGCACGGAGCGCAGTAAGGTCCCGACCCGCGCGGCGATGGCTCGGCCGGGCCAGTGCGGGACCTCGCCGGTTGGCTTCGAGCAGGTCAGTGCCAGCACCTTCGGCAGCGTCCGCGCGGAATGTGATGGAGTGCCAGGCAGGTGGGTCTTGTCATGCAGCAGACCTTCGACGCCCTCCTCGGCAAAGCGTTGAACCAAGCGTGGGTGCTCTCGAATACCCAACGGTGACGACCAAGTCTCTCGCTACTCTCGATGTCCCTGCTTGCGATTCCACGCGTCCGACGTTCGTGCCGACGGGGTCTGGCATCATAGGCCTTGTCGGCGTGCAGCTTGTCCAGACGGCGTCACAGTCGCCCGCACCGGCCGCTGCGCAGAAGCGGGATGGCATAGAGGTGGCATGACACCGTCGTGCTGGTTGCCCGCGCAGGCAGCCGCCAAGCGGCTTACCGCGCGCATCAGTGACGAGGTGGCGCTTCGTGCCCGGCTTACCTCGATCCGTTGGGTTCGGGCCGGTGGCGGCCTCCCTTTTCGGCCGGGACAGATGCGCTGTCCAGGCAAGCCCGACTCCGGTTGATCTAACCAGCCGCGTGCAGGCGCTCCAGCAACATCTTACGTAGTCGGCGCCATACGCCCGCCGCATGCCAATCTCGTAGCCGACGCCAGCAACTCATGCCGAAGCAGTAGCCCATCTGGGCCGGCAGTATTATCTACGGCAGTGCGCGAGCGCAACACGAACAGGATGCCCATGAGTGCAGCCCGGTTCTCGATCGGATGGCGCCTGCCCTTCGGACGGGTCTGAGGCGGTGGGAGGAGCGGAGCGATCTCATCCCAAAGATCGTCGGGGAGAAGAAGTCTGACCGTGCCAAACCAACTCTAAAAGTCCCGCTCGGTGCCGCTCTGTTAGGCACTCTAGAATATCTACTCGGCCGGTTTTTTTCGAATTTTCAGGGCGTGCTCGGGTTCGATGCGCCAAAATAGTAAATCTAATACACCCCGCAAATTGCCTCGAAGTCGGCCTCGTCTATCAATAAATGCTTCCGGAGCTACTGACCATAATAGGTTGCTGAGAAAATTGCGGAATAAATGATCTATAACTTGGAGAAAGGTCATCGTTCCTTTGCGAAACATATAAATCGGATTTATAATTTGCGAGTAGCCTAGCTGATCGCCCGCTATGCGACCACCTTTTACACCCATATGAACGCCTTGTGCTTCGGGACATTTAACGAATCGCCCGCCGCGAGCGGCCAGCGCAGCGCCAAAATCTCGATCCTCCAACCAACCATACAGGACAAGGCGCTCGTCAAAACGCAAATCTCCGACGGCAGAATGGCGGAAAGCCATATTACAACCGTAAGGACTGAATGGCTCAATCAAACGAGATGATTTCGCCGGATAACATTTAGACAGCAACCGGTCAGTTTCATCAAAAGTCAAGCCAGGACCTTTAATTCCATCAGCAATTACGCCCCCAGTGAAACCAACTATATCATCATTGTTCTGGAATTCGACCGCACATAAACGCAGCCAATCAGGTGAAGGAACAAAGTCATCGTCAAAGAATACAATTATATCTATTTCTTCGGGTATCGCTGAAATAGCTCTGTTACGCTGTGCTGCGAGGCCGGGTGGCCCGGTTAACACATTGACTCGTTCCCAGTTCGCAACTTCGCCTACATCTTCAGGCCTGACGCATGAAACGATTACAACAGCAGGACGATGAGTTTGGCGGTCGAGGATTCTCTGTAAAGTCTGAGATAGCACTCTAGGACGTCCCAAAGTAGCAATTACGACAGCTACACTTGGTAAATCTATCAAAGCGCGAGGTCTATTAACTTTTTTTACGTGAGGATTGTTCATTAGATCAATGTAACCTTTTGCAGTATCAGTCCAAGAAAACATGAGTGCTTGACTCTTCCCTCGCGCTATGAGGTCTTCACGGAGTGCATCACTTTCTATTAGAGCACGGATATGTTCGATCCATCGGCTGGGCTCGGTTGGTGACGCCAGCAGTGCAGCGTTACCACAAATTTCTAATAAACTTGTGCGATCTGAGGAAATTACTGGACAGCCACTCGCCATTGCCTCTAGAACCGGAAGACCGAACCCCTCAATAAACGATGGAAACGCTAAGCATATCGCTCGACCTAATAAAAAGGCTAGGTCATGGTCAGTCACAAAACCTAAATGCCGAATATTATTTCGAGAAGCAACAGAGTCTGACGAAAATATGTTAACCTTTGCGCCAACTATTACTAAATCTATATTTAATTTTTCTAACTCTTCCGCAATTCCGATTAGAAGGCCTAAATTTTTGTGACGCGCACGAGATCCTAATGCAAGGACGAAAGGACGTTCTTGGCCATCCGGGAACCGGCGCAGCAACTTCGGCGCTAATGTTGCTTGACCAGGGTCCCATGAATAGATGTGTTCGTATCCGTTAGGTAAAACAACGATATCAGAGACAGGCATAGATAAGTGATAGGCAATTTTTCCAGCTGAGTAGGTAGATACTGTAGTTATCCTCGCTGAATTACGCGCTAGTAGGGGCTGAATGGTTTTATACAAAATTCGAAATCTTGCTCCATAGCTTTCAGGCATAAGAAATGTATTTGCATCATGAATACATATTACCTGATCTCTTTTGGAAATAGGCCCTGTATTGCATAGATTTAGTAAACGACCTTCCCATTTTCTAGGAAGCGTAAGCTGTTCCCAAAGATGCCCAGTGCTATTTCCAGCCGGCCTAAATAATGTTCCATTTAAATTCGGATCTTTGACGTCGAAGGGTGCAATCAATGGGACTACTTTTCCACGCGCGGCGGCGGATTCACCTAATAATTGTGTGACGCTTCGAGCGTAACGCTGAACTCCAGTTTTTGGTTGCCCGAAAAAACGAGCATTAATAGCGAATGCCTCGAGATCTGCCATAAAGTCCTCCACATAGAACGACCGTTCAATATATAACATAAATAAAAGATGGGCGTCATGACTAGATAGAGCTAAGCATGTATCGTCTATCCCCAGGAGAAGCGTCACTACCAGCCAATCGTCGTCGCAGGGCTAGGTGATAATCAGGGCATCTACGAAGTCGGATTTGGCACGTTGACGAGGCATGGCTCGAATGTTTGGCTTCGACCATTATTGAATGATGTTTCAACTTCAACGGCTAGCCCAACGCCGCCTGAGAATCGTTCGTGCATTAATCCCAAATCACTCGGCGTTAAGTGACTTTCTGTTCGCACTGCGCTTTGACTTTCCCTAGGAGTACCTGCCGCAGACAAGGCGGCATGGCGCGATCATATCGTGTTTGCAACAGGGGCACGACTACAGAGCGTCTCAGATTTGGGCCACCCTGCATTGCACTTTGCCAGAACGCCCTGAAGGAGCGGGACAGCTGGATTTGTGTCGCACCGCGCTCGACATCTCCAGCGTATCGCCCAAAAGAGGGAGCCGGTCGCTGGCCCGAACCTAACACACCCGGCGAGCCGGACAAAAAGCGTCACCTAGTTGTCTGTGCCTAGGGCACACCGCTGAACGCGATCCCCCACCCCACTCGGACAGACAAGGCGGTCTGCATCGCAGATCGAACAATCTATACGCTAACAAGGCCCAAAATCACCTCGGCTGCTGCCGAGAATTAAGGATACGCGGGATAATGCCATTTATGGCGTGGCGAGTGATCGAGAGGTGTGAGCGCCCGAACAGTCACTATTGCAGTGTGGAATTTACCTTGACATAGCTAACCTGCCCCTACTGATTGATCATCTGCTGCGCACGGCGCACCGTCATCCATGGTGCCATCAAACACTAGCTACATCTTTATCCTACTTAACCAATAAACGCGGCTCTGCTAAATCCCATAAATTGCGGCCATATCTCATATTGATAACAGGCGAAAATGTTGCTCGCTCTAAAGTATGATAGTTGGAAATTTTCCACTAGATTGCGCGATATTGAGCCTCTACGGCCACCGACTACTATTGTTGAAAACAGCAAGCAGGACCAATTAGATAGTAAATATTGTTCTTCGTTGTTTAATTTTAAGACCATGCTGCAATCTGTCAATTTTTAATGCTGTCTATTTATGATTATTCATCTGGCAGGGCAGCAGGATCTGGAAACACAACTTTTACAACATCTCCTGGCAATATTTCGGTTGCGTCAACTGCATTTAAAGTCTCTAATTTGTTATTTGATAATCTGCTAACATAAAAACTTATACTTTCTAGCTTATTCACTTGACCATTTATTGCATTACCCTGAAGTATATCCTTTGCTTGTTTTAGTCTTCCTTCGATATCTGCAATTTTGTTTCTAGCATCGATGGCTTCAGTCAGAGCAGATGCTCGATACCGCTCTTTTGTATCAATAATTTCTCGCTCAATTTTAGATAATTCCTGTTGAGCGCGTAGTTTAGCGACCGAAACGTCCAAGCGCGAGCTTTCGACGGTCGTAACCGTTTGTTCGGCCGCTATTTGCCTCGGATTTACAGTCAAACCTCGGCTCACAAGGTCAGTTACGACAGATAAATCCTTTTGAGCGAGTTCTTTTTGCTTTTGAAGATTCAACTCTTTATTTGTTAATGTCGTAAGTTCTTGGCCAAGAACCGATTTGATATTGTCTAGGTTTTGAAGTTGCAACTTCAAGGTTTCTCTTTTTGAAGCAAAAAGGGCCTCTTCTCCCGATTTAGTTTTTTCTAGAAAGGTTTTTTCGACGGGCGCTCTTATATCAGATGGAAATTTTACCTGCGTAGCGCCAGACTGCTCTGCTTCTAACCGAGCAAGCTTGATGATCAAAGCAACTTTTTGCTGAGACAAAACGACGATATCGCCGTGTTGCACGATATTATCACGTCGATATGATAGTTGATATTTTTCACGGTCTTTTGAGAAACCGGCAGCCAATGCAACCGCTTGAAGAATATTTAGCCCGGGCCGGTATTCGTAATTTCCAGGTTTCTCAACATCGCCAATAATATAGAAGGGCCGATATTTACTTATCTCCAATGCTGCGTTTGGTTTTTGCGCTAATCCGATTCGATTTTGTAATTTAACGGATATCTCATCTGATAGGGCCGCGACTGATTTTCCTGAAGCAATTATCATTCCTAGGAGTGGAAGCGAGATTTCACCGCTTGCTCCTACAGTGAACTCGCCGCTAAGTGCTGTCCATTGATATGCTTCACCGGTACCAGGACGCACATCAGATAGACGAAGGTGCACTTGATCAGCAGGGCCCAATTTATATTCTATAGCTTCAGCCTTAATGCTGACTAAAAGGCAGTGATTTAGTACGAGCCAACCAAGAGTAGATCTCGATGCAAATTTCATTTAGCTAAACTCTTTAGCTTCTTACGAACAGATTTTCACATACTATACGCATTTTTTGGCGATGTCGAGTTCCATTTCGTATTCTTTTCGAAGTCGGGTGGCTATCTAAACTTGCACCATATCGTACCTAATCTGCTAATTCATGCATTGCGCTCTGCAACGCCATAGCTTTAGCTGAGCCGGCCCACCTATCGGCCTAGGACCGTCTTGAAGGTCGCGACTAGTTTGCAGTTACCGTGGCAGTTTACGCCTGTCATAGCGAGTCTGACCGGTGTTCCATCGGCGTTTACGACAGTAGCATTTGGTGCTAGGCTTATTGTAGTCAGTTAGCTTCGGGGCAATCGCGGCGCCCATTTCTGGCTGACACCCTACCGATGTCGAGCACGGCGCGTGACTAGCCCAGGGATCTTGCGTCCTTAAGCTTTTCCAGCAGCACACAACATAAAGCCGCCATGCGCCTACGGCTCACCGATCCGTCGCAAGCTCGTCTTGCCTGTTTAGCCCAGGAGGTTCCTGGCACGTACATCCACTGCATGCCAGCGCCCAGCGCTGGAGCTGTTCCCGGTCATGTTGGGTCGAAGACATCGTATCCAGCAGCGGCGACATAGTTTCGGCATTCGCGAGGATGGAAGGCTTTGAAGGCGTTTCGGATCGCGGTCCAGAGGTCTGGTACCGTGCGCGCGGCGGCCGTTCGCAGGAGCGCCTTCAGCTTGGCGAAGGCTTGCTCGATTGGGTTGAAGTCGGGGCTATAGGCCGGGAGGTAGAGCAAGCGTGCGCCGACCGCCTCGATGGCTTTCCGCACCCCGGTGACCTTGTGGACGCTCAGGTTGTCGAGGATGACCGTGTTGCTGCGCTTCAGCACCGAGACCAGGGTATCGGTCACGTAAGCCAGGAAGCGCTCGCCGCTCGTCGCTCCATCGAACAGGGTGGTGGCGACGAGGCCGCTCGTGCGCAGGGCAGCGGTGACGGTGGTGGTCTTGTAGTGTCCGTGCGAAGCGGAGATGCGGCAGCGCTCGCCCCGGGGGGGATCGGCCATAGGACCTCACCATGTTGGTGGCGGCCGCCGTCTCGTCGATAAAAACGAGGCTGTCCGGATCGAGATCGATCTGTTTGTCGAACCACGCCTCTCGGGCGGCGCTCACATCCTCGCGCTGCTGCTCGTCTGCATGAAGATCCCCTTTTTACGGGTGATGCCGTGGCGACCGAAGAACCGCCACAGCCCACTCGTGCTGGTTCGGACCCCCTGCTTGGCCAGCCTGTCGCACAGTTCCCGGAGGAAAATCTGCGGGTGCGCGCGGCAGATCTCCAGGATCGTCTCGGCATGAGCCTCGATGGCGGGCGGGGACCGGTCGCCGCCCGCGGGCTTGGGGGCGATCTCGCCCGCATCCCGGAAGCGCGCGTGCCACCGGATCGTGCTGGCCTTCCCCACGCCGAAGCACGCCGAAGCACGCCGCCGCTTGCCGGCGCGACGATCCCGCTTCGACCGCCTCGATGACTCGCTCGCGCAGATCGACTGACAGAGCTGACGGCATGGTGCTCTCCCTTGAAAGCGCGCCATCGAATCAGAACGTACCCCTCACCGCTACCCCCGACTCAATGTGGAAGGGAACGGCTCTAATATGATGCCTACCAACGCGAAGCGATCCGATGTCCCAGACGACTGTCCTTCTGCATCTGCTTTAATGCTGCAGGATTAGCACAATCATAATTCGGAGGTGGAAGAATAAAAACCAAGCATACTCGCTCACTCTCTCTAGTCGCCCGTTTTCTACATTGAGATCACTATAAGTAACTAACAATATTCGTCTCCTTATCGATTTAGTAATATTTTGCGATAATTAATTATTGGCCTTTCGATATATATCCAGGAAGCGCGAGCTATGGCGGCGCTAATTATAAAACTTACAATAGCGCCGATATACAGATTAACGGTCTTATCAC
>NZ_VRUU01000011.1 GCF_008039875.1 Methylobacterium sp. WL119 | reverse complement strand
GGTCAGCGCGCGGGCGAGGTCGGGCGCGCGGGCGAGCGCGTCGCGCAGCGTCGCGCGCAGGGCGCGATCCTCCACCAGCCGCGCCACCGCCTCGTGTCGCCGCGCGATGGCGGCGAGGTCGGTGAGCGGCCCGGCCAGATGCTCGGCCAGGAGCCGCGCGCCGTTGGCCGAGACGGTCCGGTCGATCGCGTCGAGGAGGCTGCCCGCCCGCTCGCCCGAGAGCGTGCGCGTGAGCTCGAGGTTCGCGCGCGTCGCCGCGTCGATCGCCAGCGTCGTCCCGGCCTCCTCGCGGGTCGGCACGCTCAGGGGCGCGCGGGCGGCGAGCTGGGTGCGCGCGACGTAGAGCAGCGCCGCTCCGGCGGCGGCGATCTCGGCGCGGGTGAAGGCGCCGAAGCCGTCGAGCGTCGCGACGCCGTACTGCTCGCGGATGCGGCGCTCGGCCGAGGCCGGCTCGAGCTCCGCCTGGGCCAGGGGCACCACCGCCGCCCGCGTCTCGGCCCAGAGCCGGGCGAGCGCCGGATCGGTGTGGATGGCCTCCGACAGGACGATCTCGCGCGGATCGTGCCGGGCGATCGCGCCGGCGAGGTCGGCGCCCGCAACCTCGCTCAGGGCGAAGCGCCCGGTGGAGATGTCGATCGCCGCGAGCCCGTAGGCGAAGGCCGTGTCCGAGACCTTGCGACGGCCGACCGCCAGCAGCAGGTTGGCGCTGCCCGGATCGAGCAGGCGGTCCTCGGTGATGGTGCCGGGGGTGACGAGGCGCACGACCTCGCGGCGGACCACCGATTTCGGGCCCCGGCGCTTGGCCTCGGCCGGATCCTCGGTCTGCTCGCAGACCGCGACCCGGTGCCCGAGCCCGATCAGCCGGCTGAGGTAGTCGTCGGCGCGCTCCACCGGCACGCCGCACATCGGGATGTCGGCGCCGCCGTGCTTGCCGCGCTTGGTCAGGACGATGCCGAGCGCCCGCGAGGCCGTCTCGGCATCGGAGAAGAACAGCTCGTAGAAGTCGCCCATCCGGTAGAACAGCAGGCAGTCCGGGTTGGCGGCCTTGATCTCGATGTACTGCGCCATCATCGGCGTCGGGCCGGCGACCTCCGCGGTGCCAGATCCGGCGACGTCGGCGAGGTTTCGGGCTGAGCTGCGGGCCATGAGACGGCTCTTAGCAGACGGGTCCGGGTTTGATCAGCGGCCGCCCGCCGGATCGCTGGGGAGAAGGCCGCACGCTGCCGGCGACGCGACGAACGAAGGAAGCCGGCGCCATGGGGCGCCGGCTTCCTCGCATCGCTTCGAGGCGGATCGATCAGTAGCGCGGGCCGCCGACCGTGTTGCCGAGGTTCTGCTGGTAGCCGCGCATCGCCGGGTTGCGCGCATTCGGGTTCCCGTGGCGCATGGTATTGCGGCGGCGCATCATGCGCTCGGCCTTGGTGGAGTGGTGATGACGGTAGTGGCGGCGATAGGCGACCGCGTCGGTCGTGCTGCCGGCGACGATACCGGCCTGCGGCATCGCGGGCGCGGCGGAGACGGAGATCGACCCCAGGCCGAGGCCGCCGAGAAGCAGTCCGGTCGCAAGGGTCAAGGAAAGACGTGTCATCTAGAATTCTCCAGTCCGCGCTCATGCGCTGCCGGGCTATAAGTTCAAGCGCCTCAAGTCGTTCCAGGCATCGGCCGTGGAATCGTTCCGTCGAAGGGGGATTAATTTCTTGGCTAAATCGGGATTGTTCGCGGACTTGAATCGTAACGCCGCCCGATCGTCACGGTAGGACGATCGCGATGCCATCCGCCCCGACGTCTGCTCTGTCCCCGCTCAGCCCCCTGCCGATCGATGCGACGCTTCCCGCCCTGCGCGCGGCGCTGGCATCCTCGAACGCCGCCGTGCTGGTCGCTCCGCCGGGTGCCGGCAAGACGACGCGGGTGCCGCTCGACCTCCTCGACGCGCCCTGGCTCGGCTCCGGCAAGATCATCGTGCTGGAACCGCGCCGTCTCGCTGCGCGTGCCGCGGCCGATCGCATGGCCGGCACCCTGGGCGAGCGCGTCGGCGACACCGTCGGCCTGCGCGTCCGGCTCGGCTCGAAGATCTCGGGCCGCACCCGGATCGAGGTCGTGACCGAGGGGGTCTTCGGCCGCATGATCCTCGACGACCCGGAACTGTCCGGCATCGGCGCGGTGCTGTTCGACGAATTCCACGAGCGCTCGCTCGATGCCGATTTCGGCCTCGCCCTCGCCCTCGACGCGCAGGCCGGCTTGCGCGACGACCTGCGCATCCTGGTCATGTCGGCGACGCTCGACGGCGCCCGCGTCGCGCGCCTGCTCGGCGACGCGCCGGTCGTGGCGTCCGAGGGACGCGCCTTTCCGGTGGAGACCCGCTACGCCGACCGCGATCCGAACCGCCGGATCGAGGACGCGATGACGGACGCGATCCTGCGTGCACTGCGGGCCGATCCGGGTTCGGTCCTGGCCTTCCTGCCGGGCCAGGGCGAGATCCGCCGCGTCGCCGCGGCGCTGGAAGGCCGCGTCGGGCCCGAGGTCGCGGTCGAGCCGCTCTACGGCGCGCTGATGCCGGCCGAGCAGGACCGGGCGGTGTCGCCGGCCGCACCCGGCGCGCGCAAGGTGGTGCTGGCCACCAGCATCGCCGAGACCTCGCTCACGATCGAGGGCGTGCGCATCGTGGTCGATTCCGGCCTCGCGCGGGTGCCGGTCTACGAACCCGGGCTCGGGCTGATCCGGCTGGTGACCGCGCGCGCCTCCCGCGCCTCGGTCGACCAGCGCCGCGGCCGCGCGGGCCGGACCGAGCCCGGCGTGTGCTGGCGGCTCTGGGCCGAGGCTGGAACCAGCGCGCTCGAGCCGTTCACCCGCCCCGAGATCGTCTCGGCGGACCTGGCCGGCCTCGTGCTCGATTGCGCCGAGTGGGGCGTGACCGATCCCGGCACCCTCGCCTTCCTCGACCCGCCGCCGGCGCCCGCCCTGAAGGAGGCGCGCGCGATGCTGCGCGACCTCGATGCGATCGACGCGGACGGGCGCCTCACCGAGACCGGGCGGCGCCTGCGCGCCCTCCCCCTGCCGCCGCGGCTCGCCCGCATGGTGGTCGCCGCCGCCGGCCTCGGCCGGGCCGGCCCGCGCGACCTCGCCGCGATCCGCGACGGGCTCGACGTGGCGCTGGCGCTCTGCGCGCGCCTGTCGGACGGACGCGACCTGCCAGAGGATCTGGCGCGGCTCTCCGGCATCCTCGCCCGCGCCGATCGCGACCTGCTCGACATGCTGCGCGCGAGCCTCGCCGACGAGCTGCCGCTGAACCGCCGCGACGGCGGATACGTCCGCGCCGGCTACCATCCCGACATCGACGAGGCCCGCCTGCTCGGGAGCGACTCGCGCAAGGTCGTGGCGGCCCTGCAGGCGCGCTACGCCGAGGAGACCGGGTGCCGCACGCTGCGGATCAAGCACAACGGCCTGCTCGGCTACTTCATCGAGGTGCCGCAATCGGTCGGCGAAGCCTGCCTGAAGGGCCTGATGCGCGACTTCGTGCATCGCCAGACCATGGTCGACGCCATGCGCTTCACCAGCGTCGAGCTCGGCGCGCTGGAGCAGAAGATCTCCGGGGCCGCCGAGCGGGCGCTCGCCCTGGAAGGTGCCGTGTTCGACGACCTCGCCGCCCGCATCGTCGCGCAGGCCGAGGCGATCGGCGGCATCGCCGAGGCCCTGGCCGCCCTCGACGTGGCCGCGAGCCACGCCGAGCTTGCGGTGGAGCTCGACTGGCGCCGACCGCAGGTCGACGCGTCGCTGAGCTTCGTCATCGCGGGCGGCCGCCATCCGGTGGTCGAAGCGGCCCTGCGCAAATCCGGCGCGGCCTTCATCGCCAACGATTGCGACCTCTCGGGCGAGGGGCGCGGCCGCATCCGGCTGATCACCGGCCCGAACATGGGCGGCAAGTCGACCTACCTGCGCCAGAACGCCCTGATCGCCGTGCTCGCGCAGATCGGCGCCTTCGTGCCGGCGCTCCAGGCCCGGATCGGCCGCGTCGACCGCCTGTTCTCCCGGGTCGGCGCCGCCGACGACCTCGCACGCGGGCAATCGACCTTCATGGTCGAGATGGTCGAGACGGCCGCGATCCTGAACCAGGCGACCCGGCACTCGCTGGTGATCCTGGACGAGATCGGGCGCGGAACCGCGACCTATGACGGGCTCTCGATCGCCTGGGCCTGCCTCGAGCACCTGCACGAGACGAACGCCTGCCGCGCGCTGTTCGCCACCCATTTCCACGAGCTGACCGCCCTGGGCCAGCGGCTGGCGCGGCTCGACAACGCCACCCTGAAGGTCGCCGAGCACCGGGACGGCGTGGTCTTCCTGCACGAGGTGGTGCCGGGGGTGGCGGAGCGCAGCTACGGGCTCCAGGTGGCGCGGATCGCGGGCCTTCCGGGCAGCGTCGTCGCGCGGGCCGGCGCGATCCTGAAGGGGCTGGAGAAGGCCGAGCGCGAGCGCCCCAGCCGTCCGCGCATCGACGACCTGCCGTTGTTCGCGAGCCTCGCCCCGCCCCCTCTGCCGGAACCGGCGGTCGAGGCGGACGACGCGCTCGGCCTGCTGCTGGACGCGATCGACCCGGACGCGCTGACGCCGCGCGAGGCGATGGAGGCGCTCTACCGGCTCAAGCGCGAGCGCGAGGCGGCCGCCGGCTGAGCCCGGCTCAACCGGGCGCGCGGAAGAACCCGTCCGGGCAGGGCGGGGCCGGGACGCGCCCGGCGCGGCAGCCGGCCACGTAGTCGAGGGTGCTCGCCACGACCCGCTCGGAATAGGGCTTGGAGATCACGCCGAAGGCGCCCGCGAAGTCGTCGGGGATGCGCTTGGCGTTGGCGGTCATGAACACCACCGTCGTGCGCGGGTCGGCGCTGAGCGCGCGGGCGACGTCGACGCCGGTCGGCCCGTCGACGAGGTGGATGTCGACGAGCGCGATGTCGGGTGCGGTGGACTGCCCGAGCGCGATCGCCTCGGTCGAGCTGGCGGCGATGCCGACCGTGACGTAGCCGAGGTCGTCGAGCAGGAACTCGAGCTCGAGGGCGATCAGCGCCTCGTCCTCGACCACGAGGATGCGCAGGGCCGGGGCGCTCACGCGTCCTCCGCCAGGGGAATGTCGATCTCGACGACGGTGCCCGGCGCCCGATCGCGCCACGTGATCGTGCCGCGCAGCTGCCGCACCACCATCTCGACGAGGTTCCGGCCGAAGCCCGCCGGGTTCACCGGCCCCGCATCGAGGCCGACGCCGTCGTCCTCGATCGTAAGGTGCATGCCGGCGTCGGTGCGCTGCGCGGTGATGCCGATGCGGCCGCTCCGGTTCTCGGGAAAGGCGTGGCGGACGGCGTTGGTCGCCAGCTCGTGGATCATCAGGGCGAGCGGCGCGGCCATCGCGGCGGAGACGGCGATCGAGTCGATCCGCGCCTCGACCCGGGTCCGCTCCGCATCGAGCCCGGCGTTGAGATCGGACAGGAAGTCGTCGGTGAAGTCCGACAGGTTGAACTTGGTGACGTCGCCGGCCGAGTAGAGCATGCGGTGGGCGGTCGAGAGCGCGCCGATGCGCTCGGCCATGCTCGAGAGCGCATCGCGCGCCTCGCCCTCGGGCGTGCGCCGGGCCTTCAGCAGCATCAGCGACGAGATCACCTGGAGGTTGTTCTTGACCCGGTGATCGACCTCGTGGAGCAGGGCGGTCTTCTGCTCGAGGGCCGCCTGCAGGTCGGCGGTGCGCTGCCCGACCTGGCGCTCCAGCTCGTCGTTGGTGCCGCGCATCGCCTGCTCGACGGTGCGCTTGTCGGTCATGTCGGCCTGCGCGGCGAAGAAGAACGTCACCCGTCCATCGGCGTTTCGCACCGGGTTGACGGTCATGCTGTTCCAGAAGGCGGTGCCGTCCTTGCGGTAGTTCAGGAGCTCGCACTCGATCGGCTCGGCCGCCTCGAGCGCGGCGCGCAGGCGCGCGACCTCCGACGCGTCCGTGCCGGCGCCCTGCAGCATCCGGCAATTGCGCCCGAGAAGCTCGTCGCGGTCGTAGCCGGTCAGCTTCAGGAAGGCCTCGTTCACCCAGACGATCGGGTTGTTGTCGTGCGTCGCCCCCGTGAGCAGCATCGGCGTCGGGCTCGAATCGAACGCCCGCGCGAATGTCGCCGGAGCGAGCGGATAATCCGCCTGATCGCTGGTCTCCATCATCCTGTAACCGATCGGTACGCGAGGAGCCTCGAGGCAGGGATGGCCGCCGCGCCGGGCCAGCGCGGCAGACCGTTGCGAGCGGAACGGCTACGCTCGCATCATCCGAACAGGTACGCAGGGGCAAGGTTCCCGACCCGTCCCGTTTGTACCCAGGCAAATGTGCGATGTCGCGTTAAGCAGACATCGACCATGATCCGGCCGCCGCACCCCGCACGGATCGCCCCCGACGCGCGGGGCGGCGCAAGGCTGCCACGATTCTCACGGATCAAGGCGGAAGGGCGTCAAGGAGTTCCACCGCATGGCCATGGACACCGCACCCGACAAGCCCGCACGACGGCTGCGGGCCCGCGACCTCGTCGAGGATCGGCGCATCGTCCTGATGCTGGCGCTCGGCTTCTCCTCGGGGCTGCCGCTGCTCCTGGTGCTCGGGACGTTCACCCTGCGGCTCGCCTTCTCGGACATCAACGTCAAGGCGATCGGCCTGTTCAGCTACGTGGCGCTGCCGTACTCGCTGAAGTTCCTGTGGGCGCCGATGATCGACCGGATCGACGTTCCGGTGCTGAGCGCTCGTCTTGGGCGCCGCCGCGCCTGGATGGTGACGACGCAGGTCGCGGTGGCGCTCTGCCTGGTGCTGATGGCCTTCGCCGATCCGCAGACGAGCCTCGCGCTGCTCGGCCTCGGCGCCTTCCTCGTCGCCTTCTGCGCCGCAACCCAGGACGTGGTCGTCGACGGCTGGCGCATCGACGCCGCCGGCACCGACTTCCAGGGCATCCTCGCGGCGACCTCGAACCTCGGCTACCGCCTCGGCCTGATCACGGCGGGCGCCGGCGCGCTGTTCATCGCCTCCGACAAGGGCTGGACCTTCGCCTACCTGACGATGGCGGCCCTGATGCTCGTCGGCCTGATCGCGGCCCTGCTCGCGCCTGCCTTCGACACCCGGCGCCCCGAGCCGGCGGCCGCAGCCGCGCAGACGCCGAAGGCGACCGGAACGCGGCTGTTGTCGATCCGCCAGGCCGTGCTGGAGCCCCTGGTCGAGCTGCACGGCCGGATGGGGCAGGCCCTGTGGGGCGTGCTGGTGCTGGTGGCGCTCTACCGCATGCCGGATTTCGTCTCCGGCGTGATGGCGAGCCCGCTGTACCGGACGCTGGGCTTCGACCTGAAGGAGATCGCCACCGTCACCAAGCTCTACGGCATCTGGGTCGGCATCGCGGGCGGGTTCGCGGGCGGCTGGGCGATGGCGCGATTCGGGATGTTCCCGACGCTGCTGGCCGGCGCCTTCCTCGCCGCCGCCTCGCACCTCTCCTTCGCCTGGCTGTCGACCGGCGGGCCGGAGGTCTGGCGGCTGACGGTGGCGATCTCGATCGAGAACTTCTGCGGCTCCTTCGCCGGCATCGCGCTGATCGCCTACATGTCGAGCCTGACCACCCCCGGCTACGCGGCGACGCAGTACGCCCTGTTCTCCTCGCTCTACGCGCTGCCGGGCAAGCTCGTCGCGGGCACCGCCGGCTACATCGTCGCCGCCTTCGGCTACCCGACCTTCTTCGTCCTGACCTCTGCGGTCGGCATCCCGGTGGTGCTGCTCTGCCTCGCCGTCGGCAGAACGCCGAGCCGCAGGCCCGTGCCGGCCTCGGGCGACGCGGGGATGGCCGCCGCCGGCGGGCACGGGAACCCTCCCGGGCCCGTCCCGCTTCCTACCGGTTCGCCGGGCGTGCCCCTGAGAACCCAGGCTTGAGGAGGAATGCATGAGCGATATCGCGCTGACCGGTGAGGTCCTTCCGGCCGCCACCGAGTCCATCGAGCGTCCCTTGAGCGAGGCGGACCTCGCGGCATTGCGCCGGTCCGTCCGCGCCCTGGAGCAGCCGGGCCTCGCCGCCCGGCTCTCGGCCGCCGCCGGCGCTCCCCTCGACATGATCGGCCGGTCCCTGCCGGCCCCGGTGACCGAGGTCGTCGGGCGCTCGACCGAGGCGGCGATGCGCGGGGCGCTGCGCGTCGCGCTCAGGACCCTGCCGAAGGTCGCGGTCGCGCCGGCCGCCGGCACCGAGATCGAGAGCATCGCCGTCAAGCCGGAGGGACGCCTCGGCGCGCTGCTCGGCAGCCTGACCGGATCGAGCACCTTCAACCACAAGGCCATGGCCGCGCTGTCGGGGGCGTTCGGAGGCGCCTTCGGCCTCGCGACGCTGGCCGTCGAGCTGCCGGTCTCGACCACCCTGATGCTGCGCTCGATCGCCGAGATCGCGCGGGAGGAGGGCGAGGACCTCGACGACCCGGAGGGTGCGCTCGCCTGCGTCCAGGTCTTCGCGCTGGGCGGAAAGGGCGATGCGGCGGGCGCGGCCGAGGGCACCGGCCTGACCGAGAGCGGCTACTTCGCGGTGCGCGCAGCCCTCGCCAAGACGATGGCGGAGGCCGCCCGCTACGCCGGGAGCAAGACGCTGCTCGACCAGTCGGCGCCGGCGCTGATCCGCTTCACCGCGCAGATCGCGGCGCGCTTCGGCATCGTGGTCTCGCAGAAGGTCGCCGCGCAGGCGGTGCCGGTGCTGGGCGCGTTCGGCGGCGCGGCGGTCAACACCGCCTTCATGAGCCACTTCCAGTCGATGGCCCGCGCCCACTTCACCGTCCGGCGCCTGGAGCGCACCTACGGGCAGGCGACCGTGCGTGCGGCCTACGAGGTGGAGAAGGCCGCGCTCGGCGTCGCATGACGGGCTGAACCGGCCTATCGTCCCCAGAGGATCGCGGGACAGAACGGAGACCGGCCCTGCTCGGCAACGGAGAGATGATCGGCCGGCTCGCGCTGGCGGCCCTGCTCGGCAGCGTGATCGGGCTCGAGCGCGAGCGCCTGCTCTGGGCGGCCGGCCTGCGCACGCACATGCTGGTCTGCGTCGGCTCGTGCCTGATCATGCTGGTCTCGATCTACGGCTTCGCCGACGCGCTGGGCGCCCGGAACGTCGTCCTCGACCCGTCGCGCGTCGCGGCGCAGGTGGTCTCCGGGATCGGCTTCCTCGGCGCGGGCACGATCCTGCTGCGCGGCGAGGTCGTGAAGGGGCTGACCACCGCCGCGAGCCTATGGGCGGTGGCGGCGATCGGGCTCGCCATCGGCGGCGGGCTCTACGTCCCGGCGGTGGCGACCACGACCTTCGTCGTCGCGATCCTCGCGGGCGTCAAGCCGCTGGAGGAGCGCTGGCGCGACCGGATGCAGACGCGGACCCTCCGCCTCGTCGCCAAGCGCGGGGCGCTGTCGATCGACACCCTGCACGCGGCGACCGGCGAACGGGCCTCGCGGGTGCGCCAGTTCGTGGCGCGCACCGCCGAGGACCCCGCCCTCGACGAGATCGAGGTCGCGTTCGTGCGCCTGTCGGCGACCAGCGTCGAGGCGATCGCCGAGACCCTGCGGGCGAACCCCGACGTCGTCAGCGTCGAGACGGCGCAGCGCTAGAGCACCCTCTTCACGCGAGCCGGGGGCCACCTCGCTCGAAGATGCTGCATCTTGTGAAGTTGCATTTTCTTCACGCGAGCCGGGAGCCGCCTCGCTCGAAAATGCTCGGAGCGCGCCGGACCCGAGGTCGCTCAGGCCTTCCTGAGCCCGAACCAGCCGGCGATGCCGGTCTTGGCCGCCGCAGGCTCGCCGTCCAGGAACATCCGGTAGGCCGGGTTCTCGGTCTCGTCGAAGCACGGGAAGCCGAGAGCTTCGACAGCCCGGTCGAAACGGCCTTTGGCGTCGGGGGGCACGGCGATGCCGGCGAGCACCCGGCCGTAATCGGCACCGTGGTTGCGGTAGTGGAACAGGGTGATGTTGAAGTCCTCGCCGAGCGCGTCCAGGAACTTCAGCAGCGCGCCCGGCCGCTCCGGGAACTGGAAGCGGTAGAGCCGCTCGTGCGCCAGGCCCGAGACGCGGCCGCCGACCATGTAGCGGACATGGACCTTGGCCATCTCGTTGTCGCTCATGTCGTGGACGTCGTAGCCCCCGGCGACGAGGCCCGCGACGAGGTCGCGCTTCTCGGGCCGGCCGCCGGGCAGGTTGATGCCGACGAAGATCCTGGCCTGCACGCCCGGCGCGTAGCGGTAGTTGAACTCGGTGATCGCGCGCGGGCCCAGGGCCCTTATGAAGGCCCGGTAGGCGCCGGGCTTCTCCGGGATGGTGACGCCGAGCAGGACCTCCCGCTCCTCGCCGAGCTCGGCCCGCTCGGCGATGTGGCGCAGGCGGTCGAAGTTGAGGTTCGCCCCGGAGGAGATCGCGACGAGCGTGCCGGCGCCGCCCTCGCGCTCGGCGTAGAGCTTGGCGCCGGCGAGCGCGAGCGCGCCGGACGGCTCGGACACCGCGCGGGTGTCGTCGAAGATGTCCTTCACCGCCGCGCACATCGCGTCGGTGTCGACGGTGATGACCTCGTCGAGGTGCTGGCGGCACAGCCGGAACGTCTCGGCCCCGGCCTGGCGGACGGCGACGCCGTCGGCGAACAGCCCGACGCTCGGCAGCAGCACGAGCTCGCCGGCCTTCAGGGCCTCGGCCATGCAGGCGGCGTCGTCCGGCTCCACGCCGATCACCTTGGTCTCCGGCCGCAGGTACTTGACGTAGGTCGCGATTCCCGCCGCGAGCCCGCCGCCGCCGACGGGCACGAAGATCGCCTCGATCGGGCCGGTATGCTGCTGCAGGATCTCCATGCCGATCGTGCCCTGGCCGGCGATCACGTCGGGATCGTCGAAGGGGTGGAGGAAGGTGAGGTCCTGCTCGGCCTCCAGGCGCCGCGCCTCGCTCAGCGCCTCGTCGAAGGCGTCGCCGTGCAGGATCACCTCGGCGCCTCGGGCGCGACAGGCGTCGACCTTGATCGCGGGCGTCGTGCGCGGCATCACGATGACCGCCCGCACCTGCAGGCGCGCGGCCGCCAAGGCCACGCCCTGCGCGTGGTTGCCGGCCGAGGCGCAGATCACGCCGCGGGCGAGCTGCTCGGGCGAGAGCCCCGACATCTTGTTGTAGGCGCCGCGCAGCTTGAACGAGAAGACCGGCTGCAGGTCCTCGCGCTTCAGAAGCACCGGCCGCCCGAGCCGGACGGTCAGGCGCGGCATCGGATCGAGCGGGCTCTCGATCGCCACGTCGTAGACCCGCGCGGTGAGGATCTTGCGGATGTAATCGGGTGCCGGTTCGGCCGGAGGACTTGCGGGTTTCACGGTGTCGGACATGCGGCCGGCAATAGCCGCTTGCCGCGCAAGATGCGAGCGCGCGCCCCCGCTCGGCCCCGCATGCCTGCCCGGCCCCGGATGCCGGAGACCGCCGGACGTGCGGCAGGGACGATGGTCCGCACCGCCGCCCGGGCGGGACGTCGGAGCGCGAAGGGCGTCGTGACGATCCGGACGCCGGCACCGGCGTTCCGCGAGCGTCCGAGCGACGGCGTCACGGTGAAGGCCCGCTCGGAAGTCCGCACGGTCCCGGCTCCGGAGCGACGATGGCGGGAACGCCGCGGCGTCAGAGCCGGTCGATCAGCGCGGCGACCCAGACCAGGGCGGCGATCGCCTGCGCCGAGAACGTCCCGGCCGAGGCGAGGTCCTTCACCGTGCCGATCCGCGGGTGGCGGCCGGGATGGAGGTGATCGCACAGCTTCTCGATCGCGGTGTTGAGGAACTCCGCGGCGAGCATCAGCAGGAGCGTCGCCATCAGCGCGACGCGGACCCAGAGGCTCGCGCCGAGCACGAGGGCCGCCGGCACGCCGACGACGAGCAGCACCAGCTCGAGCCGCACGGCGCGCTCGGTGCGGGCGCCGTGGACGAGGCCGCGCCAGGAATTCAGGAAGGCGAGCCAGAGCGCGTGCATTCACGCCGCCTCGTCCATTCACGCCGATTCCTGCGGCACCGCGCGGGCGATCCACTTGGCCAGCACCGGGCCGGTGATCAGGACCACGAACAGCCGGAGCGTCTGCACCGCGAGCACGAACGACACGTCGACCTTCGAGCCGACCGCAATGATCGCCACCGAGTCGAGGCCGCCGGGGCTGGTCGCGAGGAAGGCGGTGAGGAAGTCGATCGCGAGCAGGTGCGTCAGCCCGAGCGCCCAGCCGGCGCAGAGCAGGATCACGGCGAGCGTCGCGACGAGGATGCCGGGCAGCGCGTGCAGCGTCGCGCGCAGGGTCTCACGGGTGAAGCGCAGGCCGACGTACCAGCCGATCGTCGCGTAGGCGAGCTCGAGGATCGGCAGCGGCAGGGTGATGCTGGCGACGCCGGTCGCGTGAAGCGCCGCGCCGAGCAGCATCGGCCCGATCAGCGCGCCGGCGGGCAGGCGGAGCCACAGCGCGATGCCGGCGCCGGCGGCCGCGACCGCGAGCGTGACCAGCACCGGCAGCACGGTCGCCGCCTCGGCGACCGCCGGCGGCGGGCCGGCCGCCACGGAATCGGTCAGCAGCCGCGCCACCAGCGAGGCCGAGAGCACCACGGCGGCGACGCGCACGTACTGCATGAAGGCGACGAGGCGGGGATCGGAGCCGTATTCCTCGGCCATCGCCACCATCGCCGCCGCCCCGCCCGGCGAGGAGCCCCAGGCGGCGGTCGTGCCGGGCAGCACCCGCAGGCGCGTGAGCACCAGCCCGACGAGGGCGCCGGCGAGCACCGTGACGCCGACCACGAGCAGGATCAGTGGCCCGTCCGCGATCAGGGTCTTGGTGATCTCCGCGGTGATGGCGTGGGCCACCATGCAGCCGATCATCGCCTGCGAGGCCTGGAAGGCCGGCCGCGGCATCCGGAGCGGCGCCCCCCGCACCCCGAACGCGATCGCCGCGATCATCGGCCCGAGCAGGAACGCGGCCGGGAACTGCCCGAGCTTCAGGCCGAAGCCGAGCAGGCCCGAGGCGGCGATCAGCGCCGCCCAGAGGGCGATGGTCCGTGCGGGAAAAGGCAAGGCGACGCGCCAGGTTCGATCGATCGCATGGCGGTCCGCGATCCTGGCGCCGCGCTACACCCTGTCGCCCGGCCTGTCACGCGCACGGGCGCACAACCCAGCCCTGTGCGACCTGTTCGTCACCCGGCGGCGATCGTCGCCTCGCGGCAGGCGGCGGTGCCGGCCGGCGCCTGCGCGCGGAAGAAGGCGGCCAGCGCGGCGAGGCCCGGCGCCCGCGGGTCGCTCGCCCGCCAGGCCAGCGCGATGGTCCGGCCCGGCCCGTCGGTGTCGAAGCCGCGGATCACGGTGAGCCCGCTCGGATCGGGGCCGGACGGGACGGCGAGGGCGGGAAGCAGGGTGTAGCCGGCCCCGGCCGCCACCATCGAGCGCAGGGTCTCCAGGCTGGTGGCATGGCGCCCGGCGGCGCTGCCCGCCCCGCAGGCGGCGATCGCCTGGTCGCGCAGGCAGTTGCCCTCGTCGAGAAGCAGCAGGTCCGGCCCGGCGATGTCGGCGGCGCGCAGGGCCCCGCCCTGCGCGAGCGCATGGTCGGCCGGGCAGGCGAGGCGGAACGGCTCGACGAAGAGCGGCGAGACGGTGAGCCCCGAGGCGGGCAGGGGCAGCGACACCAGGGCGGCGTCGACCCGCCCGTCGCGCAGGGAGGCGAGGATGTCGGCGGTGCGGCCCTCGCTGAGGGCCAGCGCCAGCATCGGGAATTCCTGGCGCATCGTCCGCAGCACCAGGGGGAAGAAGTACGGCCCGAGCGTCTGGATCGCCGCGAGCACGAGCCTACCGGTGAGCGGTGCGCCGCGGCCCTCGCTGGCCAGCGCGAGCAGGCGCTGCGCCTCGGCCAGCACCGCGCGAGCCTGACGCACGATGATCTGGCCCGGCGCCGTCATCAGCACGCGCCGGTTGGAGCGCTCGAACAGCACGAGCCCGAGCGCGCCCTCGAGCTTGCGCACCTGGACGCTGAGCGTCGGCTGGCTGACGTTGCAGCGTTCGGCCGCCCGGCCGAAATGCCCCTCGTCGGCGATGGCGACCACGTATTCGAGGTCGCGGAGCGACAGGCCGGCGAGGTTCATAGTTTTTGTCTATCATACCCTTTGCGACGATGCATTGGCCAATGGGTTCGGAGTGGCGCATAAGGGGAGCCCGGAACGATTCCAGGAAACGGCGTCCCCTCGTTCGCGGGCGCAGGCGCCGATCCTCGAGCCTCGTCACCACCACGGAGAGATTCTTCGCATGAGCGATCAACGCCCGATCCTGACGACCCGCCAGGGCCACCCGGTCCGCGACAACCAGAGCACGCGCACGGTGGGCGAGCGGGGTCCCGCGACGCTCGAGAACTACCAGTTCATCGAGAAGATCACGCATTTCGACCGCGAGCGCATCCCCGAGCGCGTCGTGCATGCCCGCGGCGCCGGCGCCCACGGCTACTTCGAGGCCTACGGCAAGATCGGCAACGAGCCGGCGTCCAAGTACACCCGCGCCCGCGTCCTCAACGAGACCGGCGTGAAGACGCCGATGTTCGTGCGCTTCTCCACCGTGGCCGGCGCCAAGGAGAGCCCGGAGACCGAGCGCGACCCCCGCGGCTTCGCGGTCAAGTTCAAGACCGTCGACGGCAACTGGGACCTGGTGGGCAACAACCTCAAGGTCTTCTTCATCCGCGACGCGATCAAGTTCCCCGACATGATCCACGCGTTCAAGCCGGACCCGGTGACGAACCGCCAGGAGGCGTGGCGCTTCTTCGACTTCGTGGCGCAGCACCCCGAAGCGATCCACATGGTGACGCACCTGAAGTCGCCGTGGGGCATCCCCGCCAACTATCGCGAGATGGAAGGCTCGGGCGTCAACACCTACAAGCTGGTCAACGACCAGGGCGAGGCGGTGCTCTGCAAGTTCCACTGGGAGCCCAAGCAGGGCATCCGCAACCTGACCTCGGCCCAGGCGGCCGAGATCCAGGGCAAGGACGTCGGCCACGCCACGCGTGACCTCTACGACAACATCAAGGCCGGCAACTTCCCCGAGTGGGAGTTCTGCGTGCAGATCATGCCGGACGGCCCGAACGACCACCTGTCGTTCGATCCCCTCGACGACACCAAGCTGTGGCCGGTCGAGGACTTCCCGCTGCTGCCCGTCGGCCGCATGGTGCTCGACCGCGTGCCGGACAACTTCTTCGCCGAGGTCGAGCAGTCGGCCTTCGGCACGGGCGTGCTCGTGGACGGCATCGACTTCTCGGACGACAAGATGCTCCAGGGCCGGACGCTGTCCTACTCGGACACGCAGCGCTACCGCGTCGGCGCCAACTACCTGCAGCTGCCGATCAACGCGCCGCAGCCGGGCGTGAAGGTCTACTCGAACCAGCGCGATGGGCAGATGACCTACGGCGTCGACGGGACCGGCCCGAACAAGCACATCAACTACGAGCCCTCGACGCTGGCGGAGGGCCTGCGCGAGGCGCCGAAGCCCGCGAAGGACTACCACCAGCCGGTGCAGGGCAACCTCGGCCGCTACCAGACCTCGCGCACCGAGGACGACTACACCCAGGCCGGCGTGCGCTACCGCTCGTTCCAGGATTGGGAGCGCGACGACCTGATCGCCAACCTCGTCGGCGACATGAAGCAGTGCCCCGAGGCGATCCAGCTGCGGATGGTCTGGCACTTCTCGCATGCCGACGCCGATTACGGCCGCCGGGTCGCGGAAGGGGCCGGGATCGACCTCGCCAAGGCGCTGGCGCTGCCGCCGCTGCCGGGGCGCGCCGCGCCGGGCAAGCGCCTGACGCCCGAGACCTACACGGACGGCTCGCAGGCCCACCAGATCGCCGCCGAGTAGCCCGCTTCGCGCTTCGCGCGGACGACGACATCAGCCCCGCGCGGTCGAAGGACCGCGCGGGGTTCTTTCTTTGGCGCCAGCCCCGCCGCCGCGCGGCGCGGCGTTTCCTCCCGCCCGGAAACGGTCTAAACGGCCGCTCCCGCGCCCCGCGCGGGGACCGACCCTCGTTTGCGCTTACCTGCCGCGTACGCAGGAGTGAGCCCGGAGACACCGCGACGATGCCCATCCTGACATTCCCCGACGGCAACACCCGCGCCTACGACGAGGCCGTGACCGGACGGAGCGTGGTCGAAGGCATCGCGAAATCGCTGGCCAAGCGCACCGTCGCGATGGCGCTCGACGGCGTCGTCGCCGACCTGTCCGACACGATCGAGCGCGACGCCCGCATCGAGTTCCTCGACCGCACCGACCCGCGGGCGCTGGAGCTGATCCGCCACGACTGCGCTCACGTGCTGGCGGAGGCCGTTCAGGCGCTGTGGCCGGGCACGCAGGTGACGATCGGCCCGGTGATCGAGAACGGCTTCTACTACGACTTCGCGCGCGAAACCCCGTTCACGCCGGACGACTTCCCGGCGATCGAGGCGAAGATGTGCGAGATCATGGCCCGCGATGCGGCCTTCACCAAGGAGGTCTGGAAGCGCGACGACATCCGCAAGGTGTTCGCCGACCGGGGCGAGGCCTACAAGGTCGAGCTGGTCGACGCGATCCCGCCGGGCGAGGACCTGAAGGTCTACCGCCAGGGCGACTGGTTCGACCTGTGCCGCGGCCCGCACATGACCTCGACCGGCAAGGTCGGGCCGGCCTTCAAGCTGATGAAGGTCGCCGGCGCCTACTGGCGGGGCGATTCGAGCAACCCGATGCTGACCCGCATCTACGGCACCGCCTGGGCCACGAAGGAGGAGCTCGACGCCTATCTCCACCGCCTGGAGGAGGCCGAGCGCCGCGACCACCGCCGGCTCGGCCGGGAGATGGACCTGTTCCACTTCCAGGAGGAGGGGCCGGGCGTCGTGTTCTGGCACGCCAAGGGCTGGACGATCTTCCAGGAGCTGATCGCCTACATGCGCCGCCGCCTGAAGGGCGACTACGCCGAGGTCAACGCGCCGCAGATCCTCGACAAGGCCCTATGGGAGACCTCCGGCCACTGGGGCTGGTACCGCGAGAACATGTTCGCGGCTCAAAGCGCCGGCGACGAGGCCGAGGACAAGCGCTGGTTCGCCTTGAAGCCGATGAACTGTCCGGGCCACGTTCAGATCTTCAAGCACGGTCTGAAGAGCTACCGCGACCTGCCTCTGCGCATGGCGGAATTCGGCGTCGTGCATCGCTACGAGCCGTCGGGCGCGATGCATGGGCTGATGCGCGTGCGCGGCTTCACGCAGGACGACGCGCACATCTTCTGCACCGAGGACCAGCTCGCCGACGAGTGCCTCACGATCAACGACCTGATCCTCTCGACCTACGCCGATTTCGGCTTCGACCAGATCGTGGTGAAGCTCTCGACCCGGCCCGAGAAGCGGGTCGGCTCGGACGCCCTGTGGGACCATGCCGAGGAGGTGATGACCCGCGTGCTGGCGCAGATCGAGGCGCAGTCGGGCGGGCGCATCCGCACCGAGGTGAACCCGGGCGAGGGCGCCTTCTACGGGCCGAAGTTCGAGTACGTGCTGCGCGACGCGATCGGGCGCGACTGGCAGTGCGGCACCACGCAGGTGGACTTCAACCTGCCGGAGCGGTTCGGCGCGTTCTACGTCGATGCCGAGAGCCAGAAGGTGCCGCCGGTGATGGTGCACCGGGCGATCTGCGGCTCGATGGAGCGGTTCACCGGAATCCTGATCGAGCACTTCGCCGGCCACTTTCCGCTCTGGCTCGCCCCCGTCCAGGTGGTGGTCGCGACCATCACCGGGGAAGCCGACGCCTATGCGGCGGAGGTCGTCCGGGCGCTGACGCGGGCCGGCCTGCGGGTCGAGGCGGACCTGCGCAACGAGAAGATCAACTACAAGGTCCGCGAGCACTCGCTGGCCAAGGTGCCGGTGATCCTGGCGCTCGGCCGGCGCGAGGCCGAGGAGCGCACGGTCTCGATCCGGCGGCTGGGCAGCCAGCAGACCCGGACCCTGCCGCTCGCGGAGGCGGTGGCGAGCTTCGTCGCCGAGGCGACCTCGCCCGACCTGCGCCGGGCCGAGGCCGTCGCCGAGAGCGTGCCGAGCACGGGCACGGTGCTCGACGGGCAGCATGGCGAGAGCCCGACGCCTTAAGGCGCCGGCGCCCGCTCACCCCGCCTTGGCCAGGACCTCGATGTCGCGGTCGAGCCCGCTCTCGACCTTGAACTCGCGGGTGTAGACCTGCCCGTCGTGGCGGGCGATCAGCACGTAGTCGCCCTCCGCCAGGGTGACCTGCGGGAACGCGCCGATCGCCTCGCGGATGGTGTCGCCGCCGGGCGTCAGCACCGAGAAGGCCGTGCCGGCGAAGGCCTCGGCGCCGGGGCTGGTGACGAGCTTCAGCGTCACCGTGGCCGCCCGGTGGTTGAGGGTGGCGTCGGTGACCTTGCCGTTCTCGACCTTCAGGTCGGCGCGCTGGATCGCGTTCGACTCCCCGTAGGTCGAGACCACGTGGTAGGTGCCCTCGGGCAGGCGCAGCAGCTCGCCGGCCTTGACGCCGTTGCGCACCAGCCGCCCCTCCGAGTTGGTGCCGATCGGCACGAAGACCGAGAAGGAGAGCTGCGCCGGAGCGATCCGGGTGTCGCCGATCGCGCCGGACAGCTTGAGCGCGCCGGCGGCCACCCGCAGGGTGTCGGTCGCGGGCTGGCCGGACATCGCGATCTTCTTCGTCGCGCTGGCGAAGCCGTAGGTCACGGAGGCGACGTAGGCGCCCGGCGCGAGCTTGAACGTCGGCGCCGGGTCGGTGGAGCGCGCGACGATCGCGGGCCGGACGCCGTCGGTGCGATCCTCGTAGATCCGCCAGACCAGGCCGGACCGCAGCGGCTGGCCGATCCCCGACAGCAGCGCGGAGAGCGACAGGGTCGCCTCGCCCTCGGGCTGGCTCGGGGGCAGGTCCGGCGTCGTGATCGAGGGCGAGGGAAGGCCGCCGCCGAGGCGGTTGCCGAAGGGGTCCGGCGACTGCGCCGCGGCTGCGAGCGGCGCGACCGCAGCCAGCAGCGCCAATCCGGGCCCGAGCCTTCGTCCGCGCATGTCGCAAGCCTTCTCCCCAAAGGCCGAACCGGCCGAACGTCACCGTCTCGCCCGTGTGATCCCGGACCGTGGCGAGCGCAAGGCCGCCGAGGGTCCTCGCGCTTCCCGCGCCAAGCTGCCCGACTTCCCAGCCGGTCCCACCCGTGCGAAATCCCGACGCGATCGCGGGACCGCCCCGCACCGGCCAGCCGAGACGCCCCGATGAACGCCACCCTCGACATGCTGCGCACCCGCCGCTCGGTGCCGCCCGTGCGGATGACGGACCCGGGACCGAGCCCGGAGCAGATCGACACGATCCTGACGCTGGCCTCGCGGGTGCCCGACCACGGCAAGCTCGCGCCGTGGCGCTTCATCGTGATCGCGGGCGCGGCGCGCGAGCGGATCGGGGCCGTGATCGCGAAGACCTACGCCGCCGACAACCCGGAGGCCGACGCCGCGCGGCTCGACCTCGAGGCCAAGCGCCTCGCGCACGCGCCGGTCGTCGTCGCGGTCGTGTCGCGGGCCGGGCCGCACGTGAAGATTCCGGAATGGGAGCAGGTCCTGTCAGCGGGCGCCGCCTGCATGAACCTCGTGGTGGCGGCCAACGCCCAGGGCTTCGCCACCGCCTGGCTGACCGAATGGTACGCCTACGATCGCCGCGTGCTCGAAGCCCTTGGCCTCGACCCGCGCGAGAAGCTCGCGGGCTTCATCCATATCGGTGCCCCCGAGGAGATCCCGTCGGACCGGCCGCGGCCGGACCTCGCCGAGATCGTCACGCGCCTGTAAGGCTCGCACCCATGCATTACGCCCCCGACGACCGCACCCTGCCGCACAACCCGCTGAAGGCGATCGTCGCGCCGCGGCCGATCGGGTGGATCAGTGCCATGAGTCGGGAGGGGAAGCTCAACCTCGCGCCGTACTCGTTCTTCAACGCGGTCGGCGACGACATGGTCGCGTTCTCCTCCACCGGCCGCAAGGACGCGCTGACCTTCGCGGAGGAGGGCGGCGATTTCGTCTGCAACCTCGCCACCTACGATCTGCGCGAGCCGATGAACGCCTCCTCGGCCCCATTGCCGCGCGGCGAGAGCGAGTTCGATTTCGCGGGGCTGACCACGGCCCCGTCGCGCAAGGTGCGCGCGCCCCGGGTGGCGGAAGCCACCGCCGCCCTCGAATGCCGGTGGCTGCAGACCGTGCCGCTGGTTCCGCTCGGAGGGGGCGAGGCCGCCAACTTCCTGGTGATCGGGCAGGTGGTCTCGATCTACATCGACGACCGCTTCGTGAAGGACGGCCTCGTCGACACGGCCGCGATGCAGCCGATCATGCGCGGCGGCTACTTCGACTACTTCAAGATCGGGCCGGACGCGAAGTTCGCCATGCAGCGCCCCAAGGGCGCCGGCGACTACACCGCGCGCTGACGCGACGGGAAGCGGAACAGGCGCGCGCTCGGGCTCTGCAGCCCGGCGCCCTTCGACGGATCTCCGCCCGCGCAGGGTCGTGCGCGAAAGACCCGTGCGCGCTCGAAGAAAGCTTAGACCCTCATCGCCGGCACGCGCCCCTGCATCCCCGTGCAGTGGCGACGCGCCCTGAGGCGGAGCGCAGGCCCGAACCCCGGTCTTGTGCGCGCTTCGTTAACCTTCGCCGGGCGCGAATGCCGGCACCGAATCTCCCCCTGGGGTCCGCTTCGCCACGGAACCTTCGGAACGATCGCCCAGCTTCAGCGTTGAGCTTGTGAATTCGATAGATCATCGAGAAAGGATCATCATGTGCAAGTTCGCTCTCGTCACCGCCGCGATCATCTCGGCTGGTGTCCTCTCCGCCACCACGGCCGATGCGCGTCCCGGCTTCCGCGGCGGGTACGGCCACGGTTACGGCGGCGGCTACGGCCGGGGTTACGGCTACCGCGGCGGTCGCGGCATCGGCACGGGCGCCGCTGTCGGGCTCGGCATCGCCGGCCTCGCAGCCGGTGCGATCGCCGCCGGCGCAGCACGCGATGCCTACGGCTACAACCGCGGCTACGGTGCGTACGGCGGCTACGGCGCCCCGGCCTACGGCGGCTACTACGGCTCGCCCTACTAAGGGCTCGCCATCCAGCACGTGAATTTGGGGCGACCGGGCATTCCGGTCGCCCTCTTCGTTCGTACGGGTTCCCTCAGCGGGCGCGGTAGGGCGGGACGCCGGGATCGGGCAGCCAGACGGAGGCGGGCGGCGCACCGGTCTGCCAGAACACGTCGATCGGGATGCCGCCGCGCGGGTACCAGAAGCCGCCGATCCGCAGGTAGCGCGGCCCGAGCAGGTCGACGAGCGTCTTGGCGATGCCCACCGTGCAATCCTCGTGGAACGCGCCGTGGTTGCGGAATGCGCCGAGGTAGAGCTTGAGCGACTTCGACTCCACGAGCCAGCGATCCGGGACGTAGTCGATCACCAGGATCGCGAAGTCGGGCTGGCCGGTCACCGGGCAGAGCGAGGTGAATTCCGGGACGGTGAAGCGGGCAAGGTAGTCCGTATCCGGGTGCGGGTTCGGCACCCGGTCGAGGCGGGCCTCGTGCGGGCCGGCGGGGAGGGGCGTCGGCTGCCCCAGCTGCAAGGATTCATCGGTCATGGCCCTCCTTACCGCAGGCCTCGCCCCGCTGCATCCGACCCGCGTGCATGGTTCGGCCGCGCGTCGCTCGCGGCATCGCCGCTGGGGCTCGAAACCGGAACGGGCGGCGGCGGCTTTTGCATTCACTTTGCCGGTCGCATCGCGCGATCGCGCACCGCCTTGCCCGAGGCCGCGCCTTGACGGATAAGCCGCAGCGACGAGACCGAATCCGGGCCCGCCGCCGATCGCGTGCGCCCTTGGGGAGGAGCCTTCATGACCGCGATCACCAACATCGCCGCCCGCGAAATTCTGGACAGCCGCGGCAACCCCACCGTCGAGGTCGACGTGCTGCTGGAGGACGGTTCCTTCGGCCGCGCGGCCGTGCCGTCGGGCGCCTCCACCGGCGCGCATGAAGCGGTGGAGCTGCGCGACGGCGACAAGGGCCGCTACGCCGGCAAGGGCGTGCGCAACGCCGTGCACGCGGTCCAGACCGAGATCCTCGACGCGATCGGCGGCATGGACGCCGAGGACCAGGTCGCGGTCGACGAGGCGATGATCGAGCTCGACGGCACCCCCAACAAGGCCCGCCTCGGCGCCAACGCCATCCTCGGCGTGTCGCTCGCCGTGGCCAAGGCCGCCGCGGAAGCCTCCGGCCTGCCGCTCTACCGCTACGTCGGCGGCGTCCAGGGCCGGGTCCTGCCGGTGCCGATGATGAACATCATCAACGGCGGCGCGCATGCCGACAACCCGATCGACTTCCAGGAATTCATGATCATGCCGGTGGGGGCCACCTCCATCGCCGAGGCGGTGCGCATGGGCGCCGAGGTGTTCCACACCCTCAAGAGCGCGCTCAAGAAGGCCGGGCACAACACCAACGTCGGCGACGAGGGCGGCTTCGCCCCGAACCTGCCGACGGCGGAAGCCGGACTCGACTTCGTCATGGAGTCGATCCAGGCGGCGGGCTTCAAGCCGGGCACCGACATGGTGCTCGCGCTCGACTGCGCGGTCACCGACTGGTTCAAGGACGGCGCCTACCACTACGAGGGCGAGGGCACCGTCCGCTCGATCGAGAGCCAAGTCGACTACCTGGCCAAGCTCGTCGACGCCTACCCGATCCTGTCGATCGAGGACGGCATGGCCGAGGACGACTGGGAGGGCTGGCGCCTGCTCAACCAGCGCATCGGCGACCGCTGCCAGCTCGTCGGCGACGACCTGTTCGTGACCAACGTCGAACGCCTCGCCCGCGGCATCGCAGAGGGCTCTGCGAACGCGATCCTGATCAAGGTCAACCAGATCGGCTCGCTCACCGAGACGCTGGCCGCCGTCGATATGGCTCACCGAGCCGGCTACACCGCGGTGATGTCGCACCGCTCCGGCGAGACCGAGGACGCGACCATCGCCGATCTCGCGGTCGCGACCAATTGCGGGCAGATCAAGACCGGCTCGCTCGCCCGCTCGGACAGACTGGCCAAGTACAACCAGCTGATCCGAATCGAGGAGGGCCTCGGCGCGCAGGGGCGCTACGCCGGGCGCGGCGCGCTGCGCCAATCCGCGCGCGCCTGAGGCGGAACCTCCGTACCCGCACCCGCGTCATCCCGGCCTGCAGCCCAGCGCAGGCCGGAGCCGACGATGACGAAGCCGGACGCGACGCCCACCGCCCAGCCCGACCCTGAACCTGCGGCCGACGCCCAGCCGCACGACCTGCCTCCGGCGCTGGCCGCCCTGTGGTGGGCGGCGAAGGGTCCGACGCATTGGGACCGCGCCCACGCGCTCGTCCAGGACGCGGCGGGTGCGGATGCCGCCTGGGTCCACGCCCATCTCCACCGTCTCGAGGGCGACCCGGCCAACGCGGCCTACTGGTACGCCCGCGCCTCACGCCCCGTCGCCACCGGCGATCTCGCCGCCGAGCGGGGCGCCATCGCCGCCGCCCTCCGGTCGGTCGCCTGATCCTCCCCGATCGCCGGATGGATCCGCCGCCGCGCCTTCGAGGCGCACGAGCAACGGGGCGGCGGCCTCCGCAGCCAGGCGCTCGACCGCGCGGTACTGCGCCACCACCTCCGCGCCGAAGGCGGACAGCCGCGCCCCGCCACCGCTCCGTCCGCCGATCTGCGCCTCGACCACCGGCTGCCGGAACCCGGCATTGATCGCCTCGACCAGCATCCAGGCCCGCCGGTAGGACATGCCGAGCGCCCGGCCCGCCGCCGAGATCGAACCGTGCGCGGCGATCATCTCCAGCAGTTGCACCTTACCGGGTCCGAGCCGGTTGCCCGGCCCGAGATCGATGCGGATGCTCAGCGTCGCCATCGGTTCCCCTCGTCCGGCATCCTAACCCGGACGGCGACGGCACGGCGAGCGGCATCGACCCCGCGATCGGCCCTGGCCATCGCTATACTTGCTGGGATATAGCGGTGCGGCCGGCTCGACCCCTGCGAGGCGGCCGTTTCGGAGGTCGTCTTGATCGGTATCACGCGCGCCGTCCTCGCCGCCGCCCTGCTGCTCGGGACCGCCGCGCAGGCCGCCGAGACGGTCACGGTGTTCGGCGCCGCGAGCCTGAAGAACGCCCTGGACGACGCCGGCAAGGCATTCACGGCGCAGACCGGGATCGCGGTCAAGGCGAGCTACGCCGCCTCCTCGGCGCTCGCCCGCCAGATCGAGGCGGGCGCGCCGGCCGACCTCTTCGCCTCGGCCGATCTCGAATGGATGGACTACCTCGCCAAGAGGACGCTCATCCGGGCCGAGAGCCGGGTGAACCTGCTCAACAACCGCCTCGTCGTCGTCGCACCGAAGGACGCCAAGGAGAGCGAGGTCCCGTTCACCGTAGAGGGCTTCGCCAAGGCGCTCGGCGCGGACGGGCGGCTCGCTACCGGCGAGGTCAGCTCGGTGCCGGTGGGCAAGTACGCCAAGGCGGCCTTCGAGACGCTCGGGCTGTGGGCGACGATCCAGCCGCGGCTGGCGCAGGCCGACAACGTGCGCGCGGCGCTCGCCCTGGTCTCGCGCGGCGAGGCGCCCCTCGGCGTGGTCTACGAGAGCGACGCGAAGTCCGATCCGGGCGTGAAGGTGGTCGGCGTGTTTCCGGCGGGCAGCCATCCGCCGGTGGTGTACCCGTTCGCCGTCACGTCCGTGGTGAAGGGCGACGGCGCGGCCCGTTTCCTCGACTTCCTGAAGAGCGCGTCGGCCAGGCCGTTCTTCGAAGCCCAAGGCTTCTCCGTGATCCCGGCCGGGCAGGGCGCCGAGATCCCGGCCGAGCCCGGCACCAAGTGACTTTTCTTTCATCCACAGAGGCCGTTCGATGAAGATCTCAGCACGCAACGTCATCAAGGGCAAGGTCGTCGCCGTCGAGAAGGGCGCGACCACCGCGCACGTCAAGATCGAGATCGCCGCCGGCCAGATCGTCACCGCGGCGATCACCAACGAGGCGGTCGACAGCCTCAAGCTCACGGTCGGCGGCGAGGCCTACGCCGTGGTCAAGGCCTCCGACGTGATGGTCGCCGTCGACTGACCGGCTGCGATCATGGGGCCGGGGGCATCCGCCGGCCTCGTGGGCGAACGACCCCTTGGGCGATGCCCCCCCGAGGCTCGGGATCACGCCAGGATCGGCGTGCAGACCGAGCGCCCGTGCCCCGGCAGGGGCACCACCGCCACCTCCACCCCGTAGACGCGGCGCAGGCTCTCGGGCGTGATCGTCGCCTCAGGGTCTCCGAGCGCGACGAGGCGGCCGCCGTGCAGCAGCGCGACGCGGTCGGCGCAGAGGAAGGCGTGGCCGGGGTCGTGCGTCGAAAGCACCACGGCGATGCCAGTGGCCGAGAGACGACGGACCTGCTCGAGCACGCGGGTCTGGTTGCCGAAATCGAGGCTCGCGGTCGGCTCGTCCATCACCAGGATGCGCGGCTCGCCGGCGAGCGCCCTCGCGATCAGCACCATCTGCCGCTCGCCGCCGCTGATCTCGGTGTAGATGCGCTCGCCAAGATGCGCGATCCCGAGCCTCTCGAGCGCCGCGTCCGCCGCCTCGCGGTCCTTGCGGCCGGGGCTGGCGAAGGGCGCGAGCCGGGCCGCGCGCCCCATCAGCACCACCGCGCGCACGGTGAACGGGAAGAACGCCGCATGCGCCTGCGGCACGTAGGCGATCGCGCGCGCGATCCTGCGGCGCGACCAGCGCGACAGGTCCTCGCCGTCGAGCCGGACGCGGCCCGCGCGGGCCGGCAGCAGGCCGAGCAGGGTCTTGAACAGGGTGGTCTTGCCGCCGCCGTTCGGCCCGAGCAGGCACAGCACCTCGCCGGCCCCGAGCGAGAAGCTGACGCCGGCGCCGACCTCGCGCGCGCCGTATCCGAAGGCCAGCGCCTCGACGGACAGCATCAGGACCAGCCCCGCTTGCCCGCGGCCAGCAGCCAGAGGAAGAACGGCGCGCCGGCGAGCGCCGTGAGGATGCCGAGCGGCACCTCGATCGGCGCGAGGGTGCGGGCGGCCAGATCCACCGCCACGAGATAGCCGGCGCCCAGCAGCGCGGAGGCCGGCAGCAGGCGGCGGAAATCCGGGCCGACGAGGCCGCGCGCGACGTGCGGCACGACCAGGCCGATCCAGCCGATCACCCCCGTCACCGAGACCGCCGCCGCGGTGACGAGCGTCGCCGCCGCGACGAGGAGCGGGCGCAGCCAGCGGGTCTCGATGCCGAGCGCCCGCGCCTCCTCCTCGCCGAGGCTCATCAGGTTCATGCGCCAGCGCAGCAGGACGAGGGGCAGGAGCCCGAGCCCGATCGCCGGCAGGATCGCCAGGACGTCGCTGAGGGTGACGGAGGACAGGCTGCCGAGCAGCCAGTAGGTGATGGCGGGCAGCTGGTTGTAGGGGTCTGCCAGCACCTTGAGCAGCGAGATGCCTGAGCCGAGCACGGCGCCGACCGCGACGCCGGCCAGCACCAGCGTCAGCACCGGATCGTGCCGGCCGACCAGCGCGCCGACCGCATAGACGATCGCCACGGCGCCCAAGCCGCCGGCGAAGGCCAGCCCCTGGATCGCGAGGACCGGCAGCGCGAGGGTGATGCCGAGCACCGCCCCGAGACCGGCGCCGGCCGAGACCCCGAGGATGTCGGGCGAGACCAGGGGATTGCGGAACAGGCCCTGGTAGGTCGCGCCGGCCGACGACAAAGCCGCGCCGACGACGAGCGCGGCGGCCACCCGCGGCAGGCGGACCTGAAGCACCACCACCTGCGCGGTCGCCTCGCCCGGCGCGGTCCCGAACAGCTTGGAGGCCAGGATCGCGAACACCTCGGCGACCGGCACCGGGAATTTCCCCGCGGCGAGGGCGACGAGGACGAGCGCGCCGAGGCCGCACAGCGCGAGGCAGGCTCGCACGGCCGCCGAGGCACGCCGTCCCGCGCCGGGGACGGCCTGCGCCGCCGCGGGCGCGTCGGTCGTCGCGGTGCCCTGGGTCATCGCCCGGCGTCGCGTCATCGGCGCGCCGGCACCGCGTCGGCGAGCAGCGCGTCGACCGCCTCGGGGGCGAGGGCGACGTGGTAGAACCGCTGGTAGAAGTCGGCGACGATCGCCGGCAGGGGCTCGGGGAACTGCGCCGGGTAGAGCAGGTGCGCGAGCCAGCGCACGCCGATCAGGCGGTTCACGCCCGGCGGCGCGTCGAACCAGGCGAAGGGCAGCGTCGGCGTCCGGTAGACGCGCCCCTCGCGCACCGCCTTCACTCCTTGCCAGAGCGGATCGTCGGCGGGCCGGAAGGCGGGATCGAGGGCGACGATCACGTCCGGGTTCCAGCCCAGGACCTGCTCCGGCGAGACGTTGGCGAGGCCGTTGCCGCCGACGGCGACGTTCCGGGCGCCGACCACCTCGAGGATCTCGGTGTTGATCGAGCCGAAAAAACCCGTCTCCAGGCCGCGCGGGCCGCGGGCATAGTACACGCGCGGACGCTCCGCCTCCGGGATCTGCGCGACGCGGGCGGCGACCTCCGCCACGGTGCGGTCGGCATAGGCAGCGAGCCCGTCGGCAGCCTGATCCAGTCCGAGGACGGCGCCGAGCCGACGGTAGGTCTCGGCGGTCCTGGCGAAGGCGCCGTCGAGCAGGATGTAGGGGATGCCGGTCTGGGCCTGGACCCGGTCGGCGAGCGAGGCGTAGGTCGGCCCCGTCGAGCCGACGTCGACGATGAGGTCCGGCTTGAGGGCGAGCACCGCCTCGACGTTGGCCGTGCCGCCGCGCCCGGTCAGGCGGCCGCTGGCCGGAAGTCCCCAGGTCGCCGGGGCGAGGTAGGGCCGCTCCACGGGGGAGGGCGACCGGACCCAGGCCGCCATCCGCTCGGGCGCGAGCGTGTAGAGCAGCACGGACGCGGGCGGGCCGGCGGCGACGACCCGGGCGGCCCGCTCCGGAACCTCGACCACGCGGCCGGCCGCATCGGTGAACGGGCGGGCCCGGGCCGGCCCCGCCGGGAGTGCCAAGAGCGCCAGCAGGGCAAGGCCGAGGGTCGTGCGGGCGAGGCGTCGCGGATGCGGCATGCTGCAGCTTTGATCGGAGGATGTCCGCTCACCCTAGGGGCAGCGCGCCAAGAGGGCCACCGGCGACGCTCGGATCCCGCCCGAACACCGCGGCGAGGACGGCCGCCGCCGCGGCGGTCTCGGCGAAGCCCCCCCGGAACCCGTCGCGGCAGGCCGCCTCCACCGTCGCGCGATCGGGCGACGGGCCGGGCATGTCGAAGGCCGGGACGCGCAAGGCGGCGGCGGCCAGCACCAGGAGCCCGCGCGCCTGCGCCAGCGGAGCAGGCTGCGGCGCCCGCGACGAGGCCGAGACCCCGAGGTCGCGCGCCAGCGCGTCGAACGCGCAGAACAGGCCGGCGAGGCGCGCGAACCTTTCCGAGCCGCCGCCGAAGCGGAGCAGGGCGCCGGTGCCGTCGAGGCCGGCGACGATCCGCGTCGCACCGTCCGGGATGCCGGTCTCGGCCTCGTGCACGGACAGGCGCACGCCGAGCCGGGCGACGTCGCCGGCATCGGCGACACCCGGCAGGACGATGCCGTCGGGCCGCAGCGCCAGCGCCGCGGCGAGGTCGGCCGCGCTCGGTGCGACCCGGACGTAGAGCGGCAATGCGCCGGGCCTCCGCCGCAGGGGCGGGAGCCAGGCGGGCTCGGCGGCCGGGGCATGGTCCAGCACCAGGGCATCGGCGTGGGCGAGGTCGGGCGGCGCGCCCGCGGGCGAGGCGATCAGCAGGACGCGCATGAGGACCGAGTCATCGGGCATTTAGGCTTTCTTTACCATGATGGCCAAAGGTCCCCGCATCCGGGGCGCACCGTGCGGCGCCTCACGCGACGCCCGTCCGGCGCGTGCGGCTCGAAGCGGCGATCGATGTTCCTGTTCACCACGCCTTCGAACCCCCAGCCAGCCGCGGCGCCGCCGCGGGCCGCGGGTCCGCAGGGCGCGGTCGTCGACGCGATCCGCGACGGGGCCCAGAGCAGCGGCGTCGGCTTCGACTACCTGCTCGCCACGGCGCAGCGCGAATCCGCCCTCGATCCCTCGGCCAAGGCCGGCACCTCGACCGCCACCGGCCTGTTCCAGTTCATCGAGCAGACCTGGCTCGGGGTGATGAAGTCCGCCGGGCCGAAGCTCGGCCTCCAGGCCTACGCCGACGCCATCGTCGCGCGGCCGGACGGCAGCTACACCGTCGCGGATGCCGGCCAGCGCCAGGCGATCCTCGACCTCCGGCGCGACCCGAAGATCGCCGCCTCGCTCGCGGGCGCCTTCACCCAGAAGAACGGCGAGGCGCTGTCGGCGGCGCTCGGGCGCGAGCCGACCGCGGGCGACCTCTACGCCGCCCACGTGCTCGGGGCGAAGGGCGCGACGACGCTGATCGCCGCCGCGCGGGCGACCCCGGACCGGGCGGCCGCCCTCGACATGCCGGAGGCCGCCGCCGCCAACCGCGGCCTGTTCTACGATCGCACCGGCCGGCCGCGCACCACCGCCGAGCTCTATGCCAGCCTCTCCGCGGCGGGCGCCGGCCGCACCGCCGCCAGCGACGTGACCCTGCTGACGCAGGGCGCCGCCGTCGCCCCGCCGGCGGCGGCGAGCGCCTACGCCGCGGTCGGGGGCGACCTGCGCACCCTGTTCCAGACCGACCGGCGCCAGGGCGCCCTCTCGGAGGGCGTCGCCAAGCTGTTCCAGGGCCGCGCGGCGGAGGCCGCCCGGCCGGCCCCGAGCTACTTCCCGCGCTCCGACCCGAGCCTCGATTCCACCGTGCCGGTCGCGGCGGTCGCCTCGGCCGACCCCGAGACCACCGGCGCCATCGCCGCGGCGATTCCGGCGGGCCGCGCGCTCGTCGATCCGCCGCTGCCGCCGCGCCGGCCGGCCGAATTCGCGGCGTCGCTTGCCGCCGCCCCCAACGCGTCGTTGTTCACGAACCGGAGCGGCCCATGAACATCCGCCAGTTCCTCGCCTGCACCCAGTCCACTTCGGCGGGGCGCCGGGCCGAGGCCGCCTCCGCGCTGACGCGGGCCTACCTGTACGGCAACCTCGAGGCGGATGCCGCCTGGGAGGCCAAGACGGCGATCCTGGCGCTCCTCGACGACCCGGCCCCGGTGGTGCGCCGCGCCATGGCCGAGGCCTGCGCCGCCTCGGCGCGTGCGCCGCGCCCCCTCGTCGTGGCCCTGGCCTCCGACCAGACCGAGGTCGCCTGCCTGGTTCTCGCCGCATCGCCGGTCCTGACCGATGCCGACCTCGTGGACGCCGCCGCGATGGGCTGCGAGACGATCCGCGCGACGATCGCCGCGCGCCATCACCTCTCGCACGCCGTGGCCGGGGCCCTGGCCGAGATCGGCGGCGGCGACACCCTCGCGGTGCTGGCCCGCAACCCGACGGCGCGCATCACCACGGGCCGCATGCTGCGCATGGTCGAGCGCCACGGCGGCGACGCCGGCGTGCGCGAGGCGCTGCTGGCGCGGGCGGACCTGCCGATCGAGGTGCGCCACGCCGTCGGCGCCCGGCTCGCCCGGACCCTGTCGGACTTCGTGACCGCGTGCGGCTGGCTCTCGCCCGACCGCAGCGCCCGG
The DNA here is from genome assembly GCF_008039875.1 of Methylobacterium sp. WL119. Lineage (GTDB taxonomy): Bacteria > Pseudomonadota > Alphaproteobacteria > Rhizobiales > Beijerinckiaceae > Methylobacterium. Next base: position 52,942 of record NZ_VRUU01000011.1, on the reverse strand, counting down.
ATGAGCCGCGAGGCCGGCGAGCGCACGGTGCTCGAGCTCTGCGACGGCGCGGGCGCCGCCGCCACCGCGCGGATCGTCAAGCACCTGCGCACCACGGGCCAGCTCAATGCCGGCCTGATCCTGCGGGCGATCCTCTCGGGGCAGATGGCCTTTGCGGAGACCGCGTTCGCCGACCTCACCGGCCTGGAGCACGCCCGCGTCGGCACGCTGCTGCGCGAGCCGCGCGGGATCGCCGACCTGCACCGCCGCGCCGGCCTCGCCGAAGCGCTGCTGCCCGCGGTGGTGGCCGCGCTCTCGGCCTGGCGCGAGGCCGCCGACGGCACCAGCACGTTGCGCGGCGTCGGCCTGTCGCGGCGGATGATCGAGCGGGCGATCACCGCCTGCGAGGACATGCCGTTCTCCGAGATGCAGGGGGTGATGGCGCTGCTGACGCGCTACGAGGCCGAGGCCGCCCGCGACGAGGCCCGCGCGGTCGCCCGCGCCATCGCCGAGGAGGCCCTGGCGCGCGAGGCCGCCCGCCGCGAGGCCGACGAGGCCGCCGCGGAATGGCGCGCGGCGCAGGAGGCGGCCACGCTCCGGCTCGCGGCCGACGACATTCCCGAGCCGACGGCTTTGGACCGCATCGCGCTCGACCCTCGCGACCGCATCGGCGACCGGCGCTTCACGGACGTGGCGTCGCCCGAGGCCGACATCGTCGCCGAGCGGGAGCCGCGCACCGACCCGGTCGGCGCCATCCTCGACGCGCTGCCCGAAGCGATCCTGGCGAGTTTTCGCGAGGAGCAGGAGCGGGTGCGCCTCGCCGCGGAGACCGAAGCCGCGTCGGATGCCCAGGACGCCCCGGAGCGCCGGCGTCTGGCGGCCTGACCGCCGGGGTTGCGAAGCGCCGGCTCCCGCCGACAGGGTCCGGGATCCAGAGCCGCCGAGGGTGCCAAGCCGAATTCCGACCTGCGGTTCTCGATTCGAGGCTCGCCTTCTGCGCCCCGGGCTGACGGGAAAGATTTCGGCGGAGGGCGTCACGAGACGCATCATCTCGATGCCCTGACCGGAAGCGGGCCGGGCGGTGTCCACGGCGGACGCGCGTGCCCGCCATCGCCCGCCGCAGCCTTGTCGCGCGCGGACCGATGCTGCAAAGCGTGCCCGTCCGCACGACCCGAGCCAGCCCATGCACGACATCCGCGCCATCCGGGACAACCCGGAAGCCTTCGACCGCGACCTTTCCCGTCGCGGCCTCAGCCCGCTCTCGGCCGAGCTGATCGCGCTGGACGACGCCCGCAAGGCGGCCGTCTCGGCGGCGCAGGAGAACCAGGAGCGCCGCAACGCGCGGGCCAAGGAAATCGGCGCCGCCAAGAAGGCGAAGGACGAGGCCCGCGCCGCCGCGCTGATGGACGAGGTCGCCGGCCTCAAGGAGGCCGCGCCCGCTCTGGAGACGGCGCAGTCCGAGGCCGCCAAGGCCCTCGACGACCGGCTCGCCGCGATCCCGAACCGGCCCAAGGCCGACGTGCCCGAGGGCGCCGACGAGCACGGCAACGTCGAATACCGGCGCTTCGCGTCCGCGCGTGAAACGCTCACCGAGGGCCGCCAGCATTTCGAGCTCGGCGAGGCCTTGGGCCTGATGGATTTCGAGACCGCGACCAAGATCTCCGGCTCGCGCTTCGTCGTGCTCAAGGGCCAGATCGCCCGGCTGGAGCGGGCGCTCGGGCAGTTCATGCTCGATCTTCACACGCAGGAGCACGGCTATCTCGAGGTCGCGCCGCCGATCCTGGTGCGCGACGAGGCGATGTTCGGCACGGCGCAGCTGCCGAAGTTTCGCGATGACCAGTTCGCCGTTAATGACGGTTCGACCATTGAAGACATTCGTCGCAGCGTTGGTTCGATCATTGCCGTCGCGGGCCATCAACGCGAAGCAACCGACTTCATTTCGGGCGGAGTTCAAGATTGGCTTGACCAGAGTTCGCGCTGGCTCATCCCCACAGCCGAAGTCCCGCTCACCAACCTCGTCCGCGAATCCATCCTAGCGGAAGACGAGTTGCCGCTCCGCTTCACGGCCCTGACCCCCTGCTTCCGTGCGGAGGCCGGGGCGGCCGGGCGCGACACCCGCGGGATGCTGCGGCAGCACCAGTTCAACAAGGTCGAGCTGGTCTCGATCACCGCGCCGGAGAAGTCGGCGGACGAGCACGAGCGCATGCTGGCCTGCGCCGAGACGGTCTTGAAGAAGCTCGACCTGCCGTTCCGCACGATGACCCTGTGCACCGGCGACATGGGCTTCGCCAGCCAGAAGACCTACGACATCGAGGTCTGGATGCCGGGCCAGAAGACCTTCCGCGAGATCTCGTCCTGCTCGGTCTGCGGCGATTTTCAGGCGCGACGGATGAATGCCCGGTACCGTAAGGACGGCAAGCCCGCCTTCGTGCATACCCTGAACGGCTCGGGCGTCGCGGTCGGCCGTGCGCTGATCGCGGTGATGGAGAACTACCAGAACCCGGACGGCAGCGTCACGATCCCGTCCGTGCTCGCGCCCTACATGGGCGGCCTCAACCGGATCGAAGGACCACGCCCGTAATGCGCATTCTCGTCACCAACGACGACGGCATCCACGCGCCGGGCCTGGAGACGCTGGAGGGCATCGCCCGGACGCTCTCCGACGACGTCTGGGTGGTGGCGCCCGAGACAGACCAATCCGGCGTCTCGCACTCGCTGTCGCTGAACGACCCCCTGCGCCTGCGCCACATCGCGGAGAAGCGCTTCGCGGTGAAGGGCACGCCCTCCGATTGCGTCATCCTCGGCGTGCGCCACATCCTGGCCGACCACGGCCCGGATCTCGTGCTGTCGGGCGTCAACCGCGGCCAGAACGTCGCCGAGGACGTGACCTATTCCGGCACCATCGCCGCCGCGATGGAGGGCACGATCCTCAACGTGCGCTCGATCGCGATGTCGCAGGCCTACGGGATCGGCGGCCGCGGCAACCTGAAATGGCAATGCGCCGCCCATCACGGGCCGATCGTGGTGAAGAAGATCCTCGAGACCGGCATCGAGCCGGGCATCGTGATCAACGTCAACTTCCCCGATTGCGAGCCGGAGGAGGTCGCCGGCATCGCCGTGGCGGCGCAGGGGCAGCGCAACCAGGCGCTGCTCGCCATCGACGCGCGCACCGACGGGCGCGGCAACCCATATTTCTGGCTCGCCTTCGCCAAGGCCCGGTTCGAGCCGGGCAACGGCTCCGACCTGAAGGCGATCGCCGAGAAGCGCATCTCGGTGACGCCGCTGCGCCTCGACCTCACCGACGAGCCGACGCTGACGCGCTTCGCCCAGGCCTTCGCGGAGTAGGCGGATCCCGCAGCCGCGGCGGTTCTGAATTCCGGGCTCGCCTGCGGCGCTTCGCAACGACGGGGCCGAAAGCGGACAGCCTCTCGGGGGCGACCGCATCCCGAACCGGAGACTCGCCCGATGAGCCTCGTCCTGATCCCCGGATACATGGCCGATGCCAGCCTGTGGGACGACATGGCCGAGGCGCTGGCGCCCGCAGGCCCGATCCACCATGCGAGCCTCGCCCACGACGACACGATCCCGGCGATGGCGCAGCGGCTGCTCGCCGAGGCGCCGGCGCGCTTCGTGCTCGTTGGGTTCTCGATGGGCGGCTACGTCGCCCGCGAGGCGGCGCGGCTCGCGCCGGAGCGGGTGCGGGGGCTTGTGCTGATCGCGACCTCGTCGCGATCCGACTCGCGCAAGCAGGCGGTCGCCAAGCGCCTCGCCATCGAGGGCGTCGAGACCGGCCACTTCGGCGGCCTGAGCCGGGCGGCGGCGGCCGCCTCGGTGCATCCGGACCGGGCCGGGGACGCGGCCCTGATCGAGCGCATCCGGGCGATGGGGCAGCGCCTCGGGCGCGAGGCCTTCCTGCGCCAATCCCGGCTCGAGCGGGTCGGCGATGCGGATCGGCTCGGTGCGCTCGGCTGCCCGACGCTGGTGATCGCGGCGGGCCGGGACCGCCTGCGCAGCATCGCGGAATCGGAGGAGCTGCGCGACGGCATCCCCGGCGCGACGATGGCGGTGGTCGCGGATGCCGGCCACATGCTGCCGCTCGAGGCGCCGGACGCGCTGGCCGCGCTCATCCTCGCCTGGATCGGCGACCTGCCGCCATGACCGGAAGCGACGTGGACGCGATCGACGACCAGGTCGGCGCGAGCTTGAGCGGCCATGCCGGCCTCGGCGGGGCGATCGAGAACGCCGCCTTCGTGCTGGCCCTGCGCGGGCGCGGCACCCGCGACACGGCGGTGCTGCGGGCGATGGAGCAGGTGCCGCGCGCCGCGTTCGCCCCCGCCGCGTATCGCCACCTCGCCCGGCGCGACCTTTCCCTGCCGCTGCCCTGCGGCGCGGCGATGACCGCACCGAGCACGGTGGCGACGATGCTGACGCTGCTGAAGGTCGAGCCCGGAATGCGGATCCTCGAGATCGGGACCGGGTCCGGCTACGTCACGGCGCTGCTGCTGCAACTCGGCGCCGGCGCGGTGACGAGCCTGGAGCGCTACGCGACGCTGGCCGGGCAGGCGAGCGCGAACCTCGCAGGGCGCGCCCGCGTGCTCCAGGGCGACGGCCTCGCCGACACCGCGGGGGGCGGCTACGACCGCATCCTGGTCCACGGTGCGGTCGCGGAGCAGCCCGCATCCTGGGCCGCGGCGCTGAAGCCCGGCGGCCGCCTCGTCGCCGGATCGGAGGGCGGGCTGATGGCGGCCACGCATGGCGGGCAGGGCCTCGTCGTCGAGCCGGGACCGCGCCTGCGCCTCGCGCCGCTGGTGCCCGGACGAGCCGCCGCGCTTTAACCAATCGCGCTCGCCGCTCCGCCTGCGGTAAGCATTCCTAAGCAGCGATCCCGAGAGCGAAATGGTGCTCGCGCGGCCGTGAACGTGGTGAACGGGAACGGTTGTTTAACCTGAATCCGGCTTTCATGGGCTCATCAAGTTGCGTCAGGCAAACGGGTGCGTCGATGCGGGTTCGCGGGACTGGTCGGAGGATGAAGACGCTGTCGCGCTTCGCTCTCATCGGAGTTATCGGCAGCGGTGCTGCCGCCTGCTCGTCGGACGCATCGCGTCTCGACAGCCCCTTCACCAACCCGTTCGCGTCGAACATGGCGAGCGAGCCGGCGGCGACGGGCAGCCTGCCGGACATGCCGTCGGCGCCGCCGATCCGCACCGGCCGGATCCAGTCCGAGGCGCTCGGCGCGCCGACGGCGATCTCGCCCCGGCCCGGCCCGGTGGCGGCCCGCGTGCCGACCCAGCCGATGGCGCAGACGACCCGCGTCGCCTCCACCGGCACGCCCGGCTGGAACGCGCAAGGGGGCACCACCATCACCGTCGCCCCGAACGACAGCCTCAACCAGATGTCGACCCGCTTCGGCGTGCCGGCCTCGGCGATCCTGTCGGCCAACGGCCTGACCAGCGCCGGCCAGGTGACGCCCGGCCGCCAGCTGATCATCCCGGTCTACAGCGCCTCGGGCATGAACCCGGCGGCCGCCCCGATGACGGCGCGGGCCGTTCCCGCCGCCCCCTCGGAGCGGATCAAGGCCGCGGAGGCCAAGCGCCAGGACGACACGAAGGCGGAGGCCAAGCGCAAGGAGGCGGCCAAGGAGGCGGCCAAGGAAGCCGCCAAGGAGGCCCAGAAGGAGGCCGAGGCCAGGAAGCTCGCCGACAAGCGCGCCGAGGAGAAGGCCCGCAAGGACGTCGCCGCCAAGGAGGCCGACGCCAAGAAGCATCACGTGCGCCCCGGCCAGGTCGCCAAGGCCGATACGAAGCCCGACACCAAGGCCGAGGCGACGCGCAAGGCCGAGGCGGAGGCCAAGCAGGCCAAGGTCGACGCCGCCAAGGCCGACGCCGCCAAGGACGCGGCGAAGAAGGTCGCCGAGGCGAAGGCCGCCAAGGCCGCTTCTGAGAAGGCGGCCTCGGAGAAGGTCGCGGCCGAGAAGGTCGCCGCCGCCAAGCCGGAGCCGGTCAAGACCGCCGCCGTGGCGAAGGTCGAGCCCGCCAGCACCGGCTCGGTCGCCGCCGCGGCCCCCAGCGCCCCGGCCGCGCCGGACCAGACCTTCCGCTGGCCCGCCAAGGGCCGGGTGATCTCCGGCTACGGCTCCTCGGGCAACGAAGGCATCAACATCGCGGTGCCCGAGGGCACCGCGGTGAAGGCCGCCGAGGACGGCACCGTCGCCTATGCCGGCTCGGACGTGAAGGGCTACGGCAAGCTCGTGCTGGTGCGGCACTCGAACGGGTACGTGTCGGCCTACGCCCACAACGGCGAGCTCGACGTGAAGCCCGGCGAGAAGGTGAAGCGCGGCCAGACGATCGCCAAGTCGGGCGCGTCGGGCAACGTCACCTCGCCCCAGCTGCACTTCGAGATCCGCAAGAGCGGCGCGCCGATCGACCCGATGTCGCAGCTCGCCAGCAACTGAGCGATTTCCCGAGACCCACGATCGAGGGCGGTCCGCGAGGGCCGCCCTTTCGCGTTTCGGCGCGTCGTCAGGTGCCGGGCGTGCGCAGCGTCCCGTCGGGGCTGTGCTGGTCGACCGCCGCGGGCAGCACCTTCGCCAGGACCGCGAGGACCTGGTCGGTCGGGATCCCGAGCTTGTCGGCGATCTGCCGGACCTGCTCGTTGTCCAGGACCTTGCGCAGGTCCTCGGTGGTGATCGGCGCGTTCGGGCCGCGGCCGAGCCAGGAATTCACCTGTGCGGCGTAGCCCGAATTCTGGAGCTGGTTCAGCAGCCCCTGAAGCCCGCCCGGCAGCACCCGCTCGACGATGCCGGGAAGGGCCTCGACGGCGGCCTGGCCCAGGCTGCCGCCGAGCGCCGACTTGAGGGTATCGAACAGGCTCATCGCTGGGTTCCTCGCCGTGATCCGCGCTTCACTCTAGCCGCCGGCCGGCGTCAGGCCACCTGCGTCGAGAATTGCCGCTGCGGCGCGAGCGTCCCGTCCCGGCTCTGGCGGTCGACCGCACCGGGCAGGAACTCGGCCAGCGCGGTCGGCACGCGCGCTTCCGGGATGCCGAGGTCGGCGGCGAAGCGCGTCAGCGCCTCGGGCGAGAGCAGGGCGGCGTAGGCGCCCGCGGGGAGGGCGACGTTCGCCTCGGATCCGAGCCACGAGGCGACGGCCGAGCCGTGGCCCGCCGCACGCAGGGCATCGAGGAAGGCCGGCAGGCCGCCGGGATAGATCTTGGCGAAGGACATCGGCAGGCCGTCGCCGCCGATCGCGTCGATGCGGGCTTCCGCGCGGGCGAGCGCGGATCGGATCGCGTCGAAGAGTCCCATGATGTCAGCCCCGTCCCGCCTGCTCGTCCGCCGGGAGGCGGATCGCTCGAGGTGCAAGCTCGGGCGTAGCGGACGCAAAGCAAGCGCCTGCGGCGTCGAGAAATGCGCCTGCGGCGTCGACAACGCGCCTGCGGCGTCGACAACGCGCCCGCAACCGATCGGCCGACGGGATTTCGATCAGTCGAGGGTCCGGCCGAGCCGCCCGGCCAGATCCTGGATAAACTGGAAGGCGGTGCGGCCGGAACGCGAGCCGCGGGTGGTCGCCCATTCCAGCGCCTCGGCCCGGAGCGCGTCGGGCTCGACCGGAAGGGCGTGGCGCTCGGCATAGGCGCGGATCATCGCCAGGTACTCGTCCTGGCTGCACTTGTGGAACCCGAGCCACAGGCCGAACCGGTCCGAGAGCGAGACCTTCTCCTCCACCGCCTCGCCGGGGTTGATCGCGGTGGAGCGCTCGTTCTCCACCATCTCGCGGGCGAGCAGGTGCCGGCGGTTCGAGGTGGCGTAGAACAGCACGTTGCCCGGCCGTCCCTCGATGCCGCCGTCGAGCGCCGTCTTCAGCGACTTGTACGAGGTGTCGTCGCCATCGAACGAGAGGTCGTCGCAGAACACCACCCAGCGATGCGGGTCGGAGCGGAGCGTCGCCATCAGGTCGGGCAGCGCCTCGATGTCCTCGCGGTGGATCTCCACGAGCTTCATCGGCAGGGCGCCGGCCGCGCGGCGCGCGTTGATCTCGGCATGCACCGCCTTCACGAGCGACGACTTGCCCATGCCGCGCGCGCCCCAGAGCAGCGCGTTGTTGGCCGGCAGCCCGCGCGCGAAGCGCTCGGTATTCTCGGCCAGGGTATCGCGCGCCCGGTCGATGCCGGTGAGCAGGCCCATCTCGACGCGGTTGACGGTGCGCACCGGGATCAGCCGGCGCTCGGGCCCCCACAGGAAGGCGTCGGCGGAGGTGATGTCCGTCACCGGTCGCGCGGGCGGGGCGGCCCGCTCCAGCGCCGTGGCGATGCGCTCCAGCAGCGGCATCAGGGTCTCGAGGGTGGTCGCTTGCGTCATGGCGGATCGGTTCGGATGGCTCTTCGAGGACCGCACGGGCCTACGCGCGCTCGGCACGACTCGCAACACGAGCTGCGACACGGCCTGCAACGTCCGGAGCCCGCTCGCGTTGGTCGGCGCATCGCAACGCCGGAGACCCGCCTTGATCTTCCCCGCCACCACCGCCCTCTTCGCCGCCCTGTTCGCCTTGATCTACATCGGCCTGTCCGGCTGGGTGGTGGGGGCCCGGGTCAGCGGCAACGTCCTCGCCGGGGATGGCGGCCGGGACGGATTGCAGCGTCGCATCCGCTCGCACGGCAACTTCTCGGAATACGTGCCGCTGACGCTCGGCCTGATCGCCCTGCTCGAAGCGGGCGGGACCCGGCATTGGATCGTGCTGACGCTGCTCTGGCTGCTCCTGATCGCGCGCCTGCTGCATCCGGTCGGCATGTTCGCGCCGGTCAACTCGCCACGCCAGTTCGCCTGCCGCGGCGGCGGCATCCTCGTCACCCTGCTCGTCATGACGGTGGCGGCGGTGCTGCTCCTCGTCCGGGCGATGTGAGGGGCGCGCGCCGCCCGGCGTTGCTTTCGGAACGCCTCTGGCTATAGTCCGCGCGCTTTCAGACAGGCCCGGCGACGCTTCCGACAGGCGCGCACGGGCCCGACGTCACATGAGGAGACGCGCTTGATCACCCCCGCCTTCGCGCAAGGGGCCGGCACTGCTGCCGGCGGAGCCGAGATCGCCTTGCAGGTGGTTCCCTTCGTCCTCATCTTCGTGATCATGTATTTCCTGATCCTGCGGCCGCAGCAGAAGCGGGTCAAGGAGCATCAGGCCCTGGTCAAGAACGTCCGCCGCGACGACACGATCGTCACCAACGGCGGCCTCGTCGGCCGGGTGGTGAAGGTGCTGGACGACGCCACCGAGATCGAGGTGGAGATCGCGCCGAACGTCCGGGTCAAGGTGGTGCGCACCATGATCTCCGAGGTCCGCGTCAAGGGTGGGCCGGTCAAGGCCGCCTAGGGCGCTCTCCGCCGAAGTCGGGGCCGGTTCGGCTCGAGAGCGCGTGGGACGGCAAGAGCCCGGAACCGGTTCCCAACGCGACGCGATCGGGAACGGCTTCGGACCCGCCGGATCAGGATGCCGGGGCAAGCCCTCGGCAGGACTGCAGAAAACAGAGTCGGCGGATGCTGCGCTTTTCCCGTACCAAAATCGTCGTGACGCTCGTCGCGATCCTGATCGGCCTCAGCCTCGCGGTGCCGAGCTTCTTCTCGCCCGAGCAGCGCAAGGGCTTCATGGCCGCGCTGCCGGGCTGGTTCCCCGCTTGGATCGTGCCGACCCGCGCGATCGTGCTCGGACTCGACCTGCAGGGCGGCTCGCAGCTCCTGCTGGAGGTCGACCAGGCCGAGCTCGTCGCCTCCCAAGCCAAGGCCCTGCGCGACGAGGTCCGCGGCGTGCTCCAGCGCGAGAGCGTGCGGGCCGACGGCGGCATCGGCATCCTCCAGCGCGGCGTCCAGGTCCGCGTCGCGGACGCGGCCGCCCGCGCCAAGGTGATGCCCAAGCTGCAGGAGCTGGCGCAGCCGATCTCGAACCCGCTCGTCGGCCAGACCGGCGGGCGGACGCTCGACATCACCGAGCAGCCCGACGGCCTGATCCGCCTCGCGCTCACCGATGCCGGCATCAACGAGCGCACGCGGCGCGCCGTGACGCAGGGTATCGAGGTCATCCGCCGCCGCCTCGACTCGACCGGGACGCTGGAGCCGTCGATCCAGCAGCAGGGCGCCGACCGCATCCTGATCCAGGTCCCCGGCCTGCAGGACCCGGAGCGCCTCGAGGCGCTCCTGGGCAAGACCGCCAAGCTCGAGTTCCGGATGATCTCCGACAACCCGGCCGGCGACGTTGACATGCTGCCCTCGCGCGACGAGCGCGGCGCTAAGGTGGCGGTGGAGCGCCGGGTGATGGCCGACGGCGGCGACCTGACCGACGCGCAGCCGGCCTTCGACCAGCAGACCCACGAGCCGATGGTGAGCTTCAAGTTCAACCTCAAGGGCGCCCAGCGCTTCGGCCAGGCGACCTCGGAGAACGTCGGCCGCCGCATGGCGATCGTGCTCGACAACGAGGTGGTCTCGGCCCCGGTGATCCGCACCGCGATCACCGGCGGCTCCGGTCAGATCACCGGGAACTTCTCAGTGCAGCAGGCCAACGACCTGTCGATCCTGCTGCGGGCCGGCGCGCTGCCGGCGAAGTTCACCGTGGTCGAGCGCCGCGTCGTCGGGCCGGGGCTGGGCAGCGACTCGATCCGCGCCGGCAAGATCGCCACCGGCGTCGCCGGGCTCCTCGTCGTCGGCTTCATGTTCCTGACCTACGGCACCTTCGGCTTCATCGCGAACATCGCCCTCATCGTCCACGTCGGGCTCATCCTCGGCCTGATGTCGGTGCTGGAAGCCACCATGACGCTGCCCGGCATCGCCGGCATCGTGCTCACCATCGGCACGGCGGTGGATTCCAACGTGCTGATCTACGAGCGCATGCGCGAGGAGCACCGCGCCGGGCGATCCCTGGTCTCGGCGCTGCAGGCGGGCTTCGACCGGGCCTTCGCCACCATCATCGACTCGAACTCGACCATGGCGATCGCCGCGCTGATCCTGTTCTTCCTCGGCTCCGGCCCGGTGAAGGGTTTCGCGGTCGTGTTCATCCTCGGCATCCTCACCACCGTCATCACCGCGGTGACGCTGACGCGGATGATGATCGCGGTGTGGTACAAGTCCTTCCGGCCCAAAGCCCTTCCGTTCTGAACGTCGCCCGTTTCGGGAGGCCGCTTCCCGATCGCAAGGTCCCAAAAGAATGCGCCTGCTTCGCCTCTGGCCCGACGAGTCGCACTTCGACTTCATGCGCTTCCGCCGCCTGAGCTTCCCGCTCTCGGCGATCCTGTCGGTCGTGACCGTGGTGCTGTTCCTCACCGTCGGCCTGAACTACGGCATCGACTTCAAGGGCGGCACGCTGGTCGAGCTGCAGGCGAAGTCGGGCACCGCCGACGTCGGCGAGATCCGCCACACGGCCGCCGGCTTCGGCTTCGGCGAGCCCGAGGTGCAGGAGCTCGGCAACCAGGGCACCGTGCTGGTGCGCCTGCCGCTTCAGCCCGGCGAGCAGGGCCAGACGGCGGTGATGAACAAGGCGCACGGCGCCTTCGACAAGGATTACGAGTTCCGCCGCACCGAGACCGTCGGCCCCCGCGTCTCGGGCGAGCTGGTGCAGTCGGGCACGCTCGGCGTCGTGCTCTCGGTCGTCGCGGTGCTGCTCTACCTGTGGTTCCGCTTTGAGCGCGAGCTGGCGCTCGGCGCCATCGTCGGCACGCTCCACGACATCGTGCTGACCATGGGCGTGTTCATCGTCACCCGGATCGAGTTCAACATGACCTCGATCGCGGCGATCCTCACCATCGTCGGCTACTCGCTGAACGAGACCGTGGTGGTGTTCGACCGGACCCGCGAGCTGATGCGCCGGTACAAGACGATTCCCACCGACGAGTTGCTCAACCTGTCGATCAACTCGACGATGTCGCGCACCGTGATGACCTCGATCTCGGCCTTCCTGTCGCTGCTGGCGCTGGTGCTGTTCGGCGGCGAGGCGATCCGCGGGTTCGCGGTGGTGATGCTCTGCGGCGTGGTGATCTGCACCTACTCGGCGATCTTCGTCTCGACGCCGGCGCTGATCTATCTCGGGCTGATGCTCTCGGGCACCAAGGCCCAGGCCGCCCGCGGGCGGCTGCCGCAGGCCGCGGAGTAGGGCCGAGAGACGGGGGACGCACAGCGCATGGCCGAGCTCGACGGCTTCCTGCCCGGGCGCCACCTGATCGACGCCTACGGCAACGGCGGCTTCCGCTTCGGCGAGATGTCGCACCGCGGCTCGATCCTGGCGCTGCCGTCGGGCATCCGCGCCTGGGCCACGACCGAGGGGAGGGCGATCGACCGCACCGCGTTGCGCCCGGTCCAGGCGGAATCGGCGGAGATCGAGCTGCTGCTCGTCGGCACGGGCCTCGACATCGTGCCGCTGCCACCCGATCTTCGGGCATGGCTCAAGGACAACCGGATCGGTCTCGACGTGATGCAGACGGGCGCGGCGGCGCGCACGTACAACATCCTGGTGGCGGAGAACCGCAAGGTGGCGGCGGCCCTGATCGCGGTCGCGTGAGCGCAGAGCCGGGGCAGGGGGACAGCCAAGCAGAGGGTAAAGGCGGCCTCGCCTTCGCCTTCCGCCACTGCGAGGACCTCGTCCGCGCGGGCGACCCCGACCGCTACTTCGCCACGCTGTTCGCGCCGCAGGCCTTCCGCCCGCACCTGTTCGCGCTCTACGCCTTCAGCCTGACGGTCGCGCGGGTGCGCGAGGCCGCCTCGAACCCGATGGCCGGCGAGATCCGCCTGCAATGGTGGCGCGACGCGCTGCAGGGCGAGGCCCGCGGCGACGTGAAGGCCAACCCCGTCGCCGCCGCGCTCCTCGACGTGATCGTCGCGCGCCGCCTCGGGCGCCAGCCCTTCGTCGATCTGATCGACGCCCGCGTCTTCGACCTCTACGACGACCCGATGCCCCGGCTGAACGACCTGGAAGGCTATTGCGGCGAGACCGCCTCGGCCCTGTTCCGCCTCGCCAGCCTGATCCTGTGCGACGGCACCGAGCCGGGTGGGGCGGCCGCCGCCGGTCATGCCGGCGTCGCCTACGGCATCACCGGCCTGCTGCGGGCGATGCCGTGGCACGCGCGGGCGGGCCAGGTCTACCTGCCGGCCGACGTGTTCCGCAGCCACGGCGTCACCCGCGAGGACATCGTCACCGGCCGCGGCGGCCCGGGCCTGCGCGGCGCCTGCGCGGACCTGCGCGCCGACGCCCGCCGGCATCTGGCCGCCTACGCCGCGGCGAAGGACACGATCGCGCCGGCCGCGCGCGCCGCCTTCCTGCCGCTCGCCCTGGTCGACGGCTACCTCGCCGCGATGGAGCGCCCGGGCTACGACCCGCTCAACACCCCGATCGAGACCGCCCGCTGGCGCCGCCTGTGGCGGCTGTGGCGCGGGTCGCGGGCGGCGGGGTAGGGACGCGGATCTTCCCTCCGCCGCACCCAAGTCGGGCCTGCCCGACTTGGGCACACGGGGTGCGGATCTCGGGCAAGCCCGAGATCCGTCGGGGGGAGGGAAGACGCCCGGCAGGCATGAGCCCTCCTACGATGTAACCCCCGGCTCCGGCCGGCGCGTTGGCGCCCGCGACGTCCTCGTCTACGCTCGCCTCCGAGACGCTCCAGGGAAGAGACCAGACCCTCATGGCCGACAGCTACGACGTGCTCATCATCGGCGCCGGCCCCGGCGGCTACGTCACCGCCATCCGTGCGGCGCAGCTCGGGTTCAAGACCGCGGTGGTGGACCGGGAGCACCTCGGCGGCATCTGCCTGAACTGGGGCTGCATCCCGACCAAGGCGCTGCTGCGCTCGGCCGAGATCTACCACTACATGCAGCACGCCTCCGATTACGGGCTCTCCGCCAAGGAGGTCTCGTTCGACACGGGCGCGATCGTGAAGCGCTCGCGCGGCGTCTCGTCGAAGCTGAACGGCGGCGTCGGGCACCTCCTGAAGAAGAACAAGGTCGACGTGATCTGGGGCGAGGCCACGGTCGACAGCGTCGCCAAGGGCAACGGCACGGGGCAGGTGACGGTCAAGGAGACCGCCCGCGCGCCGGCGCCGAAGGGCGCGCTCGCGGCCGGGACGTATTCGGCCAAGCACATCATCGTCGCCACCGGCGCGCGCCCGCGCGCGATCCCCGGCATCGAGCCCGACAAGAAGCTGATCTGGACCTACTACGAGGCGATGGTGCCGGAGACGATGCCGAAGTCGCTCCTGGTGATGGGCTCGGGCGCGATCGGCATCGAGTTCGCCTCGTTCTACCGCACCATGGGCGCCGAGGTGACGGTGGTGGAGCTGCTGCCGCAGATCCTGCCGGTGGAGGATCCGGAGATCGCCGCCATCGCCCGCAAGCGCTTCGAGAAGCAGGGCATCAAGATCCTGACCGGCGCCAAGGTGACCAAGGTCGAGAAGGGCGCGGATTCGATCACGGCGACGATCGAGGCCGCCGACGGCAAGGTGCAGACGCTGACGGCGGAGAAGCTGATCTCGGCGGTGGGCGTCGTCGGCAACATCGAGGGGATCGGGCTCGAGGCGCTCGGGGTGAAGATCGAGCGCGGCATCGTCGTCACCGACGGGCTCGGCCGCACCAACGTGCCCGGCCTCTACGCCATCGGCGACGTCGCCGGGCCGCCGATGCTCGCCCACAAGGCCGAGCACGAGGGCGTGATCTGCATCGAGACGATCAAGGGCCTGCCCACCCACCCGATGGACAAGGCCAAGATCCCCGGCTGCACCTACTGCCAGCCGCAGATCGCCTCCGTCGGCCTCACCGAGGCGAAGGCCAAGGAGCAGGGCTTTGCGATCAAGGTCGGCCGCTTCCCCTTTGCCGGCAACGGCAAGGCGATCGCGCTCGGCGAGCCGGACGGGCTGATCAAGACGGTGTTCGACGCCAACACCGGCCAGCTGCTCGGCGCCCACATGGTCGGCGCCGAGGTGACCGAGCTGATCCAGGGCTACGTCGTCGCCATGAACCTCGAGACCACCGAGGAAGACCTGATGCACACGGTCTTCCCGCACCCGACGCTATCCGAGATGATGCACGAGAGCGTGCTGGATGCTTATGGGAAGGTGATCCATACGTAGGCGGGGAAGCTTCGAAAAACCTCGCTAGAACAGGCTGTTGAGCCCAAATTCTAGCGACGGCCGCCTCCCTTCGTCAATGCCGACAATGGGTGCAAAACCCGTCGAACTTCCGGCTCATTGTGCCCAAATTGTGCCAGGACGCCGGTGGCGAAGGGGTCACAAAACCCGAACCGTTTGCGTCGATTGGCTTCTGATCGTGGAACTCCTGGCAACCAGTGTTCCATCGTTTGTACGATCATAAGGCGATTTATCATACCTATAATACTGGCGTATCGGCTTCAGTTAAATCGCTTGGCACCGACCAATAAGTCGCGTCGTGCCTCACCCTGGTACTATGAGCGGTCTCGTACAGCTTTTCGAAAAGCTTTAAGTCAAGCGCGTCGCTTTGCCCGAAGTCAACTTGGATTAATTTACACATCTCTATTAGTTTGATGAGGTCGGCACCATAGCCGAACAACTCGTCGTTATCTTCGTAGAATTCGAGATTGCTCGAAAGATCGATAATAGCCGTTTTGATGCTATCGGCAAAATCTGATAATGCGTCGCTAAACAAGTTTTATTGCTGCCTATGAAGTGCTATCAATCTAGGCCACAAGCGGTCGCGCTACAATCAGATAAAGTTTTTATTAAACTATCGATCGCTATCTAATCAGATCAGAATTCTTTCTATCTCAGCGAGGCTCACCTAGTCCGTTCGGCGATCGTAAAGCTGGATAGTCCGCGTCGAGGCATGGTTCGCAATTGCCGCTGCCCGTTTCAACGTGCCGCCGTTCCTGAGGTACGTGGTGATGCCGGTGGCTCGGAAGGTGTGGTTGCCGATCTTGGTTTTGATCCCAGCCGCTTCGGCGCGACGCTGCACCATCGCATAGGCTTTGTTGCTGGGGAGCGGCGAGTTCGTGAGGGTGGCGAGCTGGTTCATGACATGTCCTCCCTCAAGGGGAGTGCCCGCTGCTGCATGCTCCCAAATCTCAGTCAGAAACATCGCAACCGAAGCGGCCGAGTTGATCGCCAACCTCGCAATCCGGGGATCAATACGACGATAGCCTCGCTCTCGGCCGTGCGCGTCGCCAGCATGGGTGCGGAGGGAACCCAAACCTTTAGCGACGGACGTGAGACCGCCAAGGATTTGGCGAATGTCGCTTTCGGCCTCAGCAGGGAGATCAGACCGGCCAGGGGACAACTTAAGCGGCTCCTGCACCGCTCTCATCAAGCCATCAATGTCCTTTTTCGAAGGTAGGGGCTGTCCGAGTTCAACCAAGATCGACCGACACACCGACTCGATTAGCGAACAAGCGGATGTAGTGGCGCTCTCCGGATCGCTCTCCGCGCTGTCCAGCGCACGGGCAATGTCACGCTGCACGGTATCAAAATTGAGAAGGCGGGTTTTCTCGGCAATTGCCTGCGCCACGGCACCGGAGGCTTGGCGAGCAACAAACTGCGCCTTGCCGCTTACCATCATGATGGCAAAGCCGTCAGGCTCAAGCGCCGCGTTCAGTCGCGCCAGCACCGCTTGCGCCTTTTCGGGATTTGCCAAATATTCGCGCGGATCGCAGACCCTGACAATGATCCGCTCAATCGAGGTGCCATCTCCTCGACGGATCAGATCCCTGAGCACGTCAATGGTTGCCGGCACCCGCGATCCGTTGCCTATGCTCATCTCCACGCCGCAGTCCATAAAGAACCGCTCGATCGTGGGCCCGCTCCGATAGATGCCAATTGGCGGGGTAGGATCGTTGCCGCCGCCACCCGTAATGACATCCGCAAGGGCGCTGACGAGATAAGGTGAGAAGCTGAGCATGCCGTTCAGTTCTATAGGTGACCAAGGATGTTATCACCCATATCGACTCGGCGCACGGACTTCCTGCGGGAAGGGGAGAGGGCTGGACTTAAACTTACGGGAAGCGACTATTTCAACGTTTGAAATAAATCATCAATCGCACGTTCGTCGGCACGATCGTCGGCCCGGCTCTCTCTCCACTCATCATAATAATGGTCTGCGCCTTGCTCTTGCTGTTCTTCGTAACCCGCTAGATGTTCCCTGACCATTGCGGCCTTTTGGGCAATATGACCGCCATAGATCGTTGCCATTTTATCCATGAAAATGGCCAGGGAATTTAGACCACCGCCATCATTTGTAAGGCCGTGCATATCATCCTCGACACCACTCTTTGCGTAATCGAGAAAGCTATCACCAACAGCCTTATTCTCATTATCAGTCAGCTCCGGCACCGCCCTTTCGGCGTATTCATCAATAAGTGCGAAATCGATGTAAGCGTTGCACGCATGAACATGATCGAAAAAGTCACTTCTTACCCGATCGTGCATGGATGGACTGGTCGCAACAATCCCCGTGGTGATCTTCTCCAATCGCTCAATGAGAGTGATGCTGTCCTCAAATTCGATATAACCATCGTTCCAATATCTCTCCAGTTCATCCATTGAAATTTTTGCTGTGTCCCAAATCTCCTTAGATTGCGTGATGTGAGCAATGCCGACGAGGCCATGCAATCGTTTTTCTGGAGAAATATCGTTGATCCTCAATGCTCTAATTTTATTAGTTTCAAATATCTCGTAAGCAGGGCGACTTACCGTTCGGTTGATCGCAGCTGTAAACGAAGCCATGTTTTGCTGCATGGCACTGCGGAACACGCCAACTTCCCCATTTCTAACACTCCAAAGGTATATAATTTGCGCGAAGTATATGGCCGAGGCTAACATATCATCGATATATCCTTTGTTATCTAACAGTAGGGACGTTAAGAAATCCGTGACGGATGGATTTATAAAATTAACGGCCGATCTCTCTATTGATATAAACGAGCCTTCAATCTCTCTAAGAGCGGCATTATATCCTTCCTCCGACATCGCAAAATTGTACTTTTTGCTTTGATGTGCATAGAGAGCAAGCCACCCAAGCTCGCATTGAGCCAATCTACTTGAGCCGCCAATATTATATAAGAACAACAAGAGGCTTCGTGCTGCGCTCGATATTTGATTGAAGAATGCATCGCGCCAGATTTCCTGCGGGTTCTCTAATATCGCTACCACAAAAGCCTGGTACTCGCTGGGCGGTGTTTTCTTAACTCGCCGATAGCTTGACAGCCATTCAATCAGGCGCGGGTTGAAGTTCCGGTGCTTGAGTATTTGCTTATAGAATGCATTTTCAAGAAGAGTATTTTTGTATTCATTCGGCAATTCGCTAAAATAAATATGGTTGTAGAGAATTTGAGCGCGCGCAAAATTGTTGTAATGCCCGAGTGTAAGAATGCATTTGTGCTCAACGATAGGGCTGTGCCGGAGCTTTTCAGACCCCATAAGGGCATTTGTAAAAATATGCTCGCGGGTGGTCATCACCAGTTTTGAATTTGGAGACTTCTGGATCATTTCAATAAAATCGACCAGCGCGGCATCCTCATTCCGCAATGCGAATCCCTGATTTTCGCGCAGGAAGGTTCGACCTAAGAAATCGTCGAAGTAAAATATCTGCGGAATGGACTTGTTGAAGAGCTTACGGCCTTCTGCGAGGCTAGTGGTGATGGCCACCGGGCGATAATCGAGTTCTAAGTATCGATAAATCAACATTTCCGCAAGAGTTGTTTTACCTATCCCCGGCACCCCAGAAATCACGACAACGTTATTGTCCTGTAAAATCTTCATCGCTGCGGGATAGGGGTCGTTCTGAACGTACAGTGGAAATTTCGCGATGATCTTGTCAATCTGAAAGTCGGTTTGGCAGTGCACGGCATTATGTAAAACGCGTTCTAGAATAGCTGTGCTCGTGAACCACAGCTTGAAGTTTGCCTTTTCAACTTCTGGATGCCGTTCCAGCATTAGGTTTATGTCAGTTTGTCCGTATATATCGCCAGTCGTGAGGATGTATGGATCAAAAAGCTTTTTGATCGCGTCTTTGTTCGCAGCCGTAAGACCGACTGACGTTGCTACACCATAACGCGTTGGATTGAGCTTTTTGACCTTTGGAAGCTCAGCTTCAAGCGCACTGTAAAGCTTGCTATATCCAGAGCTTGCGTAGTGCTTGCACTGAATAATTTCACTGCGCACCCCATTCGGGTTGCTGTAGCGGAGATCTATTCCGCCGTCCCGGCCACTCTTAAATGCTTCGAGCTTAACGCCCCATTCTGCACTTAGGAGACTGGCAATAAGAAGCTCAAAATCGAAAGGTGAGAGTTGCTTGAAATCGTAATGGGGCATGACAGCTTCAGTTGAGTGGTTAAACGCTTAAAAGTTCGCTCCATCGGGTGGTGAACCGGGGCGATAGGAACTCCACCCGCAGCTTCCAGCCGCGCTCGATGCCGGTACTAGCATAGCGCACTCGGTCACGGCCGTAGCGGTGGTTGAGGTGGTCCACCGCACCCATTAGTTTGACCCGGCGCGGATCGTCCGGCCGCAGGAACAGCGAGCATTGCACGGCCTCGGCCGGAGCTATGTCGAGCAGGAGGAAACGCACTTCTTGTCCTGGAACCCCGGTTTGTAGATCCCGCGCAGGCCCAAAGGGCCGCGCGGATCAAGCGGCTGGCGTCGGCCGTGGCGATCGTCAGCTTGACGTGTCTGGTCGCGTACTACTGCGCGTCCTCCGGCCGGTGTCGGTTGGTGTTGAGCATCACGATCACGGCCGGGGTCGCCAAGCCCTGCCGACGCATCTTCTCGGCCGCCCGCGACACGTAGGCGGTCAACGCCTCGGCCAACTTGTCAAAGCCCTCCACGGCCCGCCCGAAGCTGCGCAAGGTGCAGATGATCTTTCTGTCCGGGCTGTCCCGTTCGAGGTCGAGGCAAGGGGGTGCACTGTAGCTCCAACACGGTGCGCGGGAGTACAACGGCAAACCGCTGCCGAAGAGAGCTGGGTCGGCTTCGCAGAGCAGCAGAGTCAGGGTGAATTGGATCACAGACTGACTAGGATCTGTTCAGATGCTCGAACTTTCGCGCACCCCACTATCAAGCGGAAGCTCGCGCCGGGCCGCATGATCCTCAAACCGAAAGAGTTTACCTACGGCGTATCAAGCGCTGTCCCGGCACATACGGTTCTTCAGCTTCCGTAGTGAGATAGCTTTTCTTTCGAATTCGCTTCGGTGGTTTGGGATCAGTCCGTTTCGGACGAATGACTGTCCCATTCATCGAGGTTCCCACGCGTCCTTTTAAATTAGCCATTCGGTTTTTGCCATTGCTTGTTATCAAGCAAATCTAGCATCACCTCCGAGCTTCTTCATCAATCCATAGATGTAATTAAGGAGTATCATGCCTATATCAAAGCATGCTTACCGCATAAGCGCCGCTACCTACTAGATGTTATCTCTTCAAAAATCTGCTCAGCGGCGACAAAGCGAGCGTGAGCATGTTGCTTCAAATTGTCAGGATGTCGATCTGGATGAAGATTTAGCCGGTAGGCCCGTCGAGCGGCAGCAATGACGAACGCCGGACATTGCGGATGCAGGCCGACCTTCCGGAACAGCGAATCGTCGTCGTTCTGGACCGAGCACCGCAATGCACGGGCATCAATCAGTTCAGCCGTAAGGCTGCTGATTCGGCCTTGAGCTAAACGCAGCTCTGCAACGGCTTCGCACACATCGCGTTCGGCACGGCATCGTGCGATGTTCGCGGCTTCGAATTCCTCACTCAGGACGAGGAAAGCCGAAAGGCCCCAGCCGATCGCCGAAAGCGAAACGAGCGCGTAGATCGTTGGGGCATGGATCAACAGCGCGAAGGAGAGACCGAGGGCGATGACGCGCCCTGGAAAGCCAAGTACGAAGCGTGGCCATGGGCGCCCTCGCAACTGAAGCGACGACATCGTCACCCCTCCAGCTCCTCCTCAAGGTCGAGCCCCCACGGCATGTCGCCGCCATGACCACGCCAATCGTAGACGCCAAGAAGCTTGGCCGTTGCCTTTAGCTGTTCCTCGTCGCCGGGGACGTGGCAGCGGATTGCAACGCCGCATTTGGCCAAGTGCGCACGAACAGTAGCGGCACGGTCGTGAGGAAGAGACGCGTTACTTTTCATGTAGAGGCCATCAAGGACGTAGCCCTTAGACGTGTAGCGCAGTTCTGCGATCGCACCGGGCAGACTAGGATCAGGTTGATGCTCGATGAATAGGTACCGGCCGGTGACGACCTCCCCGATCTTACTCGCGAGACAATTGCCATAGCGGCGGCCGGCATCGAGCAGGGCAGGACCGCTGTCGAGCACGCGAAGTGTGGGATCGGCCACGAACGGTGAGGCGTAGACTGGCAGGCGGTCGAATCGCTCCGCCCAGCGGCGGAACCAGTGCGAGATCTTGCGCTGTTCCGAGATGCGATCGAGTGACTGACGCAACGCGTTATCGGTTGCCGTGCTGCATCGCACCCGAACGTACGCGACGGCGTTGTTGAGGGTTTGGGCCTCGGTCACGCTTTTGGTCCTGGCGAGCACACTGAGGTGCAGCATCGCGGAATCTAGAACGGCCAACCCTTCAATCTGGCCCGGCCGCAAAGGGCCTGTGGATTGGCCGAGCAGGCGCACCCGAAGTCGATCAGCCGGTTGGGGCGAATTGAAGACGCGCAGGAGAGTTGTGTAGAAAAGCGGGTTCTCGGCTGGCTCGGGACCGAGCCGGCGAAGGGTGCCGATCAGGCCATCGGGGACGGTGCCCAGAAGCGCTCGCAAAAGATGCTGCGGCCGTTGTGTGAGGAGCGCTGAGCCGAGGCGAGCGATGGGATCGATGATGGGTTCGGCATCGCTGCCGCCACAACGCGATAGAAATTCTGAAGGATCGAGCGTCGTGCTCATCTGACTGATGATCAGGAACATGACTTGACGGCGCAATGATCCCCACTGGAACGAAGTCGCAATAATTGACGGCGTCAGGGCGTCAAGCTCAATCGCCTTCATCAATGCCCATCCACCGTAGGGTCGGCATGAGCGCGCTGATAATTTCTGATCGGAGCAATTTTCTTCCAAGGCGATCTCCAATTAGGATGCTTGGAATTCTGCCTTAGAAGCCGCGAGCGTCAATTAATCCTGGAAGATTCTTTAGACTGTAGGACACGCGCTTCTTCACGACGGGTCACCTTTGCTTCGCTGCCTTCGTCGCTGAGCGTCAGATGCCTCCTCGGATTAACATCGACACTCGCAAGCGAATTCCCTCTGGACCGACTCATCGGAGGCTGCTATCAGGAAGGCAGCGCGGTTTTCGTGCACAACGGCCCTCGTAAATCTTTGTATATCCGTCAGCCTCGAAGCAGTCTGATACTTATAGTCGAAGTGTCTCTAGCGCTGCATTAGATCTAAATCCATTTCCTCAATCAATTTGGCTTATTAAGATGACCGCTACTATAATATTCGATGAGCGATTGGCTAACAAGTGCCAGAAGATCTTTGCCGTTTTTGCTCATCCAACCACGTCTGATCTGGAAGTTCTCGCATTTTCGCGAAATTTCGGAGAGAAAATCAACTCAGTCGAAGGCGGGTTGCGGGGAATATTCGAAAAAGCCCTTGCATGCAACGGAAACATTTCGAAGATCGTAGACGACCACAGGCGGACCGCCGCCGAGGTCGAAGCTTTGCGCTCTTCCCTGGCCCAAAAGGACGAATGCTTAGCGATAGCTGACGAGAAGTGTGGTCGGCTTGCACAGGAAAATGCCCTGCTTCAAGCTCGAATTGAGCAGCTAGAATCGGTCCAGACGAACGTTGATCGGTCGGAGACGCCTGTGGTTTCAGGACGCCCATCTCATGATCTTGGAATGGACGCCCGAGAATTCTTGGATACCGCCAAAGCTAAGTGCGGACAGGACAAGTGTAAATCTATCATAGCCCATGGGCTTGGCATTTCCGTGTCTTTACTGAACGCTCATTTGCTTACTGGTTACTTGCCTTACTCTCTGGCAGCCAAGTTTTCTGACTTAGGCGTTGAGGAGCTACAGCCCGCGTCACGCAATCGCTGGAATGACGACGAGCGTGAGCGCCTTACCTTACTGCTTGAGGAGGATCACTCCGACGACACCCTTGCATGTATTCTTTCGGCCGAGTTCGGGCGAAGAATCTTTGAGGGCGGCATTGCTCGTCAGAGGCGAAAAATTGCTAGAGCGAGAAGGTCCAACTCTGTTCCAAACTTCCGTACTGCATCATGGAAGAATGCCGCACTTCATTAGCGTAGACCAGCTTTCGTAAGTGTATGCGCGGCGAAGCGAGCGGCGGGCATCGTCGGCGTTTATGGAGTGCCGACCTTCATCTGCTCTGTTGCTTCCTACGAGCGAACAGTGACCATTGGCGCTCAGGAGCACGATACCCGTGTGCCAGACGCGCATCTGCGGCGTGTTTCGATCCGCCACCAGGGCCTCAAGCCGAAGGCGATTCGGAGCGTAGAGCGTGAAGGAGCGTCAGCTATCGATATAATCCTGAGTTATCGTCAACTCACGGTTTCTCCGGAATCTTGCAGCTTGGCAAATTCGAGAGCTACGCTTCGGTGCGGTGGCATCGGAGAACGCGCACCGTGCAACGGGACATGCACGCCGACGCACCGACCAACGGCGCGCGGCCGCGCCCTGAGGGAGGTTGTACCATGTACGATTTGTCGCGTCGTACTTGGCTCGGCCTCGCTGGCGCCATCGCGGCCGTAGGGCCGGCCGCCGCTGTGCCTGACCGCTTCGACTTGGTGATCAAGGGTGGGGAGGTCATTGACCCGAGCCAGTCGCTCCGGGCCAAGCGTGACGTCGGCATCCGCTTCGGCGTGGTGGCCGCCCTTGAGCCGGACATCCCCGCTGAGCGCGCCAAGCAGACGATCGACGCCTCCGGCAAGCTCGTCCTGCCGGGGCTCGTCGATCTCCACGCCCACACCTATCCCTATGGTTCGGCGATCGGCATCCCGGCGGATGAGACAGTTCCTTTCTCAGGCGTCACCACGGTCGTCTCGGCGGGCGACGCGGGCGCCAACAACATCGCGGCGCTCCGGCGCCACATCGCGGCACAAACCCGGACGCGGATGTTCGCGTTCATCCACATCGCCAACAACGGCCTGTCCGCCTTCCCGGTGGCCGAGTTGTACAACATCGACAACGCCCAGGTTGAGGCCTGCGCCCTGGCGATCGCCGAGAACCCGGACTTCGCCATCGGGGCCAAAGTCCGGATGTCCGAGAACGTCATCTTCAAGCATGGGGCTGAACCGCTGAAGCGGGCCATCCAGGCCTGCGAGATGTCGGGGCGGCCGGCGAAGGTGATGGTACACATCGGCGGCGTCGAGACGCCGGCGCTGATGAGTCAGATCCTCGATCTGCTGCGGCCGGGCGATATCCTCACACATTGCTACTCGGGAGCGCCCAACACCGCCGGTCAGTTGACGAACATCGTCCAGGACGGCAAGCTCCTGCCGGCAGCCCTGGAGGCCAAGCGCCGGGGCGTCGTGTTCGACATCGGCCATGGCGGCGGCTCGTTCGACTTCACCGTCGCGGAAGCTGCGATCGCGCAGGGTGCGCCGCCTGACACGATCTCGTCGGACCTGCACGTCTTCTCCGGCAACACCCCCGGAATGCCCTTCCTTCCGGTGGTGATGAGCAAGTTCCTGCCGCTGGGCTTCAGCCTGGAGCAGGTGATCGCGATGGCGACCCACAAGCCGGCTGGAATCATCGACCGCGTCCTGAAGCTCGGAACCCTTCAAGTCGGCGCGCCCGGCGATGTCTCGGTGATGGAGTGGGTCGAGCGCCCCCTCTCGATGGTGGACACCAGAAACAACCGCCGCGACGGCAAGGGCTTCTTGGCGCCGGTGCAGACGGTCAACAATGGCGTGCCGTTCGGCCGCCCCTACCAGTCGCCCTTCTCAGTGCGCTGATAGACGGAGCGTTAAGGGCTGCGCCTCGAACGCCGATAAGGTTCACGCCTATCGGGAATGCAAACGTTGCATCGACAAGCTCGTGGTCCATATCTGAGCTTGGTACCCACCTGCGAAGTCCGCAACGGGGTGGTTTGCTGCCGGTCTGCATTCTAGAAAAAAGTCGAGTAACCGGACTATCGCTCAGACGGCGACGCGCGACGGCTTCGCGCCTATTCCGGCCGTCCAGCCCCCCCGGATCTCTGAAGCAGATGCGCCAGCAAGGATCGCGAAAGCGCGCGCGGCGTGAATCGCAGCAATTCGTTCGCCTAGCAGTCGGTCTTCAGATTGGACGTGACTGTTTATAGCAACGGTCCGTAGGCCCCCCAGGAAATCGTCAGCGTAAGGCCATTGCGGCGCTCCACGGCTGGCGACCGTAGCGCGCTCTTGGCACGATCGCGAAATGCTGAGCTGTGACATCCGCTGCGAAGATGGGCCTCGGAAACAAAGCCGGCCACCAATCGTGTGCCATCACGCTTGTGAATTGTAGCCAACCTTTGATAGCTTCAACTGCGATAGACTCGGGAGGGTTCGACTTTGGCAAATTCTCGCAACAACGATGCAGAACATGTTTCGGCTTTGATCAAGATTGGCTCCGATCCTGACCAGATTAAGAAAGTTCAGACAGCCGCTGCAAAATCAATGAAAGGCAGTGGATACAAGTATCCGACGAAGTCATGTGCGGCGACACTGAGCCAATTTCTTCGAGCGGCAGGCATTGATGTTCCGGTCACAAGAGGCGCACAAAACCTCGCTGATCGGCTCCGCATAAATCGAAAGTGGAGCCGAGTTAAGGTTGGGAAGCAAGTAGCTGGTGACGTCGGTGTCTGTCGAAGTGTAAAGAACGACGTCGCAGGCGCGGACCACATCTATCTTGTTATCGACAATAAGAACGATGATTTGATGAATATTGTTGATAATCAAGCTCAAGGCAAAACTCACCCTCGCTACGCGAGTGGAAAGGGCCGGACTGCGACAGAATACTTCCTCAGGGCTCAAGCCGGCGAGATGCGGCTCGCCGAATTGGATGCTGGTGAACTCGATGAAAATCTTGTCGAAGATGAGGATACCAACGATCTTCCAGAGCCATTCATGGACGACGGCTCCCCCCGCATTGAAAATGAAGCGGGCGCCGTGAGTTTCAGAGAGGAGAGCGAAGCTGAGACGGAAGACTCGGAGGTGGACGTACCACTCGTCGAGGAGCTTGAAAGCGCTCGCGACCCACGAGCAGATCCAGCGTACTTCAGTGAGCTCATGTTCGCATCCGGCGATGCCGTGGGACCATTTGATCGGCTGGCGTCCCATCTCATGTCGGACCTGATAGCGGATTTCGGCCTTAACCGGGATCAGGCTGCGGGGATCGTCGGTAATGTGGGAGCCGAGTGCGGAGGGTTCTCCGTCTTACAGGAGCGGCATCCGATACGGCCGCCCGGCGGTTATGGGTGGTGTCAGTGGACCGGACCACGACGGAAGCAGTTTTTTTCGTTCTGTCATGAGAAGGGTCTGAGTGTCGATTCCTACGACGGCAACTTGGCCTTTCTCAGCCACGAGCTCAATACGTCCTACAAGAGAGTGCTGTCGAACATACAAAAGTCCAGAACCCTCGAAGACGCCACCAGTATCTTCCTAATGCAATTCGAGAAGCCGCTCACGCCCAATCTCCGAACTAGAGTTCGCTATGCTACGAGGGCTCTCCGGGCGTACGAAGCCTCAGGTAGCTGACAAGCCAGTCGCTTTGAGGCTGCATTAGCTAATGAGATTTGCGAACACGGAACGGCTCGCTCTTCGGCGAGCCGTTCTCCACATGGCCTTTGTAGCAGCGTACTGTGTCGCTGGCTCCAGGCCCGCTGCTCTTCCGTGAGCAGTCAGATAGTTTCCGGCCAGTTTCGGCCGTGCAGAGCCGTCCCGCTTAACGTCCGCTTCCGTGCATCGCACCAGCGAACCTGAATGGCTAGGTCGGGTTGGAAGGAGCCCCTCGCGGCGGGTACCAAACGAGGCATCGACGTGCTGGCCGCGCTGGAGGCTACGACAACCCGTGCGCCGTAACGGTGTGAATGGCAGGCAAAAAGCCGCCTCCCAACGTTGCGAAGTCTCCTACACCGAAGCCGACGCTTTCTTTGGCCGTCCTGGGCGGCGATAGTTACCTGCGGCTATCTTCTCGGCGCGCTGGCTTTCGCGCCGCTCCCTACCGCGCTTCCGCTCAATAAGCCGCGCCTGCTTTCTATGTTCGGCGTCCGAGGTGGCATCCGTTACGGCGGTTCGTTTGCTGGTCGCAGGCTTAGGGCGGGTGACATCCATGATCCCGGCATCGACAACGGGAATGAGTTCGACATCCGCAAAGCCCTGCTCAGACAGTCGTTCTTGTAGGTGATTTGCCTGCGAACGGTCATAGACGTAGATGTCATACCGACCGTCAAAATCATGATTACGTATGGCCCCACGCATCACAAATTGATAGACATCTTCGTCCTCTCGCGAAGCCTGAATATCTTCCCGGCTCAGACCAAGAAGTTCTAAAATCGGTTCGTCCGCACTCTGTGCTTTTGCCGAATATATTATTGCGCACCCTGTATGGTGGCGAAGTCCGTTACTGCCAGCCTGCTTTGGGGAACACCATTCGCCCGGAAATCGTTCGTCAAAGCACAGCTTGATTGCGTCATTGGAGGTCCAGAACCCAGGAAATTTCGTGGCTTCTAGATGCCTGGAGATCCGCACAAGGCAACGAACACCCTCTTTTTCTGCCCACCATTTGGTCGATCCGAGGTGGTCGGTGTAATAGTGGATTCGGATCTGTGGGTCCCCGGTGCGTTTGTTACCGGCATCGATCTCCCGGATCTCTACGTCCATGTTGCCGGCCTTGCGCACTGCGTGATCAACGAGGCTGCCTTTGTAACTGGCTGCGGTCATGCTCAAGCTGCTACATCCAACAAGATCTGATGGCGACCAGATCGACATCCAATCCACTGCCCGATTCTTCAAGCTGGCGTCCTTCCATTCCTGAATGTTGATAAGCGCCTTCTTGGCAGTCGCAGTCAGAGCGCGATGTAGTCTTGCTACATCTCGGTGAACGTCATTCATGATCTCTGAGCGGGTTAATGGCGCGATGCCCTCACGGGGACGGGCCACAGACCATCCTTTGCGTTCGCTGGGTTCAAGAACATAACGGGCATCGAGAGCCTGCCATGTCGCGCCGAGATTGATGCTGCCGGAAACGATACCTCCATCTGGAAGTTCGTCAATTCGAACGTTCCAATCGAAGAGGAGTTCTGAATCGAACTCGAACAAAGCTTGATGCGTAATGACGACGGCAACGTGGTCATCTTGGGCAGCATCCTGGAGGGCGTCACCGATCCGCCGCGCGATGTTTCCTCGTGTCGATTGATCGGAATGGATGGGCTTGACGCTCAGCGACGTCGAATTACTGCTGGAAATCGTCTTCAAGCTGGCGACATGTTCTTCCAGCAAGTCTTTACGCGGCACAACCAGAACGTAACGGCCGGGCTGCGTAGCAATTTCGTGCAGCATGTGCTGGGTCTTGCCACAGCCTGCTCGGCCACTCAGCACTGTAAGGCAAGGCTTCTTCTTTTCGTTCTTCATTTATCAAATAACTCCGTCCAGTGCATGTCTATATGAAGCAATACTGGATGTATTTAAGATGTCATAATCATTGGCTTAGAGCACTAAATAGATGTCGTTATTATCGAATAACGGCGGGATGTTTGCTTGGGGTCAACGAGCAAAGCGAGTTGGTCCCAAGTGACTTCACGCACAGAGGCATCTGGAGTTCGAAGGCGAAGCCGCGAACGACAGAATGCCCTGTCACCAGTATGGCTTCTATCGGAGCGAATTTCCGATCCAAAAGCTGAACTTTGGAACAGATTTCATAGGCCCATCCGACCTCGGCACTTCAGTGCCTCGCCCGGACGTCCCGACTTCGCGCTGCGTGTCCGTTCGCTCCGCTTACGAACCCGGCTTCGCGCTTCGTCCGTCTTCGATGTTTGAAATTGAGAAAAGATATGTTGTTGAATTGATCATGGCCCCATCCGACCTCGGCCAGGGCCTCACTCGGATGTCACGCCTCGGCGCGATGGGCTCGCTCGCTCCGCTTCCGATCCCGATTTCGCGCCTTCGGCTTCGTTCAATACTGCAAGGTGGCATGGTTTTCTCGTCGAAACCTGACACTTCTCGCCCAACGCCGCAGGCGTCCCTAGACATGCAGCGGACACGAATTCGATTCCGGGAGAGGAATTCCATTCTGGGAGAAATCTGTGCGAGTGACAGGTTAGAGCCTGTGCATTCCGGAACGAAAAGTTTCGCTCGTCCTTCCAAGCGGGAGCGCCATAGCATGGGCGTGCGGGACCCGAACGCCCTGGCCTAACGTTCCTTCATGGGGAACGCGAGCAGGCAGGAGATCGATGTCGTGACCGACCACATCAGCTATCCGCCATTGAATACGCCGAAGCAGGTTGCCGATGGCGTCTGGATCGTAGACGCCGCTCCGGTTCATGCGGGAGGCATACCGCTACCCATCCGCATGACGGTGCTGCGGCTTACAGGCGGTGAGCTGCTTCTCCATTCGCCGGTTCCGTACCGCCCGAGCCTCCGGCGTGCTTTGGAGGCGCTGGGCCGCGTCCAGCACCTTGTGGCCCCGAGCGTCGGCCACTGGATGTTTCTCCGCGAGTGGCAGGCGGCTTGCCCGAACGCAGTCACCTGGGCAGTGCCGGGGCTTGCGGATCGGGGACAGGTTCGGCGCTCAGGTGTTCGGATCGACGCGGAGCTGACGGACCGGCCGCCTCGCGTCTGGGCGGATGAAATTGACCAAGTGCTAGTCACGGGGCCTGTGTTCAAGGAGGTCTGTCTCTTCCATCGGCCGAGCCGGACGCTCCTCCTCACGGACCTCGTCATCAACCTGGAGGGCGCCCTCCTGCCGATCGGGTCACGTACCCTGGCCCGCATCCTCGGGATCGTCGCACCGGACGGAAAGGCGCCGCTCTACCTCCGGCTCCTCCTCCGCATGAACCATCGAGCGGTCACGCAAGCAGCTTGGCGGCTCGTCGCCTACAACCCGGATCGGGTCATCTTCACACATGGGCAATGGTTCAACCGCGACGCTGCGTGGCAGCTCCGGCGCTCGCTCTCGTGGCTGCTTGGGCCGACAGGACTGGAACGCCGGCTCCCCGAATTCAGCGGATCGAATGTCGCAGCGCCACGAACTTCTACCCTGCTGGTAGGCGCAGCCGTGGTGAGCGTGCTTGCGGTGTTCGCAGTTGGCAGACGACGGAGGCGGTGAACCGTTTGCGGTTTTAGCCCGCTCTATCGACGCAGGGGCTTTTCCGCCGTGGTCATGCCATATATTGCCTTAATCGCAGCAATCTCGCGGCAGCAATTGGCCCTCTTAGAAGTATGATGCATCAACGTCAGCCCGTCCCTGGTCCAGCATCGCTGACCGTATGGCCCACCGACATGAGCACGAAGGCGACAGAGCCAAGGGAGCTGCCCAGCCTCCAAGAGGCGCTGGACGAGGCCCTTAAGGCGCTCAACGAAGGCACCGGGACGCCTTGGGTGACCACGAGCGAAGGGCTCATTCTATCGCCGGCCCATCTCAGAGGCATGCTGCATTCGTCTTGAAGCCTAGAAGGGCACCAAGGGTCCTGCGCTCGATTCCGCCTCGCCGTTTTCTTGAGTGCTTCGCATTGGAACTCGTCGCTGCACCATGCGGAACAGCTAGAGGGCGAGGCGGTTAGCGCAGGCTCAACCTATGCCGCTACACTCGATTTCACCGTTTCTGCCTATGAAACGGAAGTGGCGTGCCCGAAAGGCACCGGATCATTGATTCCCAGATTTCTATACTTCCGAGCATTGAACGTATCGCAACTAAACCTGTTCCTAGAGTAACTTAAGACGGATGCGTGAAATTTTTTGGCTTTAAGCGTTCGCCGGAACGGTGAAATGAAACTTATGCAATATGAGTGTTTTGCCTTGCGTCACTTGGGCAAAATGATAAGTTTCTAACTAAATCATCGTCAGAGCGGCTCAATCGTTCGCGACGTTGACCTTACAGATGGTATTTAATTATCATGAAGCTTAGATCGTTTTTTTGCGCAGGATTAAATCATTATCTAAATTTTGACATCAATTTATATGACGACGTTTCATTTTTGCATGGCATTAATGGTTCGGGTAAAA
The DNA here is from genome assembly GCF_008039875.1 of Methylobacterium sp. WL119. GTDB lineage: Bacteria > Pseudomonadota > Alphaproteobacteria > Rhizobiales > Beijerinckiaceae > Methylobacterium. The sequence goes on along the minus strand of NZ_VRUU01000011.1, from coordinate 21,855 downwards.
CAAGTACGTTGCGGGCTATTGCTGCTCTGCTGACACCTGATCCCGTTTGGCTTGCAAGCGCAGCTTTCGATATATTACGTGTGGAATTCGAGCACGAAGGACAGTCGTGGTCGATCTCGTGCGCAAAGTACCAAGAGGGAGAAATCAATATTAGCATATCGGGCGGAGTTAGTTGCAGTAGCCACATTTCAGACCGAGATATCGTTGCGATCTCCCGATACGCTGCCGATGAATCGTATCGTTACCTTGGCATGGACGTTGACGAAGCAGCCCATAGACTTCAAAAATACATTGAAAGTAATGATGCTTTATTGGCTATATCGAAACTTCCGGCACCAATATTCTTAGGCCTTGACCGTACCACGCTTACTCCATTCGACAACCCCCATAAATCGCCGAGATCCGGAAGCCACGTGCCGCCATCTCGCATGAGGACCGTTCACCCTTATTTTCGCACGCAGCTCGATGATGCGGTTTGGGAAGCCGAACGCATCCTCGTTGCCGAGCTTTCTGAGCTAAGCGCGAAGAAGAACAAGATCTTTGAGAAACTTCGCAACCAATTTGTATTATCTTTGTTTCACATTCCCGAAGGCTCTCCAATTCAAGCTGGACAAGATTGGAACGACTCTTCATTAGACAAATACAAGCAAATGTTTGAATCTATTACCGATGCACTTGTAAAAATTAATATTTCTGACGAAGATATTGTCTCGGCAGTTGTCCCTTTTTTCAATAAAATTGAAGAATTGCATACTAGCGCATCAAAGGCGATGAGAAGGTTTGAAAAAAACAGATCAAAAGACTCTAAACATATACCTTCAGATGCTCTCATGAATATTATGAAGCGTTTTTTCGAGATGCAGCCTTTCCTGCTTATGATGGAAAGTGCTCTAAGTCGAATTGAGAAATCAAACAACGATGAAAGAATGGCTTCCGAGCCGATTGAAGGCTATAAATCGATCATAAATGGGTTCCTCGAAGACTCCCGAAAAAGTCTAGTGTTCACGAACAACTCAGTTCAAGTAAGCCTTCCTTCTGGAGACCTATCGGAAATCACGGCGCTGAGTTCAGGGGAGCGACAGTTATTCGTTTTAATAACTCACCTTGTATTTAATCGCCAAATGCGTGGAGCTAATATTCTACTCATTGACGAACCAGAGCTTTCTTTACACCTTAAGTGGCAAAGGCAGTTTGTACCCTCTATCCGTAAGGCAAGCCCTGATACTCAGATGATTCTTGCAACACATTCCCCAGAGATTGTATTCAATCGTACCGATCGTCTGATCCCACTATCGTAATGAGCAATTTCAGGTTTTCCGATGGAGCAATGGCAGCTTACGCCGCCTTATATAGTACCTCCAATGATATAGACATTTACGTCGAAGACCGGACCCTTGTCGGCCTATACGAAATGATCGTCCGAAAAGTTTTTGGCGGAGCTATTCGGCTAGCAGCAGTCACGCCACTTGGCAGCAAAGCAAACGTTGTTAGAGAAGCGCTGCGCCTCCAGAATGACGGTGCAAGGAAGAGATTTTTCTTGGTTGATGGTGATTTCGATTGGTTTTCAGCCGGATTAGCAGAAATTAAGGATTTATATTACCTTAATTGTTATTCGATAGAGAATTTTGCGTGGCATTACGCGGCGGTCCTTGACACGGCAAAAATTCTGGCTCCGGAAAAAAGTCATGCGGAAATTGTTCAAAGCTTGCCCGCAACGATGTTTGCTACGTTTGAGAGTGACATCAAACCACTTTTTATATTGTACGCTATCTGCATGCGGATGAATGCGACGTGTGAAACCGTGGGATATTCATTGATTCGATTGATTGACCGTCAGAAGCTTGTAGTGGACAACAGATTGTTGATAAATCGAATTCGTGAAATATACTTGCATCTCAGAACTTTAGGATCGCTAGCTGATATAAAGCGCGCACGAAGCGCGGTGATCAATGAGCTATTACAAAAAGGAGCGGTAGATAGCCGCCTAATTTCGGGAAAAGACTATCTAATGCAGTTCTTGCTTCTCGTCATGCAGTCAAAATATAATTTTCGAGGAAACTCTAGGCAACTCGCAAGTATGATTATAAATCAATCGGATTTAACTGTCGATCCGCGATTAAAACACGAATTACTCGCTCGCATGCCAAAATAAAATTTTAATTACTAAAGAAATTGTTTTTATTCTATAAAGGTATTCTGCTGGACCTATCTACGACCCCAAGAGTGTGATATACTCTGGCAGTTCCGGGATGCGCCGCCAGAAATGAACTTGCGAGAATTCCACATATAGAAGGGTGGCATCGTTGAGGTTCGCCGCACTCCGCATCGCATCGCGGACGGCGCGCATCGCGCGATCCGGTTGCGAGTCCATGTAAGCGACCTCGCCGACGAGTTCGCCCGCCAGTTCTCGGACGTGTTGGCGCACCCGCTCACGCTGGTAGCGGATCGTCCTGCTCGCCGTCGCTAATGCGTCTACGTCCCTCGGCAGGGTTGGAAAGCCAGCGAGTTAATCGGCAGCGTCCAGTAGAACCCGACGAAGGCGTCCCGCACGATGCTCCTCCCCTGCCAGCCCGGACAATTCCGACAGCTTGGTTACGAGCAGGGTAGAGCGGGCTACATTCCCTCGTCCTCCCACGGGGCGGAACAAGATGACCAGCATGAACCTGACCAGCCAACTAGTGGTCGGAACCTAACACTTGGTACCGTCCCCTCCGCGCTGCTTCAGCCTTTGACCAATGCCGCCACGCGAGCCACGATCTCTGCAACCGGCAGGCTGGCGTCAGGATGATCGGCCATGATTGCCGCCCAAGGCATTGCAGGCTGCTCGGCCTCCTCAGGCTTCTGGACGAGGGCCAAGCCGCCGCGTGCCTTGACGGTCGCCAAACCATCTGCACCGTCCGCACCATAGCCGCTGAGCACGATACCAACGACGCGTTCGCCGTAGGCCTCGGCGGCCGACATGAACAGCGGGTCCGCCGCAGGACGGGTGAAGTGAACCTTCGCCCCTTGATCGAGGCGGATCACGCCGTGATCCAGGTGCATGTGCTTGTCGGGAGGAGCGACGTAGACGCGACCGCCCTCGAAGGGCTCGCCATCCTCGCCATGGGAAACGCGTAGGCGGCTCGTCATGCTCAGCATCTCAGGCACGATGCTGGGATGACGGCCGATGTGCCAGACAATGAATACCGACGCTGAGCAACCTGCCGGTAGCCCTCCGATGATCTGTCGAAGCGGTGCGAGGCCGCCGGCTGATGCCGCGATGACGATGATGGGTCCCATGTGACCGCCAACAGTGCCTGAGGTGGAATGTTCAGAGGCAAGATTGCGGAAGACCCCGTTCTCCGGGGGGCATCCTCCTATGCGATCCGATCACCCAAGCGGCACGTCCGCATACCGACCGGTACGGATGTTCAAAGCGGGTACCAATCGTCAGCTTTTCCCCACTGGTGATGGTAGCAGCCGACCGCACTATTTGCGCAGGATTAAGCGCTTACAGCAATATCCTGATCATCCCGCATGGCTTCAGCGACGCTGCTGAACGCGGCGATGACTGCTCCTGCGTTAGCTTCGCGGATCATCTCCAAATCGGCGTAGCTGGCCCCAGGGATCTCGATACTCGACATCTCGGCACTTAGACTTTGTCCAAGCGCACGCACCCGTACCGGCGACATGCCGCTCTGCTCGAACACCAGAACCGCTACCGTTTGCATGAGCACCCGCAAGGCTGAAGCCTCGGCATGCCGTTCAAGCGTATCATCATCGATCGCCATGGCCATCCTGCCAACCGGCTCACGTTCAAGTCCAATCCCTCGACGCAGGCCATGCATCACCTTGAATATCTATACAACCTTCGGTTGCATATAGCAATATGGTTTCTACGGGGGCTGCTCACCGTTCGATCATAATTGCAAGATTTGCCGCTCCCCGCAGTCCATTCGCCACCGGGTCCAATCCTTCGATAAACGAGGGCGCCTTCCCGATCTGCAATCCGGATACGAAAGACGATGACGGTTGGTACCGGCCAGAGGCGAGTTGGGCGCAGCCGGAAGAACCAACCTGATGCTTCGGAAATGGCAAGGGATTGACGTGCTCCGCCCTCCACCCGCAGTCTTGAGATTAAAGCGTGCTGCGAAGGCGTTGCGTTGGCCCTTTTTCACTGTGATCGAAAACAGTTGATGCCGGAGGCCCCGCTCGATCACGCCTAAGCAGAACCAACCCTCCAAAGATTGCGGCAGAAGCTTGACCATTGAGGGAGGATCTGATTTCATCCCAATAGTTGACGATCGGATATTGATTCCGATTGCATGAGGGCCTTCCGATGTGCACTCACAAAATATATTACATATTTTCTAAAGTGAGTGACGACACTGCGTTCTGTGCGGTGCGCCAAGACCAGCCAATCCCAGCATTTCTGGATGGCTCGAACTGGCTTTTCGCGAGAACATTTGAGGCTCCCTTTGATAAACCGCTCGGCTTTGACTTTGATCAAGCCGAGGCTGCCACGCACAAGAGAGATACCTACTTCTTCCGCCGAGGGTTTTCCTTCATGGCGAGCTGGCACGAGTTGGAGGCCGCTTAAACCAAGCTCTGATTTAGCGCATGGCGGTAAATTACCTGCCGCAGTAGCTTTGCCGAGTTGGGCGCTCGCCCCTACAGCACGCCATGGAAAAGATCTACGCCCTCCTAGTGGTCAAAATCCAACGTTTGGCACCTATGGTGTGAAGGCCTTTCGGTCCAGCAGGATTGTTTACCCTCAGCCTCAATCAGCGATTGATCAGGTATGACCTGGGATGACGTGCTCGCAATTGGGTTGAAGCTGCTCCACATAGAGGCTGCGACATCCTACGGGACGCCCGCCCTTAAGGTGAGGGGAAAACTCATGACACGCCTACGTGCCGAGGATGACAGCCTCGTTCTTCACAGCGTGCCGCCGGATGAACGCGAGATTTTGTTTGCGGCCGATCCCCGAGTCTTCCACATCACCACCCACTACGAGGGGTATCCTGCCGTTCTTGGTCGATTAGCAGCCTTGGAGACTGTGTCCCTTTGGCCCTTCCTCGTACGTCGCTGGAGAGAGGTTGCACCGGATCGTGCCGTGGCCAGCTTCGATGCAGCGCAGGCCAAGAGCTAAGCGGCTGGGTTTGTTAAGCCTGTTTTCACCCTAGGCCACCTCATAGACTTGGGTACCATCCGTCAGACTTCGACCACTAGACGGCGCTGACTCGGCCTGGGCTCGGGCTGGCCCAGAGTCCCTGACGGCGCTGAAGCGGCATAAAGGCGGCTTCCCGGCCCCCTTTGCGAAATATGGCGTTCCGTGCGACGACCTTGCGGGGCTGTTAAGGCAGAGCGCATAGCTGATGCCTTAAATGCGTTGATCATTCTGAAATAGATGAAGGCTAAGGCTTCCTTGAACTCCGCCAAGGTAGCCTCGATGCAGCCATGCATGCCCAGATAGAGAAAGCCTTGTGCCGTCCTTGGTATTGCTTGAGCCTGCCTATCGAGCTTGAAGCGAAGTACCGAATGGAAACAAGCCGGCAAGGCGGCAGCTATGTGCGGTCGTGGTTGGGCGTCTTCATCCTTTTCAACATTTTGTCTCTGCCAATGGATTACGACGCGTTCGGCCCAGAGGCAGCGCTCGTCCCATTTCTGCTGACGTTGGGCGTATTCTGCCCCCTTGCATGTGCCGCCATCGTCTTCCTGCGAGGGCACCCTACGGTCCTGCGGCAATCCCTAGCAGCGCTTGGGGTCGTACTGGTGGATATAGCCATCGTCCTCAACAGTGCCCGTTTGGTCCCAGCTCTGCGCAGTGATGGCTACGTGATCATTGCTGCCATCGTCCCATTGGTTTGCGGTCTAATTGCGCCACTACCCTTCCGGCACAGTCTCTGGTTCTGCGGGACATCCTTAGTCCTTTACGTCGGCCTTGTGGTGGGATTTGGCCTCACGGAAGCGAGCGGCAGCGGCCTTCCGCTGCTAGTTTCCTGCTTAATCCTCGCACCTCTCAAAGTGAGCTACTCCCGAGAGTGGGAGGCCAAGCAGAGGTTCCTCGTGGTCCAGAGGGAGAAGATGCAAGCGGGCGCTCTCGCTCAAGCGAACATGCGTCTCACCACGCTCGCTCAGACTGATGGACTCACCGCCCTCGCTAATCGCCGACACTTCACGGAACAGCTAGAGAACGCATGGGCAGAAGCGAAGGAACGCCAGGAATGGCTAGGCGTGATCCTCGTTGATATCGATCACTTCAAGCTCCTCAACGATACCGCTGGGCACGCAGAGGGAGACCGCTGTCTAGTTTTGGTGGCGGAGGCGTTGAGGGAAGCCCTCGCGCCATACGGAGGCCTCGTGGCTCGACACGGCGGTGAGGAGTTCGCCGCTTTTCTACCGCTGGCAACCATTGAAGTGGCCCACTCCGCTGGCGAGGCGATCCGCGCGGCTGTGGCGACCCTAGGATTGCAGCACCCCGGATTCCGAAATGGCACGAGAATAAGTGTCAGCGTTGGTACAACAGCTATTTTGGGCCACTCGCAAAGACAGCAGCCCGAAGCCTTCCAACTTCTTAAGACCGCCGACCTCGCCTTGTACTCTGCTAAGAAGAGTGGAAGGGATCGGGTCAAGAGCCTATCAACAGCAACGAATACGAGTCGTATCGCGATTGCTGTTGTCTCGTATCGGGGAGTGGGAGACTCGTAAGCTTACCGTTTACCGAAACATTTCGAACCGTCTATGTCGATAACCCAAACTATCAATTTGCTGATCTTCATCAATCACCGCAAAATCTTGCGACCGGTAAAATTGAACGGCTGCATCATTTTCTGCAAATACGTGCAGTCTCAATCGCTTATGGCGATTTTGTGCGGCATGCAGGAGAGTTGACCCAACTCCCCGACCGAACTTTGGGCGATCTACGTACAACGCGGAGATATAACCATTACCATCCAAGGTGATGAAGCCGATCACAGAACCGTAGATTTCAGCAATCAGGGTTTCAGAGCATCCCAGAAGAAGTTCCAGATGCTGACGCCCCATGGTCTGCTCATAGCGTTCTAGGAACGAATGAGAGTCGGGGAACGTACGGTCGAAGACCGCAAGAACCGAAACTCGGTCAACTTCGCACTTGTAGGGCCGGATGTGCATCGCCTGTGAGTAGCCTCCTCGATAGACAGCCTTACCGCTCAGGCCGCCAAAAGTCCGTGCTTCATGCGAAAAATTCGGCACGCGATGAATGGGAACACGGGGTGCCATAGAGGGGTGGGCGGCCAAATATGCCGTTGGCACAGCAGGGAGGCAGGCAGCATCGCCGATGACAGGGACCGACAATTATCTCCAAGCGCTCTTCGATCAGGTAGCGGCAGAGCAAGCATATCTTGACCGTCTGGGCGAAGCGAATGACGCCCAGCCGGGTGGTACGGAGACCCAACCTACATCAGTTCCCGCCGTGTCGTTGATGATCACGAATCAGCAACGCGCCGCGCTGCGTGAGCTTGGCTATTCGGATGAGGTCGTTCGGCTGATGACGCCCGCTGAGGCGCACGCCCAACTTGGGCTAAGCAAGCTGAGGCTCTGACTGCGACGTCACCGGCCCATGCCTTAGCGATTATCCCGTTCACACATACACGATTGGTATAGCTTCGCTTCAATTGTGCGCTAGCTGGTTCCTTGGCGTGCTCAGACGCGCTCAAGAACCATCATTGAGGAAACGCTAGATGTTCAAATCCGCCATCCCAGCAGTAGCACTGGCTGTTGTCGCCGGTACGCCTGCCTTCGCATTGGAGGTAACGAAAACCACTATGATCGCGGCCTCACCTGATGCGGTGTGGAAGACCATCGGCGGTTTCTGTGGCATCGGCAATTGGCACCCGGTCATTGAGACGTGCGCCTTGTCGAAGAACGGCGGGAAAGAGCAACGGACCCTTCACCTAAAAGGCGGTGGACTGCTCGTCGAGCAAGAGCAGGACCGCGACGATAAGAAGATGGCCTACACCTACACGATCCTGTCTGGACCGCTGCCGGTGGAGGACTACAGGTCCACGATCATGGTCGAGAAGGAAGGTAGCGGTTCCATAGTCACGTGGACCGGCAGCTTCAAGGCGAAGGGCGCTCCCGACGACAAGGCCAAGGACGCGATCGCAGGCGTCTACGATGCTGGCCTGAAGGGCATCGCCGCGAAGGCGAAGTAAGCAGGTTTAGCCGAAGCGGGGGGCCTAGGCCTGCCCCTGCTTCGGCGTCTTCGCAATCAGCTTCAGCGCCGCATCAAAGTCGGCCTCGTCCTCACTTGCACCAGCCTTAGGCGCCGCTTCAATGAACCGGCGGCGCTGTTCCTCGGGCGTCAGCTTTTCGGCTCCGAGTTTGCTATGTAGCTTGTCCACCTTCGCCCGCGACGATGCGATAGCATTCATACTTTCCTTGAGGCTACCCGCAGTTGCAGCCATGCTACGCGTCCTCAATGCAACACCAGCACCGGACGCGACGACAGCGGCGTCCGTCGTGTGGCGCTCCGGGTCAGCTTTCTTGCCGGACGGCTTGGTGAGGGTGCCTGTCAGCATCGGCGGTCCATAATCAAAAGACAAGCTCGATCGTATTGACTCTTTGTACGGGTTACCGCCTGCACGAACTCCCGGCAGTCCGGTCTCAGGATCGCCGGTGCGTCCCGGCCTGATAAATCGATCTGGGTGTAGGAAGGGGCTCAGCGAATGCCGGTCAGCAGGAAGGATCTGGCGGATGCGCGCTCACCTGAAGCGCTTGTGAAACGCATCCTTCAAGCCGAGCCGAACCTTCAGGTGCCCGTGCCGATTCTAGATTTGTGCGCGTGCCTCGGCATCCTCAGAATCGAGGATTTCGATACTGACGAGTTCGAGGGCAGCCTCGTTACCGATGCGACCCGGTCCGAGGGCATCATCCTCGCCAAGCGTGGGGGCGAACTGCGTCGCCGCTTCACTATCGCGCATGAACTCGGCCACTTCCTAATGGCGCACCATATTCCCGATCAGGCCGGTCGCTTCCTGTGCAAAAAATCTGACCTAATGCGTGTAACAGCCGAGGAGGGTGACCAGCGGCAGCGCAGAGAGGTCGAGGCCAACCGTTTCGCCAATCTCGTGCTGATGCCCCCACACCTACTGCGGGCAGCTATGACGGCGTTTCGCGAGCCTCATCTGCAACACGTTCTCGCACTCTCGGGCGACTTTGCAGTCGGGAAGGAAACGGCGGCTCGCGCCTATGTCCAGTACCACCCCGAGCGGATCGCCATCGTCGTGGTGGGTAATGGACGGGTGCAGCGGTGCTATCGCAGCCTCTCCTTCCCGCCCGTCATCTGCGCAGTCGGAAGCCCGGTCCCGGCACACTCGCTCTATCGCAGCAGCTCTTATCGGCCGAACATCGTGAGCGACATCACCGCGAGCAGTTCCGACCTCTGGATCGATGTGAAGCGCGACCTTCGCGCGCCGGCCCTCTTCGAGCAGGTGTACCTCCAGCAGAACGGCTTCGCGATGATCCTGCTGCGTCTAGAACCCGTCCCGGAGGAAAGCGCGGAGGAGCGCAAGCAGGAGGAGGGCTGGCGTTACCGCTTTCACTCCGGGCGACGGTAGCTGAGACACAGCCCGGTGCTAAGATCTACTTGGCTACCGGGGCTGCCGATTTCGTCTCAGGATCACCCTCGCGGTTCTGATCGACTGCACTCCCGGTAGGTTCCTTCTGAGCGGTAACCTGCTGGCGCGTTACGCTGAGCAGTTTGTCAAGCGTTGCCAACTCCTCCGTCTTCGCCTTTAAACCCTCCGCAGCTAAGGAAATCTGGCCTTGAGTCTCTGCGAGCTTGTTCCGGGCAGCCTCCAGCTCAGAGATGCTACTCAGCTTCTCCGCGTTCAACTTCGCTACATCATTTTCAAACTGATATCTCTGAGCTTGTACGAGAGCTATATCTCGCTCAGTCGTCGCCAAAGCATCGCTCGACTGTTGAGCCCGCGCCTGAATAGCAACAAGCTGCTGCGCCTGGGCGCTGACCATCTTGTCAGCTTCCTCCGCTCTCTGCTGCAACTCGCTGCGGCGCAGATCTAAGGCGGCAAGCTCCTCCCGAGCTGTCACGAGCTTCTGAGTGGCTAGCTTACCTTCCTGCTCGTTTGCGGCGACTCTGGCCTGCAACTCGGTGAGCGTTCCTGTCGTCGCCTGTTGCTGTGCGAGTTGCCGCCGGAGGTCTTCTTGGGCTGTCACGAGCATGGTGATGTGCCGAGCATGCGACCGGCGCTCATTGCTTTGCTGGACGGCCATGATGATCCCGACAGCGAGCAAGGCGACGACAGCGATGGCCAACCCGAGCGGGACGGGCCGGCGTAGCTCCGAGACGGTTCCAAGTGCCACAGGGCGACCTCACAGGCTGGAGGGTAGGAGAGCTATCAACGCGAGGATAGGTCGGGTGGCTCCGCTTTGGGCTGAGGTGTATGAGCGGTCAGAGGCGTTCACCTACGACGGGCTTAGCCCATTATAGGGCCCGCTGATCACTCGCTGGTTCTATCTGGTCCTGGCGTGAGAAGACCCACTAGGATGCGGAAGTCAGCGGCCTTTACGGTGTTCCTTGTGGCCGCCCTCACGCCCACCCTCGCGCTGGCCCGGCGGGTGATCGTCGAGGATGGCACCGCTGAGCGGGACCTCCAGGGTGCGGCGGCCTTCCTCGCTCTGTTCCCCGTGGTAACCGTGGCGGTCTTTGCGATGGCGCGGTGGATAGGGTGGCGCGAGTAAGCTGGCGGCATTTGGCAATAAGCTGGCTGGTGGACTGCCTGGGCGTCTTTGAAAGCCACACGACCGCTCACGGCCTGCTGGACGACCGCCTCGCGCACCGCCGGGTCTGCCATCAGCCGCTTGCCAGCCACTTAGCGAGGGGGAGAACGTCGCGACTCGACGCGATGGCCCTCGTCCAGCTAAACCCCTCATCGATCAGCTACAATCTCCTTTCGACGGAACTATATGTTCGCTTGAGCAAGCGGAGCTTTCAAGACATTGGCAACTGTATCAGCTCGGTACGGCCTCTTCTTGGATTGCACCCAGCGACCTCGTCGGTAACCTCGCGCCATGCCCGAGCCGAGTCGCATCGCCCGCCTTCGCATCACCCTGGACGATACCGAGCCGGCCGTCTGGCGGATCGTTGAGGTGCCGCTCTCAGCCAGCCTCAAGCTTCTCCATGAGGTGATCCAGGCGGCGATGCCCTTCCAGGACTACCACCTCTTCCAGTTTCAGGAAGGGGCTGTCCGCTACGCCATCCCCGACCCGGAGTGGCCTGACGGAAACACTCGCAGCGCGAAGACCACCAAGCTCGGGGCACTCCTGGACCGGGGCACCATCGACTTCGCCTATACATACGATTTCGGGGACAACTGGCAGCATACCGTCACGGTCGAAGAGGTCGGCCCGGCGGACCCCGATGTTGCCTACCCGCGCTTCCTCGACGGGGCGAGGCGGGCACCACCCGAGGACGTGGGTGGGACGATGGGCTTCGAGGAGTTCCTGGAGGCTGTCACCAAGCCTCGGCACCGCGAGCGCAAGCGGATGCTCGATTGGTACGGCGGCCCCTTCGATCCCAATGAGCTGGACCGCGAGACCATCGAGGCGAGCATGTCGAAGCTGGCCCGCCGCCGTGCCACCGGACAGGCTGCTTTTGCAAAGAGCCGACCGCAACGGTCATGACGGTTTGGCCGGGGCGAGAAGACAGCAAGCAAGGTATGCCGGCAACCGGAGCCAATTGAACACGAGCGGCCATGGCGACGCCGATCAGCATTCGCGCTTCAAAATTGCGAAGGTTGAGCCCTACCCAGAAAATCTTCGCAAACATCATCAATTTATAATGCGCCCCGCAAAGTTCGGAGGCAGCGTCTCCAATGCCGAGACCGCGAGTTTATTTCGGCTGCACCTTCGCCGGCACACCCGGTTCCGACATGTTGGCGAAGGTGCAAGCGTTGCCCTGACACGCTTTGCGGCTTGGATTTGGTGCTGCAACCCTTCCATGAGGATGAGGGCAATGGACCACCAAGTGCCACAAGGGACGGCAGGCGACTGGGGCACCACTGCTGTTATGATAGTCTTCGTTGCGCTGATAATCGAAGGCTTTTTCCTTCTTGCCTGCCTGTTATGGATAGACCTGTAACGGGTCGCGGTCGTTGCAGACAAAAGCAAGGCGTCATTCCATCAGCATAAGTGCCATTGGGTTTGTCGGCCTGATGCCAACCTGGAGGTAGCTATGATCCCTTACCGAGTGAGCGTCTTGGCCCCTGATGCCAACGACCAGCGAAGCCATGAGGTCAAACTCTACGCGACCTATGCCGAGACTGACGACGATGCGTTGCACACCGTGTCAGATATGATGCCTGATGGATGGCGGGTGGATCGGATTGTCGGCCTGCTGTCTCGCGTCGAGGTCGAGAGGCTGCGTCTGTCTCACGGCGAGGTGCGGGAAGTTTCATCCTTCACGATTGGCGGCTTGTTCCTCCCGGAGGATGCTGAGCACGCGAGCAACAGTGATAAGCCGAGTATGACGCACTGAGGCCATGCTTGTGGCATTGTCCGGGGCGGATCGGCCGTCTACGCCGACCAAGCACGATGGCAACCCCAAGCCTGCCATCGAGTCGCCGGCTGAGGCTGGCCCGGCCGTTGCCTCCGCCTCAGTCTCGACAAGCGCTCAGGTTACCTCCGTCCTATGATGAAGACCTCCCGCATACTCGGCTGGCTGCTCCTGGCGGGAGTTGTCTTCGCGACGCTCGCGCCCATCGGCCTCCGACCCGTCAGCGATGCCCCGGTCTCCCTTGAGCGCTTCGGCGCCTACGCGGTGGTGAGTTTCCTGTTCGCCCTCGGATACCCGAACCGCCGTTGGCAGATTGTGGGAGGGCTGATCGCGCTCGCTGGTGCGATGGAAGCGATCCAGAACCTTGAGCTAACCCGGCACGGCCGCTTCGGTGACTTCGCGGTGAAGGCCGCTGGGTGCTGGTTCGGGGTCTTGGTTGCCATCGTCCTCGCCTTCATCCCAGCGAGCATGGCGAAGGCCGAGGGGCGGGTTTAAGCTCGTGCCACACTGCGTCGCATCTCATCCCTCGATGAGAAGAGGCTTATCCGACGCACGACCCTAGTCTACAGCTATTGCATCTGACGAATGATCCCACTCGATACGTGGGTGTCTGACTCGCGGGCTGGGCAAATGGATGACAACAATGCCCGCGCTTCCAGCGACCGCGACAATCTCACAGCACCAAAATACCACGTCCAGCATGGTCGTTGCCCTTTTACCAGCTCCCAGGATATGCGTGGCCAAACGTGGTTAACATTCCGTTTCGCTGAGAGGGCGGCACGGCATAGCTATCTCTAAGACCCGCCCTACCAACACCGCATTTGCTACCGCCGCACTTTCGTTGAGCTGGTGAAGCGTCCGCAGCGTAGTCTCAGCTTGCTTTCGTCTCCCAGCGCACGTGGCTTTGACCGTTAGTCTTCCCAGAGAAGCCTATTCTCCCGAGCGACGGCCGCCGCTTCACCGCGTTTAGCGAGCGCCTTGGATGGCATGATGCCGGCTCAGCATGCGAAACAGCTCACCAGCTGCACGCGAGGCCTTTGGTGGCAATGTCACCCATTCTCGATTTCTCTTTGGTGAGTGCTTCGACCTCCGTAGGCTTAAATAGTGCGATGGGCTGGACCCTCGTAGGCGCGTTCGCCCTTGTCCTTATGAAATGAACTTGCCCTGCTGGGGCGCAGATTTAACATATGATGCGGGCTACGCATGCCCTGGTACGCAGAAATGCCATGGCTAAACTCGCCTACTGGTTGTAGCAGAGGGATCGTGTCCGCTCGGAGATCACATGCCAACATCCGTCGCTGCGAAGAAACTACCCGTAGGCGAAGTGACGTTTCTTGGTCGTGGTCAGGGCGTGTTGACGGGTTTGAAGCTGCTGCTGAGAGTTTGTCCGCAATGCTCGCAGAGAAACGCTCGTCAGACAGAAGCAAAAGGCTACTGTCAATGGTGCGCCTATGTGCCGTCGTTGGGTGACGTGGAGCCGGCAAGGTCCACATAGTGATTTAGGCTCACCTGACAATTTTTGCTTGATATAGAAGCGTAGAATCTATCTTTTTATTAGGGTACTTCTGCATTGCGTATATAGCGGGTCAAAACGGCCCAAGCCGGGCAAGCTTCTCCGCAAGGGCTTCCGGTCGCAGGTGGGTGTACCGCATCAGCATTCGGGTATCACGGTGGCCGCTTATGAGGGCGACCTCAGGAATGCTCAAGCCCATTTCGAAAAACCGGCTCACGGCCTCGTGCCGGAGGTCGTGGTAGCGGAAGTCGGGGAGGGGGGCTCGCTTCATCACCCACCGCCACGCCGTCTTCACCGCCTCCTCAGTCGTTGGGAAAACCCGAAGCTCCCCTGAGATTGCCACGATTGTCCGCTGACGGAGGAGTTCCAAGGCCCTCCCGGTCAATGGAATAATCCGTGCGTGGCCGTTCTTCGTGGTTGGGATGAGCAGGGTGCGCTTGGTCCACTCGATGTCCTGCCACCGCAACCGGAGGACTTCCCCCCGCCGCATGGCGGTCTCTAGGCCGAGTTCGACCATCGGAAGGACATTCGGGTTCCGGGACCTTCGGCATCCCTCCCGTAAGACCTCCCACTCTCCGGGCTCCAGACGCCGTGACCGGCCATTGAGCACCTTGGGCTTCACTACGAGGGCGAAGGCGTTCTCGGAGAGAGGCACGTCCCAGACTTTTCGCGCAACCTCGAAGGCGTGCCGATACAGGGCCAGCTCACGGTTGATGGTCGCAGGTTTCACCGTCCGCATCCGGTAGTCTCGGTGGGCGGCCACCTTGGCTACCGTGAGCGCGCTCAGGGGCACCTTCCCAATGGCATGTTTGAGGAGGACCTTCATCGCCATCGCCTCACGGACGGCTCCTCGCTTTGTCGGGCTCACGGTGTCTCGGTAGCGGACCATGATGTCACCAACGGTGAGGGTGTCGAGAATCTTGAGGCCCACGGGGAGACCTCTCCGGTCCGCCTGTGTCTCAGTCTGCCGTGCCCAGGCCTGCGCATCTGCCTTGACGAGGAATGAGCGCGTAATCGTCGCCGAGCCTTTGCGCCGGACTTGGACGTGCCATCGATCGTTCCGCTTCCTGATCGTCGCCATGGATTTCGCTCACTGTGCCCAGATTGTGCCAGCGAGTTCTGCGAAGACGATTCGAAGCCGCTTTCCCTACTTTCCCCTCCGCCTTTCCTGTGAGATAAGGTCCTATGGGATAACGACTTTCAGTGTCGCTGAGACCACCGAGGAAGACCTGATGCACACGGTCTTCCCGCACCCGACGCTATCCGAGATGATGCACGAGAGCGTGCTGGATGCTTATGGGAAGGTGATCCATACTTAAATATATTTTTTGTCAGCACTAGAGAAGGAGTTTTATCTTCTCTAGTGCCAGATTTAAAATTTTTATGCTGTCATTTATTCTACAAATTTCTTGCCTATAATTATTTCGGATTATGATCTGCGTATACAGCCAATCTCCATCGGATATCGCCTTGCTGCGCCGTATGTTCATGATGTCTTTGCGGCGGCAAAGTGTGCCCGTTTGCAATTCCAATTTCACGATTGCAGCCTTAGCACCGGTATATACCTGCAGGTGGGGCCGAATCTCCCGGTGAATAGATGGTATCGAACGCGTCCGAGTTGTTCTTCTGGACATAAGCGTCATATTTATAAGTAGCCAAAATTCCCTCCCAGCGGTCGCACGATACGTTACCTCAGGTTATATATTCCTTCAAAAAGCATCCTCAAGTCAATTGTGGTAAAATTTTTTATGCTCGACGCCACAAAGCTCCTTGCCAACGCCCTCGGCGAGCATCTCGCCCTGGTCTACCGGCGCACCTTCGGCAGCCGGGAGCCGGGCTATGTCGAGGTGATCGAGGAATCGGCGCGGTTGACGATCGAGCGGATCGTGCAGAGCGACGCGCTCTACCACGACGCCTACCACACCACCCTGGTGACGCTGGTCGCCCAGGACATCCTGCGCGGGCGCTTCGTGGCGCAGGGGGTGTCGCCGCGCGACTGGCTGCACGCGATCCTGGCCGCGCTCTACCACGACATCGGCTACGTCCGCGGCGTCTGCGCCGGCGACACGCGCACCCGGTTCGTGATCGACCGCGCCGGCACCACCGTCGGGCTGCCGCGCGGGGCGTCCGATGCCGGGCTCACGGCGCACCACGTCGAGCGCTCGAAGATCGCGGTGTGGGAGCGCTTTTCCGACCACGAGTTCGTCGATGCCGGCCGGGTGGCCCGCGCCATCGAGCTGACGCGCTTCCCCGTGCCCGACGACGGCGACCACGCCGAGACCGCGACGGAGGCCGGGCTGATGCGCGCGGCCGACCTCATCGGCCAGCTCGGCGATCCGCTCTACCCGCGCAAGCTCAACGCGCTGTTCCACGAGCTGAAGGAGGCGGGCCTGTGCGAGCCGCTCGGCTACGTCGACCCGGCGGATCTGGCCGAGCGCTACCCGAGCTTCTTCTGGGGCAAGGTCGAGCCGGTGATCGGCGACGCGATCCGCGCCCTCGACCTCACCGTGGAAGGCCGGCGCTGGGTCGCCAACCTCTACGCCCACGTCTTCGCGATCGAGCACGACCGCCGGCGGATGGGGCCGCATCCCGGCTCGGGCGAGCCGGCCCCGTCTCCGCCCCCTTCCGCGACCCCTTGACCGAACCTTAACCGATCTGGTGTGTTCTCGTTATGTTCTCAAACGAGTCGCACCCCATGCCCGTCGCCTCCGCTCCCGCCCGCCGGGCCGACCTGCCGCCCGGCCGCTGCCCGGTCGAGGACATCGCCCGCGCCTACCTCCTCACCAGCGCGGGCGACGCCGACCTCGCCCTGCGCTGCGTCATCGCCGACGCGCTCTCCGACCTGCTCGAAGCCGACCGCCGGGCGCGCGAGCGCAGCCGGCTGATCTCGCGGGGCTTCGTGCGGGGACGGGACGGCTGAGACGAGCATTCGTCCCATCCATCTCCCTCATCCTGAGGTGCCCGCGTCAGCGGGCCTCGAAGGAGCCCTCCAGAACCCGCGGCGAAGGCTGGAGGGCTCCTTCGAGGCCTCCGCTTCGCTGCGGCGCCTCAGGATGAGGGGGATGGATGGGGGGAGGGCGTCCTTCTTCGGGCCGCCCGGCAAAGGCTTAGTCGAACAGGCTCGACACGCTGGCCTCGGTCGCGGTCCGGCCGATGGCTTCGCCGAGCAGCGGGGCGATCGTCGCGACGCGGATGTTGCGGGCGAGCTTGACGGCCTGCGTCGGCTGGATCGAGTCGGTGATCACCAGCTCCTTCATCCGGGAGGCGGCGATGCGCGAGACCGCGCCGCCCGAGAGCACCCCGTGGGTGATGTAGGCCGAGACCTCCTTGGCGCCGGCGTTGAGCAGGGCTTCGGCCGCGTTGACGAGGGTGCCGCCGGAATCGACGATGTCGTCGACGAGGATGCAGGAGCGGCCCTCGACGTCGCCGATGATGTTCATCACCTCGGACTCGCCGGCGCGCTCGCGGCGCTTGTCGACGATGGCCAGCGACGCGTCGATGCGCTTGGCCACCGCGCGGGCGCGGACCACGCCGCCGACGTCGGGCGAGACCACCATGCGGTCGGTGCTCGTCAGCCGCTCCTTGATGTCGCGCACCATCACCGGCGCGGCGAACAGGTTGTCGGTCGGGATGTCGAAGAAACCCTGGATCTGGCCGGCATGGAGGTCGAGCGTCAGCACGCGGTCGGCGCCGGCCTCGGTGATCAGGTTGCAGACGAGCTTGGCCGAGATCGGGGTGCGGCCGGAGGTGCGCCGGTCCTGCCGGGCGTAGCCGAAATACGGGATCACCGCCGTGATGCGCCGCGCCGAGGACCGGCGCGCGGCGTCGATCATGATCAGCAGCTCCATCAGGTGGTCGTTGGCCGGGTAGGAGGTCGACTGGACGATGAACACGTCCTCGCCGCGCACGTTCTCCTGGATCTCGACGAAGATCTCCATGTCGGCGAAGCGCCGGACCATGCACTTGGCGAGCGGCAGTTCCAGGTATCCGGCGATCGCCTCCGCCAAGGGCCGGCTGGCATTGCCGGCGATGATCTTGATCGAAGACTTCATGCCTGCGGGCTCAACATTTGGGGTCTCGGGCCGAGACACGTCCTGAAGACCTGGAACGACCGGCCGATCGACAGGCCCGTCGGCATCCGCGTCGATCGGGCTCTTATCAGCGCGGTCGAACCGTCACAATGGCCGGCGCCGCGCCGGCCCGCGCTCTGCACAGCCGGCGCCCTACGGCTCCAGCAGCCGGTGGAGGTGGACGACGAAGTACCGGGTCTGCGCGCTGTCGACGGTGGCCTGGGCCTTGGCGCGCCACGCCGCCTTGGCCGAGGCGTAGTCGGGAAAGATGCCGACGATGTCGAGGCCGGCGAGGTCCTTGAACCGGATGCCCTCGATGTCCTCGAGCTCGCCGCCGAAGACGAGGTGGAGCAGCTGGTCGCTGGCGATCGTCGTGGTCACGGGTCTCTCCTGGTCGCGGCACGCGCGCCCTCAGGCAGGACGCGTGCCGCAGGGCGCGGCATCGCCGGGCGCGTCGCAAACCCCATCGCCGCCGTCAAGCCCGCCCGGCGCGGACCCGCCAAGCGCAGACCTGCCGGGCCGACGCCGTCAGTGCCGCGAGGCCTCGCGCTCGGCCTGCGCGATCTCGCGGCCGATCTGGAACAGCAGCCGGTCGGTCATGCCGCGCAGGGCCTCGGACCCGCTCTCGGCGACCGCGGCATGCAGCGCGATGCAGAGGTCGGCGGCGCGCAGCAGCGGCGCCTCCTGCTCCGGATCCGGCGCGGCCACCACGTAGCCGGCCTCGGCCTTCCGCCCTTCGGTGATGTCGATCAGGATGCCGGTGCTGCGCACGGGCCGGCCATGCGGATCGTGGAAGACCCGCCCGCGGCTCAGGACCCAGCGCGGCTGCCCGGAGAGCATCCCGGCGCGGTACTCCGCCAGCACGAGGCCGCCGACGCGCATCGCGCGCTGCACCTCGGTCGTCATCCACGGCAGGTCGTCGGGGTGGATGCCGGCGACCGCCTCGTCGAACTCGAGTTCGCTCCCGGCCAAAGCGGCGTCGCCCGCCAGGAGCTCGGCGGCCCCCCGGTCGTAGCGCACGCGACGCGTGACCGGGTTCCAGTCCCAGGTGCCGACGACGCCCGACGCCTGGAGGGCGGCATGCAGCTCTTCCGCCGCATGTCCTCTCTCGTCGATGCCGTCGAATTCCATCGGCCTGCCAAAGGTGTCATGAGGATCGGAAACGTCGAGCAACAATTCACATACGGTTTCGACTTCGTCGATACAACCACACGTTAAGACCCTGGGCGGTCGGGTCCGCCTCCGTCCGTGATAGGAACCGCCCCCCGGGCAGCCCGCGGACAAGGCATGTCACAGCACGACGACCTCGCTTGGACGGCGGAAGCGGCCTGCCGCGACGCATGGCCCGCGGCCCGTCAAGATCACCTCGACGGATGGCTGCTGCGCGCCTCGGGCGGGCCGACCCGGCGGACGAACTCGCTCAATCCCACCCGCGGGCCGCGCGGGCCCGCCGCCACGGCGATCGCGGCCTGCGAGCGCGAATACGCGGCGCTCGGCCAGCCGGCGATCGTGCGGGTGGTCAGCCTCGCGCCGGAGCTCGACCAACCGCTCGCGGACCGGGGCTACGGCGCGGAAGGCCATGCGCTCACCCTGTTCGCCGCCCTCGACGGGGTGCCGGCCGGGCTCGATCCGGCCGTGCGGCTGATGCCGGCGCCCGACGCCGGCTGGCTCGCGCTCCGCGCCCGGCTTGCCGACGCGGGCGCGGAGGCCGCCGCGATCTACGCCGCGATGACCGGCCGCATCCGCGGCCCCCGCGCCTTCGCCGCCCTGGAGCGAGCTGGCGAGACCGCCTCGATGGGCTACGCGGTGATCTGCGGATCGCTCGCGGTGATCGAGTCCGTCGCGACGCCGGAGCGGCTGCGCGGGCAGGGCCACGCCCGCCGCACCGTCGGCGCCCTGATGCGCTGGGCCCGCGCCAACGGCGCGACCGGCGCTTGCCTCCAGGTGGTGGCCGTGAACGAAGCCGCCCGGGCGCTCTACGACGGTCTCGGATTTCGCACCGAGCTGCTGCGCTACCACTACCGCCGGCCGGGCTGAGCCCGCGCGATCGCCGGGTCTTTTGTCGTCGGGATCTACGCCTCGAACAGCGAGCCCTGCGCGGCGGTCGGTGCGGGTGCGGCCGGCGCGGCCTTGGCCCGGCGCGGGGCGCGCTTCCGCGCCGGCGGGGCGCCCTCCGGCGCGGGTGCGGCCGCTTCCCCCTCGGTCCTGGCCGCCACGAGCCCGTCGGCGAACTGCAGCGTCACGGGCGTGCCCGCCGGCAATCCGAGGCCGGAGCGCAGCGCCGCGCCCGCGCCGTCGCGGACCAGCACGTAGCCGCGGGCGAGCACGGCGCGGTAGCCGAGGCTGCCGAGGAGGCCGCCGGCCCGTTCGAGCCGGGCGCTGCGGCGCTCGATCAACCCGGCCCCGGCCTGCACCATCCGCGCGTGCGACGCGGCCAGCCGCTCGCGCGACCGGGCGGTCTCGGTCTCGGCCCGGCGCAGCGTCGTCGTCCGCGCGACGACCAGCCGGTGGCTCAGCGCGGCGAGCGCGTCGCCCTTGCGGGTCGCGTGGTTGGCGAGCGCCTGGCGCGGCCGATGGTCGATCGCCGCGAGCCGCGCCCGCGCCCGGGCCAGAACCAGTTCCGGCGGATGCCGCACGAGCCGGTCGAGCAGGCGCGAGAACCGCTCGCGGAAGGCGCGGGCGTTGCCCGCGAGCGCCGGCGCGAGCCGGGCCTCGGCGAGGTCGAGCCGCTGGCGCTTGCCCGCCAGGAACGCGTCGGCGCCGGGCATCGCCCGCAGCGCCGAGCGGAAATCCGCGCCGAGGCGGTCGAGCTTGCGCTCCACCGCGCCGCGGCGGCGGCGGGTCAGGTCGTCGAGGGTGAGCAGCAGATCGCCCCGCACCGGCACCGCCATCTCGGCGGCGCCGGTCGGCGTCGGCGCGCGCCGGTCGGAGACGAAGTCGATCAGCGTGGTGTCGGTCTCGTGCCCGACCGCCGAGATCAGCGGGATCCGGCTCTCGAAGGCGGCGCGCACCACCGCCTCCTCGTTGAACGCCCACAGGTCCTCGATCGAGCCGCCGCCGCGGGCGACGATCAGCACGTCCGGCCGCGGGATCGCGCCGCCGGCCGGCAGCGCGTTGAAGCCGCGGATGGCGGCGGCGATCTCGTCGGCCGCGCCGTCGCCCTGCACGCGCACCGGCCAGACCAGCACGGGGCGCGGGAACCGGTCTTCCAGCCGGTGCAGGATGTCGCGGATCACCGCGCCGGTCGGCGAGGTCACCACGCCGACGACCTGCGGCAGGAACGGGATCGCCCGCTTGTGCTCGGCCGCGAACAGACCCTCGGCCGCCAGCGCGCGCTTGCGCTCCTCCAGCAGCGCCATCCAGGCGCCGATGCCGGCCGGCTCGAGGCTCTCGATGACGATCTGGTACGAGGACTTGCCGGGAAACGTCGTGATCTTGCCGGTGGCGACGACCTCGAGTCCCTCCTGCGGCTTCTGCCGCAGGCGATTGAAGGTGCCCTTCCACACCACCGCGTCGATGCGGGCGTTGCCGTCCTTGAGCGAGAAGTAGGCATGCCCCGAGCCGTGCTGCCCGCGAAATCCCGAGATCTCGCCGCGCAGCCGCACGTGCCCGAACGCGTCCTCCAGGGTACGCTTGAGCGCCGACGCGAGGTCGCCCACCGACCATTCCGGCTGGTTGGCGACCAGCACGGCCGCGGGCGGGACGTCCGCGGCCGGCGGCGACCTGCGGGGGGC
>NZ_VRUU01000119.1 GCF_008039875.1 Methylobacterium sp. WL119 | reverse complement strand
ACGCGGCATCGTCGAGGGCGGCGCGGCCGATCGCGAGCGCCGGCCCGGCGACGGCCCAGGGCCCGAGCGCCCCCGCGATCCGGCGCGCGATCCCGAATTCCGCCACGGCGAAACCGAGCCTGAGGCCGGCGAGCCCGTAGGTCTTGCCGAACGAGCGCAGGATCACGAGCCCCGGCCGCAGCCGCGGGCACAGGCTCTCGACGGCTTCGAGATCGGCGAAGGCCTCGTCCACGACGAGCAGGCCGTTGCGGGCGGAGAGGACTTCGGCGAGGGCGAGCAGCGGGGACGCCGGCCACGTCCGCCCGTCGGGGTTGTTGGGATTGACCACGACCACGACCTGCGCGGTGCCGACCGCTTCGAGGCATGGCACCGCCGAGACGGCGTGCCCGGCCCGACGCCACGCCGCCGCGTGCTCGGCATAGGTCGGCCCGACGACGCAGACCGCGCGCGGCGAAACCAGGCGGGGGATCGTCTCGATCAGGATCTGCGTGCCCGGCGCCGGCACGATGCGGTCGGGCGCCGCCCCGTAGGCGCGGGACGCCGCCTCGCGGAGCGCGGCATGGTCCGCGGCGGAGGGCAGCCGGTGGAACAGGCTGGCGTCGATCGCCGGGCAGGGATAGGGGACCGGATTGATCCCGGTCGAGAGGTCGATCCAAGGCTCCGGCGCATCGGGAAACATCCGCCGCGCCGCATCGAGGTCGCCGCCATGGGCGATCGGCTCCGCCTCGGGCCTCCCCGGACCCCAGACGCCATGTCCACCGCGCTCGCTCATCCGCCCGATACGCTCGCCATCCTCGCCCTCGCCCTCGTGATCGAGGCGGCCTTCGGCTATCCGGACGCGCTCTACAGGGCGCTCGGCCACCCTGTCACCTGGATCGGCCGGGTGATCGCCGCCCTCGACCGCGGCCTCAACCGCGGCGGCCGCACCGCGCGGCGGCTCGGCGGGATTCTCGCGCTCGCCGTGCTCCTCGCCGGCGTCGGCGCGACCGCCCTCGGTCTCACCCTCGCGGCGGGGCTGGCCGCCCCGCTCCCGGCGATCGCGCTCATCGCCCTCCTCTGCGCCAGCCTGCCGGCCCAGCGCAGCCTGTACCAGCACGTCGCCCGGGTCGCGGAGGGGCTGCGCGGCGAGGGTCTGCCGGGCGGCCGGCGCGCGGTGTCGATGATCGTCGGGCGCGATCCCGAGACGCTGGACGAAGCCGGGATCTGCCGCGCCGCGATCGAGAGCCTGTCGGAGAACTTCTCCGACGGCATCGTCGCGCCGGCCTTCTGGATCGGGCTCGGCGGCCTGCCGGGCGGCGCGCTCTACAAGGCGATCAACACCGCCGACAGCATGATCGGCCACCGCACCCCGCGCCACGAGGCCTTCGGCTGGGCTTCGGCCCGGCTCGACGACCTCGTGAACCTGCCCGCCTCGCGGCTCACCGCCCTGCTGATCGTCGCCGCCGCCGCGATCCATCACGGCGCCTCGCCGGGCGGCGCTTGGCGCGCGATCCGGCGCGACGCCGGCCGCCACCGCTCGCCGAATGCCGGCTGGCCCGAGGCCGCGATGGCCGGCGCGCTCGGCCTTCGGCTCGCCGGCCCGCGGGTCTATGCCGGCGTCGCGGTCGAGGATGCCTGGATGGGCGACGGCCGCGCGGCGGCGGCGGCCGACGACATCGAGCGGGCCCTGCGCCTCTATCGAACCGCCTGCGTGCTGCTGTGGGGGCTCGCCGCCGGCGCGACCGGGCTCGCCATGCTCTGATCGGCGGCGCGGCGGCCGGCATCGCGCCGCAGGGCGCCGAGCACGACGAAGACGAGGCACGAGCCGACCACGAGGCAGGCCGAGAGGAAGATCATCGGCACGAGGTCGCTGCCGCTTCGGTCGCGGATGATCGGCACGGCGTTCTGGGCGATGAAGCCGCCGAGATTGCCCACCGAGTTGATCGCCGCGATTCCGGCCGCGGCCGACGCGCCCTTGAGGAAGGTCGGCGGCAGCGACCAGAACACCGGCTGGGCCGAGAAGATGCCGGCCGCCGCCACGCACAGGCAGGCGAACTTCGGGATCGAGCCCGGCACCACCACGCTCAGCGCCAGCGCCGACGCGGCGACGAGCCCCGGGCCGACGACGTGCCAGGTCTGCTCGCCCGTGCGCGCGGAATGCCGCGGCACCCACCACAGCGCCAGCCCGGTGACGACCCACGGGATGACGTTGATGAAGCCGTTGACGGTGTTGGTAACGCCGAAGCTGCGCACCACCGTCGGCAGCCAGTAGCTCAGGCCATAGGCGGCCAGCGGAAACGCGACGTAGACGCTGGCGAGCATCCACACGCGCCGGTCGAGGAGCGCAGCGAACGGGTTGCCGTGCTCGACCTTGCCGCCGGTCTCGCGCTCCTCCCGCAGCGTCCGGCCGAGCCAGTCGCGGCCGGCGCGATCGAGCCAGGGCGCCTTCTCCGGCCCGTCCGGCAGGACCACCAGCACGATCACGGCCAGCAGCAGCGCCGGCACGCCGGTGCTGACGAACACCCACTGCCAGCCCTTGAGCCCGAGCGCGCCGTCGAGGTCGAGCAGCGCGCCTCCGATCGCCGCGCCGACGGCGTTGGCCACCGCGCTCGCGATCATGAACCAGCCGATCATCGCCGCGCGGTGCTTCTGCGGGAACCACAGGGTCAGCACGAACAGCACGCCGGGGAAGAACCCGGCTTCGGCGACGCCGAGAAGGAAGCGCAGCCCGTAGAACATCGCCGTGTTCCGGGTGAAGCCGAGCAGCACCGTGATCAGGCCCCAGGTCGCCATGATCCGGGCGAACCACAGGCGCGCGCCGACGCGTTCCAGGATGACGTTGGCCGGGACCTCGCACAGGAAATAGCCGAGGAAGAACAGCGACGCCCCGAGCCCGAAGACGCTCTCGCTCAGCCCGAGGTCGCCGACCATCTGCAACTTGGCATAGGAGATGTTCTGCCGGTCGATATAGGCGATCAGGTACATCACCCCGAGCAGGGGCATCAGCCGCCAGGTCACCGTCGCGATCGTGCGTCGGGCGAGCGCGTCGTCGGCCGCGGTCTCGGTGGGCGTCATCGGGCGTTCCTCGCGTCCCGGCGGTCGATCGCGACCGGCCGCGCTTTCGCACGAGACTAGGCTCCGCGGCGGCGCGTGCCTATCGGCCCACGGCGATCCCCGACAGCCCGGGATGCCTGCTCGCGGACAGGACGCGCCTCGGTGTCATGCCCGGTGCGCCTCATCCCCGGTGCGCCTCATCGCGCCAGGGCCAGCAGCCGGTCGCAGTCGACATGCTGCTCGAGATGCGCCGCAAGGGCATCGAGCACCCGCTCGATGCCGGCCTCGTAGGAGGCGCCGTCGGATCGTGCGCCGAGGCGGGCGAGCCATGCGGCACGCTGGCGGTCGTCGGCGAACAGGCCGTGGACGTAGGTGCCGGACACCAGGCCGTCGGCGGAGACCGCACCGTCGGCGCGTCCGTCGGCGAGGCGCAGCAGCGGCCGTTCCGCGTCGGCGCCGGTGGTGTCGCCGACATGCATCTCGTAGCCGGTGAACGGCATGCCGTCGGGCAGGCTGGTGCCGGAGACGGCTTCGAGCCGCTTCAACGGCGTCATCACCGTGTCGACGGCGAGCAGCCCGAGGCCCCGCACGGTCCGCGCCTCGCCCTCGATGCCGTCCGGATCGGACAGCGTCCGCCCGAGCATCTGGTATCCGCCGCACAGGCCGAGCACCCGGCCGCCGCGGCGTAGATGCGCATGCAAGTCCACGTCCCAGCCCTGCGCCCGGACGAATTCGAGATCGTCGATCGTGGTCTTCGAGCCCGGCAGCAGCACCAGGGCGGCATCGCCCGGGATCGCCTCGCCCGGGCGGACCAGCACCACCTCCACCGCGGGCTCGGCCCGCAGCGGGTCGAGGTCGTCGAAGTTGGCGATCCGCGGAAACACCGGCACCGCGATGCGCGTCGCCGCCGGGCCGGCGGACCCGACGAGCCCGAGCACGTCCTCGGCCGGCAGGCGCGCCGCCTCGGGAAAGTGCGGGATCAGGCCGAGGCTGGCCCAGCCGGTGTGGCGCGCGATCAGGTCCATGCCGTCGGAGAACAGGCTCGGGTCGCCGCGGAAGCGGTTGACCAGGAAGCCGACGATCATCGCGGCGTCGTCGGGATCGATCACCGCCTTGGTGCCGACGAGGCTGGCGATGACCCCACCGCGGTCGATGTCGCCGAGCAGCACCACCGGCGTATCCGTCGCGCGGGCGAACCCCATGTTGGCGATGTCGCCGGCGCGCAGGTTGACCTCGGATGCCGAGCCCGCACCCTCGACGAGAATCAGGTCGGCCTGCGTCCTTAGGCGGTCGAAGCTGTCGAGCACCGCCGCCAGCAGGCGCGGTTTCCACGCCTGGTAGTCGCGCGCCTTCACCGTCGCGACCATGCGGCCCTGCACCACCACCTGGGAGCCGACCTCGGTCTGGGGCTTGAGCAGCACCGGGTTCATGTGGATCGACGGCGCGACGCCGGCCGCCCGCGCCTGCAGCGCCTGCGCCCGCCCGATCTCGCCGCCATCCGTTGTGACGGCGGCGTTGTTCGACATGTTCTGCGGCTTGAACGGGCGCACCCGAAGCCCGCGTCGGGTGAAGGCGCGCGCGAGCCCGGCGACGATCAACGACTTGCCGACGTCCGAGCCGGTGCCCTGGATCATTAGGCTTCGGGTCACGGCTGAAGGGACCATTCCATCAAAACTCGATCCCCTCCTGCGCCTTCACGCCGGCCGCGAAGTGGTGCTTCACGCTGCCCATCTCGGTGACGAGGTCGGCGGCCTCGATCAGCGCCGGCTTGGCGTTGCGGCCGGTGACGACGACGTGCAGGTCCGGGCGACGGCTTTTCAGAGTCGCCACCACCGCGTCGAGATCGAGGTAGTCGTAGCGCAGCGCGATGTTGAGCTCGTCGAGGATCAGGAGACGGAGGCTCGGGTCGGCCATCAGGTCGGTCGCCCGGTTCCAGGCGTTGAGGCAGGCGGCGATGTCGCGGGCCTTGTCCTGCGTCTCCCAGGTGAAGCCTTCGCCCATCGCGTGCCACGCGACCCGGTCGCCGAAGGTCCTCAGCGCATGCGCCTCGCCGGTGTCCCACGCGCCTTTGATGAACTGCACCACGCCGACCCGGTGTCCGCGCCCCAGCATGCGCAGCGCCAAGCCCAGCGCCGCCGTGGTCTTGCCCTTGCCGGGTCCGGTGTTGACGATGAGCAGGCCCTTCTCGATCGTCTTGGCCGCGACCTCGGCGTCCTGCACCGCCTTGCGCTTCTCCATCTTCTCGCGATGGCGTTCGGCGTCGTCGGTCATGGCGTTCCCTGCGGTTTGATGACGAGCGGCAGCCCGGCGACCGTCAGGACGACGCGGTCGCATTCGGCCGCGAGGCTCTGGTGGAGGCGTCCGGCCGCATCGCGGAAGCGGCGGGCGAGCGCATTGTCGGGCACGATCCCGAGGCCGACCTCGTTCGACACGAGGACGAGCGGCCCGCGCGCTTCCCGGCAGGCAGTGCGGAGCGCCGCCGTCTCGGCGTCGAGGTCGGCATCGGAGAGCAGCAGGTTCGTCAGCCACAAGGTCAGGCAATCGACCAGCACCGGCCCCGGCGCCTCCGCGATCGCGGCGGCCAGGGCGGTCGGCACGTCCCGAGTGATCCAGTCGCCGGAGCGCCGCGCCCTGTGGAGGGCGATGCGCGCGCGCATCTCGTCGTCCCAGGCCTGTGCCGTGGCAAGGTAGAGCCAGGGGCCCGGCACCGCCTCAATCAACCTCTCGGCGTAGGCGCTCTTGCCCGAGCGCGCGCCGCCGAGCACGAGGGTCGTCCGAGGCGCGGCCTGCTGCATGGCTGGAACCCATGCCCCAACCCCTGGGCGCCCGTCAAAGCCTCCGTTGTGCGGGGAGACCGGACAGGCTATGGCTGGACGCGACGGTGCCCCGGAGACGGGGTGAAAAGGGAATGCGGTGAGGGGAAACCCGATGCCGCGGCTGCCCCCGCAACTGTAAGCGGCCAGGGTCCCCACGGCGATCCGGGCTTCGTTGAACCGACCTGTCCAAGATGGGACTGCGTTGCGGATCGAAGCCCGGATCGCCGTGGGAGCCCTCAGCTCCTGCCCTCGGCCACCGATGTTTCGGGAAGGCGGCAGGCGCTGCGATCCGCGAGCCAGGAGACCTGCCGTCCCCCGCGCTTTCTCGAACGCCGCCGGCGGGGCGGCCGGAGATGTTGTCGACATGACCACCCAGACCCTCACCCAGACCGGCACTCGCGCGAACGAGGGCTTCGTCGCCATCGTCGCCGCCGCCATGCTCGGCCTCGGGCTCGTGTTCCTCGCCGGCTTCTCGCCGGCCTCGGCGCTGCACAACGCGGCGCACGACTTCCGGCACACGCAGAACTTCCCCTGCCATTGACCGCCTGAACCCAGGCGTTCCCATGCTCATCCGGCTCCTGTCGGCGGCGCTCGCCGCCGGCTTCCTCGCGGCCGTCCTCGTGACGGGGCTCGAGCTCGCGCTCACCTCGCCGCTGATCATCGCCGCCGAGCGCTACGAGACCCAGGCCGCTCCCGGCGCCGCCGCCTCGGCGGCCCCGCTGGCCGGGCGCCTGCCGATCGTGCTCGCCCATGCCGGGCACGACCACGACACCAAGGCCGAGCCGGAATGGCAGCCGGCCGCCGGCCTGCCGCGCATGCTGTTCACCGGGCTCGCGACCCTCGTCGGCGGGATCGGCTACGCCCTGCTCCTCGGCGCGGTGATGCTGGCCACCGGCGGCGAGCCGTCGCCCGAGCGCGGGCTCGCCTTCGCGGTCGCCGGCTTCCTCGCAGTGGCGCTCGCGCCGGCTCTGGGCCTGCCGCCCGAGCTGCCCGGCAGCGAGGCGGCCCCGCTGGCCGCCCGCCAGGTCTGGTGGGTGATGACGGCGTCGGCCACCGCGATGGGGATCTATCTCATCGCGATCCGCCGGGTGCCGATCACCATCCTCGGCGGAATCGTGCTCATCGTCGCTCCGCATCTGGCCGGTGCGCCGGAGGTGGCGGCGACGCCGTCCGAGCTTCCCGC
The DNA here is from genome assembly GCF_008039875.1 of Methylobacterium sp. WL119. Taxonomy (GTDB): domain Bacteria; phylum Pseudomonadota; class Alphaproteobacteria; order Rhizobiales; family Beijerinckiaceae; genus Methylobacterium. The sequence continues at coordinate 6,314 of NZ_VRUU01000119.1, read as the reverse complement.
CGGCCTCGCCGCGCAGTTCGCCGCGCGCTCGCTCGCCATCGCCTTCGTGTTCTGGGCGGTGATCGGCTTGGCCTTCGGGCGCGCCTGGCAGACCTTCGGCCCGAAGGCCGCGGCAGGCGCCCGTGGCTGACACGATCCTCTACGTCTGCACCACCTGCCGGATGGAGAGCGATGCGCCGGACGGCCCGCGCGCGGGCGCCCGCCTCTTCGACGCGTTGCGTGCGCTTCCCGCCCCCGACGGCGTGACGATCGAAGCGGTCGAGTGCCTGTCGGTCTGCAAGCGGCCCTGCACCGTCGCCGTGGCGGCGGAGGATCGCTGGACCTACGTCTACGGCGACCTCGACCCGGCGGATTCCGCACGCATCATTCTCGACGGCGTCGGCCTCTACGCCGGCACGCCCGACGGGATCGTGCCGTGGAAGCAGAGGCCGCAGGAATTCCGCAAGGGCGTCGTCGCCCGCATCCCCCCGTTTCCGCCGCGCGCGGCCTGAGCCATCGGCGAGATCCCCATGAGCATCGTCCAGAAGATCCCCTGCACCATCGTCACCGGCTTCCTCGGGGCGGGCAAGACGACGCTGGTGCGCCACGTGGTCGAGAATGCCGGCGGGCGCCGGCTCGCGATCCTCGTCAACGAGTTCGGCGACATCGGCTTCGACAAGTCGTTCCTCGCCGCCTGCGGCATCGAGGGCTGCACCGAGGATTCGATCGTCGAGCTTCCCAACGGCTGCATCTGCTGCACCGTCGCGGACGACTTCGTGCCGGCGATGACGGCTCTTCTCGATCGCCCGAACCCGCCCGAGCACATCCTGATCGAGACGTCCGGCCTCGCCCTGCCCAAGCCCCTGGTCCAGGCGTTCCAGTGGCCGGCGATCCGCTCGCGGGTGACCGTCGACGGCGTCGTCGCGGTCGTGGACGGGCCGGCGGTCGCCTCGGGCGCCTTCGCCGAGGACCCCGAGGCTCTGGCCAACCAGCGCGCCGCCGATACGGCGGTGGACCACGACAACCCGCTCGAGGAGGTGTTCGAGGACCAGCTCCTCTGCGCCGACCTCGTCGTGCTCAATAAGGCCGACCTCCTCGACGCCGCCGGCCTCGCGCAGGTGCGGGCCGAGGTGGAGCGCCAGCTTCCCCGCGCGGTGAAGGTGGTCGAGACAGCCCACGGCAAGATCGACCCGCGGGTGCTGCTCGGCCTCCAGGCCGCCGCCGAGGACGACCTCGACGCGCGCCCCTCGCATCACGGCGCGGGCGAGGATCACGACCACGACGACTTCGAGACCGTGGCGCTCCCGGTCCGCACGGCGATCACCGCCGCCGACCTCGCCGCCCGCGTCGAGAAGGCGGCCGAGACCGAGGGCGTCCTGCGCATCAAGGGCTTCTGCGCCGTCGAGGGCAAGCCGATGCGCCTCGTGGTGCAGGGCGTCGGCCGCCGCATCACCCATCATTTCGACCGTCCCTGGACGGCGGCCGAGCCCCGCGACGGCACGCTGGTGGTGATCGGCCTGAAGGGCTTCGACCAGGGCGCGGTCGCCGAAGCGCTCGCCGGCTAGGGGTTGTCCGCCGCACAGGCTACACTGCGCGTTTTCACGATCACCGCAGATTCCGGGATGCTGGACCGCCGACTTGAGCCAATGAGCATCGATGCGTTCTTCGCCTGGCAGGAAGCCCAAGCGGAGCGGTACGAGCTCGTCGGCGGCGTGCCGGTGCGGATGATGGCCGGGGCGCGCAACGTTCACGACGACATCGTCGTGAACATCCTCGCATGGTTGCGCACGGCCCTACGCGAAAGCGGATGCCGTCCGTTCACCGGGGACGGCAGCGTCGAAACGCTGCCCGGCCAGATCCGCCGCCCCGATATCGGGATCGATTGCGGATCCCGCGATCCGAACGCGCTGAAGGCGGCGCAGCCGCGGCTGGTCGTCGAGGTGCTGTCGCCGAGCACGCGCGACTTCGATGCGTTCGAGAAGCTCGGCGAGTACCGCACGATGGCCGACCTGGAGCATATCCTGCTGGTGGAACCCAATGCGGCGGAACTCCGCCTCTGGACGCGTGATCCGGACCGGCATTGGGCTGAGACCCGTCTTCTCGGGCTCGACGCGACGGTCCCGCTCTTGGCGTTCGGGATCGCCATGCCCGCGGCCGAGATCTACGACGGCGTCGCGTTTCCGAGCCGGCCCCGCCTCGTCCCCGGCGAGCCGGGCGGCTCCGCAGGCTGACCATCGCATGCACCTGATCCGCATCGATACGGTGAGCCTCGACGACGGCGAGGCGGCGGTCGATCTCGGGCAACAGCCCGGCGACGTCGTGTTCCTGTCGTTTACGGATTCCGACCTGCTCGGCGTCGCCAATGCCCACGCGGCCTGCGGCCCGGGCTTCCCGTCGCTGCGCCTGGCCAAGCTGTCGCGCCTGCGCCACCCGATGTCGGTCGATCTCTACGTCGAGACCGTGGTGGCGAAGGCGAGGATCGTCGTGATCCGCTGCCTCGGCGGCCTCGACTACTGGCGCTACGGCGTCGAGCGCTGCGCCGCCGTCGCACGGGCCGCCGGCATCCCGCTGGTGATCCTGCCCGGCTGCGACCGGCCCGACCCGCGGCTCGCCGAGCTCTCGACCGCGCCCGACCTCGCGCCGGTGCTCGACGGATATTTCCGCGCCGGAGGCCCCGAGAACCTGCGCCGCATGCTCGGGCGCCTCGCGGCCGAGATCGGCGTCCCGACCACCGTCGAGCCGCCCGAGACCTTGCCGCGCGGCTTCGCATGGTGCCCGGGCTGCGGACCGCTCGGCCTCGACGCGGCGCTCTCGCTCGGCGCCTCGCCGCTCGGCCTCGGCGCGCCCGGCGCGGCTGCGCCGCACGCGCTGATCCTGGTCTACCGCTCGGCGGCTCTCGGCGGCGACGGCGCACCCGCCAACGCGCTGGCGGCCGCCCTCCGTGAGCGGGGCATCGGAACGCTGACCCTGGCGGTGGCGAGCCTCAAGGATGCGGAGGCGGTCGACGCGGTGTTCGCGGCGATCCTCGCGCGGAAACCCGACCTGATCGTCGCCGCCACCGCCTTTTCGGCGCGCGAGGATGCCGGGTTCGTCCTCGACGCGGCCGATTGCCCGGTGCTGCAGGCTTTCACCGTCGGCAGCCCGCAGGAGGCCTGGGAGGCGTCGGCACGGGGCATGAACGCGGCGGACCTCGCCATGCAGGTGGCCTTGCCGGAATTCGACGGCCGCCTCTCGGGCTTCCCGATCTCGTTCAAGCAGGAAACGGACGCGGCCGACGGCTACGCCGAGCGCCGCGCGGTGCCCTACGCGGCCGGCATCGCGGCGCTCGCCGACCGTGCCGCCGCCTGGCTGCGCCTGGCCGCGACGCCGCGCGGGCATCGCAGGATCGCCTTGGTCCTTTCCGACTACCCGTCCCGCGGCGGCCGCGCCGGCTTCGCCGTCGGCCTCGACACGCCGGAGAGCGCGCGCGCGATCGTGTCGGACCTCGCGGCGGCCGGCTACGCGGGCCCATCGCTGCCGGAGGCCGCCGCCCTGATGCAGGCGTTGACGGACGGTGCGCCGGACTTCGCGATCCCGCTGCCCGATTACGGGGATTGGCTCGCGACGCTACCGGAAGATTCGCGCGAGGCGCTGATCGAACGCTGGGGCGAACCCGAAGCCGACCCGACGTGCCGCGACGGCGCGTTCCGCTTTCGGATGGTGGATGCCGGGGGCGACACGCCCCCTCCCCCCGCAGCGGGGGAAGGGGAAGACGACGCGTCAGGCCGTATCGCGATCTTCCTCCAGCCCGACCGCGGCCGGTCGGACGACCGCAAGGCCGGGTACCACGATCCCGACGAGCCGCCGACGCACGCCTACCTCGCGTTCCATCTCGGCCTGCGCCGGCATTTCGACGCCCTGGTCCATCTCGGCACCCACGGCACCACCGAATGGCTGCCCGGCAAGGCCGTCGCGCTCGCGCCCGCATGCTGGCCGGCGCGGGCGATCGGCGCCCTGCCCGTGGTCTACCCGTTCATCGTCGACGATCCCGGCGAGGCGGCCCCGCTGAAGCGCCGCCTCGGCGGCGTCGCGCTCGGGCACCTGACGCCGGCGATCGAGACCGGCGGCCTCGAGCCGGAGGCGGCGCGCCTGCGCGAGCTCGTCGAGGAGTACAGCGCCGCGAGCGTCCTCGACCCGCGACGCGCGACGCTGATCGCGCGCGCCATCCTCGACGATGCCGAGGCGGCCGGGCTGCTGGCGGGCGCCGGAATCGACGCCGACACGCCGATGACGGACGCGCTCGCGGCGCTCGACGCGCACCTGTGCGACCTCGGCGAGACCGCGTTCCGCGACGGGCTCCATGTCTTCGGCCGCGCACCGGACGGCGCGCCGGACGCGGTCGTCGCGAGCGCGCAGGCCGAACGGGCGGGGCTGCTCGCCGCCCTCGACGGCCGATTCGTGGCGCCGGGCCCATCCGGATCGCCCTCGCGCGGACGCACCGACGTGATGCCGACCGGCCGCAACCTGATGACGCTCGATCCGCGTTCGCTGCCGACCCGGGCGGCGACGCTGCTCGGCGAGAAGGCCGCGGCCGCCATCGTCCTGCGCCACCTCCAGGACGAGGGCGAGTATCCCGCCCGGATCGTCATGGACCTGTGGGCCTCGCCGACGCTGCGCACCGGCGGCGAGGACGTGGCGCATGCCCTCGCTCTCATGGGCGTCCGCCCGACCTGGGACCACGCGACCACCCGCGTCACCGGCTTCGAGGTGCTGCCGCTCGCCCTGCTCGACCGGCCGCGCATCGACGTGACCTGCCGCGTCTCGGGCGCGTTCCGCGACACCTTCCAGGACACCCTCGCCCTCCTCGACCGCGCCGCACGGGCCGTGGCGCAGCGCGAGGAGGAGGACGACGAGAACCCCCTTGCAGCAGCCCGCCGCCGTGGCGAGGGCCAGGCTCGCATCTTCGGCGCCGCCCCCGGCCGCTATGGCGCCGGCGCCGCCGAGACGGCGCTCGACGGCGCATGGGCCGAGCGCGGCGATCTCGGGCGCGCCTATCTCGCGGCGAGCACCCATGCCTACGGCGACGCGGAGGGTGCGGATGCCGGCTTCGCCCAGCGGGTGGCGCAGGCCGACGCCTATCTCCACGCCTTCGACGTGGCCGAACGCGACCTGTTCGACGGCGATGCCGCCGCCGATGCGATGGGCGGGTTCGCCGCCGCGGCCGCCTTGGGGGGCGGCACGCCGACCCTCTACAGCCTCGATGCCGCGAGGCCGGAGACGCCGAAGGTGCGCACCGCCCGCGAGGACGCCGCCCGCCTCGTCCGCGCCCGGCTCGCGAACCCGCGCTGGATCGCCGGACAGCTGCGGCACGGCTATCGCGGCGCCCAGGAACTCGCTCAAGGGCTTGATGCGGTGTTCGTGCTGGCCGCGACCACCGACGCGGTGACCGATGCCGACTTCGACCGGCTCTACGGCGCCTGGATCGCCGATGCCGAGACCTTCGACGCGTTGCGCACCGCCAATCCCGCGGCGACGCGGGCGATCCTGGAGCGGTTCGACGAGGCCCGCGCCCGCGGTCTCTGGACCAGCCGGCGCAATGCGATGCCGGCCGACGAATTGATGCCGCAGGCGGCGGAATGAACGTGCCGCGTCGCGTCCTGCCGGATGCTGCGAACCGCCGCGGTTGGTGCCCCAGCCTCGCGCGGCCGATGCCGACCGGGGACGGCCTGCTCGCCCGCATCCACCCGCCCCTCGGCATCCTGACGCGCGCGCAGATCCGTGCCGTGGCGGCGGCATCCCGTGCTTTCGGCAACGGCCATGTCGACGTCACGGCGCGCGCCAACCTACAGCTGCGCGGTGTCACCGAGGCGACCCGGCCGGCCCTCGTCGCGGCGCTGGGCGGGGCGGGCCTCGGCGACATGCGCGCCGACGGCGGCCCGCAGCGCCTCACCCTCACCAGCCCGCTCGCCGGCCTGACCGGGGAGGCCGTGGATGTCAGGGCCATGGCATCCGCGATCGAGGCGCACGGCCTCGCGATCGCCGGGCTTCCGCCGAAGACCCTGGTGCTGATCGAGGGCGGCGGCACCGACCTTTCGGGAATCGCGGCCGACATCCATGTGCGCGCGACCGGGCCGGGGATCGCGGCGGTCGGCCTCGCGGACGAAGCGGGCGTGACGTGGATCGCGACGTGCGACGAGGCGCGAACCGCCGAGGCGGTCGCGGGGCTGCTCCGGGCGTTCGCCACCAGCGGCCGACGCCGCATCCGCGACCTTGCCGATACGGAACGAGGGAGCCTCGTGCGGGTTTTGCCCGCCATCCTCGCCGACGAGCCCCCGCCCCCCTCCGTGGGGGAAAGT
>NZ_VRUU01000118.1 GCF_008039875.1 Methylobacterium sp. WL119 | reverse complement strand
CCCCTGCGGGGGAGGGTGGGCCTCGCGTCAGCGAGGGTCGGGAGAGGGGAGCACCTTTTCCGGAAACGGAGCTCCCCTCTCCCCCCCTGCTCCGCAGGGTACCCTCCCCCGCAGAGGGGGGAGGGAAGACGCGTGTTGCGGCTAGGACCATCCTCACGATGCCACCGCCTCGCGACGCCGCGCATGCGCGGCGAGCAGCGTCAGCGCGGCCGGGGTGACGCCCTCGATCCGCGCCGCCTGCCCCAGGGTTCCCGGCCGCACGGTCTCGAGCTTGATCCGCATCTCGTTGGAGAGCCCAGCGATGCGCCCGTAATCCAGCCGAACCGGCAGGCTCACCGCCTCGTCGCGGCGGAAGGCGGCGATGTCGGCATTCTGCCGGTCGAGATAGACCGCGTAGGTCGCATCCGTCCGCAGGCGCTCGGCGATCCGCGGCGAGACCGCGCTCAGCTCGGGCCAGACCGAGGCCAAGCGGCCCCAGTCCAGATCGGGATAGGAGAGAATTTGGAAGGCGGTGCGGCGGATGCCGTCCTGGTTGAGCGCGAGGCCGTGGGCCTGCGCCTGGGTCGGCGTCAGGGTCAGCGCGTCGAGGCGGGCGCGCACCGCCGATAGCTCGGCCTGCGACGCGGCGAAGTGCGCCGCCCGCCGGGTCCCGACGCAGCCGAGCGCGGCCCCGCGCGGGGTCAGGCGCTCGTCGGCGTTGTCGACGCGCAGGCTCAGGCGATACTCCGAGCGCGAGGTGAACATGCGGTAGGGCTCGCTCACCCCATGGGTGACGAGGTCGTCGATCATCACGCCGAGGTAGGATTCCGCCCGGTCGAAGGTCGCCGCCACCGCGCCGCCGGCGATCCGTGCGGCGTTGATCCCGGCGACCAGCCCCTGCCCCGCCGCTTCCTCGTAGCCGGTGGTGCCGTTGATCTGCCCGGCGAGCAGCAGGCCCGGCAGTCGCTCGGCCTGGAGCCCGGCATTGAGCTCGCGCGGGTCGACGTAATCGTACTCGATGGCGTAGCCCGGCCGCAGGATCCGCGTCGCCTCCAGGCCCGGGATCAGGGCGACGAGCCGGTGCTGCACCGCCTCCGGCAGCGCGGTGGAGATGCCGTTCGGGTAGATCGTCGGGTCGTCGAGGCCTTCGGGCTCGAGAAAGATCTGGTGGCCCTCGCGGTCGCCGAAGCGCACCACCTTGTCCTCGATCGACGGGCAGTAGCGCGGGCCGCGGCTGCTGATGCCGCCGGAATACATCGGCGACAGGTGCAGGGTCTCGCGGATCAGGTCGTGGACCGCCTGCGTCGTCCGGGTGATGCCGCAGCGGATCTGCGGGGTGGTGATCCGCTCGGTCAGGGTCGAGAACGGCACCGGCTCGGCGTCGGCCTCCTGCATCTCCAATCTTGACCAGTCGATGGTGCGGCCGTCGAGGCGCGGCGGGGTGCCGGTCTTCAGGCGCCCGAGCCGGAAGCCGAGCCGGTCGAGGGTCCGGGCCAGCCCGACCGCCGGCGCCTCGCCGACGCGGCCGGCCGGGATCTGAACCGGGCCGATATGGATCAACCCGCGCAGGAAGGTGCCGGTGGTGAGCACCACCGCGCCGCAGCGGAGCGTCCGCCCATCGCCGAGCACGATCCCGGCGACGCGCCCGTCCCGCACCACCAGATCCTCGCAGGCGCCCGCGACCACGGTCAGGTTCCGGGTCTCGGCCACCGCCGCCTGCATCGCCGCCGCGTAGAGCTTGCGGTCGGCCTGGGTGCGCGGCCCGCGCACCGCCGGGCCCTTGCGCCGGTTGAGCAGCCGGAACTGGATGCCGGCCGCGTCGGCGACCCGGCCCATCAAGCCGTCGAGGGCGTCGACCTCGCGCACGAGATGGCCCTTGCCGAGGCCGCCGATCGCCGGATTGCACGACATCGCGCCGATGGTCGCCGGATCGTGCGTGACGAGGGCGGTGCGTGCGCCGCACCGGGCGGCGGCCGCCGCCGCCTCGACGCCGGCATGGCCGCCGCCGACGACGAGGACATCGAAGGCTTGTGGAGACGTCTCATGCATCCGCGGGATGTGCCGCCGCGCTGCGGAAAGGTCAATCGCCCGGGATCCGCTGAAGGGGATGGCATCGATCGTGCCCCATCCAGAGGCACGGTGCCGTCGCCTTCGGCAACGAATACTGCATTCGATCAGTCGATCCATCCGGCCCGAGCCTTGCCGCACGATGGTCGACTGCGTTCGGCAGTCGATCATTGCGAATTTGGATGCCGACTCGCGATGAAACCCCTTGCGGGACTCACGATCGCGTGTCATCGACGATCTGTGAACGGTTATGAACGGACAACGGCGTCCGTCCCGGACACCCGGGATTTCGTGACATCGCAGACCTCGCACGTGCGAGGGCGACCAACGAGGATCGAGACGATGCACATCATCACCATCGGCCTGGGTGCGCTCTGTTGCGCCGGCGGGGCCATCGCCCACTTCATCGATCCGAGCCAGCGCAAGGAAGGCGTCTTCGGCCTCGCCGGCTTCGGCTTCCTGCTCACCGGGATGTTCCTGACCCGCTCGTGACACGCGATCGGGTTTTCACGTGAAACATCGGGCGTGTTTCGCGTAAGCCGGTGACAGGGTCGACATCGTCGGCGTCGTCCGTCGACATCGCCTTGGGCGACCAGCCCGTGCGACGCGCGCAGCCTGTTCAGCGCGACAGCATCGAACCGCCCCTCGCTCCGCGCAAGGAAGGGGGAAAGCCGCGCTACTTGCCGATGCAGAAGCCGGAAAACAGGCGATCGAGCACCGCCTCGATCCCGACATGGCCGCCGACCTCGCCGAGCGCGCGGACGGCCAGGCGCAGATCCTCGGCCACCAATTCCGGCATCGCCGCGACGGCGGGCAGCCGGTCGAGATGGGCGACGCAGCGCTCCAGGGCGTCGCGGTGGCGCTCGCGGGTGATGAGCGCATCGCCGCCGCCGAGCGCGGCCTCGGCCTCCGCGGCGATGGCTTCGAGCAGCGCCGGCATCCCCTGCCCCGTCAGCGCCGACACGGCGAGGCCGCCGCCGGACCCGTCGGCGAGGTCCGCCTTCGTCCGCACGCGCAGCACCCGGCCGGTCGCCGCGGGCTCGGTCGCCTTCGGGACCGGCGGCACCAGCATCAGGACGAGGTCGGCTTCCGCCATCCGGCGGCGGGTGCGCCGGATGCCCTCGGCCTCGACCGGATCGTGCGTCTCGCGCAGGCCCGCGGTGTCGACCAGCATCACCGGCAGGCCGCCGAGATCGAGCCGCACCTCGATCGCGTCCCGGGTGGTGCCCGGCACCGGCGAGACGATGGCCGCGTCACGCCGGCTCAACGCGTTGAGCAGCGTCGACTTGCCGGCGTTCGGCGGCCCGGCGAGCACGACCCAGAACCCCTCGCGCACCCGCTCGCCGCGCCGCCCGTCGGCGAGCGCCGCGGCGATGGCGGCACGCAGGCGGGCGGCGCGGTCGAACAGGGCGCGATCCAGGGCCGTGTCGTCGACGTCGCCCTCGTCGGAAAAATCCAGCGCCGCCTCGGCGGCGGCCAGGCAATCGATCGCCTCGTCGCGCCAGGCCGCGACCTGCCGGCCGAGGGCGCCGTCGAGCTGGCGCAGGGCCTGACGGCGCTGAGCCTCGGTCTCGGCCTCGATCAGGTCGGCGATGCCCTCGGCCTCGGTCAGGTCCATCCGGCCGTTGAGCACGGCCCGCCGGGTGAAGGCACCGGCTTCGGCCGGGCGGCAGCCGGGAAAGGCGGTGAGCGCGCGGATCACGCCGGCCCGCACCGCGACGCCGCCATGCAGGTGCAGCTCCGCCATGTCCTCGCCGGTGACCGTGCTCGGCCCCGGCATCCAGGCGATCAGCGCCCGGTCGAGGATGGCGCCGTCGGCGGGGTCGCGCAGCGTCCGCAGCGAGAGGCGGCGCGGCGCCGGCAGGGGGCCCGCAAGCGCCGTGAGCACGGCACCGGCGGCCGGGCCGCTGACGCGGATCACCGCGATGGCGGCGCGCCCGAAGCCGGAGGCCGGGGCGAACAGGGTGGGGGGATCGCTCATGGTCGGATCGCTCATGCTCGGATCGCTGATGGGGGCCCGGGGCATCCCGGCATCCGCCCATCCGCGCGGGGGCGGCCGTCATCGATCGGCCGCATCCCGGCGAAAGGGTCTTGCCTCGGCAAACGACGTTGCGCAAACCGCGGCGCCGCGAAACCCGTCCGGAGGGAGCACACCATGGCCCATACCCGTCGCGCGGTCGTCGCCGGCCTGGCGCTCGCCGGGCCAGCGCTCTCCGCCCGCGCCGCCGATCGGCTCGGCGCCGCCGCCGGGCGCATCGGGGCGGTCGAGGTGCGCCTCGGCGGTCGGGTCGGCGTGGCGTTCCACGACGCGACGGGCGTGTTCCTCGGCCACCGCGCGGACGAAGCGTTCGCGCTGTGCAGCACCTTCAAGGTGCTGGCGGCGGCGGCGATCCTGGCCCGCGTCGCCGCCGGCCGCGAAACGCTCGATCGGCGCATCGCCTACGGGGCGGACGATCTGCAGAGCTACGCCCCGGTCACGCGCTCGGCCCTGGAGAGGGCCGGCGGCGGCCGTGCGGAGATGACCGTCGATGGGCTCTGCGCGGCGGCGATCGTCCGGAGCGACAACACCGCGGCCAACCTGCTCCTCGACGCGCTGGGCGGAACGGCGGCGCTCACCGCCTGGCTGCGCGGGCAGGGCGACGCGGTCACCCGCCTCGACCGAACCGAGCCGACCCTCAACACCGCCCTGCCCGGCGATCCGCGCGACACCACCAGCCCGGCCGCGATCACCCGGACGCTGGACCGCTGCCTCCTCGGCGACGCGCTGGCCCCGCCGCACCGGGCGCGGCTGGAAGCCTGGATGGTCGCCTGCGAGACCGGCGGGGCCAAGCTCCGTGCCGGCCTGCCGCCCGCCTGGCCGGTCGGCGACAAGACCGGCAGCGGCGACAACGCGACATCGAACGTCGTGGCGATCCTGCACCCGCCGGGCCGTGCGCCGATCCTCGCGGGTGTGTTCCTGACCGGCTCGGAGGCGCCGCCGGCCGCGCGGGACGCCGCCCATGCCGAGATCGGCCGCATCCTGGCGGAGGCGGTGTAATGGCCAAGGCGACGCCGCGGGCGACCCCCGCCTCGCGGGCGCTGGACAAGGCCGGCATCGCCTACGCGATGGTGGGCTACGCCTACGACCCGGAGGCGCCACGCATCGGCCTGCAGGCGGCCGAGGCGCTCGGCGTCGAGCCGGGCTGCATCCTCAAGACCCTGATGGCCGCCGTCGACGGCCAGCCGGTCTGCCTGCTCGTCGCCTCCGACCGGGAGGTGGCGATGAAGCGGGTCGCCGCCGCGATGGGCGGCAAGGCGGCGTCGATGCTGAAGCCGCCGGAGGCGGAGCGGATCACCGGCTACCACGTCGGCGGGATCAGCCCGCTCGGAGCCAAACGCCGGGTGCCGGTGCTGATCGATGCGGGATCGCTCGCCGGCCGCACCGAGATCCACGTCAACGGCGGCGGGCGCGGCCTGCAGCTGCGGCTTGCGACCGCCGACCTCGTCACGGTGCTCCAGGCCCGGCTGGTCGCGTTGGCCGATCGGTAACGATCGGTTCACCCTCTGCGCCGACACTGGCACCGCGTGCCCGGTTTCCGCGGGTCGGGGGACGACGTGCGCATGCGCGCGAGAGCGATGATCCGGGCCTGCTTCCTCTGCGGCTTCGCCGTGGGGCCCGCCAGCGCGGCCGACCTGTTCGCCCCCGAGCCGGGGCCGGCCTATGGCGGCCCCGTCGTGAGCGCGCCGCGCTACTTCCCGCGCGGCGACGGCAGCGACGGCGTCCTGCTTCACGCCGCCCCGCCCCCGCGCCGGGTCGCCTGCCTGCCGCGCCGCGCGCCGGTGCCGACCAACGCGCCCGACGATCCGAGCTACGTCGGCTCGTCCTACGGCCTGTCGAAGCCGAGCTATTACGGCCTCACGCCCCCGCCGGGCGTCGACGACCCGTTCGGCCGGCCCCTGCTGCCGTATTGCCGATGAGCGCGACGGGGGCATGACCGGCGGCGGCCAACCCGATGCGGTCGCCGCCCCCTCCCCCTGCATGCACGAGGCTTGTGGTCCGGCACGCGCGGCGTATCCTGCCCGAATGACGCTGGGCGCTTTCTTCTTCGTGCTCGGCGACGAGCCGGTGACGGATTTCCGAGACCTCGACACGGTCGAGACGATCCGGTCGGCGACGTCGGACGACGGGGACGTGATCCCGGCCGGCAGCCGGGGCACCGTCGTCTCGGTGATTCGCGGCGGCTTCGCCTATGGGGTCGAGTTCGCCGAGCCCTACGGCGCCGTCGCGACCATGCTCGCAGCCGACCTGCGCCACGTCGGCGTTCCCGCGGCGTGACCTGCGAACCGCCGTTCGTTCGCAACTTCGTCCTGAACAGCGACAAGATCACGAAGTATCTTCTGGTGCCGTCCCATCCGCGCAATCAGGGCAAGGCGGCGTTCTTCCTGGACTTCGGGTTCAGCCTCGACCGGCCCGACGTGTTCGTCCGCGCCCTGCTGGGTCATGCTGCTCCGCAACGCTTCAGCGACGCGATCGGCGCGCAACGCCTGATCTATGAGGGACCGCTGGACGCCCCGGACGGCCGCCATCCCGGAATCCGCACGGTCCGGCAGATGAGCGAGGATGCCGTGGCAGCCTTCGTCACGGCATTCCCGGGGCCGCGCCACCGAGCTGGTTGAAATTACTCGACGGCCTTGCAAGAAGCCGCGGCGAGGCGGGGCGAGCCGATCTGCCCGCGGGCGGATCGCGCCGATCGCACGCCTGTTCCGCCGGAGCCCGCCATGCTAGCCCATCCCACCCCCGAGACGCAGGCCATCGCCGATCTCGCCCGCTTGCGCGAGACGGTCGCCGCGTGGCGCGCGGCCGGCGACCGCGTCGTGCTGGTGCCGACCATGGGCGCGCTGCATCGCGGCCACCTCGCGCTGATCGCGCATGCGCGGACCCTGGGCGAGCGCGTGGTGGCGAGCGTCTTCGTCAACCCGACCCAGTTCGGCCCGAGCGAGGATTTCGCCCGCTATCCGCGCGACGCCGCGAGCGACCTCGCCCTGCTGGCGCAGGCCGGGACGGACGCGGCCTGGATGCCCGAGGCGGCCGCCATGTACCCGCCGGGGTTTTCGAGCCGCATCGAGGTGGGCGGCCTCACCGAGGGGCTGTGCGGCGCCTTCCGCCCCGGCCACTTCTCGGGCGTGGCCACCGTGGTGACGAAGCTGCTCAACCAGGTCCGGCCGGATGCCGCCCTGTTCGGCGAGAAGGATTTCCAGCAGCTGCAGGTGATCCGGCGCGCGGTCGCCGACCTCGACCTCGATGTCGCGATCCACGGCATGCCGACGATCCGCGAGGCCGACGGCCTCGCCCTGTCCTCGCGCAACCGCTACCTCGCGCCGGCCGAGCGGGCGACCGCGCCGAAGCTCCACGCGGTCCTGTCCAACATCGCGGCGCAGGCGCGGGACGGCGGCGAGACGGCACCCGCCATCGCGCGCGGGATCGCCGCGCTGGAGGCCGCGGGATTCGCCGTGCAGTACCTCGCCGTCTGCGATGCGGCGACGCTGGCCCCGCTCGCCCGCGTCGACGGCCCGGCCCGCGTGCTCGCCGCCGCCTATCTCGGCAAGACCCGTCTGATCGACAACGTCGCGGTGTGAGCTCCCGGCCGCGCCGGCCTCAGCGCTTAGCGAGCAGCGGCTCGGGCTGCGGCCCGTCCGTCTTGTCGCCCGGCTGATCGTCGAGCTTGCCCAACGGCACGATCGCCCGCAGCCAGCCGCGGGTGTCGAAGCCGCCGTAATTGCGCTCGGCGACGTCCCGGGTGACGTAGGCCTGCAGGTTCACCGGCCCGAAATTGTAGCCGACGAGGGCGCCGACGGCGAACTGGCCCTGACGCTGGTAGCTCGCCCGGCCGGTCGGCAGGTCGGCGGAGCCGAAGGCGACGGCACCGACCTCGAGCTTGCCGAACTTCTTCGTCGCGGTCAGGTCGAGGTTGAGGAAGTCCGGGTAGTACGTGCCGGTGGGCGAGGTGGTGTCGAAGAAGATCCCGTAGAGGAAATGCGCCGTCAGGTTCCAGCCGTCGCCGTTGTAGGTCGCGGCGAAGCGCTGGTGCAGCACCGGGTTCTGGATCACCACCTTGGTGTCGCTCGGCAGGTAGGCGCCGAGCAGGTAGCTGACGCCGACATGCTGGCCGAGATCCCAGGCGAGCTGGGCCGCGAGCAGGGTCTGGCCGAACCCGCTCTGGTAGCGCGCGCCGTTCGGCGCCGTCGCGGTCACCGGCTGCAGCAGCGTGAACTGGAGCCGGGCATCCAGCACCCGCCACGGCGTCGCCCAGATGATGGACGGCAGGTTGACGTTGAGTTCCGAGTCGCGGGGTCGCGTGTCGCGCACGCCGAAGCTCGACGTGTCGATGAGGTACAGCCCCTCCGCCAGCGGAAACCCGGCCGGCAGGCCGACGGTCTGGCCCGGCTGCGCGGCCGAGCCCGCCCGGGCGGCTCCGTGCGCGGCGCACGCCACCGCTGCGCCCACGAGCGCCACCTTCCAACCCGACACCGGCACGCAAGCCTCCTCCGCCGACGCGGTTCGCCGGCAAACGGACCATGCACGGATCGCGGCCGATCCGCCGCCTCCGATCGCGGGCACCGCACGATCGCAGGTTCGGCGTTGCAACCGGGCCACGCCGTCGCCGGGTCGGCGCCCGGCCGCTCGAGCATTTTCCAGCGAGGTGGATCCCGGCTCGCGTGAAGAAAATGCTCTAGACCCCCTTGGGATGCGCGGCGAAGAAGTCGAGCATCGCGCGCGAGGCGTCGGGCCCGTGCGGATCGGTGAAGCTGCCGGCCCGGTCGCCGCCGGACCAGGCGTGGCCGGCGCCGCGCACCCGCCAATCCTCCAGCATCACCCGGCCCGCCGCGTCGGCGTAGCGGGTGCGGGTGTAGGGATGGCCGTCGCCGTCGAATTGCTCGCGCGAGGGCGTCAGCGCCGCGGCGCCCGCCTGTGCCAGCACCTGGTCGGCGTTGCGGATGCTCACCGTGGTGTCGTCCTCTCCGTGGAAGACGATCGTCGGCACGCGGGTGCCGCCGGGGCCGGCCGCGCCCATCTGCATCGCCATCATCGCCGAGCCGACGTCGCGGGCGCACGACGCGGCGAGGCCGGAATGCACGCCCACCGCCGCATAGAGATCGGGAAAAGCGCGGGCGATGTTGGCCGCCGCCGCCCCGCCGGCCGAGAGCCCGGCGATGA
Organism: Methylobacterium sp. WL119; assembly: GCF_008039875.1. GTDB lineage: Bacteria > Pseudomonadota > Alphaproteobacteria > Rhizobiales > Beijerinckiaceae > Methylobacterium. The sequence continues at coordinate 4,151 of NZ_VRUU01000118.1, read as the reverse complement.
AGACGCGGTCCGGGTCGATCGCGTGCTCGGCCATCACCGCGCGGGTGAGCCCGGCGATGATCGCGGCCTCGCCGGTCTCGCGGCCCTGGTCGCGCGGCTCGAACCAGTTCCAGCAGCGTTGCGCGTTGGCGCGGCCGGTCTGGACCGGGTAGGCGACGAGCACGCCGTCGCGCTCCGCCAGCCGGTTCATGCCGGTGCCGACGGCGAAGTCGTCCGCGGTCTGGTTGCAGCCGTGCAGCATCACCACGAGCGCGGCCGGATTCTGCGGCCGGCTCGGGACGAACAGGCGATACTCGCGCGCACCCGCCGGCCCGGCGAAGCTTTTGGTGACGAGCGATCCCTCGCCCTCGGCGGGCTCGGCCGAGCGGCCCGGCATCGGCGGCTTGGCGAAGCCGAAGCCGGGCGCCAGCCCCTTCGTGTTGAGGCCTTTGGTGTTCAAGCCCTTGGCGCTCAGGCCCTTCAGCACCGGCGCCAGCCCGCGCACGACGCCGTCGACCGCGGCACGCAGCTTCTCCGGGATCGGGCCGGCCGACGCGGTTTCGGCTCGGGGCGAAGCGCTCCTCGGCGCGGCCTCGGGCCTGGGCGCGGCCGCGGGCTTGGGCGCGGCCTCGACCTTCGCCTCGGCCCGGGGCGCGGATCGCGGGGCGTCGTCGATGCGCTCGGCGGTCAGGTCGAGGGTCGGCGGCTCGATCGCCTTCGGCGTGTCCTGCGGCGTGTCCCGCGGCGTCGCGTGGCCGCCGAGGCTGCGCTGGATCAGGTCGGTCGCCTCCGCGAGGCGGCCGGCACCGGTCAGCCGGGTCGCCTCCATCATGTCGGCGAAGCGGTCGCGCATCGAGTCGGAATGGTCGGTCATGGGAAGTCCTGGGGATCGCCGTGGGCGGATCGGAATGGGGCAGGAGGCTCGGAGCGGAGGCTCGGCAGCGCCTCAGCGCAGCCGGTCGGCCAGCGCGGCGCGGACGGCGGGGCTGGCCTGGAGGCTGCCGAGCACGTCGAGGGAGGCGATCGCCGCACGGGCGAGGTCGGGGGTCACGTCGTCGGCGATGGTGGCGAGGCCGAGCACGCGGACGTCCAGCATCCGTCCCTCGGCCCGGGCCGCCTCGAGGCTGGCGCGGTCGATGTGGCGCAGGCCGAGCTCGACGCTACGCCGCGCCATCGACTGGCGCGTCACGTCGGCATGCCGCTCGATCTGGTTGCGGATCGCGGTGCGGATGAAGTCGCTGCGGTTCGAGAACACCCCTTCGGCCACGAGCAGATCGACGTGCCCGAGGTCGACATGCCCGAGGTTGATCGTGATCTTCTCGCTCTCGGGCTGCCGCGCCGCCGGCCGCGCGGGCTTCGGCCGTGCCATCACATCCATCATCGCGACCATCCCGTCACCATCCGTGTGGATGGCATATGGGGGCGCCATATTGCATTGCAATATGGACTTCATGCGATGCACCAACCCGTGAGGGCGGCTCTGCCGTCAGACGGCGGTGTCCTCGCCGATGTACTCGGCCCAGATCGCGCTGGCGCCGAGGCCGGCGCGGAATGCGGCGTGGCGCTCGCGCTCGGCGTCGGTCAGGCGGGCGCGGGCGGTGCGGACCGTGCGCACGACGCTCTCGGCGCTGCGGTCGACCACCGCGTCGGCGACCGCGGTCGCGCCGAGATCGAACCTGGTCTGCTTGCCGCCGAGCAGCTCGATGTAGACCTCGGCCAGGATCTGCGCGTCGAGCAGGGCCCCGTGCTTGGTGCGGCGGCTGGTGTCGATGCCGTAGCGGCTGCACAGGGCGTCGAGGTTGGCCGGCGCGCCGGGGTGCTTGCGCCGGGCCATCGGCAGGGTGTCGACCACGCTCTCGAGGACGATCGGCGGCGGCGCCTTGGCCCCGAGCCGGGCGTATTCCATGTTGAGGAAGCCGACGTCGAACGGCGCGTTGTGGATCACCAGCCGGGCGTCGCCGCAGAACTCGATCAGCGCGCCGGCGATCTCCGAGAACAGCGGCTTGTCGGACAGGAACGTGTCGGACAGCCCGTGCACCTTGAAGGCGCCCTCCGAGACCGCCCGCTGCGGGTTGCAGTACTTGTGGAACGTCCGGCCCGTGGGGATGTGGTTCAGGAGCTCGACCGCGCCGACCTCGATCAGCCGGTCGCCGGTCTTGGGGTCGATGCCGGTGGTCTCGGTGTCGAGAACGATCTCGCGTACGACGTCGTGCATGATGTCCGGTCCCGAACGCTTCCGCGCGTCGCCTACCCGATTAGCCCGCTCGGGTTAACCCGCGCCTTCAGCGCCGCCGCAGGCGGACGTAGAGCGCGCCGGCGCCGCCGTGGTGGCGGGCGGCCTCCTCGAAGCCGAGCACGATCGGGCGCAGCTCCGCGCCGCGCAGCCAGTGCGGCACCGAGCGGCGCAGCACGCCGCGCTCGGCATAGGCGTCCTCGCCGCCCTTGCCGGTCACGACCAGCACCCGCGCATGCCCGGCGGCGCGCGCCCGCATCAGGAAGCCGACCAAGGCCGCGTGCGCCTCGGCCTGATAGAGCCCGTGCAGGTCGATCCGGCCCTCGATCGCCAGCACGCCGCGGCTGAGCCGCTGGCGCTCGCGCCGCTCCAGCCCGGGCGGGGCGGGGCCCGGGACGAAGGCCGGCCGCACCGGCGTCGGCGGCGGGGCCGGTGTCCCCGCGCCGAGCCGGACCACGCGCCTGGGCTTCTTCGCCGGCGCGACGACGGCGACCGGGCCGGGCACGACGCTCGGCATCGCCGGCACGGGCTCGGGGAGCGGCACCGCCTTCTTGGCGGGGCTTTTGGCCGGCGCAGGTTTCGGCGTCGGCTTCGCCGCGGCCGGCGCCGCGGGCCCTGGGGCGTCGGCAGCCGGCTTGGCCTTCCGCAGCGGCGCGCGGGCGCGCAGCGGCGTGATCAGCTTGGCGATCTCGCCCCAGAGATGGGCATCCTCGCGGGACAGCGCCCGCGGCCGGCGCGACGGCCTCATGCCGGACGCTCGGATCGCGTGAGGTGAAGCGCGGGTCTCTTCTTCCATGGGAGAGGGAGCCGCGCCGTGACGCCCAGGATCCTTCCGGCTTCCACACGCCGACATGCGGACATTCGTTCGTCCGTTCCGGTTCCAGCGAGTCGCGGAAAGCGATGGCATTGGAGCCATGGCGTCGGAGACCAGAACCCCCTCATGGCGCGGCCGGCTTCGGCAGGAGCACGACGAAGCCGGGCTTGGTGTGCAGGTCTCCGGCCGCGACGCCGGCCGCCGCGCCGGTGCCGACGTAGAGGTCGCCGCGGGCCGGGCCGAGGATGGCCGAGCCGGTATCGGCCGCGACCACGAGGTGCCCGCTGCCGAGCTGGCCGGGCAGCCTGCCCTCCAGCCAGAACGGCAGGCCGTAGCGCCAGAGGGTGCCGTCCACCGCCAGGCTGCGGCCGGGGCTGAGGGGCGCGCCGGCCGCGCCCGGCGGACCCAGGGCGGGATCGGTGACCGGCTCGGTGCGGAAGAAGATGTAGGACGCGTTCAGCCGCATCAGCCGGCGTGCGTGGTCCGGGTGCGCGCGCAGCCAGGCGGTCCAGCGGGCGAGGCTGAGGTCGTTCAGGGCGAGGTGCCCCTCCGCCACCAGCAGCTTGCCGATCGAGGTGTAGGGCCGGCCGTTCTTGCCGTCGTAGAGCACGCGGATCGCCGACCCGTCGGGCAGGCGGACGCGGCCGGAGCCCTGCACCTGCAGCACGAACAGGTCGACGGCGTCGCGCAGCCACAGCAGCGGGCGGGTGCGCCCGGCGATCGCCCCGTCCTCGATCGCGGCCCGGTCGGGATAGGCCTCGAACCCGGCCGCCGCCGCGCGCCCGGCGCGCAACGCCGGATCGAGGCCGGGGCGGGTCTCGCCGGGGGCGAGCGTCACGAGATCGTCGGGCCGGGCGAGCACGGCGGCGGCGAAGCCGGGGCCGGGCGCCAGCGATCCCTCGAGCTGCGGCTCGAAGTAGCCGGTGAGGAACCCGGTCTTCCGCTCGGGCTCGGTGCCGTCGGCCGGGCGCACGACGCGGTAGGCCGAGAACCCCTCCTGGAAGAACCGCCGCGCCCGCTCGGGCCAGCCGGCCCCGGTGCGATCGAGCGCGGCGGCGGCGGTGCAGGCGGCGGCGAGGTCGGCCGGCGACCCGGCGACGCCGGCGGCCTGCGCCGGATCGGGGC
>NZ_VRUU01000117.1 GCF_008039875.1 Methylobacterium sp. WL119 | reverse complement strand
TCAAAGGACTGGTCGAAGCTGATCGAGCGAGTTCGGCATGCGGCCAAGCACGCCCGCGAGGTCGAGGCGCAGGCTCAAGAACAGGAGCTGCGCGTCCAGGAGGTGCTCGATCGCGTCCGCGAGGATGTCCGCAACGCCGCCGAGCGCGTCCGAGTTGCTGAGGCGCGCACCGCTGAAATTCAGAGCCGTGCCGACGCCTTGCTGAAGGCGGCCGACGAGAAATTGAAGGCGGCTGAGGAACGGGCACGGACTGCGGAGGAGTGGCTCACACGCGTCTACGACACGATCGCAAGCGAGTTCACCATCGAGCCTGATGTAAAACGGACACCTTGAACCGATGCTGCGAAGCGGCTGATGACTGCTACAGCACACGCCTCTCGACGCATGTGCGCCGGCGGCGGTCGCGAACGCCGTCAGGCAGCCCGGCACAGGGAGAAGACGACGACAGGTCGATGCGGGCCAGTTCCCTGCGTCGTGCCCGTGACCCCTCGGGCCGGGTGGTCGTTTGAAGGTCGATGCTGTGGGGAACAGGAACTGCAGGCGCCGGCTTATGGCCTGCTACTTCTCTGCCTACTGCATGCGGTGCGGAGCGGCGTTTGCCATGATCCAACGCGGCGAGAGGATGTCGCCGTCCTCAGTGAGGATCCAAGGCTGTGCGTCGTCAACCTGGATGCTTTCAGCCGCTGCCGCGATGGCTTCGCGCAGGGTGGAGAACGCCTGTCCGCGTGCGGTATGAGCTAACCCGTTGGACGGCCAGACGGTCAACTCGGCACGCTTATCGAGGTCGGCGAGTACCATGCAAGTGCTCCGGTTCACTGCAGGAGCGGGGATGTCTACCGCTGCACCGTGATCGGCATGTGGCGATCCGGTTACTGAACCGTGTCGCTGCCGTCACGGGGGCGTGAGGACGGCTCCGCAGCCTTACGGCTCTTCGAACTCACCGGCGGCTTCAGCGCCGTAGCCGTTCGCTACCGGATTGTCCCAGTTCCTACACAGGCCAAAAATATCTACGGGACCCGATCCTGAATGGGGGCGTTGGCCGGCGAAATGACGCCTGATCGAGGCTCGTCGCAAACTGGAGACCCGCCACATGGCCACCAAGTCGAAGACACTGCATGATGCGTTCTACGAGACCTTGAAGGACGTCTACTACGCCGAGAAGCAGTCGGTGAAAGCGCTCAAGAAGTCGGCCAAGGCCGCCGAGCATGCCGAGCTGAAACAGGCGTTCGAGACCCACGCCGAGGAGAGTGCCAACCAGGTCGATCGCCTGCAGCAGGTGTTCGAGATCATTAGCAAGCCGGCGCGTGCCAAAACCTGCGAGGCGATGCAGGGCCTGACCTCCGAAATGGAGGAGGACCTGGAGGACTTCGGTGACACTCCGGCGGCTGATGCGGTTCTGGCTGCCTGCGCTCAGGCCGTCGAGCACTACGAGATCGCCCGTTATGGCACCCTGAAGACCTGGGCGAGCCAGCTTGGCTACGCAGACGCGGCGAAGCTCCTCGACGAGACCCTGCAGGAGGAGAAGAAGACCGACGCGCTGCTCTTGGAAATCGCCGAGAGCATCAATGTCGAGGGGTCTGAACAGCCTGATGCCGAGGAAGATGCGGAGGTGACGCAGAAGGCTGCGCCGCGCAAAACTAGCAAGGCCAAGGCAGTTTGAGGGCCGCAGCCATGGTCGACATCACGAAGATCCAGGAACACATGCCGGTCTCCGGTTCTGACGGTGGACACGTCGGCACAGTCGATCATCTCGACGGGCAGCGCATCAAACTGACCCGTACCGACCCGGAGGCGGAAGGCGTTCACCACTTCATCCATGTCGACTCGATCGACGCTGTCGAGAACGGTGAGGTGCGGTTAAACAGGACCACCGCCGAAGCCAGGGACGAGTGGGGTACTGCGGAGTAGGCCTTTGCCGTGCTCTGCAACGCGGAGTCAGGCTGATACCAAGTCGTGAGAGCCCAAGGGGGACTGGTCAGCTAAAAAGTAGGTGGCGGCCCTGCCGTGGGGTGGGATAGCAGGGCCGCCGCAGCGGATCGGGGGCGATCAGCTGGCCGCGTATGCAGCGTAGCTCAGCATCTGCCGAACAAGTTGACGAAGGATGACCGACGAGACGGCGGCGCTGATCCTGGCGCTTGCGACCGAGAACGCTGAGCTGCGCGCGGCTCTCGCCGAGGCGCAGGAACTCCTTGTCGAGACCGCCGTGGATGCCGGCGAGATGCACGCGCACGTCGAGGAATTGCAGGCCGAGTTGACCAAAATGCTTGTCGAGCGCTCCTGCAACGGCGGGAAAAACGCCGTTTGGATCAACCTCACAGGATCGTGAGACTTCAAGTTTGGAGCGAAACTTTCTCCCATTTTGATCCGTACCCGCACCACGGGCCAACGGCTTAGCTTATGCGGTTGTCCTGGGTATCTCCTCGGGCTTGTTAGATATCGGCACTCTATGTCCCTCAATCACCAACCTGGACACCCATCGCGCCGTCCGCGCCCATCCTTGGTTGTCGCCATGTGCCTCCTGCCGGTCCTACTCTGGATCGCCATCTACCTGGTCTGTGGCAAGATCGTCTGGTTCTGACGCCATTCCCTCCGATCCGCGCTGCTAGATCCTCGGACGAAGGTACTGCGCGAGAAGAAATCCGCCTTGCAGAGCGCTCAGATGAGCAAAGAGGATCAGGAACTCCAGCCAGCCGAGTCTCCATTGGATGACGCAGGTTGCGATGTACGCAGCAACGACGCACCCCGAGGCGAACAGGATTACCCATAGACGATAGTAGCACCCTGCTGCGATCCCAGCAGCGAACAGAAGCGCGGATGTGATCATTCCTTCCCAATCACATTCCCAGCGTTTCAACCTTCTTAACATAATCTCTAGAATCATTCGGTCGATGACGCGGCAGACCCTGTGCGGATCTGTCTCGGCGAATGCACCTAAGGTGTGCCGTCACCCGGCGCGCCCTTCCCGTTTTCGGCGTAGGATACCAGCGGTACCGCGAAGGCAGACAACAATGCGCAGACGCGGACAGCCCGATAGAATCCGCGACGCGTTTATCGTGGCTGGAGGTGCCATCATTGGCGCAGCCATGGTGGTCGAGATCCAGTTCCTAATGCCGCAGAACCCTCTGGCTGCCACGTTGATTGTGATTGGCGCTGCCCTGATGGCGACCGCTGCTACGCTGCACTTCTCGCGTTGGTGACCCGTACCTATGACCCGCTGAGGCCTGACAACAGCACCCGGCGGGTACCCTGCCGAAGGCTATCGCCGCTGCTTGTCCGCTTCCTCACCGGCGACCGCTTCCACCGCCGCGATTGCGTTCTCCAACTCCGCAATCCGCTTCAGGGTGCTATCCGCGGGCATCGTGTCGTACTGAGCGGCGTCCATGATGAGGTCGCGCTGGCGGATCTTGAGGCGGTCCAGGAGGGCTTCGAGCTTGTCCATGGCGCCCTCTAGCGAGAGCATTCGGTCTCGACAACCGCTATAGGAACCTTTGAGGCTGAAAGAGCTAGCTCGGCTGCTCTTCGGTCTCTTCGATCGCCGCCTCGTCGTCCATCTGCGGTGCCGGCGCGGGGCTCGGCGGTGGATCGCCTTCGGGCTCCTGCGGTGCAGGCGATGGGTCTCCGATCGGCGCCGGATCGTCGCCAGGCTGCGGGGTGTCAGCGTCGATCATCGTATCGCTCCTATGACGTTTCCCGGGAAGCAAAGTCCCGATGATCGACCACGTTCCAGTTGTTTTTTAGAACCCGCGCTTGATGCTCAGCCGAGTGGATGAACTCGATGCGTCATGGGGGGGGTCAGGCTTTTTCCGCCGGAGGTCGGACGATCTGAGCCTCCCGGTCGGGCCGGCACGGGCAGCAACATCCAATGCGTGTAGTCATTCCATGACCATCCCCGATCATCCTCTGGGTGAACTCTCTCGCCGCGGATGTCGGCGCGGATGATGTGCATTTCGAATTTTGCGGCTGAACCCTGACCGATCCATAGGCCTGCAACGAACCGTTGCCCGTCCCGTGGTGCGGTCTTCATACCTTGCCAGCTCACGACTTTCTCCGGTTTGCCTTGGTTCGACGGACCAACGAGTTATTGAAGGCGAAGGTCCGCCATGTTTCCGGCAGCAATCTCGACATGCGCACTCAATCGGCTATTTTCCTCCAATGCGTTATGTCCTCGCCGCCTTCGCCACGATCCTGACGGCCGGCGTTTGCACGGCCGCGCCAACCGACGACGGGCAGCGAGCCGAGAAGATCGACGGGCTGGTGCGCATCGTCGGCGCACAGGCTGGCATCGTCCTCCACTGCCGGCAGTTCTATGCGATCGACGACAAGGTGTCGGACGGTTTATCTAGCATCGTACGGCCTACACTCGATCAAAGCCTTGGGCAGAAGCAGGCTCAGACCGCTGTCGACGATGAGGGCAAGCGCCTTGCACAGGAAATCGCGGAGGTCGGCCCCGAGCGCTGGTGTGCCGACCAGCGGAGCATCCTGAACACCGAGGGCGTCCGCGTTTTTCTGGACTGATCGGCCGCCCTGGTTGTGACTTGAACGGCTCGAAATGCCCAGGCGAGAAGCTGGCTCGCATGTCAGAGCGGTGCATGACCCAGCCAGTCCCAAGCCCATGCGAAGTGAAGGTCAACGGGCAATGGCTCGTAGTCAGTCTCGCCGAAGCCTCAATCAGGTTCGTCGCTTCCGAGAAGCGGTGCCCGGCTTGTCATGGCCGCGTGGCAATCCCCGGCACGTTCACTTCGAGGGCAAAGCGAAAGCTTGACCATCGTCGTAATCATGCCGGCTGCCCGCTGCTAGCGAAGATCTACTGCGGCACCCCATCGCCGCATCCGAACGCGGTCGAGTAGGCGAGTGAGCCTTCATGGCTCCGGTGCGCTATCGACCCGAGCGTCGGAACAAGTTGCGCCGAAAAGACCTGAGCTTGCGGTGCAAGTCCGAACGGTCTGCGCTTTGACCGACCGCTTACAAAGCCCGGCAACAATCCGAGCTTTGCTGATCACATGGAAAGAAGCCGCTTAGGCGATTTATGCTCACAGAGACAGGCGCCGTGGATAGGGCGCACAATCTAACGATCAGTCAGATAAAAGTAGAGGTTGCGCGATGAACGGTCATGCCATGAGTTTCGGGGCCGACGCGGGCCCGCAGGTCTACCACGCGTTCGTAGTTGTATTCCAAGATGAGCAGGGCAGAACTTTCGGCAGCTTCGGTCCGACCCGTCAGCCGTTTCCCTCATACGCCGTTGGCAATCAACTGGACGTCGATGGAGCAGACAGGACTATCACGTTGGTCCGTCACAGCGTTCATTCCAAGGCCCCACCAGAGGATTGGGTTCTGCAGACGACCGTTATCGTCCGGTAGTTTATGGTACTGGATCATCAACCAGCTCAAGCCGAAGCTCTCATGCCCTGAGGCGAGAGCGGCATACTTTCCATGATCGGATCAAGCTTTACCCTTCCCCATCTCCCGAAGCGGACATCAAGGGCCAGAGATAGTGGTTCAGTTCGAAATCTCGCGGGGCTGACTCGGCTGTAGTTGGCGCGCATCCGCGTGGCATGGCCCCGGTATGACAGATGTTACGAAACGCGGCCATGTGATCTCGGTGTTCCCGAGCGAGCAACAACCGGGCTCCTATCGGTGGAGCATCACGGCGTTGTCCACCACATCGGTAACTCAGTCGCCCTACGCTTTCGCGACAGCCTTAGGAGCCACGATGTCCGCGGAATGTTGGCTGCGCGAGATTGCGAAGAGGGGCAGCGAATGATCTTGTCCTCGCTGATCATTGAGGAGCGGATGGACCGAGATCCGGCCTGAGCCACCCCTCCCACATGGCCCGAACGACACGTCGGATAAACGAGCGTTTTCCGGACTTTTTCCGTCCGTGCTGGGTCGACCTAACAAGGAAGCGGACGTTCCGTTTCAGACCCAACCCAGACGCCTAGGCCGCCGTTATCTCCTCTTTGAAGCGGACGTTCGTCAGCCGTTCGGCAACTTCAGCTTGGGGTGGGAAGCGGGCCTGACCCTTCTCCCGCAAGCGGACGTTCCGCATCCGACCCAATATCGCCCTTTGGCCGAACCGTCCTCTTCACAAAGCGGACGGAAGGGAGGGCCTTCAAGCGGGACAACGACCCGAAACCCGTCCGTGCCGTTCGCCTGGGTGGAAATGATGAAGCTGCAAGCAGCCCGGCAACGTCTCTAGCGACGGCGCGGATCAAGGGGGGAGCGAACAGCGCTCGGACCCTCGCTCGATCTGTGTCCGAGACGGCCAAGCCCGGCGCCGGGCGGCCGAACAGGTAGCCCTGCATCTGGTCGCAGTCCAGCCCGCGCAGGATCGCCAACTGCTCCGCGGTCTCCACGCCCTCCACCGTCACCTGCATCCCGAGGTTGTGGCCGAGGTTCACGATCGCCCGCACGATCGTCAGCGTATCCGTATGCTCGCCCAGTCGCCGCACGAACGACTGGTCGATCTTGAGCTTGTCGAACTTGAACCCATGCAGGTAGCTTAGCGACGAGTAGCCTGTGCCGAAATCGTCTAGCGCCAGCCGCACCCCCAACCCGCGCAGATACGTCAGCACCGCTATCGCTGCTTCCGCGTCCTGGATCAGCACGCTCTCCGTGATCTCCACCATCAGCCGCGCCGGGTCGAGCCCGTGCCGGCCCAGCGCGGCGGCGATCGTCCCCGGCACGTCGGATTGACGCAGCTGGCTCGGCGATACGTTGATCGACACCCGCCACGGCCGAGGCCAATTGACCGCGGCGGCGCAGGCTGTCTCGATCACCCATGCGCCGATCCGCACGATCAGATCGCTTCGCTCGGCGAGCGGGATAAATTCGGCCGGCGAGACAATGCCACGCTCGGGGTGGTGCCAGCGGATCAGCGCCTCGAACGTCTCGATCTCGCCGCTGCTGCCGTTGACGATCGGCTGATAAAACAGGCGCAGCTCGCCACGTTCCACCGCCAAGCCAAGCTCGTACTCCATCTGGCGGCGCGCCTGGATCTGGGCGTCCATCGCCAACTCGAAGAAACGCACGGTGCCGCGCCCTTCGTCCTTGACGCGGTAGAGCGCGGTGTCAGCGGCGTGCAGCAGCGCCTCGGCCGTGCGGCCGTCGGCAGGGTACAGCGCCACACCGGCCGAAGCGCCGATTTCGAGCTGATGCCCCTCGACACGGAACGGGCGGCTCAAGGCCGCGACGAGCCGGCCGGCGACCTCCGAGACCTGATCCGGCGCTGATGCGTCGGCCAGGACAGCGACGAACTCGTCCCCGCCAACCCGAGCCAGGGTGTCGGCGGGCCTCAGCTCGGCGAGCATGCGCTTGGCGGCTCGAACCAGCAGCGCGTCGCCCGCTGCGTGACCGTACAGATCGTTGACCGGCTTGAAGCGGTCGAGATCGAGGTAGACCACCGCCACGCTGCCCGCCCCCCCATCCGCCGCATCCAGGGCCTGGGCGAGGCGCTGCCCCAGCAGGTAGCGGTTGGGCAGCTCGGTCAGGGCGTCGTGCAGCGCTAGGTGGCGGATGCGTGCCTCGTCCCGCTTCCGTTCGGTCAGATCGCGCAAGGCCACGGCGACGGCCGGCTTGCCGCCGAACTCGATGGTGCGGCACGACAGCTCGACCGGGACGAGGTCGCCCGCGGCGGTGCGAGCCTCGAACTCCTGCGGCTGCAGCGCCTCCGACCGGCAGGCCATGCGCCGGACCAGGGCGGGTGCGTCATGGGCGGCGAAAAGGTCGAGCATATTCTGGCCGATCAAGTCCTGGACCGGCGTGCCGATCAGACGCGCTCCAGCGCTGTTGACCTCCAGCACCGTGCCGGCGCGGTGGATGAGCAGCACCTCGTGAGCGAGGTCGCTGAGCAGGCGCATCCGGGCGAGTTCGCGGACCGTGCGCAGAGACAGGTGCTGCTGGAGCATGAGCATGGCGAGCCCAGCGATCAGGATGGCGAGGCTGATGAGGCCAACAGCCATTGCGAGGGCGCTGGACCCCAGAACATAGTCGGCGCCTTCCGACAGGCCGGACGGCGCGAGCGTCACCCCCGCCATGCCAGTGAAGTGCAGGCCGCAGATCGCCAGAGCGAGCCACAGCGCGACCTCGGCGCGGCGGGCGAGGCCACGCAGGTTGCTCGCGCGGGCCAGGGCCAGGGTGGCAAAGGTGGCGCTGAGAAGGAAGGAAGCGCCGACGTAGGTGGGGTTGAAGAAGATGAGGGCGGAGGCACGCATAGCCGCGACGCCAAGGTAGTGCATGCCGGCGACGGCGGAGCCGAGCATGAGGCCGGCGCATGCAAGCACGACCGGGCTGCCGGAGCGAAGCCGCCAGAGCGTGAGTGCGGCCAACGAACCAGCGATAGCGACGGCGATCGACGCGGCGGTTAGGTCCAGCTCGTAGGCGGTGTCGGTGCCGGGCAGGAACGCAAGCATGGCCACGAAGTGCAGCGCCCAGACGCTCGATCCGAACACCACCGCGGCGGAAACCAGCGCCCGCGTACAAGACTGGCCCCGCGCGGCTTTGGTCAGAGCCATCAAGGTTACGGTGACGAAGCAGCCGAGCGCGCAGATGGCCGCAGATAGGGCAACGAGACCGAGATCGTGCTGCCGCGTGATGCAGTCGAGTACGGTCAGCATGGCTTGCGAGACCACTCCTGCATCGCCGGCGTCGGCCCAAGGGGTTTGGCGAGATTTTTATGGTGGCCCGACGGCTAGTTGCTTATGCAACAACTACGGTTGAAGGACTATTAAGCGCTAAGACGTGTTGTTTCAGTCGGAACTGCGTGATTTTGTCCCTCCGGGAAAAGGTCCGATCCGACGACAGCGCCGTCAGAGAGCGGACTGGCAGAGGGCCACCCAACCGAGACGGGGGTCATCCTCCGCTCATCTGCCGCGAAGCGGACCTTCCGAGGGTCCGCAATGGGTCGGGACTGGGCTCGGCGGCGATTTCCGCTTTCATACATCGCCGTCCCGAAGCGGACCGGCAGAAATCCATCCAACCCAGCCGTAGGCCGCTGCCTGTCGTTAGCTTGAAAGCTGACCCTCGCATGGATCACATAGAGTTGCACTGAGCCACGGACGATCACGGGGCGCCTGGTTCCGTAGCGTGCCCTTATGCAAGCGGCATGAGGGGCTGAGAATGCCGCCTCCCACCGCGTAAGAAGGAACCCTTTCGATCAGTCAGTCATGACCCGTCCCCACGAGGTGGTCCGAGTTCAAAGTTAGTGCAGGGTCAGGGTCAGGCTTGCTCCACACTGGACTTTCCTACCCGAATCGTCTCACTCTGCTCGCTTGCGGTGCTATGGTGATTCTCGCCGTTTCACCGCAAACGAGAAGCGCCGATGACCCAGCATGTCCAGTCAGGCGGACGCCTAGCGCCTGTATCGAACCAGACCGCAGGACACGATGCTCGAATCCTCGGGGCCAAGCTGCGCGAAATCGCGTCCGTCGTCTTTTCGCCCTCTGAGGATAAGACGCTTCGACGCTTCACCTCCGGCGAGGTTGCCCGCATCCTCGGCATCACCGACAGCCGCGTCCGGCAGCTCTCGCCCGAGCTTCTCGTCTCGGAGCTGGAGGTCGCCCCCGGCGGGCGCCGTCTCTACACCCTGGCTGACATTCACGCGCTGCGTGCTTACCTCGACGAGATCGACCGAGTTGGCCGGCGCTACCTGCCTCATCGAGATCCGGCCAAGGGTGAGCACCTCCAGGTTGTCGCCTGCGTGAACTTCAAGGGAGGTTCGGGCAAGACCACTACCTCGGCCCACCTCGCCCAGTCGCTCGTTCTGCGAGGGTATCGCGTTCTTGCAATCGACCTAGACCCTCAGGCGAGCCTCTCTACGCTGCTGGGGGTACGACACGAGAACGAGCAGGAGCCCTACCCCACCATCTACGACGCGATCAGATACGACGAGGAGCGGCGGCCACTGAGTGAGGTGATCCGGCCGACCTACTTCACTGGGCTCGACTTGGTTGCAGCCGACCTTGAGCTTGAGGTCTTCGAGTTCGAGGCCCCGATGCATTCGGCTCGGCGTAAGGCAAACGATTCCGAGCCTCCGTTCTTCGCCAGGATGGGCTTGGCCCTGAGCGAAGTGGCTGACCGTTACGACGTTGTGGTGATCGATTGCCCCCCCCGGCTCGGCTACCTCACCATCGCGGCGCTGTGTGCGTCGACCGCCCTCCTCATCACCATCCATCCGCAGATGCTCGATGTGTCGAGCATGCGCCAGTTCCTCACGATGCTGGACGAGATCATGGAGCCGGTCCGCGAGCAGGGGGCTGCTCCAACCCATGACTGGTTCCGCTACCTTGTCACCCGGTTCGAGCCGCAGGACACGCCGCAGACCGAGGTTGTCGCAATGCTGCGCGGGCTATTCGGCGACCGAGTGTTGACCAAGGCCATGTTGCAGTCGACCGCCGTGTCGAACTCCGGCCTGCGCGGACAGACTGTCTATGAGACGCCGCTGCGGCGGGACGAAGTGACCGGTTCAACCTACCGGCGCGCGCTCGACGCGCTTGATGCGGTCAACGGCGAAATCGAGGGTCTGATCGCGCGTGTATGGGGCCGGACGTGAGCCAGAAGAAGCGCCTCAGCGCCATCATGGGAGTACCGGTCCAGTCGGACGCGGCACAACAGTCAACTCCAGATCCCTCAATGACTTACACCCCTGTATCAGGTGCTACAGGCCCCTCTCCCACTTCTGAGAAGCGTCCAGCCGCGGCACGCTCCATGGCGGCAATGTGGGCGGCATCCCGGCCGAGCTCCTTGGGCTCGGATGGTGCGGTGGTCGAGATCGACCCTGCGCTGTGCCTGCCATCGGCGATTGCCGACCGCGTGCCCGATGTAACCGACGAGAGCTTCAACGCCTTCATGGAGCAGGTCCGTGAGGAGGGGCAGCACACGCCAATCCTCGTGCGCCGCCACCCGAGCCGGAACAACCACTACGAGATCGCTTACGGGCGACGTCGGACCCGTGCGGCTATGGCTCTGGGCAAGCCTGTGCGTGCCGTGGTGCGGGATCTCTCCGATGCCGAGCTGATTATCGCTCAGGGCTCCGAGAACCTCGCGCGCGAGAACCTCAGCTACATCGAGAAGGCCCACTTCGCACGGAACATGGAACAGGTCGGCGTCGCCCGCGAGGTGATCCTGAAAGCTATGGGCGTGCACCGCCCTGACCTTGCGAACTACCTCTCTGTCGCAGAGGCCATCCCCGGCTCTGTGCTGACTGCGATCGGCCCGGCTCCCAAAGTCGGCCGCCCGCGCTGGCTGACGCTTGCTGACCGCATTCGCGCGGCGACTCCGGAGCAGGTCAATACCGCCCTTGCCTCCCCGGACCTCGCCGGCAAGGCGTCCGACGAGCGGTTCGCGGTGATCCTAGCCGCGCTAGCTGCGCCGTCGGCTCGCAAGGCGAAGCCGAGGGCCGAGACCCTAAAAAATGCCAAGGGTGTGAAGTTCGCTCGCGTCGAGCGAAGCTCTGACGGCATGCGCGTGACACTGGAGGAGAAGGCGGAACCAGGTTTCGCCAACTACCTCGCCGAGCGCCTCCCCGAGATCCTTGCCGCCTACAGGCAGAGCAAGGGCTAACCTGACCCGCAGCAAGAGCTCAAGGAGACGAGAACACCGCAAAAAAAGAAAGGGCCCCCGGAACCGCGTCCGGAAGACCCCCTCTGGTCATTAGCAAACGCAGAGGACCATATCTCCCGGCACATCGTCAAGCGTTTTGACGTCGATTTGGCCAACCCCCAATCTTCGCCCGGTACTCAGTCAGACGATGGATCTGCACATCACGACGCCCTTTGGGCGGCGGCGGGTGACGCCTGCGCAAATCCGAGCTCAAGCGAACGCGGACGGCTGCCCTAGCGAGACCACGGTTCACAAATGGACGGTGTTCCGCGACATCGCCCCGGCTCGCACCCGGCTCGGTCTTAATGATAGGGCACTCGCCGTTCTCAACGCACTTCTGACCTTTCATCCTGAGACCGCTCTGTCGGCCGGGGAGGAGCCTGGACTCGTTTTCTTCCCCTCGAACGCCGCTCTTGCTCTGCGAGCGCATGGTATCGCCGAGGCGACGCTTCGTAGGCATCTCGTGGCCCTAGTCGAGGCCGGGCTCCTCATTCGACGGGACAGCCCGAACGGGAAGCGCTACGTCCGGAGCGGGCAGGGGGAGCCATCGCCCAGGCCTACGGCTTCAATCTTACGCCCCTCGTCGCCCGCGCAGAGGAGATGGCCACGCAAGCCGGCGAGGTTCGAGCTGAGGCGCAGGCGCTGCGCGTCGCCTGCGAGCGCGTGACCTTGCTTCGCCGTGGCTGTGCGAAGCTCATCCAGGCCCTGGAGGCGGGGGGGGCTCACCAGGCACTGCGGTGACGCTACGGGACCGCTATGCCGCCGTTGTGGGTGCTCCTGCCGCGGGTGCCGGCGCCCGGGCATCTGGAGGAGGCGAGGGCTGCCCTAACAGCGCTCGCCTTCGATGTGGGCAAGCTGCTCATTGCACACGACGAATTATCAGAATTGAGCGGCACTTCCGCCCAATCCGAGCGGCAAATTCAGAATTCAAATCCAGAGAATCCTGACTTTGAACCAACCTTCGGAATGGTGATGAAGACCTCCGGCGTGCCACGTCGAGATGAAGCTAGCCCCATGGGCGATGGCGGTAAGCGGGGCACCTATCCCCTTGGTCTTGTTCTTAATGCTTGTCCTGACGTGGCGGACTTCGCCCGTGAAGAAATCTGCTCCTGGAGGGACTTGGCGGACACGGCGGAGGAGATCCGACCCATGCTCGGCATCAGCCCTGATACATGGCGCAAGGCATGTGAAGTAATGGGCGACGAGACCGCCGCTGTGACGGTGGCGGCGATTCTCTAGCGTGCCGAGCACATCAAGAGCCCTGGTGGGTACCTGCACGCCCTCGTAGAGCGGAAGAGGCGAGGGGAGTTCAGGCTCGGCCCGGTGCTACAGCCATTGATGCGCACTCAACCGCAAACTTTGCCTAGGCAACCCCGCGGCTGCTGTGCCGTTAACCGGGATCCTGATGCAGTTCGCGTGTCAAGAAGCGTTGAAACGGAACCCTGGATCGGCGTTCAATCGTGACTCTGACTCACTCTTGCTGATGCCGGCGGCGTTGAGGTTGCGGACATCCAGCATGGGGCGGCAAGCATGGGCCCCTGCTTCAGGTCGTCGAGCCTCGTACCTGCTGAGTTTGTCGTCGATCATCTCGATATAAGCGCCAATCGGATCGGTCTGGTCGTCAGGTCCGGAGCTGCGATGGCGGTTTGCCCAGACTACCGGACCTCGTCACGTCGCTTTCAAAGCCGCTACCAGCGCCGTGCTGCCGACCTGCCACTCGGTGGTTGGCGTGTCGAACTCCAAAGCATGGTACGATGCTTCTGGTGTGACGTCGCTGCCTGGGGGCGGAAGATCTTCGCCGAGTGATCTGTAAAGGGCGGACCAATTCCAGGCCGCTGTGGCGGAGTAAAACCAGGCCAATGGCGGCCGCAGCTTGAACGATGAAGGGGCCCGATCGGGCCCCTTCATCGTTTATCGCCGACCATGAGGCTCAA
>NZ_VRUU01000116.1 GCF_008039875.1 Methylobacterium sp. WL119 | reverse complement strand
CCACGGCCTCAAGTGGATCGACATGCGCGACGCCTCCCGGGCGGAGGAGGCCGCCGCGATGGACGAGGCGATCCGCATCCATGCGGCGGTGACGGTCTTTTTTTTTTTTTTTTTTGATACGGCTACCACCGCGATTTACTCAAGGAGTATCGTCTGATGCGTTAGATGTGTATAAGATACAGCCCGCGGCTCGACCGGTGCGGCCGGCGCCGGCGGAGGAACCGGCTCGGCCGGCGGCGGAGCGGGCAGGAACGGTTCGGGCTCGGGGACCGGTGCGGGTGCGGGTGCGGGTGCGGGCTTCTCCGCGGACGGTGCGGGCGCGGGCTCGCCGGCCGGGGCATCGACCGGCGCCGCCATGGCCGCGGCCATCGGATCGATCGCGGCTGGCGCCGCCGGAGCGGGTGCCGGGCTCGGAGCGGGCGCGGGCGCCGTCCAGGCCGGCGACGGCGACGGGGTCACGGCCGAGGCCGGCCGGGCGAGCGCGGCCTCGAGCTGGCGGGCCATGTCCGAGAGGATGGCGGGATCGACCGGGCGACGCTCGGCCGGCGGCAACGGAGGGATCGGCGGGATCGCGGCCGGCGCGAAGGCGGGCTCCTCGGGCGGCGGCTCGGAGCGCGGGCGCTCGGAGGCGACGTCGGGGCGCGGGTTGATCAGCGGCGGCGCGGTCCGGCGCATCGGGCGCCGCGCCGGCGCGTCCGGCCGCGGCCCGGTGACGATCGCCTCGGACGGACGCGCGTCGGGCGTGAGCAGCTCGGGAGCGCGATCCGGGCGGGGTTCGGCCTCGTCGAGGATCGCCGCGTCGAGGGGCGGGACGGAAGCGAGCGCGCCGCCCGGGCCGGACACGGTCGGCGCGAGCACGATCGGCATGGCGAAGTCGGGCCGGAACGCCGCCTGGGCCTGCGTCTCGAGGCCCGGGAAGGGGTCGAGCCCGGCCTCGGCGAGCGGCTCGGCCATCGCCTCGGGGCGCAGGGCCGGATCGCGCTGCTGCCCGCGCTGGATGTGGCGCTCGATCACCACGTCGTTCGGGCCGCCGACGAGCAGCAGATGCTCGACGTTGTCGCGCCGCAGCAGGATCAGCTGGCGCTGCCGGTCGAGCTCGTACACGTCGACGATCCCGAGGCGCGGCTGGCGCGCGCGCTGACCGCCGCGCTTCGCGTCGGCGAGACCGCCGCCGCCGAGCCGGCGCACAACCAGCACGATCACCGTCAGCACCGCGAAGATCACGGCGAAGATGGTGACGTACTGCACGACCGGAGAGCCGTCAGACCCGAACACGGACTGCAACCATTGCACGGACGATACTCTCGTTCTTCACGGGCCCGGGAGGGCCCTACGCAAAACCGCCCCGTCAGTATCACGGCCGGCCCGCCGCCGGGCAATCATCGTTAAGTCTTCGTTAACAGCTTCGCTGCGGCGCCCGGCCGCGGAAACCTTAACCCGGCGTTAACCAAGCGGGCGGCAGATTTTGCCGGGCGGCCGGAGACCGGGCCGCGCGAATCCGGAGCCCCCTCGTGGCCGTCACCGACATGCCGCTCCTGGGAATGCTCCGGACCAAGATGCAGTGGCATCAGGCGCGCCAGAAGCTCCTGGCCGAGAACGTCGCCAACGCCGACATGCCCGGCTTCCGCCCGCGCGACCTGGCGCAGCCGAGCTTCGACCGGTCGACCGGCCTCGCCGCCTCGACCGGGAGCGCGATGACGCTGACCAGCGTCGGGCACATCGCCGCCTCGGGCGACACCGGCGTCGGCGCCGATCCGCGCCGCGTCACCGAGTTCGAGATCCGCCCGAGCGGCAACGGCGTCAACCTCGAGGACGAGATGATGAAGTCCGGCGACAACCAGTCGGACTACCAGCTCGCCGCGTCGATGTACCAGAAGAGCCTCGATGTCCTGAAGATCGCCATCGGCAAGAAGTGATCGCGAGCCGAGACATGATCGGGGAGGCTTGAGCCATGGATTTCACGAAGTCGCTCTCGATCGCCGCCGCCGGTCTGAAGGCCCAGTCCGGCCGGATGCGGATCATCGCCGAGAACATCGCCAACGCGGATTCGGCGCCGCAGACGCCGACCGGCGAGCCGTACCGGCGCAAGATCCCGACCTTCAAGAGCCATGTCGACCGCGAGACCGGCGCCAACCTCGTGGAGGCGGGACGCGTCCGCCGCGACATGACCGCGTTCCGGACCAAGTACGATCCCGGCAACCCGGCCGCCGACGCGAAGGGCGAGGTGCGGATGCCCAACGTCAACGGCCTGATCGAGAACATGGACATGCGCGAGGCCCAGCGCTCCTACGAGGCGAACCTCAACATGGTCACCACCACGCGCAGGATGATCTCCCGCACCCTCGAAATCCTGAAGTAGGCGAAGGCGGGACACGATCATGGCCAGCAGCAACTTCGCGGCCGGCGCCTACGCCGCCGTCCAGAACGTCGGCAGCTTCAAGGGGCCGCCGAAGATCCAGCCGACGCAAGGGGCGGGCAACGACTTCACTCAGCTGCTCGGCCAGGCGCTCGACGGCGTCGGCGATGCCGGCCGCAAGGCCGACGCGCAGGGCCTGGCGGTGGCCGCCGGCAAGGCCAACGTCGTCGACGTGGTCACGGCGGTGGCCGAGAGCGAGACCGCCCTGCAGACCATGGTGGCGGTGCGCGACCGGATGATCTCGGCCTACGAGGAGATCATGCGGATGCAGATCTAGCGCGTCTTCTCCCGCCCCCGGCAGGCCACCGGATTCACGCATCCGACGGTGCCGAAAGGCGCCCGACGACAACGCCCCCGTCATCCCGGGGCTGCGAAGCAGGGCCCGGGATCCAGAAGCCGCCGCGGCGGCAAGCTCGGGCACCGCCGGCGGCTCTGGATCCCGGGTTCGCTGAAGGCGCCCGGGAAAGGCGGCGGCCGAGTCTCGAGGTGCTTCGGAGATGCCTGAACCCGGTCGCCCGTCGCGGGGACTTGGAATTTCGTCAGCAATCGGACCTCGGACACATGACCGGCCTCGCCATCCTCGACGTCGCGCGCGACGGCATCTTCGTCTTCCTCAAGGTCGCCGGGCCGCTGATGCTCGTGGCGCTCGCCGTCGGGCTCGTGGTCTCGCTGGTCCAGGCGCTGACGCAGATCCAGGAGCAGACCCTGATCTACGTGCCCAAGATCGTCTCGGTCTTCGCCGCCCTCCTGCTGATGCTGCCGTTCATGGGCGACGCGCTCGCCGGCTACATGACCCGCATCGCCGCGCGCATCGCCGCCGGCCAGTGAGACGGGGCGGGCGGCCGGCTGCTATGACGCGCCATGAACCTGCTCCTGCCCGGGATCGCGGCGGCCTACCTGCTGACCTTCGCCCGCGTCGGCACGCTGATCATGCTGATGCCGGGCATCGGCGAGCAGTCGGTCTCGCCGCGCATCCGGCTGTCCTTCGCCCTGCTGGTCTCGCTGCTGCTGTTCCCGATGGTGAGGCCGCTGCTGGCGGTGGGCCCCGACGCGATCGGCGCGCCCCGGCTGATCGGCCTGCTGTTCTCGGAGACGCTGGTCGGGCTGGTGATCGGGCTGACCGTGCGGATGATCCTCGCCGCGCTCCAGACCGCGGGCCTGATCGTCTCGCAGCAGCTCGGCCTGTCCTACGCCATGACCGTCGACCCGGCGCAGGGCGGCCAGCAGCCGGCGCTCGGCAACTTCCTGTCGCTGCTCGGCATCACGCTGATCCTCGCGGCCGACCTGCACCACGTGGCGCTCGACGCGATCTCGCGGAGCTACGCGGTGCTGCCGCCGCAGGCGGTGCCGGCCTTCGGCGATGCGGCGACGCTGGCGCTGAAGGCGGTCGGCCGCGGGTTCACCCTCGGCGTCCAGATCGCCTCGCCGTTCATCGCCTTCGGCATCCTGTTCAACCTCGGCCTCGGGGTGCTGTCGCGGCTGATGCCGCAGCTGCAGGTGTTCTTCGTCGCGGTGCCGGCCTCGGTGCTGATCGGCATGCTGATCCTGTTCGGCTCGCTCGGCGTGATGATGACCGTGTTCCTGGACGACCTCGGCCGCTACCTGCTCGAGTTCGCCGGGCGGTGACCACGACGACGCACAGCCGCCGCGGCCCCGGCCAGGTCGGGAGCCGTTGACCCATGGCCGAGGGGACCGAGCAGGAAGACAAGACCGAGGAGCCGACCCAGCGCCGGCTCGATCAGGCGATCGAGCAGGGCAACGTCGCGACCAGCGCCGAGATCAACACCTTCGCGATCCTGGCCGCCTTCACCCTGGCGCTGATGATCGCCGGGCCGGGCATCGCCCGCGGCCTGCTCGCCGAGATGCGCGGCTTCCTGATGAACGCCCACGCGGTCCCCGACGACCCGCACGCCATGGCGGGGATCGCCGGCCGCACCCTGACGATCTGGTTCCAGGCGCTCGCGGTCCCGGTCGGGCTCGTCGCGGTGGCGGGGCTGGCCGCCGGCCTGCTGCAGCACCCCCTGGTCTTCACCACCGAGACGCTCGGGCCGAAGTTCGAGCGGATCTCGCCGATGGCCGGCGCCAAGCGCATCCTCGGGCTCGAGGCGCTGTTCCAGTTCGGCAAGGGGCTCGCCAAGATGGCGGTCGTCGGGGTGGTGGTCGGCACCGTGCTGTGGCGCGACCGCGACCGGCTCGAGGTGTTCGCCCGCCTCGATCCGGCGGCCTGCCTCAGCGCGATCCTCGGCATCAGCGTCAAGCTGCTCGGCGGCGTGCTCGCCATCCATCTCGTGATCACGATGGCCGACGCCCTGTACCAGCGCTACCGCTGGCGCCAGCGCCTGCGCATGTCCAAGGAGGAGATGAAGCAGGAGATGAAGGAATCGGACGGCAACCCCGAGGTGAAGGGCCGGATGAAGCAGATCCGGATGCAGCGGGTGAAGAAGCGGATGATGGCCGCCGTGCCGACCGCCACGGTGATCATCACCAACCCGACCCACTACGCGGTGGCCCTGCGCTACGAGGCCGGCATGGGCGCGCCGGTCTGCGTCGCCAAGGGCGTCGACTCCCTGGCCTTCCGCATCCGCGAGCTGGCCAAGGCGCACGACGTGCCGGTGCTGGAGAACCCGCCGCTCGCCCGCGCGCTGCACGCCACCGTGGACATCGACGAGGCGATCCCGGCCGAGCACTACAAGGCGGTCGCCGAGGTGATCGGCTTCGTGATGCGCCTGCGCCGCCGGGCCGCCTGACGGGTCCGTACGCACGGTTTGTCCACCTTCCTCCGTCAGGCTTCGCCGCGACCGACCGGAAGACAGCCCTTGCCGATCGGCGGCGTGAAGGCATAACCGGTCCTTCGTTTCTGGATTCAAGGCCCGATGGCGGATCTGAGTGGACCCACGCCCGCGGTTTCGGGCTCGATCGACCGGTCGGAACGGCCCGGGCGGGTCGGATTGCTGCTCGTCCTCGCCGGGCTGCTGGTCGGGGCGGCGATAGGCCTGTCGTTCGTGGCCAACGAGCAGGCGCAGTCGCTGATCATCTGGCTGCTGGCGCTGCTGGCCATGGCCGGCGTGTTCTTCCTGTTCGCGATGGCGATCGGCGCGATCCAGCTCAGCGGGCAGGGCGGGCGCGACGACATCACCAAGGCGATCGTCGACGCCGCCCCCGAGGCGACCGTCGTGGTCGAGGAGGGCGGCCGGCTGATCTACGCCAACGAGGCCTATCTCCACGTCGCGGGCGGCGACAGCTTCTCGACGCTGCGCCCGGTCGAGCGGATCTTCGTCGGCTCGCCGGAGGTGTCGGAGGCGATCTACCGCCTGTCCCAGGGCGCCCGCGACGGGCGCAGCCACGCCGAGGAGGTGCGGATGTCGCCGCCGCCGGCGGCGAGCGCCAGGGGGCGCGACTTCGCCTGGTACCGCATCCAGGTCCGCCCGCTTCCGCGGCCGGGACGGGCCGCCTCGCTGTGGACGGTCAGCGACATCACCGCCGAGCGCGAGCGCCAGGAGAACGTCTTCCAGGAACTCCAGCACGCGATCGACTACCTCGACCACGCGCCCGCCGGCTTCCTCTCGATCGATCCGACCGGGGCGATCGTCTACATGAACGCGACGCTGGCGGCCTGGCTCGGCTACGACCTCGCGGTCGTCGGCCCCGGCGGCCCGCACCTCTCCGAGATCGCGCCCGCCGCCGACGCGCTGATCCAGAATGCCGGGCTCCCCGGCGAGGTCCGCACCGACCGGTTCGACCTCGACCTGCGCCGCCGCAACGGCCACCCGATGCCGGCGCGGCTGTATCACCGCGTCGCCTTCGGCAAGGACGGCAAGCCCGGCGCGTCGCGGACCTTCGTCATCAACCGCTCGGCCGGGGCCGAGAGCGACGAGCCGCAGCGCGCCGCCGAGGTGCGGCTCGCGCGCTTCCTCAACAACTCGCCGATCGCGATCGCGACGCTGGACCGCTCCGGCCGGATCGCGCGGGCGAACGCCTCGTTCGCGCGCCTGTTCGGCACCCTGCCGCGGCACGCGGTGGCCGATTCGGCCGCCGGCGCCGAGGAGCCGAACGTCGCCGAATCGGTGGTCGAGCGCGACCGCCCGGCCCTCGATGCAGCGCTCGCCAAGGCGGCGAGCGGGCTCTCCGAGATCGAGCCGATCGAGGTGATGCTGATGGGCAATGCCAACCGCTCGGCGCGGGTCTGGCTCAGCCCCGCCGGCGGGGAGGGCGCTCCGGGCCAGGAGCCGGAGGAGGCCGATCGCGAGCCGCTGATCCTCTACGCCCTCGACACCACGGCCCAGCGCCAGCTCGAGCAGCAGATCGCCCAGACCCAGAAGATGGACACCGTCGGCCAGCTCGCCGGCGGCATCGCGCACGACTTCAACAACGTCCTCCAGGCGATCATCGGCTACTCGGACCTGCTGCTCGCGAGCCACAAGCCGACCGATCCGGCCTTCCAGGACATCATGCAGATCAAGCAGAACGCCAACCGGGCGGCGGGCCTCGTGCGCCAGCTCCTGGCGTTCTCCCGCCGCCAGACGCTGCGCCCGGAGGTGATGAACGTCGGGGAGGCGCTCTCGGAGCTGACGCTGCTGCTGAAGCGCCTGCTCGGCGAGCGGGTCGGGCTCGACCTCAAGCATGGGCGCGACATCTGGCCGGTGAAGGCCGACGTGAACCAGTTCGAGCAGGTGATCGTGAACCTGGCGGTCAACGCCCGCGACGCGATGCCCGGCGGCGGCCGCCTGCTGATCCGCACCGCCAACGTGCTCGACCCGGGCGCCGCGGCGAAGCCCGACGGGCGCGGCGGCGCGCCGGCCGGCGACCACGTGCTGATCGAGGTGCTCGACACCGGCGAGGGCATCCCGGCCGACCTGATGGAGAAAATCTTCGAGCCGTTCTTCACCACCAAGGAGATCGGCAAGGGGACCGGCCTCGGCCTCTCGACGGTGTTCGGCATCGTCAAGCAGTCGGGCGGCACCATCGACGTGCAGTCGACCGTGGGCGAGGGCACGAGCTTCCGGATCTACCTGCCGCGCCACGAGCCGGCGGCGCTGCCGGAGCCGGCGCCGACGCCGGCGCTGCCGAGCCCGACTGCCGACGCGTCCGCTCCCGCCACCGCAGCGCAGGCGCCGGGCGAAAGCTTCGTCCTCGTCGGCGATCCGCCCGCGCCGCCGACCCCGAAGGCGCCCCCGCGAAAACCCTCGGCCGACCATACCGGGCAGGGGGTGATCCTGCTCGTGGAGGACGAAGATCCGGTCCGCGCCGTCAACAGCCGCGCGCTGTCGGCCCGCGGCTACACCGTGCTCGAGGCCGCTTCCGGCATCGACGCGCTGCACATCGTTCGCGAGGGCGGCCACCAGATCGACCTCGTCGTCTCTGACGTGGTGATGCCGGAGATGGACGGCCCGACCCTGCTGCGCGAGATCCGCAAGCACCTGCCGGAGCTCAAGGTGATCTTCGTCTCCGGCTATGCCGAGGACGCCTTCCGCAAGAACCTGCCGGAAGGCGAGACCTTCAACTTCCTGCCCAAGCCCTTCAGCCTGAAGCAGCTCGTCGAGACGGTGAAGGCGACGATGGCCGAGCCGTGAGGCGGCGGGCAGGCGCGGAAAAGGCTCCTCGGCGAGCCGATTCCGCCCTTGCTCGATGAGAACAAAACGGGTACATCAAATGCAGGTTCCAGCGCATTGAGATGCGCGCCCAACCCCTGCATAAGGATGCCGCACGATGGCTCAGGCCGCACTGAAAGTGGTGGAAACCCCCGGCATGGTGGACAAGGACAAGGCGAAGGCGATCGACGCCGCGCTGTCCCAGATCGAGCGGGCCTTCGGCAAGGGCTCGATCATGCGGCTCGGCAAGAACGACAAGGTGGCGGAGGTCGAGACCGTCTCCACCGGGTCGCTCGGCCTCGACATCGCGCTCGGCGTCGGCGGCCTGCCGCGCGGCCGCGTCATCGAGATCTACGGGCCGGAATCGTCGGGCAAGACCACGCTCGCGCTCCACACCATCGCCGAGGCCCAGAAGAAGGGCGGCGTCTGCGCCTTCGTCGATGCCGAGCACGCCCTCGACCCGGTCTACGCGCGCAAGCTCGGCGTCCAGCTCGACGACCTGCTGATCTCGCAGCCCGACACCGGCGAGCAGGCGCTCGAGATTACCGATACGCTGGTGCGCTCCGGCGCGATCGACGTGCTGGTGGTCGATTCGGTGGCGGCGCTGACGCCGCGCGCCGAGATCGAGGGCGAGATGGGCGACAGCCAGCCCGGCCTCCAGGCCCGCCTGATGAGCCAGGCGCTGCGCAAGCTCACCGGCTCGATCTCGCGCTCGAAGTGCATGGTGATCTTCATCAACCAGATCCGGATGAAGATCGGCGTGATGTACGGCAGCCCGGAGACGACCACGGGCGGCAACGCGCTGAAGTTCTACGCATCGGTCCGTCTCGACATCCGCCGCATCTCGACCCTCAAGGACCGGGACGAGGCGATCGGCAACCAGGTCCGCGTCAAGGTCGTGAAGAACAAGGTCGCGCCGCCGTTCAAGCAGGTCGAGTTCGACATCATGTTCGGCGAGGGCGTGTCGAAGGTCGGCGAGCTGATCGATCTCGGCGTCAAGGCCGGCATCGTCGAGAAGTCCGGCGCCTGGTTCTCCTACAACAGCCAGCGGCTCGGCCAGGGCCGCGAGAACTCCAAGGGGTTCCTGCGCGACAACCCCGAGATCGCGGGCAAGATCGAGACGTCGATCCGGCAAAATTCGGGGCTCGTCGCCGAGAAGATCCTGGAGAACGCCAAGCCGACCGAGGACGAGCTCGACGAGGGCGAGGCGTAGTCCGCACCGCCCCTCCGAAGCGGCACACCGAAACGAAGAAGCGCGCCGGCCCGGGAGGGCGGCGCGCTTCTTCGTTATGAAGCCCCGAATGGGGAATGCCGGACGGGCCGGCGCCTCGGCTCAGACGGCGCGAAGGCTCACGCCGAAAAGCCAGCCGGCTCGAACAGGAAGTCGTCGATCGTCGGGATGCTCACGGAGAGCCCGGCATAGGCCGGCTTCGACAGGCGCCACGGCCGCTCGGCCCGGGCGCGGATCGCCTCCGAGGGACGCAGGCGGCGCAGCGAGCCTTCCGGCTCGACCTCCTCGACGGTGAGGAAGCCGTAGACCTGCAGCCGGGACGCGATCAGCTTGGTCTCGCGGTCGCCCGCCGCCACCGTGAGCGTCCCCGTGGCATAGACCGCATCCATCAGCGCGCGCTGCTCGGACCGGCGCTGGGCCTGGCCCTCGCGGACGCCGCCCTCGTACGGCAGAGGCCGGCCCGCGGCGGCGATCCGCCGGAAGGGGACGACGTTCTCGGCCGCACTCGAAACGCTACCCATACGCATCACCCTGACCGTCGCCACATCGCATGGTCGGGTGCGCATCGCGCCGTCCCGACGAAGCGGACAATTCGACGAATCGCTTTAATCTTCTGTGAGCGCTGTCGAAGCGGGCTGTGCCCGACCTGCCCCGATCCGGCACGGTGCGCCGCGCTGACGAGGTCGCCCACCCGACGAGCAAGCTCCGGCCTCGCGCGGGCTATGGGAGGTCGACGTGATCAGGGAACGCGTCCCGATGGGCGCGGAGGTGATCGCCCCGGGCCCGAGCGCCGCCTGGAATAGCCGCCGCCAAGGTAACGCCGCCACCGGTCTGCACGGGCCCGACGGCACGAGCCGCGGCCTCGC
Source organism: Methylobacterium sp. WL119 (assembly GCF_008039875.1). GTDB lineage: Bacteria > Pseudomonadota > Alphaproteobacteria > Rhizobiales > Beijerinckiaceae > Methylobacterium. The sequence continues at coordinate 3,768 of NZ_VRUU01000116.1, read as the reverse complement.
GGTACGCAGACCACGACATTCGCACGCTCGCCGGGCGCGTGAACCGGCACGGAGACCCGGAGGCGGATCGCTTCGGGCAACCGTCCCGCACAAAACCTTAACCTCTCGTCGGATGCGAGATAATCGGCCGGAAACCATTGACCCCTCGGGCGATGGAGGCTAGAAGCGCGCCACTTCGAACGGCCCGGGGGCTGCTGACGAGGCTGAGCATCACGCTCATCCGTTCGTCGACGACGCGCCGATCCACCGTCGAAGGCTCACATCGCCTGACGTTCTCGTCAGATCAGTAGGTACGAGCGCGCCTGCCTTAACAGGGGTGCTCCTCTGCCGACAGCGCGCCAAGGGTCCTCACCGACCCCTGGCGCATATTCGTTTTGCGGATCTCCTTCGGGAGGTTCGTGGGCGGCTCCGCAGGGAGCCACGTTACGTCGCACGGGATCGCGCTTCGTCGCGATCCGGAGGAAGAGGGCACAGGATGCCGACGATCAACCAACTGATCGCGCAGCCGCGGAAGATCCAGCGGAGCCGCAACAAGGTGCCGGCGCTCAACGCCTGCCCGCAGAAGCGCGGCGTCTGCACCCGCGTCTACACGACGACCCCGAAGAAGCCGAACTCGGCGCTCCGCAAGGTCGCCAAGGTCCGCCTCACCAACGGCTTCGAGGTGATCGGTTACATCCCGGGCGAAGGCCACAACCTTCAGGAGCACTCGGTGGTGATGATCCGCGGCGGCCGCGTGAAGGACCTTCCGGGCGTGCGCTACCACATCCTCCGCGGCGTGCTCGACACGCAGGGCGTCAAGAACCGCAAGCAGCGCCGCTCCAAGTACGGCGCCAAGCGCCCGAAGTAAGATCTTCCCGTCCGGACGTTTTGCCCGGGCGGCCAACACGGCATTCCACTGCCTCGTAAGGATGTCGCCGGCGCTCTTCAGGAGTGGCTCAAGGCGGCCTGCGCGAGGTGCTTAGATCCTTATCCCTCGGAAGTTCCGCAATGTCCCGTCGCCATTCTGCCGAGAAGCGTGAGATCATCCCCGATCCGAAGTACGGGGATATCGTCCTCACCAAGTTCATGAATTCGATCATGTACGAGGGCAAGAAGTCCGTCGCCGAGCGGATCGTGTACGGCGCCTTCGAGATCGTCGAGAACCGCGCCCGCGCCAACCCGATCGAGGTGTTCCGCGCCGCCCTCGAGAACGTCGCCCCGATGATCGAGGTGCGCTCCCGGCGCGTCGGCGGCGCGACCTACCAGGTCCCCGTCGAGGTCCGCACCGAGCGCCGGCAGGCGCTGGCGATCCGGTGGCTGATCCAGGCCGCCCGCGGCCGCAACGACCGCACCATGGTCGAGCGCCTCTCGGCCGAGTTCCTCGATGCCGCGAACAATCGCGGCAACGCCGTCAAGAAGCGGGAAGACACGCACCGGATGGCGGAAGCCAACCGCGCCTTCTCGCACTACCGCTGGTAAGCGGCCCGACGCCCCTTTCGGAGAGATCCCGATGCCCCGCACCCACGCGATCGAGGACTACCGCAACTTCGGCATCATGGCCCACATTGATGCCGGCAAGACCACGACCACCGAGCGGATCCTCTACTACACCGGCAAGTCCCATAAGATCGGCGAGGTCCATGAGGGCGCCGCCACCATGGACTGGATGGAGCAGGAGCAGGAGCGCGGCATCACGATCACGTCCGCCGCGACGACGTGCTTCTGGCGCGAGAAGCGCCTGAACATCATCGACACGCCCGGCCACGTCGACTTCACCATCGAGGTAGAGCGCTCGCTCCGCGTGCTCGACGGCGCGGTGTGCGTGCTCGACGGCAACCAGGGCGTCGAGCCCCAGACCGAGACCGTCTGGCGCCAGGCCGACAAGTACGACGTCCCGCGCGTCGTGTTCGTGAACAAGATGGACAAGATCGGCGCCGACTTCTTCAAGTGCGTCGCCGACATCATCACCCGCGTCGCCGGCAAGCCGGTATGCCTGCAGCTGCCGATCGGCGCCGAGAACACCTTCAAGGGCGTGATCGACCTGATCAAGATGAAGGCGATCGTCTGGTCGGGTGAGGCGCTCGGCGCCAACTACGACGAGGAAGAGATCCCGGCCGACCTGAAGGATCAGGCGGTCGAGTACCGCACCAAGATGATCGAGGCCTGCGTCGAGCTCGACGACGAAGCCATGACCGCCTACCTCGACGGCGTCGAGCCGAGCGAGGAGACCCTTCGCAAGCTCGTCCGCCGCGCCGTGCAGCTGCGCGCCTTCCACCCGGTGCTCTGCGGCTCGGCGTTCAAGAACAAGGGCGTTCAGCCGCTGCTCGACGCGGTCGTCGATTACCTGCCGTCTCCCGCCGACCGCGGCGAGATCAAGGGCCTCGACTTCAAGACCGAGGAAGAGATCGTTCGTCACCCGACGGACACCGATCCCTTCTCCATGCTCGCCTTTAAGATCATGGACGATCCCCACGTCGGCACGATCACCTTCTGCCGCGTGTACTCGGGCAAGATCGAGTCGGGCGCCAACGTGCTCAACTCCTCGCGCGACAAGAAGGAGCGCGTCGGCCGCATGCTCCTGATGCACGCCAACAACCGCGAGGACGTCAAGGAAGCCTTCGCCGGCGACATCGTCGCGCTGGCCGGCCTCAAGGACACCCGCACCGGCGACACGCTGTCGGACCCGGTCAAGGTCGTGATCCTCGAGAAGATGGAGTTCCCGGAGCCCGTCATCGAGATCGCGGTCGAGCCGAAGTCGAAGGCCGACCAGGAGAAGCTCGGCATCGCGCTCGCCAAGCTCGCGGCCGAGGATCCGTCCTTCCGCGTCTCCACCGATCAGGAGTCGGGCCAGACCATCCTGCGCGGGATGGGCGAGCTCCACCTCGACATCAAGGTCGACATCCTGCGCCGCACCTACAAGGTCGACGCCAACATCGGCCAGCCGCAGGTGGCGTACCGCGAGAAGCTGACCCGCCGGACCGAGATCGACTACACCCACAAGAAGCAGACCGGCGGGACCGGCCAGTTCGCGCGGGTGAAGTTCGTGGTCGAGCCGAACGAGCCGGGCAAGGGCTTCGAGTTCGCCTCGAAGGTGATCGGCGGCGCGGTGCCCAAGGAGTACATCCCGGGCGTCGAGAAGGGGCTCAACTCGGTCCTCGGCGCCGGCATCCTCGCCGGCTTCCCGGTGGTCGACATCAAGGTCGAGCTGATCGACGGCGCCTATCACGACGTCGACTCCTCGGCGCTGGCCTTCGAGATCGCGTCCAGGGCGGCGCTGCGCGAGGCCCTGCAGAAGGGCGGCTCCGTGCTGCTCGAGCCGGTGATGAAGGTCGAGGTCGTCTCGCCGGAGGAGTATACCGGCTCGGTGATCGGCGATCTCAACTCCCGCCGCGGCCAGATCCAGGGCCAGGACATGCGCGGCAACGCGAACGTCATCAACGCGATGGTGCCGCTCGCCAACATGTTCGGCTACGTGAACCAGCTGCGCTCCTTCTCGCAGGGCCGCGCCAACTTCACGATGCAGTTCGACCACTACGAGGAAGTGCCGCGCGGCGAAGCCGACAAGGTCATCGCCAAGTACGCGTAAGTCTTTCCTCGACATCCCATCCGCGTCGCCGGCCTGACCGCAGGTCCGGCGCGCACCCCTCATCGAACCGGAGGCTACCATGGCCAAAGAGAAGTTTGCCCGCACGAAGCCGCACTGCAACATCGGCACGATCGGTCACGTCGACCACGGCAAGACGTCGCTGACGGCGGCGATCACGAAGGTCTTGGCGGAGTCCGGCGGGG
>NZ_VRUU01000115.1 GCF_008039875.1 Methylobacterium sp. WL119 | reverse complement strand
CCTGGGCGTGATGGCGCGGACGGGTGGAGAGCTTGCGGTAGCCCATGGCCCGCAAGACCCGGCTCAAGGTCTGCTCGGAGACTGACACGCCGTGACCCTCGGCCAGGATCTGAGCCAGATCGCACAACCGCCACCGCACCACACCGTGTGCGGCCGGCATCGGTCCCTGGTTGATCAGCGCCTTGAGGACATCGCGCTGGTTGGCGTTCAGGCGCGGACGGGCCCCAGGGGCCTTGCCGTCGATCGTCCCACGCGGTCCAGCGGCGTTCAAGGCCAAGACCCAGTCGCGCACCGTTTACAGCCCGACCCCGCCGATCTCGGCCGCCTACGGGCGCAGACCACTCGCAGCGATCACCGACAGCCCCAACAAGCGGCGGGTCTGCGCCGGATCACGCGAACCCTTGGCCAGACCGCGCAAGGCCTCGGTATCGAAGTCCGATCGCAGCGGCACCGGAGCAGCCATCGCATCCCCTCTCAGGCTCCAAACCCAAGGAAAGAATCACGACTGAGATGCCGACGCTACCCCGCGTGAGTCTTGCTCAGCGAGGCTTGGTATTAGTCCCGGCCCCCGCCTACGCGGGTATAACCCCGGGCCGGGCGGTAAGGATGGCGTCGGTGGCAAGGCTCCCTCGCCCACGCGGGGACGAACTTGACAACGCCACCGCGGCACTCCGCCGGACACAGGCTCCCCCGCCAGCGCGGGGATGTACCCAACATGATTAAGAGCCTCGACTGCTTGGCTAAGGCTCCCCCGCCTAAGTGGGGATAAACCTCTGTCCACGAGAAATGGAGAGGTTGCGTGATTAGCTCCTCCGCTTACGTGGCAGGTATAAACCCACGTCCACGTCGGTCTCGTGGACGCTATCGACAACTCCCCCGCCACGCGGGGATGAACCCATGTTGAAGGTCGCGACCGGCTCAACGCCCATGGCTCCCCGCCTACGTGGGGATGAACCTCGAATCAGCTCCATCGTCAGCGTGCGCTCGGAGGCTCCTCCACCCACGCGGGGATGAACCCTCCCAGTGACGACTGGACGATCATCTAGCTAAGGCTCTCTCGTTTACGCGGGCATGAACCCTCGACACGCATCCAGACGGAGATCGGCGCGCATGTCCGAGAGATGGAGGAAGCTCTCGTTGCGGTCCGAGACCTTGTCCGTCATGTCGAACGGCCGCTTGCGGCTACCGCATGGCTCGACCGGGTCTACCCGCCTCCCGGATTCGCGGAGAGGCTCTATCGGCAAAGTTGCCCGCCGCTTGTCGGCAGCCCTTTTGACGGCTCCAAAGCTCTAAATTCATAGGGCAAGAACTATCAGTAGGCGTGCGCTTCACGGATTTGCACCCTCCCCCCTGAAGCGGCAGGCTCGTTGCCGCCGATGCCAAGGGCGACGTACGCGCCAGCCTCAGCCAGGCCGTCCACTCGGCCGACACGATCCGCACCACGTTCGTGTCGTTGCGGAAGCCGGTCACGCGCCGTTCCTTGACGAACACCAGTCCGAGCTTCTTCGCCATCGCGGATAGCGTTGCGGACCGTCGTCTCAGCCACGCCGGCGATCGCCGCGAGGTGGCCAACGGCAAGGCGGCAGTCCTTTCGGCGGATGGTCTCGGCCGCGACGAGCGAGAGCACCGCCTGCTCTGCCAGGCTGAACCGTGCCGCGAGGCCCGGAGGAAGCCGTCCAGAGGCCGCCCAGCGGCGGCGACGCTCCATTGAGACATCCGTGCGCGGGCGCGAGCCCACGGCCTTCCTGTGTCTCGCCACGAGTGCTGAGGCAATTGATCGAAGTTCGATTAGCCCGGACAGCACCTCGGCCTCGGATAGGTGCCCTTCCCCGAACGCCTTCCAGAGCACGGAAGCGACGGCAGGCAACGCTGCGCGCGGAGCCACCTCCGCCTGTCGGCGGATCTCATAGGCATAGTCCATCGTCCCCAGCCCTCTCGGACTGCGGCAGGCACAAGGCACGACTTCATCGTTGACGGAATTGGCGTTCCGTCTTGACTCCACCGGGGAGCTATGACGTATAAAAGGGACAAACCGTGTTCCTAGAACACCATTTCGATTTCGCGGCCCTTCTGTTTGGCGACAGGGGGCCGTAGTCGTTTCAGGGTCTATCTCGCGGCAATGATCTCCTGATGCCGGTTCACGACTCGCTCTGAGCCGCATGCCGGAAGCGCTCATGTCGGCCGGCGAAGACGGTTAAGTCAACGTCGCAGCCAAGCTGCCCGTCCCTAACAGGTCAGCGCCGAAACACGTTGTCGGGCTGACGTGATGACGTGTCAACATTCTGACGATTGGACGGCCTGACAGGTTGCATCGTCATCCCGTTGCGTTGATGAAGTGTAAACCTGTGGACGCGATGGTCCGGCAGGTTGTCTGCCCGTCACACTGTCAGAAGGTCAACGCGATGCACACGCTCGCCCTCGTTTCTCAGAAGGGAGGCGCCGGTAAAACGACGCTGGCGCTGCACCTTGCGGTCGCCGCTCATCGCGCCGGCCTTCAGGTCGCTATTGCCGACCTTGACCCGCAATCCTCGGCTTGGAAGTGGAGTGAGCGTCGCAAGGACCATCCTGAGGCGGTCGTAACCTCAGCTGAGCAACTCGACCACGTGAAGGCGCAGGGCGCTGCCGGTGGCCTTGACCTGCTCATCATCGATAGTGCTCCGCACGCCGACCGGCCAGCGCTCGTGGCCTGCAAGGCTGCCGACTTGATCCTGATCCCGTGCCGCGCTTCGATCCTCGATATCGACGCCATCGGACAGACTCACGACCTCACAACAATCGCGCGCAAGCCGTCGTGGGTCGTGTTCAACGCGTGCAACACCTCGACCGAGTTCGACCTGGAGGAAGCGCGCGCTGGCCTGCGAGAGCGCGATGTCCCCGTCTACCCGGGTGCGGTCTATCAGCGGGTCTCATACGCGCGCGGCTTCATCCCCGGCCGGACAGCTCAGGAGATTGAACCCGGGGGCAGGGCGGCTTCCGAGATCGATCACCTGTTCCGGTGGACAGCCGACCGCATGGGACTCTCGCTTTCGCAAATTGATAGCATCGAGGCCGCATGATGAGCGCAGCACCCCGCTTCAGCCTTCGGGCTGCCGTGACCGACAGCGTTTCGACCGGACGCAGTGATGAGCTTCCCGAAGCCGTCAAGGTCAATCCGGCCCTTGAGGCTACCTCGCCCCCAGCGGAACGTCGCAGAGCTGCAAAGGCTGCCGTTGCCGAGCCAGCCAAGACCAAGCGTCCGACTACGCGTGAGGGCGCGCGCGGCATCACCGTCTGGGTCGAACCTGAGGTCTACCGGATGATAAAGCTGGTCGGCCTCGACGCTGACATGACGACACAGGACGTCATGATGGAGGCAATCGACGACCTTCTCGCCAAGAAGGGAAAGGGCCGCATCGCGAGGACGCGATGACGCCGCAACGCGCTGACGTGTTGACAGGTTGATGCGTCATCTTCGACCGCATCGGCGATGCAGACTCAGTTAAAGGCCTATCCAAAGAGAGTGTCGCACTTTGATCCTACGTTCTGGGAAGGGCCGACTGGTACCAATGCGGGCGTGGTCTGACGCATCGGGGACAGGTTGCGTGCCGTCACTGTTTTGCAGACCTGCCCAAAACTTCCAGCTGCACCAGGCTGCTTCAAGGGCGCCTACAGCCTCTTCCAGCGAGCTTACTGTCGCGCCGCGCCGATAAGGGGCGCCACCAATATCGAGCTGCATGCCCCCATCCACTACTCGGCTGCTGCAGGGTCGGCAAAGATGCAATCGATGCGGCCAGCGATCAGAGACCCGCTCGTTGCGAAGTACGTCTCGCTCGGATGGTTCTGCAGGCGTCTGTAGACGAGCTTGGCCACGACATCCTTGACAGCGCGAACCTAAATGCCTCGCTCCTTAGGGCGGTTCATCACACGTATCTGTTGCGGACGACCTGCGACAGCGCCGCCAAACCCGTCCGTAATCGGCAACGGGAAGCAGCGCAACACGGATGTTAGCACGCCGGAAAGGAAGGCTTTCTGAGCCTCCTCCTCAGGCGAACGTCCGGAGGTCAAGCGCAGCAGGGCGCGCAGATCGTCGGCCAACTGCTCGAAGCAGCCGGCAGCCGGCCAGCGCTGAGCTTGCTGGTAGACGGTTTCCCAGGGTGGAAGGTCGTTGGGCATCCAGCGCACGGCGCCCCCGTCTTCACTACGTAGCGCAGGCCGTCGAACACCGCGCACAAGCTACGCTCGCGCTGCCCGGCGTCCTCGCGCAGCAGCGTCAGGTAAGGGGCGACCAGCGCCCACTCCTCATCGGACACGTCGGACGGATAGGCCTTGCGTGAAGAGGTCATGCCCTTCATCTGGAATCCCCACACCACGGATCCATAACAGCCCTTAGGCTGCAGCTGGCGGACCTCGTCGCCTATTCGGTTGGTCGTCATGTGCTGAAACCTGAACAGCCCAGCCGGACTTACGAAGCGGTCGAACGGAAGTTCCAACAAAGCCCAACCGGACGCATCCCTGGCTACGGTCTCAAGCTCTTTCTATGGGCCGTAAAAAGCGAAAGGCCCCGATGAGTTCACCGAGGCCCAACGCCGATCAAAAATTTTTGATTCGCTGAACTTGATGTAGACCGTTGACACTATCTATTCAAGAAAATTTGCTCTCATCGTCCGTGTGTGGTTTATGGTAAGCCATAAATTGTTTTGTCTAAGTCACTGCTTTCACATCGGTTTGTCGGCTGATCTCAGCCAAGAGCTGCTCACCTCACTCTTTAGCGACGCCCTGTCAGCTGTGGTTGCCTCAGCCTGCATAAGGAAGGGTCACGAGGTGGCGTCCGATTCATCCCCGGCGCGCGCTGCACGACGCCAGGCCCCACGGGTAGGGTCGCCAGCCTTCTAGCGGAACCCTCGTCTCTGTGGCGTTACTGCGATTGTGATCCTGCGTGGTGCGCCGCCTTGAGGGCGGCGTTTTCGTGCCGCCACCTGACGGCGTGGCTATGGCTTACCCTAAATGGCAAATGGTGTGTTGTGTGGCACAAAGAGAACATGGCAAATGGTATGCCTCATGTGGTAAGCCATTAACCATTTGCCACCTATCCTCGCCGTCCGGAAGGATGCGCCCATGTATGTACTCGCAATCGTCTCCCAGAAGGGCGGCACCGGCAAAAGCACCCTGGCGATTTCGCTCGCGGTCGCCGCCGAGGAGCAGGGGCTTAAAACCTCGATCATCGACATCGACCCGCAGGGCACGACCAAGAAGTGGTACATCCGCCGCGAGGCCGAGACCGGTCCGGAGGTCAACGCCCTGAGCGTGAATCAGCTGGAGGCGGCGATGCCACTGCTCCAGAAGCAAGGGGTCCAGCTGGTGATCATCGACACCCCCGGCGCCGATGTGCCGGGCGTGCCGGCCGCAATCCAGCTGGCCGACCTATGCCTGATCCCCGCCCGGCCGAGCGTAGCCGATATTGAGGCGTCGGCGCCGACAGTCAGCGCCATTCACCGCCTCGGCAAACTGTTCTCCTACGTCCTCAACCAGTGCCCGCCCGGCCGCTCGATCCGTACGACGGATGCCTTTCGCGTCCTGCAACTGACCGGCGCCGTGGCCAGCACGTCGCTCGCCCTGCGCGCCGACCATATGGACGCGCTGGCGACAGGGCAGGGGGTTACCGAACGCGATCCGAACAGCAAGGCCGCCGGCGAGATCCGCGAGCTACTGGCCTGGACGCTCAACCGCATGGAAGGAAAGCCGCATGGCCAGAAACAGACCCGCGTCGCTTGAGGCCGCCCTGAGCAGTGCGCTGCCGCAGGAGTCGACTGCCGGAACCGACACGATCGTACAGCACCCGGCCACGCCGATGAGCGCACAGGTGCCGAAGGCCAGGAACTACGAGCAGGTGGTCGCCTACGTACCAACGGCCTGCAAGAAGCGTCTGCGCATGATGTGCATCGAGCACGACCGCGACCTCAACAGCTTCATTCGCGAGGGCATCGATCTGATGCTGGCGAAGTACGGCCAGCCGTCCCTTAAGGAGTTCGAGGCTAAGTTATAAGCCATTTATGGCTTACCATAAAGCCCAGAGTGTTGGGAGAGCATAGGTTTCGGGGTGATCCTTTGTCGTCGCTAAAAAAACTTGCACATTTTTGGGGCGTGTGTTCCCGTTTCTGGTGCGTTGATTCCCAGTTGGCGCTAGGCTCTGGCTAGGATGTCCATGCCGCCCACCCGCCCGCTTACGCCTGAGGAAGAACAGCGCCTCGCTCGCAAGGAGCGCACCCTCAAGAACCGCCGCGGCCGACGCAATCCGTCGACCATGCCGCAGCACCTAGCGCGCACGTCAGCCTTTGCGCCCCGCAAGAAGGACCTGATCACCGACAGCAACTTCGTGCGCATCTACGAGGTGCCGGGCTACTCGGTGGTCGAGGTAAAGGGGAGGGAACTCGGCAGCCAGCACCGGGACGCGATCTACGCGCTGTTCCGCCTCCCTCGTGAGAAGGTCAGGACCGACAACCCTGCCTACCGCCGCGGGACGTTCATTTCGCCTGTCCTCTCCTACTACCAGACACGCACGACCTGGCGGACGTTGATCAAGGCGATGGGGCGCACGGAGCACGTCAACAACTTGCTGAGTCTGGTGCATGTCTTCCAGGAGATCCAGCAGGTCAGCGTGCTGATCCACGAAGGCCGCTCCCTCAAGGAGCTGGAGGCGATCAAGGCCAAGCGGAACCGCAACATGCTGCCCGATGGTGCCGGCTCCGCCTCGTCGCTGATCACGGATCTCAGCTGGGAAGGGGCCCAGCTCGACAGCGCTGTGACCGTGACCTACGGTACGCGCGTCCTGGAAATGATTGAGAAGGCGCATCTAGTCAGCATCAATGCTGACGTGCAGTTCCGCCTCAGATCCGACCACGCCAAGGTATTCTGGCCGTTTATCGACAGCCAGCCCGAGCACACATACATCGATGAGGAGCGGCTGGCTCAGTTGGCCGGCCGCGAGCTCTGGTCGGAGACAGCGACTAGCGCGACACGCGCCCAGTTCCGCAAGGAGTGCCGGGAGGCCTTCAAGGACATGGTCAGTGCCGGCGGCCTGTCAGCCTTCACCGAGGAGGTGACGGGGTCCGGTCGGGCGAAATCGCGGCGTTACAGCTACACCCACGCGGCACCCCGGCAGTTTGAGCTGGAGCTACTGAAAGTCGCTCGAAACGCTCAAAGCGTTGACGCATAAGGGGTGGAAGCGGAAAGAACGTCCCAAATTTCTGGTGCGAATTGATGCAGAACGTTCCGCATCAAAGGCCAGGGATGGGCTAAGTTGTTGAAGTTGCTTACACCGTTCAGGAAATTACGCCTCAAAATCCCCAAACCGCTTTGCAAAGAAAACTTGAGATGAAGGTTCATAGCTAACAGTGTGCAAAGATCCGTCAGCGCGCCAACTGTCCCGGAAAGAGCGCCCCAAAAGTCCGCTCAAACCCAGCCATAGGACTCTCTGTGGATAAGTGAAAGCACGCCCCAAAAATCCGGAAGTGACGCCCCAAAACCCGGAAACCACGCCCCAAAAAAATGGAAACAACGCCCCAAAATCCACGCCTAAACGCCTGTAAACGTTGAAAAATTTCTGTATAGACTTTTTATAGATACTTAAAGATATATTAAAAGACGTTGGCGGTACCATCAGGCCCAAACAGTGGCCTGTGAAACAACGGTGCAGAGACCTTAGACAAGCTCGCGCAAAAAGAGCCCCCGCTCCTTTTTTTAGGCTTCGCCAAAAAACCGCTCCCCCACCGAACCGAAAACCGCCTCACGGCGGCTAAGTCTCACAAAAGTCGCCTTAGAGCAGACAATTCTTGCTGCCAGAGAAGAGGGTGACAGAGGCAGCAGCGTGACTTCTAGCGAGGTTCTGGGCAGCAGGGTCGACACAAAGAAACTTGAGAACGCAAAAGCGACGCTGGGGCTTTCCAGAGAGGTTTTGCCCATGTGCTATGCGAAGTGAAGTTCATGCCCTCGCTTGCCGCCGCTCAGTAGGCCCTTCCAACGACAGGCGAGTGACGAGGGTCGGATGTCTGCAACCGATTTTGGGGCGTGGTTTCCCGTAAAAGCGAAGCAATTCTACCTTTTTGGGGCGTGTGCTCCCACATGACTTGAACGCCCTGTCGTGCCATAAATCATAAACTATATATCATAAGTGATACCGACACGCTGGCCACTCACGAAATGCCAAGCTTAGCGCAGATGCGAGGGTTGTCCTTGCCTCCATAGTAGCGTGTCAGCGCTTCCCGAAAAGCCGGGATGTCCAGCGCGACTCTGCCGAACAGTGTCATGCTCGAGCAGACACTATGACACCGAGGCTCGGTGACGAAGACGGTTAGAGCACGGTCAACCCAAACCCCTTTGTTGAAGAATCGGCTGCTTGCCTCTAGGCTTTTAGCGCAGCAAAGCCTGCTCCGATGCAATCTCGATTGCTCGCCAGGTGCGCGTTAACGATGCCGGCTAGAAAGCGTCGAGGGTAAGTGGATTGTCGCCCGGCGGCGCTTTTCAAAGCCGTGCGCCTGGGCCACGTTAGTGGCGGTCAGAGCTTTCGGATGAGCCAAGCCGCCTTTAGCAGGTGCGGCCGGCGCCGGTGTTAGCAGCACCAGCAACCGGCCTGACCACAACTCGTATCCTCAGGAGATACAGAGCATGGCTGAGCCCCTCCCTACCGGCATTCTGCTGTTGACGAAACCGTCCCGCCGTCCGCGGGACCTACGGCGCGTCTCCCCCGTCCTGCCGATCCGCACGAGCGCCTGAGGCTTTTTCGTACGCGCACTCTCGAAGTGCCGTGCCGATCCCCTTCGCTCCCTGCAATCCCGACACCCAGCGACGTCAACGGCCCAATGGGCACGGCGTGTCCCTGCCCGCCGGCCGATCCCTCGGTCGGCGCATGCGGGTGAGTATCTCCTGGACGGACCCGAGCCATGACCACCGTTGTTCCCCACCCGGCTGCCAACGGCAGCCGTAGGTATCGACTGCCCACGGGCAGTCCCCAGTCGGTACACCCGGCATCGATCGAGCGTATCCCCGTCCCCCTTGGTAGCGGAGCCGCCGAGGGTTCCGGCCTCGCGCTGCGGGCTAACCTGCAATCCTGCTCGCCCAAACTGCTGGCGGCCACCGAGGCCGTCGTCGCCAATGCCCGGCGCGCGGTGTTCGTGTCTGACCCGCTACTCGGGCCCCGTCTGTCGCAGATCGGGTCCCTGCTGGCCTCAGTCGTGAAGCGGCACGGTTCCCTGATCGAACTAGCCCTGAAAGATGCCCTCGAACGCAGCGATCGCTACGTCGTCCTGCGTAATATTGCGATGCCGATCACGACAACGACCCAGGAGTTGGTTCGAACCGGCACCATTGCTTAGCTGGCGACAACGTCCGTGGCGCTCACTGGGCCCGTGGCCCAGACCGTCACACTCGATCTCATCGTGATCGACCGCCAGGAGAACCGCGCCTTCATCGCCGAGGTGAAGCGCGGCAGTGGCAAGAGCGAAAACCGTAAGATTCATCAAATCGAGTGGGTCTTGCGCTGTGCGCAGGTTCAAGCGATCGCCTTTCTAGGGAGCTTGAACATCCACGTCGCCAGTGCCCGCGTCGTGTTGATCGATGTCTACGGGCGGGCGGGCTACTCGCCCGACTTCTCCGTCAGCGGTCCGGGCATCGACGCCCTGTTCGGGGTGCCGGTCCTGCACGCCGTGGAAGCGGTCACCGGCCTGCTCGCAGCTCGCCTGTATGCGGACGTCCCGGACCTGCTCGAGCTCGCGCTCGCGTCCCTGGAGCCCCTCCCGGGCGCGGCGTCGCCAGTTCCGCGTATCGCGTCGGTGCCCTGATCCCGCCGGGTCGCGCGTTCGACCCGGCCTCGTCCACCCCTTCCCCCTATCCCCTTAGCACCGCGCGCCGCCGCGCCGGTGCCCTCTCCAGGCATGCCCGCATGACCCCTGATTTCGACCCCGGCGCCTATCTGCCCCCGCCTTCCCCGGCGGCCGCGCCGGCCGCAAACCCCCTGACCTGGTGGCGCAGCCTCCCGCCCGAGGCCCTCGACCTGCCGGCGCAGCGGCGCCTGCGCGCCGTCCTCGTAGCGGCGCCGCCCCTGCCGCTCCCCGGCTGGGACGCCGCGACCGAGGCGGATCCGGCAGCCGCCATTGCTGTAGCGATCGCGACGCTCGCGGAGGGCGTGGCCCATCTCGGACGCCTCGACCCGGCTCTCTCAGTAGTCGTTCTTTGCGCCGCCCTCGGGGATCCGGCCTGCCGCGACCTACTCGTGCATGTCCTCGGTCGCCGGGCTCGCCGACGCGCCGATCTCGACCTCCTGCGGCTGGCGCGCGCCTGGCGCGACGGCGGCCGTCGGGAGACCGATCCCACGTTTGCGCCCGGCCGCTGAGGGGGGAGGATAACATGGCTTTTTCCACGACTTCGCGCCTCTCGCGGATCGACGCCGAGGCGGCGCCTGGTGCTCTCCCTCTTCCCCCGACGCCTGCGCACCTGCCTCGATACCGGCCTGCGGATCCCGGCCGCGCGGCGGACCCTGGTTTTGGACATCGACGCGCTCGTACCGGAAGCTGCACCCCTGGCTCGGGCATGGAGCACGAGCGCCGACGCCGATCTGCTTCAAGGCGACCTCAGCTCGGTTCTCGCCCGTCAGGAGCTGACGCGGTTCCTCGATCACCATGCCGCCGCACGGGATCGGCCGGCCGCGCGGACCCTGGCCGATGTCGTCGCCTCGTTGTCCTGTACGGTGGACGATACTGATGCGGGGGCCCGGCTGGCTCTGCCGCTGTGGCTCGAATTCGAGGCGCTGCCGGATCTTTCCCTTCAGTTGCCGGCGATCGCGCAGGTACAGACGACGATCGGCCTCGGGCCTGAGCGCGATCAGGAGGATGACGACGGCGACCTTCTGGGCGGACCGGATGCGCGTCAGATGCTGCTCAATAGCTGGAACGAGGCGCTCAGCGAGGCGCTCTTGATCCTCAAGGGCAGCGCGAGCAACGCCATCGCCGCGGCGGCTGTTCTCAGTCGCGGTGGCGCGTGCCCATTCATGACCGGTGCATTGCTGGTGCCCGGTTTGTGCCGTTTCGGCGAGCGGCTGACCCAGTCCGTCGCCGACAGCGCCGAACTGGCGGAGCGGCGACGGCGGCACGTTGCCGAGAAGGCGCTCAAGCGCAGCGAGGGACTCGTGCGCGAGCTGAAGACCGCGCCGGCCGTTTCGCCCCGGCATCCGGTCCGCCCGGCCGAAGCTGCGCCCCAATCCGTCCCCGAGGACCACGTCCTCATCGTTGCGGAGGTCAAGGAGGTCGGCTCCGATCGCACGAAGGCCGTGACGCGCGGCTACGAGGGGGTGATCGGACGCCCGGTACCCCTCGCGCCGGTCCCGGACCTCGCGAAGGTGCGCACGGCGCTCGCCTTCGAATTCCCCCACGCGGTCGAACTGATCGACCGCCTCCTCGTCGATCTCCTTGGCCGGCGCACCGTCGGGTTCCGCCCGACCCTCTTCGTAGGCCCTCCCGGCACTGGAAAAAGCAGGCTGGCCTCGCGCTTGGCACACCACCTCGCAGTCGGGTTGTGGCGGGTCGATGCGACCCGGGACGGCTGCGCTAGCATAGGTGGCACGGATCGCCGCTGGGCGACGTCCGAGCCCGCGCATCCGCTCATGGCTATCACGCGCTTTGGCATAGCCAATCCGATCGTGCTCGTCGACGAGATCGAGAAATCCGCGACTCGGACCGATCACGGGCGCCTCTGGGATAGCCTGCTGCCGCTGCTGGAGGCCGAGACAGCCTCTAGATATCCCGACCCCGCTTTCCAGGCCGAGGTCAATCTCGCTCACGTGAGCTGGATCGCCACCGCCAATGCGACGGATCCGCTGCCTGGCCCCCTGCGCGATCGGCTGCGGGTACTGGAGATGCCGGTGCCGCAGATCTAACATCTCGAGAGCCTGACCGCTCCGGTCCTGGCTGGGATCGCGGAGAGCCGCGGGCTGGATCGACGACTGCTGGAAGATCTCGATGGCGAGGAGATCGACTTGGTTCGGCGGGGTTGGCGGGGCGGCTCGATCCGGCGCCTCGGCCGGCTCGTCGAGGTTGTCTTGACGGTGCGCGAGGCGCTGAGCCCGCGGCACTAACCGCCGAGCCGACGAGGCGGCATCAAACGGTGCCATCCCCCTACCTTTGTTGAAAACCCTCCAGCGGCACCAGCCAGTTGCGTCACTGACAGTCCGAGGCGATCCAACCCCCACATCAGTGCGCGCTGGAGGCACGGCTTCACCCTCTTATCCCAGCGGGGCGCCATTCGCCGGAATCGGACGAGCGGTCCTGATTAACCCTGGTAGGGGCGTCGAGCGACCTGTGCGGGTAGCCGTGCGCGCCTGCGCTACGAAACCGACCTGACGGATACGGAATGGGCGGTGATCGCGCTCTTGCCAGGCCCAGCCTCGCGTGCCGTCAAAGACGGTGTGCAGTGGCCGGCGCCAAGGGCGACCTATGCTGGACGGTGCGCCTGTACCGTCGGACTTTCCCGTTCATCGCCAATGCCTTCGCTGACGCAGGCTATGCCGGAGACAAGCTGGCAATCGCCACGATCATCACCGTTGAGGTCGTGCGTAAATCCAACGATCAAGTCGACTTCGCCCTGCACCCGCATCAATGAGTTGTGGAGCGCTTCTTTGGCTGGATCAGCCGCAACCGCCGCCTTTGGAAAGGCCTGAAAGCAACCCTCGCCTCAGCCCAGGCCTTCCTCTACGCCGCCGCCGTCATAATCCTCGTCCGAAGGCTGGGCCGAGCGGCATCACTTATCGGACGGACTCTGAGCTCGACTTTGGCCAATCAAGCTGCCGGCTCCTGGCACAGAGGCCTTTTTGAAAATTCAAGCTCGAGCGCCTGTTGGTCGAAGAGCAGTACGAGTGCGGCGATGCGTGCCCCGTAGGCTTGGATCGTTTCGGTGACGGCCGTGTCGTCGTCGAATGCATCAGTCTCGTACTTCTGCAACCTGACCCGTTCGAGGTTGCGCAAGAAGTGGTGGCGCTTAGCGAGGCCGTGCAGCGCCTCGCCGGATAGGTACTTCCGCGGGACCTAACGCTTGAACGTGACGCTGGGGGAACTGTGCCGTGCCATTGTCTTCATCCTCTGAAGACCCCCATCCGATCAATCTGCCCACCCAATTCATCCACCCCGAGGGGAACACTCCCATCCAGGGCTTCTATTAATGTTGTTTGACAACATCAACTGAAATGAGATTAATTTGTAATTATCGAGCAATATTGTCAAGTAAATAGATGCTATGGCTCGGGTTTTATCTCAACAGACAAGAAGAATGAGAAATTTACTTACATCAGATAAAGACAATGCCAAATAGGCATCTACGTAATGAACGCGCTGCATAACTGGCATGGTCGGTCTATCGCCATTTACAGCCTCTCGCCATCAGCATATATCAGTAACGTAAGAAAACAGAAAAAGCCAATCATAAAAATAATACAAATTCAAATAACTTATTAATGCAAGAGATTTATTCGAGGGCCTCTTTTCATATTAATATAGTCTGCTTGAACCGTTGGCTTATAATTTTTTCATATCGAACTAAGGGTGCGTGGCGCAATTATGAAATCGGGTATGTATAATATAAAGGGCTTTAATGGGATACGCGGACTATGCGTTTTAGCGGTTTTTTTGGCACATAAATGCGACTTTAATTCCAATATTGCAGCCATAGGGGTTTGGACATTCCTTATCATTTCTGGCTTCCTCATAGTTGGAGAGCTACACCGGGCGAGGATAAATATAGAAGCGAACTTATATGACACAAAAGCAGCTTTAGGTATCTTTCTGCTGAAAAGAGCTTCGAGAGTCTTTCCTGCTTACTACACGCTGCTAGCAATTCTTTTTCTAGTAAATCTTATATACAATCTAAACGAAACTAAAGTTGGTTTTATATGGCATGCGGCTTACCTATCAAACTTTTATACAGCTTATATTAGCAATTTCATCGGCACCCCCTTCGGAGTTTTATGGACTTTATCTGTGGAGCAACAATATTATGT
>NZ_VRUU01000114.1 GCF_008039875.1 Methylobacterium sp. WL119 | reverse complement strand
CACCCGGCTCTCGCCAGCTGCCCCATCGCTCGTCATGTCGGTGGACCAAGTCCAGAACCGCGTCGCCGCCGCCCCGTCTCGATGAACAGGGGTATACGGACCACCCAGCAGCCCGTCAACAGCCAAAACGGAACTTTCTCCGATTTCGACGACAGAACCACGACAGGCCGCCCGGACGGCCCTCCAGCGATCCTGAGACGGGTGCGTTCGGCGTTTCGGGGGGAAGGGGATCCGCTCGACCGGAGGGAGGGGAAACGCGCTCGCCCGCGAGTCGCCTCAATCTCGACATGCTGCCCTTCGACATGCTGATGTCCTGGTGGCTGCGATGCCGCCCTCCTCCGACAAGGCGCTCTTGGTGAACCGCGACCGTCTCAAGATCGGCGAGGCCAGCGGCCCGCGGACCCTGCCGGGCTACGCCCACGGGATCCAGCCCGCCCTCGACCTGCTCGGATCGGATGCGACGCGCATCGATCGGCGCGAGGTGAACCTGCGCTGGCTCTGCGCCTCCGCCCTCACCGGCCTGACCGGGGCCGCGCTGATCGGCGCGGCGCTCCACGTCTCGCTGCAGGGCGAGGCCTCCTTCGCCGCGATCCCCGAGCGGGTGAGCATCCCCGCCCGGCCGCAGCCGAGCGAGGGCGGCGCCAATCTCGCGCGCAAGGGCGACCGGCTCGTGCGCAACCTCATGATCGCCTCGGCCAAGCAGAGCTTCCGCTCCCCGGTGACGGTGCGGCTCGGCGATCGCGAGATCATCAAGGTCCGGCCCTTCGTCCGGATCACCACGGCGCTCTCGATGTCGACCGGGGTGTTCGCCGGCGACATCCCGAAATTCGATCCGATGAAGTTCGTGTCCGACGAGCCGCTCGAGCGCGCCGCCGATGCCGGCTCCGCCGACGCGCCGGGCGCCGAGGTCAGCGTGGTCAAGCGCGACCTCGTCGACGCGGCGGTCGAGGCCGGGGCGGCCGCGCTGTCGGACGACGACGTGACGGCGCAGGTCGAGGAGGAGCGCCGCAGCACCGCGGAGGCCGGCCGGCGCACCGCGATCCCGATCGCGCCGCAGATCCTCCTGTCGCGCACGCTCCAGGGCGCGACGGCACCCGACTTCGACGGCGGGGCCAAGGACGGCGGCCCCAAGGCCGGCAATGCCGCCGACGGCAACCCGTTCAAGTCGATCGAGGTGCTGGTCGTCCCCGAGAACGTGACCAAGCTCGCCAAGGTCGAGCTGCGCCCCAACGAGACGCCGATCGTCGAGGAGCGCGACCTCGCCCTGAAGCGCGGCGACACGCTGGAGGCGGTGGTGCGCGCCACCGGCTTCGCCTCCGAGGACCAGATCCGCGGCATCGTCACGGCGCTCGGCGGCAAGGCCAAGACCGGCGCGCTGGCCGAGGGCCAGCAGTTCCGGCTCCAGATCGCGCCGGGCGCGAAGCCGGGCGATCCGCGGCAGGTGACCCGCGTGGTGCTCTACGGCGAGGGCGGGATCGAGGGGATCGCCGCGATCAACGACCGCGGGGCCTTCGTCTCGGTGGCCCCGCCGCCCGAGGACACGCCCTCGCAGAAGCCCGCCGCGAGCGCCGAGAATTCGGAGGACGAGGACGAGGACGGCGGCTCGGGCCCGCGCCTCTACCAGAGCCTCTACGAGACCGCGGCCCGGCACGACCTGCCGCGGGCGACCGTCGAGGACATCGTGCGGGTGTTCAGCTACGATCTCGACTTCCAGCGGCGGATCTCGGCCGGCGACGGCCTCGACGTGTTCTACACCTACGACGAGGATGCCGGCGCCAGCGCCGACCGGCCGGACCTGCTCTACGCCTCGCTCAACCTCGGCGGCGAGAGCCGCAAGGTCTACCGCTTCCAGTCGCCCGACGACGGCTCGATCGACTACCTCGACGACCAGGGCCGCTCGCTCAAGAAGTTCCTGATCCGCAAGCCGATCGCCGACGGGATCATGCGCTCGGGCTTCGGCTACCGCCGCCACCCGGTGCTCGGCTATGCCAAGCTCCACACCGGCGTCGACTGGTCGAATCCGATCGGCACGCCGATCGTGGCGGCCGGCAACGGCACCGTGATCCGGGCCGAGATGACCTCGGGCTACGGACGCCGGGTCGAGATCCAGCACATCAACGGCTACGTCACCACCTACAACCACATGTCGCGGTTCGGGCGTGGCGTCACCGAAGGTGCGCGGGTGCGGCAGGGCCAGGTGATCGGCTATGTCGGCTCCACCGGGCTCTCCACCGGCGCGCACCTGCACTACGAGGTGATCATCAACGGCCACTTCGTCGACCCGATGAAGATCCGCGTGCCGCGCGGGCGCGAGCTCGACGGGCGGATGCTCGCCGAGTTCAAGCGCCAGCGCGAGCAGATCGACGCGGTGATGCAGAAGTCGAAGAGCGCCACCGCGATGGCGCAGCGCGACGCGGCGGTGCGCTGAGGCGGCCTTCCCGCGGCGAGCCGGCGCTTCAGGCGAAGCCGAGCGCCGCGCGGATCGTCTCCGGTGTTTCGCCCCGCGCGCGACGGTCGGCGAGGCTTTCCGAGCCCTTCGACTTCGCGAGCTTGCCCCCGTCCGGGCCGAGGACCAGGGCGTGATGGTGGTAGCGCGGGGTCGGAAGGCCGAGGAGCGCCTGGAGCAGGACGTGCAGGTCTGTCGCCGCCTCGAGGTCGCGGCCGCGGACCACGTGGGTGACGCCCTGATGCGCGTCGTCGACCACGACGGCGAGGTGGTAGCTCGTCGGCACGTCGCGGCGGGCGATCACGGCATCGCCCCAGCGGGCGGGATCAACGACCCGGACCATCTCGTGAAACGCGCCCTCCCCTCCCCCCTGAAGCGGGTCGGGAGAGGGAAGCGACGATGCCTGAAAGGGCGCTCCCCTCTCCCGACCCTCGCCGACGCGAGGCCCACCCTCCCCCGCACCCAAGTCGGTCCTGCCCGACTTGGGCACGCAAGGTGCGGATCCCGGGCAAGCCCGAGATCCGTCGGGGGGAGGGAGAAGCGCCAGGTTCGTATAAACATGGGGGCCCGGCGCCTGCCCGATCGCCCGGGCCATGTCGAGCCGCCAGGCGTGCGGCTCGCCGGCGGCGCGACGGGCGGCGGCGGTCTCAGGATCGAGCGCCCGGCAGGTGCCGGGATAGAGCGGCGCGCCGTCCGGGTCGCGCGCGGCATTGCCGCCGGCGGCGGCACGGATGTCGCCGCGGGTGCAGAAGCAGGGATAGGCCAGGCCCCGCGCGATCAGCCCGTCGCGGGCGGCGCGATAGTCCGGCATGTGCTGCGACTGGCGGCGGACGGGTGGGTCGAAGACGAGCCCGAGCCAGGCGAGGTCGGCGCCGATCGCGTCGATCAGCTCGGGTCGCGAGCGGGTCGGGTCGATGTCCTCGATCCGCAGCAGCAGGCGGCCGCCGGTGCGGGACGCGAGCACGGCGTTGAGCAGCGCGGAATAGGCGTGGCCGAGATGCAGCCGGCCGTTCGGGCTCGGGGCGAAGCGGAAGACGGGCCGCGGCTCGACCTCCGGCCTCAACCGCCGACGCGATGCAGGCACTGCAGCGGGCCGGGCGTGCAGGCGATGCCCGGCAGCGAGCAGGCCGGCCCGTCGGCGAGCCGCCGGCAGACGCGGCAGCCGTCGCCCCATTCGGCGCAGGTCGCGTCGTCGGCCGGCGAGGCCGGGCCGTGGGAGGCGCGGTTGGGCAGGAGCACGCCGAGCAGCACCGTCGCCGCCACAAGGGCGGCGATGCCCCAGGCGGCCAGGCCGCCGGGGTCGCGGGACGTCGGGTGCGGGTCGGCGGGCAGGTTGGCGGGCGTGTCGGAAGGCATGGCGACGGTGTTCGCGCGGGGGGACGCGTCCGTCAAGCCGCTCGCGCGACGCGCCGCTCGAGCAGGCCGGGCAGGAGCTTGAGGTCGAGGGGCTTGGCCAGGAACCCGTCGAAGCCGGCCCGGCGCGCGGCCTTCTCGTCCTCGCGGCCCGCGTTGGCGGTCAGCGCGACCAGGTGGAGCCGGCCGCCCTTGCCGCGGGCTTCGGCGGCGCGGATGCGGCGGGCGGTCTCGTGGCCGTCGCAATTCGGCATGCGGATGTCGATCAGGGCGAGGTCGAACGTGCCGCCCTCCGCGAGGCGGGCCAGGGCCTCGAGACCGTCGGCCGCGTGCACCACCTCGGCGCCGAGGCGCTCCAGGGCCTTGGTCGCCAGGAGCGCGTTGATCGGGTTGTCCTCGGCCAGCAGCACGCGCAGGCCCGTGCCCGCGCGCACGGGCGCGGCGTTGGCCGCTTCGGGCGCGGGCTCGGCCGGCGGGGTGGGCGCGAGCAGGCGGTCGAACAGCGAGCGGGCGCGCACCGGCTTGATCAGGTAGGTGTCGAACCCGGCCGCATTCGGCGCGCCGAATTCGCGCCGGTCGAACGGCGAGAGCAGGACGAGGCTGCAGCGCACGCCGCATGCCTTGGCCTGGTCGGCGAGGCGCCGCACGGCGTCGTCGCCGAGCGCGCGGTCGGCGATCACCGCGTCGAAGCCGACGCCGGCGAGCGCATCGAGCCCGTCCTTGAGGTTCGGCATCACCACCGCGGACGCGCCGGTGCGGGCGAGGTTGCGCGCGAGGAACGGGGCCTGGAACGGCGAATCGGCGACGATCAGCACCTTGCGCGCGGCGAGCACCGGGCGCGGCACGGCGGCGGGCTGATGCTCGGCCGCCGGCAGCGGCAGCACGACGCGGAAGGTCGAGCCGCGCCCGAGCTTCGATTCCGCCTCGATCCGCCCGCCCATCCGCAGGACGAGGCGGCGGGTGATGGCGAGGCCAAGGCCGGTGCCCTCGTGGCTGCGGCTGGCGCTGCCGTCGCCCTGCTCGAACTCCTCGAACAGCGATCCGACCCGGTCGTCGGCGATGCCCGGCCCGGTATCGGCGACCGCGAGCACGATCGCGCCGTCGGCCTGCGCCACGCTGACGCCGACGCCGCCGCCCTGCGTAAACTTCACCGCGTTGCCGACGAGATTGACCAGGATCTGCCGCACCCGGTCGCCGTCGCCGATCACCAGGCCCGGCACGCCGTCGGCGACGTCGAGGGCGATCTCGATGCCCTTGTCCTGGGCGCGCGGCGCCAGCAGCTCGACCACCGCCTCGGCGGTGGCGGAGACATCGAACGGCTCGGCGGCGAGGTCGATGCGGCCGGCCTCGATGCGGGAGAAGTCGAGGATGCCGTCGATCAGCGCCAGCAGCGCCTGCCCGCTAGTGCGCACCGCCTGGACGTAGGTGCGCTGCTCGCCGTCGAGGCTCGTGTCGAGGACGAGGTCGGCCATGCCGAGGATGCCGTTGAGCGGCGTGCGGAACTCGTGGCTGACGGTGGCGAGGAAGCGCGATTTGGCGACGCTAGCCGATTCGGCGCGCGACAGCGCCACGTCGAGGGCGCGGGCCGATTCGACCCGGCCGGTGACGTCGCGGCCGGCCCGCAGCCACTGGATCGGCTCGGATCCGCGGGCGACGGGCACCTCGACGAAGGCGAACCAGCGCGGCACGCCGTCGGCCGGCATCACCCGCGCCTCGCTCCGGCGCACGCCGTCCGGGCCGGTCTCGGCGCCGGCGGTCTCGAGCACCTGGAGATCGAGGGTCGCGCCGATCATCGCGAGCGGCGTCCGGTCGAACAGCGCGGCGTAGCCTTCGTTGGCGAAGGTGATGCGGCCGGCCGCGTCGCGCTGGACGATCACGTCGGTCGTGGCCTCGACCAGGGCGCGGTAGCGGTCCTCGCTCTCGGAGACCTGCCAGATCCGGTCGTGGAGGTCTTCGGCGTCGTCCAGGGCGCCCGCCCGCCCGCGCCGCGCCCAGGCGAAGGCGAGGCTGGCGATGGCGACGAGGAGCGCGAGCGCGACGACGAGGTCCCTGGGGTCCATGCGGATCTCCCCCGGCGTGACGCGTCCGGGCGGAGCGACCATCGCAGCAGAGGCTGAACGATGGGTTTGCAAGGGCGCTTAACCGGAGGTTGCGCCAATGGACGCGAGACCGCGTCAGCCCCCCGGGAAATCCGCCCCGAGGCTGGTCTCGCGCCAGGCCTCGATCTCGGCGAGCCGCGCCTTCAGCTTCGCGGTCACCGCATCGTAGCCCCAGGCGCCGAGGACGAGGTGGCGCGGCGGATCTTCGATCTCGGCGACATGGATCATCGCCTCCGCGGCGCGGGCCGGATCGCCGGCCTGGGTGCCGCTCTTCTCGGACGTCGCCGTGAGGCGGGCGCCGGCGGTCTCGGCGTAATCGGCGATCGCGCTCGGCGTCTGCTTCAGCGAGCGCCCGGCCCAGTCTGTGCGGAACGGGCCCGGCTCGATGCAGGTCACCTTGATGCCGAGCGGCGCGGTCTCGGCGGCGAGCGCGTCCGACCAGCCCTCGACCGCGTGCTTGCTCGCCGAATAGTAGCCGGACGCGGGAAACCCGATGAAGCCGGCCACCGAGGTGATGTTGAGGATGCGGCCGCTGCGCCGCGCCCGCATCCCGGGCAGCACCGCGCGGGTCAGCGCGAACAGGCCGAACACGTTGGCGTCGAACTGCGCGCGGATCTCGGCCTCGACCCCCTCCTCCACCGAGGCCTGGTAGCCGTAGCCGGCATTGTTCACGAGCACGTCGACCTGGCCGAACGCCGCGTGGGCGGCTGCGACCGCGGCGTCGACCTGGCCCTGGTCGGTGACGTCGAGGGCGAGCGCGAGGGCGCGGTCGCCGGACGATTCGGCGAGGTCGGCGACGCGGCCGAGGTCGCGGGCCGTCACCACCGCGCGCCAGCCGCGGGCGAGCACGGCGCGGGCGAGGTCGCGGCCGAAGCCGGTGGAGCAGCCGGTGATGAACCAGACGGGGGTGGTCATGGAAGCCATGCGGAGCGTCCCGTGCGCCCTGAGAACCGGGGCGATGCGTGAGGGGGTCGCGGGTCCGGCAGGGGCCGGGACACGCTGCGTCGTCACGCAGATAGGACGCGCCGACGCTCCGGCGACGGGGGAACCGTCGCCGGAGCGGAGGTCGGGCGGGCCTTGCGGCGCGGGATCACTGCACGGCGTAGCGGGCGTGGCCCTCGATGGCGCCGGCATGGTGCTGCACCGGCACCTGGGCCTGGCCGACGAAGTAGGCCTCGACCATCTCGCGCACGACCTCGGCGAGGTCCTCGGCGCGGGCGACGTCGAGCTGCAGGTCGCTGCCGACCGAGCGGCCGAGGCTCGCGGCGCAATGGGTCTTGGCGACGAGCTTCTCGGCGTAGGTCTGGCCGATGCCGGAAACCGAGATCAGGTTGCGGCCGCCGAGCTCGGGGCCGTACTTGATCACGATCCGCTGCTCGGGCTGCGAGGTGCCGCTGAGGACCGCGCGCAGCGTGACGAAGTCTTCCCTGTCGATCGCGCAATCCAGGCCGGTGATGCTGCCGTGCACGTTGTCGCGCTCGTCGAGCACCTCGGACATCAGGGTCAGGACGCCGAGCACCGGCTGGAGCGCGCGCGCGCCCTCGGCGAGCAGACGGCTGCGGAAGCCGTTCTCGCGGGCCTCGGAGGCCTCGAGGCTGGCGTGGAAGCGGTTCTTGATCTCGGAAGGATTGGTCATGGCGTGTCCTCGGATTCGATTGTCGATCTTTGGCGACCGTGATTCGAGACCTAGGGTTTTTCTTGATCTGCCACAATAGTGTGCAAAGTATTCCCGCCTGCCTGCACAATAGGCGGCTGGCGCGCGAACGTCCATGCCCGCTTTCGAGGCATGCGCACCCGGCCGCCTCGCGCACGCGAGGACGGGCCGCCAAACCGCCTCCGCTTCACGGGCCGCCGCCGATGGTGTAGGCGCGGCACCAATCCCTCGGGCGATCCCGTCCGCCAACCCTCGATCGCTCCTCGATCCCTTCGCGATCTCCTTCTTCGACACCAGGAACGGACAGGCACCATGGCCGCCCGCATCGACGCCACCTTCGCCCGCTGCCGCGCGGAAGGCCGCGCCGCCCTCGTGACCTACGTGATGGCGGGCGATCCCGATCCCGAGACCTCGCTGAAGGTGCTGGAGGCGCTGCCGGCGTCGGGCGCCGACATCGTCGAGTTCGGCCTTCCCTTCACCGACCCGATGGCCGACGGCCCGGCGATCCAGGCCGCGGGCCTGCGGGCGCTCAAGGCCGGCCAGGGCGTGGCGAAGACGCTCGACCTCGTGCGCCGGTTCCGCGCCGGCAACGCCGAGACGCCGGTGATCCTGATGGGATACTTCAACCCGATCCACACCTACGGCGTCGCGCGCTTCCTCAACGACGCGTCGGCGGCCGGCATCGACGGGCTGATCGTGGTCGACCTGCCGCCGGAGGAGGACGACGAGCTCTGCCTGCCGGCTTTGGCCAAGGGCCTCGCCTTCATCCGGCTGGCGACGCCGACCACCGACGAGCGCCGCCTGCCGGCCGTGCTCGCGAACACCGCGGGCTTCGTCTACTACGTGTCGATTAACGGCATCACCGGGACGGCGACGCCGGATTTCGCCGCGGTCGGCACCGCGGTCGGGCGCATCCGCCGCCACACGGCCTTGCCGGTGGTGGTCGGCTTCGGCGTGAGGACCGGGGCGCATGCCGCGGCCATCGCCAAGGGCGCCGACGGCGTCGTCGTCGGCTCGGCGCTCGTCGACGCGCTGCATCGGACGCTCGACGGCGCAGGCCAGGCCACCGGCAGCAGCGTCGAGGCGGTCTCGACGCTGGTGCGCGAGCTCGCCGCCGGGGTGCGCTCGGCCTCGGCCCGCGCGGCCTGACGCCGACGGCACTGGCCGACCGGGGCACCGGCCCCGATATGCAAGCCTGAGCTACGCGGGGCCGATCGACGATGTCGGCCCGATCGAACCGGACGGGCGCTTCATGATGGTCGAACCGATGAACTGGATCTCGGAGGTCGTGCGCCCCAAGATCAAGACCCTGTTCAAGCGCGAGACGCCCGAGAACCTCTGGGTGAAATGCCCGGATACCGGGCAGATGGTGTTCCACAAGGAAGTCGAGGGGAACCACTGGGTCATCCCCGGCTCCGAGCACCATCTCAAGATGAGCGCGAGCGCGCGGCTCAAGATGATGTTCGACGAGGGCACCTGGATCGACGTGCCGCTGCCGGAGGTCGCCGTCGACCCGCTCAAGTTCCGCGACGAGAAGCGCTACGCCGACCGCCTCAAGGAGGCGCGCACCAAGACCGGGATGCAGGATGCGTTCAAGGTCGGGTTCGGCCGGGTCGGCGGCCAGCCGATGACGCTGGCGGTCCAGGACTTCGCGTTCATGGGCGGCTCGCTCGGGATGGCGGCGGGCGAGGCCTTCATCCGCGGCGCGGAGACGGCGCTGGAGAAGCGCACGCCCTACGTGATGTTCGCGGCCTCGGGCGGCGCTCGGATGCAGGAGGGCATCCTCTCGCTGATGCAGATGCCGCGGACCACCGTGGCGATCCGGCGCCTGCGCGCGGCAAGGCTTCCCTACGTCGTCGTGCTGACCAACCCGACGACCGGCGGCGTCACCGCCTCCTACGCGATGCTCGGCGACGTGCACCTGGCCGAGCCCGGCGCCCTGATCTGCTTCGCCGGCCCGCGCGTCATCGAGCAGACGATCCGGGAGAAGCTGCCCGACGGCTTCCAGCGCGCCGAGTACCTGCTCGAGCATGGCATGCTCGATCAGGTCGTCCACCGCCACGCGCTGAAGGACACCATCGTGCGGATCTGCGGCCTGCTGATGAACGTGAGCCCGCCCGCCGCGCCGGCGCCGGCCGCATCCGCACCGATCCTCGAACCCGCCTGACGCGCCGCACGCCCATGGATTCCTCCGATGCGCTGATGGCGCGATTCCTGGCCCTGCACCCGCGCACGATCGACCTGTCGCTCGGCCGGATCCAGAGCCTGCTCGCGCGCCTGAACCACCCCGAGCGCCGGCTGCCGCCCGTGATCCACGTCGGCGGCACCAACGGCAAGGGCTCGACCATCGCGTTCATGCGGGCGATCCTGGAGGCCGGGGGCCTGGCCGCGCACGTCTACACCTCGCCCCACCTCGTGCGCTTCCACGAGCGCATCCGGCTCGGCGGCATCGGCGGCGGCCACTACGTCCCGGAGGACCGGCTCGCCGAGGCCTTCGCGCGCTGCGAGGCCGCCAACGCGGGCGACCCGATCACGGTGTTCGAGATCACCACCGCGGCGGCGCTGCTGCTGTTCTCCGAGGCGCCGGCCGACGTCTTGCTGCTCGAGGTGGGCTTGGGCGGCCGCGTGGACGCGACCAACGTGATCGACACGGTCGCGGCGGCGGTCGTCACGCCGATCGGGCGCGACCATGCCGAGTATCTCGGCGACACCGTCGAGCTGGTGGCGATCGAGAAGGCCGGCATCTTCAAGCGCGGCTGCCCGGCGGTGATCGCGGCCCAGGACTACGCCGAGGCGGACGCGGTGCTGTGCCGCCGCGCCGCGGCGGTCGGCGCCACGCCGGTCTGGGTCGGCAACCAGGATTTCTCGGTCCACGAGGACAGCGGCCGCCTCGTCTACCAGGACGAGACCGACCTGTTCGACCTGCCGCGCCCCAAGCTCGTCGGCCGCCACCAGTTCACCAATGCCGGCACCGCCATCGCGGCTTTGCGGGCGGCGGGCTTCGGCGACATCGGCGTCGGCGCGGTGGAAGCCGGCCTGCGCAACGTCGACTGGCCGGGCCGGATGCAGCGCCTCGCCCGCGGACGGCTGGCGGCCCTGGTGCCGCCCGGCTCCGAGCTCTGGCTCGACGGCGGCCACAACATCGACGGCGGACGCATCCTCGCGACGGCGCTGGCCGACCTCGGCGAGCGCAGCGACGTGCCGCTGGTCCTGATCGTCGGCCTGCTCGGCACCAAGGACGCGGAGGGCTTCCTGCGCCACTTCGTCGGGCTGGCGCGCGCGCTGATCGCGGTGCCGATCGCCGGATCGATGGCCGCGCGGCCCGCCGAGGAGGTCGAGGAGATCGCGACCCAGGTCGGCCTCAGCGCGCGCATCGCGCCGAGCATCGAGGCGGCGCTGACCATGGTCGCCGACATCGCCTTCGAGCAGCCGCCGCGGATCCTGATCTGCGGCTCGCTCTACCTCGTCGGCGCCGTCCTGACCGCCAACGGCACGCCGCCGACCTGACCTTGCGTTGATCTGCGGTAAACCTCAGACTTATTCTGCTGCACAGCACACGCGATCGGCGCAACAATGCAGACACCAGGCAGCTGTGGCCCGGATGTTACATCTTGGCCGTGGGAAATCACTTATCCTCAGCATCGATCGGGCAACACGCTGGGGATCAAAGAAACATGAAAACGCTTCTGACGTCATTGGCCGCCTTCACGGCGCTCACCGCCGCCGCTTCGGCCGCCGACCTGCCGCGCCGCGCGCCTCCGCCGGTGTTCACGCCGGTGCCGGTCTTCACCTGGACCGGTTTCTACTTCGGTATCAACGCCGGCTACGGCTTCGACGCGAACGACCGCTCCGGCGCGACCGTCGTGAACGTGGCTCCGGGCACCGCCGTCGCGGCCGCCGTCCCGACCCAGATCGCCTTCGGCGGCTCGAACTCCACTGACGGGTTCACCGGCGGTGGCCAGGTCGGCTACAACTACCAGTTCACCCCGGGCTCCGGCGTCGTGATCGGTATCGAGGCGGACGCCCAGTACGTCGACTTCGGTCGCAACCGGAACCGCTACGTCGTCACCCCCGGGTTCGCCCTCGCGCCCGGCGTCCAGGCGTTCAGCCCGAACGGCATCTCCAGCCTCGACTTCTTCGGCACCGTGCGCGGCCGCATCGGTTACGCGGTCGACAAGGCCCTGTTCTACGGCACCGGCGGCTTCGCCTACGGCGCCGGCGGTGGCCGCGAGTTCGGCCTGCCGAACAGCAGCCGTGACGATTTCCGGACCGGCTGGACCGCCGGCGGCGGCGTCGAGTACGCCCTCCCGACCGACTCGTTCCTGAACTTCTTCCGCTCGTCGGCCGTGACGGTGAAGGTCGAAGCCCTCTACGTGAACCTCGATCAGAACAACCGTCTGAACGGCGCTTACGCCACCAACGCCGCCGGCGCCGTGTTCTTCGCTCCGGGCTACGTCGCCCGCCGCAACGACACCGAGTTCGCCGTCGTCCGCGCCGGCCTGAACTACAAGTTCGGCTCGTACTAGGATCCGACCTCCGACCCACGGGCCGCTCAGAGCCCGGGGTCGGCTCCGATCATTCGAATTGGGTTTCGAAACGCGAGACAGCCCGGCCTCACGGCCGGGCTTTCTTTTTGCGCGCACCGTCCGACGCGCCGAAAAAACCGACGCGCACGAAAAAGCCCGCCTCCGTGAGGAGGCGGGCTCGTCCTGATCGGTCGCCGCGTCAGGCGTTGGCGGTCTGCGCGCTGATCCAGCGGGACAGGTCGCCCTTCGGCGCCGCGCCGACCTTCTGGTCGACCCGCTCGCCGTTCTTGAACAGCAGCAGCGTCGGGATCGAGCGGATGCCGTACTGCGAGGCGATGCCGGGATTCTCGTCCACGTTCACCTTTGCGATCTTCACGCGGCCCTGCATGTCGGACGCGATCTCCTCGAGCGCCGGACCGATCTGCCGGCAGGGACCGCACCACTCCGCCCAGAAATCCACGACCACGGGCTCGACGGACTTGAGGACGTCCTGCTCGAAGCTCGCGTCGGTCACTTTCACCGTCGCCATCGGAAAATACCCTTCTCAAGGACCGCACGAGCGCCTGCAGCAGGCCGCCCGCCGATCGGTGAAGGAAGAATTGGCGACCCGCCGTGCTGCGGTCAAGGCGGTCGACCGGACCGCATGCCGGCTGCCCACCCGGTTCATGGCGATTCGGTCCGCAGCGCAGCGGACGCGGCGGCTCCGGCCGTCCCGCGCTCGCTTTGGCGGCGCCCCCGCCCCATGTGACCGAGCACGCCAGACCGATGCCGCGCGTGCGGCCGACCCGATCCAGGAGGATTCTTGACGGTGACAGGATTTTTGCAGGTGCCGCGCTTCCGATCCCTCGCGCTCGCCACCGTGGCGGCGGTCGCGCTGGCACCGGGTGCCTTCGCCGAGGACAGCGCCGCCCAGCGGCCGTCCCGCATCGAGGGCGACGCCTTCAGCGCACCCGCGGCGAAGAGCGCCGGCGACACCCCCGCCGAGACCGCCCCGCCGAACACCGGCTACAAGCCGCTGCTGCCGAACCAGACCCGCGCCCCGAAGCCGGCGGACGCCACGAAGGTCGAGGTCGCGACTGTCGCGAAGGGGCTGGCGAGCCCGTGGGCGATGGAGTTCCTGCCGGACGGCCGGATGATCGTCACCGAGAAGGCCGGGAAGATCCGGATCGTGTCCAAGGACGGCACCGTCGGCCCGGCGATCGCCGGCGTGCCGAAGGTCGACGCGCGCGGCCAGGGCGGCCTGCTCGACATCGCCCTGAGCCCCGGCTTCGCCACCGACGGGCTGGTGTTCTTCAGCTACAGCGAGCCCCGCGACAAGGGCAACGGCACCACCGTGGCGAAGGCCAAGCTCGTCCAGGACGGCAAGGGCGGGGCGAAGCTCGACGACGTGAAGGTCGTCTTCCGGCAGATGCCGACCTACGACGGCGACAAGCATTTCGGCTCGCGCCTGGTCTTCGCCGCCGACGGCAAGCTGTTCGTCACCGTGGGCGAGCGCTCCGACAAGGCGACGCGCGTCCAGGCCCAGGACCTCGCCAGCGGCCTCGGCAAGGTGTTCCGCATCGACGCCGACGGCCAAGCCCCCAAGGACAACCCGTTCTACGGCAGCGACAAGGCCAAGCCCGAGATCTGGTCCTACGGCCACCGCAACGTCCAGGCGGCGGCGCTCGACGGCCAGGGCCGGCTCTGGACCGTGGAGCACGGGCCCCGCGGC
Source organism: Methylobacterium sp. WL119 (assembly GCF_008039875.1). Classification (GTDB taxonomy): domain Bacteria; phylum Pseudomonadota; class Alphaproteobacteria; order Rhizobiales; family Beijerinckiaceae; genus Methylobacterium. Next base: position 581 of record NZ_VRUU01000114.1, on the reverse strand, counting down.
GGCGACGAGCTCAACCGTCCGCGGCCCGGCCTCAACTACGGCTGGCCGGTCGCGACCTACGGCATCGAGTATTCCGGCGAGCCCCTCGGCGAGGGCGTGACCCAGGCCGCCGGCACGGTGCAGCCGGTCTATTACTGGGATCCGGTGATCGGGCCGTCGGGCATGGCGCTCTACACCGGCACGCTGTTTCCCGCCTGGACGGACGACTTCCTCGTCGGCGGCCTCGTCAGCGAGGGGATCGTGGTGCTGAAGCGCGACGGCGACAAGGTCGTCACCGAGGAGCGCGTTCCCCTCGACGCCCGCATCCGCGACGTGCGCGTCGGCCCCGACGGCGCGGTCTACGCCGTCACCGACGGCCCGGACGGACGGATCCTGAAGCTGACGCCGAAGGCCAACGCGGGCTGAGCGGTCGAACGCCGGCCGGACGCACGCATCCGGTTCAACCGCCCGCGGGTCTTCCCTCCCCCCTTAAGCGGGGGAGGGTGGGCCTCGCGTCAGCGAGGGTCGGGAGAGGGGAGCGCCCTTTCAGGCACCGTCGCCCCCCTCTCCCGACCCGCTTAGCGGGCCACCCTCCCCCGCTT
>NZ_VRUU01000113.1 GCF_008039875.1 Methylobacterium sp. WL119 | reverse complement strand
GCTTCGCCCGCGGCGGCGGCGGCGCCAGTGCCTCGGCCGTCCGGCGCGTCGGCTCGGACGGCCGGACCGCCGGCGAGACCTTAGCGACCGCACCGCCGCCACCGCCGAGGCCCAGGGCCGCCCGCATCGGTGCATCGTAGCCGTAGAGGTCGGGCAGCGTGCGGTAGCTGCCGCCGTCGTCGACGGTGGCGGTGAAGTAGGCGAGGTGCACCGGCAGCTTGTGCTCCAGGCGGATGGTGCGCTCGCCCTTGCCGACGAGCTTCTTCAGGCGCTCCTCGGTCCAGTTCGGCAGGACCACGTCGGCGAAGCGGAACGGGTCGTCGACGCGGACGCAGCCGTGGCTGAGGGCCCGTTCCGAACGCGAGAACAGCGAGCGGTTCGGCGTGTCGTGCAGGTACACGGCATGCTGGTTGGGGAACATGAACTTGATGAAGCCGAGCGCGTTCTTCTCGCCCGGCGGCTGGCGCAGCGAGACGTGGCCGCCGCGGCGCACGATCTCGTAGCCGCCCCAGGTGCTGCCGCCGTAGCTCGCGATCTTGGGCAGCATCGTCTTCAGGATCGAGGGCGGCACGTACCACGACGGGTTCACCACCGCGTATTCCATCAGCCCCGAGAACAGGGGCGTGCGCGAATCCGGCTTGCCGACGATGACGCGGGCCTCGTCGCGCGGGCGTCCGTCGCGGAACACGCGCAGGCGGAATTCCGGCACGTTGACCAGCACGTAGTCGGGCCCGAGATCGGTGCCGAGCCAGCGCCAGCGCTCCATGTTGACGATCAGCGCCGCGTCGTCGCCCACCGGCCGCACCGCACTCGCCTGCCTGGCGCCCTGCGCCAGCGCCACCACCGTCTGGACGTTGAGGACGCCGTTGCCGGGCAGGCCGCGGCCGCGCTGGAACTTGGCGACCGCCGCGGCGACGCCGGAATCGTAATCCTCCGGATCGCCCGGGGGGACGTCGAGGGTGCCGGCCTTCCGGCTCTCCAGATCGAAATGGGCGCGCAGCAGGGGCACGCGCGCATCGCGCATGCCGACGCGCAGGGCCGGACCGGGCGGCAGGCGCAGGGTGGTCGCCGGACCCGCATCGTCCGTCGCGGCCGGCGCGCGTGCCACCGACAGGCGGCTCTTGAGGGCGAGATAGCCGGGGGAGCGCGGATTGTAGGCCTGGAGCAGGTCGCCGGCGGTGCCGCCTGCGCCGGCGAGGCTCGCCAGGACCGTGTCGGCGGCCGGCAGATCGAGGGTCGGCGTGATCAGCCGCGAGATCGCGGCCAGGTTGATCCGCCCGCCGCGCGCGTCGCGGGCATAGAGGGCGGCGGCGGCCGAGAGCTTCAGGTCGGCCTCCGCGACGGCGGCCAGATCCTCGGCCTTGGCGGGGCTTTCCGTCTTGCCGGCGATGTCGGCTTTCCCCGCCTTCGGGAGCGCCGGCACCGGATAGGCGCGAGCGTCGAGGCCGTCCTCGGGCGCCGCCGCGAGGCGTGCGGCCACGGCCTTCGCCGCCGGCGTGTAGACGCCGTCCACGATCCAGACCGGCTTGAAGGCGCCGAGCGCGTAGAACGCCTGGATCGCCTCGCGCTCCTTCGTCGTCAGGCGGGCGAGCAGCGGGGCAGGCGAGGCCAGCCGGTTGAACACGGCGGCCGCCTGCGGGTCGCTCGGCACGGTGGGCGCCGCGGCGACCGCCGGACGCTCCGGTCCGGGCGCCTCGGTCTGGGCCGGATTGGCCTTCGGCGGCTCGGACGGAGTTACCGCCTCGAGGCCGGTGGCCGGCGGCGGCAGGCTCGGATCCGCGACCGCGGCCGGATCGGATGCGGGCGCCTTATCGGCGGCGACGGCCTTGTCCGGGGTCGCGGTGGCGACGGCGGCGGCGGGCGGGATGTCGTCCAGACCACCGCGGGCGAAGGCCGCCGTGGAAAGGGCGCCCTGCGCGACGGAGCCGGCCAACAGGACGGCCAGGGCTGCTTTGGCCGAGCGCGAGACGCCCATCTGCGAACCTCCTGGGGACCGACCTCGAGGCCGCCCACAACCTTATCAGTATCGGCGCAAGCCCGGTCGTGCGCAATCGCACCCCCTCCGCTCGCGCCGTCGCGTGCCTGCAAGTGCCTGATGCGCCGAGCCTATCGGTCAGGCGTCGGCCCTCGGGCCGGATCAGGCCGCGGCCTCTTCGGCCTTGTCGTCGCCGTCGAGCCCGAGATCCTTGAGCTTGCGATACAGGGTGGACCGGCCGATTCCGAGGCGGCGCGACACCTCCGACATCCGGCCGCGATAGAATTGCAGCGCGAAGCGGATGATCTCGGCCTCCAGCGCATCCATCGGCTTCATCTCGCCGGTGTCCTCGACCACCAGCGACATCGCGTGGGGGTCGCGCACCTCGACGCGGACGATCTCGCGCACCGGCTCGGGCGAATGGGCCGACAGCATCGGCTGCACGGGCGCCGCCGGGATGCGGACGTCGAAGCCCTCGACCTGGGCGGCGATCTGCGGGAACTCGGCCACCGTCAGCTCGTCGCCGTCGGCGAGCACCACCGCGCGGAACAGCGCGTTCTCGAGCTGGCGGACGTTGCCGGGCCAGCCGTATCGGGTCAGCAGCGCCATCGCCTCGGGGGTGATCGCGCGGACGCGCTTGCCTTCCTCGGCCGCGAACCGGGCGCAGAACGAGCGCACCAGGTCGGGCACGTCCTCGCGCCGGGCGCGGAGCGGCGGCAGGGTCATCGGGAAGACGTTGAGGCGATAGTACAGGTCCTCGCGGAAGCGGCCCTCCTTGACGAGGTCGAGCAGCGAGCGGTTCGTCGCCGAGACCAGGCGGATGTCGACGCGCACGCTGCGCTTGCCCCCGACCGGGTCGACCTCGCCCTCCTGCAGCGCGCGCAGCAGCTTCACCTGCGCATCGAGGGGCAGCTCGCCGATCTCGTCGAGGAACAGCGTCCCGCCGGACGCCTCCACGAACTTGCCGGCATGGCGCTCGGTGGCGCCGGTGAAGGCGCCCTTCTCGTGCCCGAACAGGGTCGATTCGACGAGATTGTCGGGGATCGCCCCGCAATTGACCGTGACGAAGGGCTTTCCGCGCCGCTCGCCCGATCCCTGGATCGCGCGCGCCAGCACCTCCTTGCCGACGCCGGATTCGCCCTCGATCAGCACCGGGATGTTGGATTTCGCGGCGCGTTCGGCGAGCCGGATCACCCGCTCCATGTCGGGCGACTTCGAGGTGAGGTCCTTGAAGCTGAGCGAGCCGGAGGCGCGGCGGCGCATGCGCCGGACCTCCTCCTCCAGGTGGTCGACCCGGAGCGCGTTCTTGATCGAGACCTGCAGCCGCTCGGCGCCGGCGGGCTTGACCACGAAGTCGACGGCGCCGGCGCGCATCGCGGTGACGACGGCGTCGATCGAGCCGTTGGCGGTCTGGACGATGACCGGGGTGTCGAGGCCGGATTTCCGCATCTCGGCGAGCACGCCGAGGCCGTCGAGGCCGCCGGGCATGACGAGGTCGAGCAGCACCACGTCGATCTCGGGCTGGGTCCGCAGCAGCGCGAGCGCGTCCGCACCGTTCTCCGCGAGCTTCGCCTCGAAGCCGAAGCGGCGCACCGTCGCCTCGGCGAGACGACGCTGAACGGGATCGTCGTCGACGATCAGGACCGTTGTCGCCATGCGGGCTTTTCCTCGCTGCCGCGGGTCGACCGCGGCGCCGGACCTCGCGGGACCCGGCACCCGGCACGACCGGCGGGTGTTTCGTTTCGAGCCGGAGCGTCGCCCAGATGCGTAAAGCCCCGCTTAACGACGACGGGAGATTTGCCGCAGGCGCCGCTTGCATCCCCGGCGGCCGCCGAATTCGGTTGAACGCCGTCGATCGCGCTCGATATGAGGCGGGAAGGGCCCGTCGGGCCCCGCGCGGGCGACACGCCGGCAACGAACCGAGGATCCATGCGAGGAATCATGTCCGCCCGAGCCTTCGCCCCCGCAGGGTCGCCCCTCCGGAGCGCCGAGGGCGCCTCCGCGGCGCGTGCCGCGGCCCACGCAGTCGATCTCGGGCCGCTTCCCGAATGGGACCTCGCCGACCTGTATTCCGGCCTGGACGCGCCGGACTTCCGCCGCGACCTCGCGAAGGCGGAAACGGATTGCCGTTCGTTCTCCGAGACCTACGCCGGGAAGATCGCGCAGCTCGCGAGCGGGCCCGACGCCTCGGGCAAGCTCGCCGCCGCTGTCGCGGCCTACGAGGCGATCGAGGAGCTGCTCGGCCGCCTGATGTCCTATGCCGGGCTGGTCTATTCCGGCGACACCACCGACGAGGCGCGGGCGAAGTTCTACGGCGACACCCGCGAGCGCCTCACCGACGCCTCCGGAAACCTGCTGTTCTTCGCGCTCGAGCTCAACCGGATCGAGGACGGTGTTCTCGACGTGGCGATGTCCGCCGGGCCGCTCGCTCGCTACGCCCCGTGGATCGAGGATCTGCGCCGCGAAAAGCCGTTCCAGCTCGAGGACCGGATCGAGAAGCTGTTCCTGGAGAAATCCGTCACCGCGAACGCGGCCTGGGACCGCCTGTTCAACGAGACCATCGCGGCCCTGCGCTTCCCCGTCCAGGGGGAGCGGCTGCCCCTGGAGCCGACGCTGAACAAGCTCCAGGACCCGGACGGCGAGGTCCGCCGGGAGGCGGCCGGGGCGCTGAGCGAGGTGTTCCGTGAGAACCTGCGGGTGTTCACGCTGATCACCAACACGCTGGCCAAGGATAAGGAGATCTCGGACCGCTGGCGCGGCTTCAAGGACGTGGCGGATGCCCGCCACCTCTCGAACCGCGTCGAGCCCGAGGTGGTCGCGGCGCTGGTCGATGCCGTTCGCGAGGCCTATCCGCGGCTCTCGCACCGCTACTACCAGCTGAAGGCCAAGTGGTTCGGCGTCGAGGCGCTGCCCTACTGGGACCGCAACGCGCCGCTGCCGAAGGTCGAGCAGCGCACCATCCCGTGGACCGAGGCGCGCGACACGGTGCTCGACGCCTACGGCGCGTTCTCGCCGAAGATGGCCGGCATCGCGCGGGACTTCTTCGACCGGCGCTGGATCGACGCGCCGACGCGGCCCGGCAAGGCGCCCGGCGCCTTCGCACACCCGACGGTGCCTTCGGTCCACCCCTACGTGCTGGTCAACTACCAGGGCAAGCCGCGGGACGTGATGACGCTCGCGCACGAGCTCGGCCACGGCGTGCATCAGGTGCTGGCCGGCCACAACGGCGCGCTGATGGCACCGACGCCGCTGACCCTGGCCGAGACCGCCAGCGTGTTCGGCGAGATGCTGACCTTCCGGCGCCTGCTCGCGGCGACGACCAACACGACCCAGCGCCGGGCGATGCTGGCCGCCAAGGTCGAGGACATGATCAACACGGTGGTGCGCCAGATCGCGTTCTACTCGTTCGAGCGCAAGGTCCACCTCGCGCGTGCCGAGGGCGAGCTCACCGCGGAGCAGATCAACGGCCTGTGGATGTCGGTGCAGGCCGAATCGCTCGGCCCGGCGATCACGCTCGATGCCGGATACGAGCCGTTCTGGGCCTACATCCCGCACTTCATCCACTCGCCGTTCTACGTCTACGCCTACGCCTTCGGCGACTGCCTGGTGAACTCGCTCTACGGGGTCTACGCGAAGGCGGAGGGCGGCTTCGTCGAGCGCTATTTCGCCCTGCTCTCGGCCGGCGGCTCGAAGCCCTACGGCGAGCTCCTGGCCCCGTTCGGCCTCGACGCCCGCGATCCCGGCTTCTGGCAGATCGGCCTCGGCATGATCGAGGGCATGATCGCGGAGCTGGAGGGGATGGAGGAGCCGAACCTCGCCACGTCGACGTAGCGACGGCGCACGTTGACACCGGCGGCGTGGGCTTCCTAGGTTGGCCGCGAGACGGAGGCCTTCATGAACGCCAGCCATGCCGCCTTCTTCGATCGCCCCGAAGCACGTCCGCTCAGGGACGTGCTCACCCGACCGGATCTTCTCCCGCAGTACGAGCTTCTCAGCCGTCTGGAGATTCCGGCCGTGCAGGCGGCGGTGTGGGACATCGAGCCGATCATCGCGACGTTCGATGCCGCGACGCGCACGCACGCGATACAGTCGTCGGGTGCCCTGATCGGCGATCTGCTGACGGCACGCGGCTTCCGCATCGCGCGGGATGCCAAAGGCGAGAAGCGGCGTGGACGCGTCCGCAAGGCGCGCTTCGTGAAGTCCGGCACGATCTGGGAGCCGCCAGCGCAATCAGATCGGGGCCATCGCGAGACGGTCGCGGCCATCATGGACGACATCATGGTCCGCTACCGCACCACCCTGACTGATCTGGCGAAGTGACGGTCGAGCCCGAGTGGCTCACCGTCGCGGACGTGATCGACGCCCATGCTCGGCAGCTTCGCGTCTTCGGGGGCGCCGTCGGCATCCGCGATGAGGGCGCGCTGGAATCCGCGCTCGCGCGTCCGATCAACAAGTGGCGCTACGAGACCGCATCGATTGCCGAACTCGCGGCGGCCTACGGCTTCGGCATCGTGCGCAACCATCCCTTCATGGACGGCAACAAGCGCGCGGGCTTCATGGCGATGCTCGCCTTCCTGATCCTGAACGGCCGGCCGTTCGCGCCCCATCCGGCCGAGGCGACAACTGTCATCATGGCGCTTGCCGCCGGCGCGATCGGGGAGCCCGACCTGGTGCGCTGGATCGACGACGGGTGTCCGCCGGCCTGAAGCCGGAAGGCATAAGGGTCGGCGTGAGAAGGTTGGACGATCACGGCGGAGACCAGGGGCTGCATACGAAAAGACCCGCGACGGGGTGCCCCGTCGCGGGTCTTTTCGGTCTTGGTTCCGGCCGCGATCAGACGGCGGCGACGTCGACCCGGATGTTGCCGCGGGTGGCGTGCGAGTACGGGCAGACCACGTCGGCGCGCTTCACGAGGTCGGCGGCCTTCTCGGCATCGATGCCCGGCAGACTGGCCTTGAGGCTGACGGTGAGGCCGAAGCCGGTGCCGTCGTCGCGCTTGCCGATGCCGACCTCGGCGTCGACGCGGGCGTCCTCGGGCACCTTCACCTTGTCCTGGGCGGCGACGAACTTGATCGCGCCGAGGAAGCAGGCGGCGTAGCCGGCGGCGAAGAGCTGCTCGGGGTTGCTGCCCGGGCCGCCGTTGCCGCCGAGCTCCTTCGGGGTCGAGAGCCCAACGCCGAGACGGCTGTCGTCGGTCGCGGCGGATCCTTCGCGGCCGCCGGTGGCGTGGGCGTGGGCGGTGTAGAGAGCCTGCATCGTCGTCTCCTGTCGGCGTTGGGAATCACGCACCCGCTCGCGGGCGATCGGTGACCCTTCATCCCACGAAACTAGGTTGCGCGCAACCGATGTCGCGCGTTCAGAAGATCTCGAACAGGCCGGCCGCGCCCATGCCGCCGCCCACGCACATCGTGACCACGCCGTACTTGGCGCCCCGGCGGCGCCCCTCGATCAGCAGGTGCCCGGTCATGCGCGCGCCGGACATGCCGTAGGGATGGCCGATCGCGATCGCGCCGCCGTCGACGTTGAGGCGCTCGTCGGGAATGCCGAGGCGGTCGCGGCAATACAGGACCTGGACCGCGAAGGCCTCGTTCAGCTCCCACAGGTCGATGTCGCCGACGGTGAGCCCGTGCTGCTCGAGAAGCTTGGGCACGGCGAAGACCGGGCCAATGCCCATCTCGTCGGGCGCGCAGCCGGCGACCGCCATGCCGCGATAGGCGCCGAGCGGCTGCAGCCCGCGCCGCTCGGCCTCCCGCGCCTCCATCAGCACGCAGGCCGAGGCGCCGTCCGAGAGCTGGCTCGCGTTGCCGGCGGTGATGAACGCGCCCTCGGCGACGGCCTGCCCGTTGCGGAACACCGGCTTCAGGGCGGAAAGGTCCTCGAGCCGGGTCTGCGGCCGGTTGCCCTCGTCCTGCGAGAGCGTCACCGCGCGCTTCGTCACGGCACCGGTCGCCTTGTCGACGACCGCCATCTCGGTCGCCAGCGGCACGATCTCGTCGGCGAAGCGCCGGTTGGCCTGGGCCTCGGCGGTGCGGTGCTGCGACTGCAGCGCGTAGCGGTCCTGCGCCTCCCGATCGATGCCGTAGCGGGCGGCGACGATCTCGGCGGTCTCCAGCATCGACATGTAGACGTGCGGGGCCATCGCGGTGAGCGCCGCATCCTCGGCGCGGAAGCGGTTCAGGTGCTCGTTCTGGACGAGCGAGATCGATTCGAGGCCGCCGCCGATCGCGGCCTGCATGCCGTCGACGACGATCTGCTTGGCGGCGGTGGCGATCGCCATCAGCCCCGAGGCGCATTGCCGGTCGACGCTCATCCCCGCCACCGAAGCCGGGAGCCCGGCCCGCAGGGCGGATTGCCGCGCGATGTTGGTGCCGGTGGAGCCCTGCTGCAGGGCGGCCCCGAGGATCACGTCGCCGATCAGCGTGCCGGCTTCCTCCGGCGCGATGCCGGCGCGGGAGAGCGCGTGGGCGATCGCGTGGCCGCCGAGCGCCTGCGCCTGGGTGTCGTTGAAGGCGCCGCGATAGGCCTTGCCGATCGGGGTCCGCGCGGTCGAGACGATGACGGCTTCACGCATGGTGTGCTGGTCCTTGGCGGGGCCGATCCCGCCCGTATCGGGAAGACAGGCGGTGTGCCGGATCCGGCCGGCCGGCTCAACCGCGCGCGGCGAGCCCGAAGATCGCGCGCGCCTCGGCCGGGCTCGCCGGTGCGCAGTCGATGAGCGACAGCAGCGTCACCGCCTTCTCGACGAGCGCGGCGTTGCTCGGCGCCAGGCGTCCGCGGGCGAGGTAGAGGTTGTCCTCCAGGCCGACCCGGACGTTGCCGCCCATGCTGGCGGCGAGCGCCACCATCGGGAACTCGGCCCGGCCGATGCCGAAGGCCGACCAGACCGCGTCGGCCGGCAGCCGCGCGCGCATCTGCACCAGGGTCTCGGGGTCGGCCGGCGCCCCCCACGGGATGCCCAGGCAGATCTGAAACAGCGGCGGCGCCGCGAGATGCCCCTCGGCGATGAGGTGGCGGGCGAGCGCGATGTGGCCGAGGTCGAACACCTCGATCTCCGGCCGCACGCCGGCGGCGCGGATCGCCTCGGCCATGGCGCGCAGGTGCGCCGGGGTGTTGAGGAAAAGGTTCTCGCCGAAGTTCATCGTCGCGACGTCGAGGGTGCAGAGTTCCGGCCTGAGCGCGCTCACGTGGCGGGTGCGCACCGCCGGAGTCTCGAAGAGGGTGCCGGGCCCCGCCGCGGCCGGATCGGACGCGCCCGGCACGAAGCGCCCGCCGGCGCCCGTGGTCAGGTTGAGGATCACGTTGGCGTTGCGCTCGCGGATGCGCTCCACCACCTCGCGGTAATGCGCGAGCTCCATGCTCGGCGCCGCGGTCTCGGGGTGGCGGACGTGGATGTGCACCACCGCGGCGCCGGCCTCGGCCGCCTCGAGCGCCGAGCGGGCAATGGCCACCGGGCTGACCGGCACCGCCGGGTTCTTCGACGGCGTGTCGAACGAGCCCGTCAGGGCGCAGGTGATCACGGTCTTCTGCGACATCGCCGTCTCCTCAGATCATCCCGCCGTCGACCACCAGCGTCTCGCCGGTGATGTAGGCCCCGCCGGCGGCGAGGAAGAGCATCGCCTCGGCGATGTCCTCGGGCTCGGCCAGGCGCGCCATCAGGGTGTTGGCGACGGTCGCCGCCTTGCGCGCCTCGGGCCAGTTCGCGGTCCAGGGCGTGGCCACGAGGCCCGGCGCGACCGCGTTGACGCGGATCTCGGGGGCGAGCGCCCGGGCGAGCGAGCGCGTCAGGTTCACGAGCCCGGCCTTGCTCGCCGAGTAGGCGATGCTGGAGCCGCGCCGCCCGAGGCCGGCGACCGAGGCGGTGTTGACGATGGCGCCGCGGCGCGCCCGCAGGGCGGGGGCGGCGGCCCGCGCGCAGCGATAGGGGCCGACGAGGTTGGTCGACAGGATCGAATCCCAGAAATCCTCGGTCATCGCGTCGAGGTCCTCGAAGGCGATCGGCGCCTGCGTGCCCGAGGTGCCGGCATTGTTGATCAGCACGTCAAGGCCGCCGAGCGTCGCGATCGCCTCGGCCACCATCACCTCCGCCTCGCCTGCGCGGGAGACGTCGCCGGCGACCGCCGTGACGGAGAAGCCGTCCGCGCGCAGACGCCCGGCGGCCTCCGGGCCGCGTGGGTCGTCCGCGAGGTGGTTCAGGGCGACCGCGGCCCCGTTGCGCGCGAACAGCGTGGCGGCGGCCAGGCCGATGCCGGAGGACGCCCCGGTGACGAGGACGGCTTTGCCGCGAAGGTCGGCGCCGATCATGGTGTGCTCCCGTCTGCGATCGGAGGTCGGCGGCGGACGCTCACGTGCCCTCCATCCGGCCGATGCCGCGCATCGCCGCCTTAAGGGCGAGCAGCTTGCGGTCGCGCTCGCGGAACAGCTCCGCCGGGTCGCGGCCGCCCCAGTCGAAGTAGCCGCGCCCGGCCATCACCCCGGTCCGGCCCTCGGCGCAGAGGGCGTCGAGGCTGCCCGACCGGGTGCGCGGCGGGGGCGGGGCGTAGCTCGCGTTGGCGAGCGCCCGGCGCTGCAGGTCGAGACCGGTGAAGTCCGCCTTGGCAAGGTGGCCGAGAATCGGGATGCGCAGCGAGAGCCCGTGCACGATGGCGTCGTCGATCTCGCGCGGGGTGGCGTAGCCTTCGTCGAGGAGGTGGTGCACCTCGGCGGTGATCGCCGACTGGATGCGGTTGGCGACGTAGCCCGGCACGAAGCGCTTGAGGACGATCGGCACCTGGCCGAGCCCGACGACGAGGTCGCGGATCTCGGCCACCACCTCCGGCCGCGTCTCGGGACCCGGCACCACGTCGACGAGATCGATGATGTAGGGGGGCGTGTACCAGTGCGCGACGAGGGCGCGCGGCTGCCGCCCGGCCGGGATCAGCGGGAAGACGTCGAGGTAGCTGGTGTTGCTGGCGATCACCGCGTCGGCGGCGCAGAGCCCGTCGAGCTCGGAGAACAGCGTGCGCTTCGCCTCCGGGTCCTCGGTGATCGCCTCGACGACGAGGCTCGCCCCGTCGACCGTGGCCGCGAGGTCCGGCGAAAGCCGCACAGCCGCGGCGAGGCGGTCGGCGGTCCACCCGTTCGGCGCGACGCCGGCTTCCGCCAAGGTCGCGAGCGCGGAGGCCATCAGGGCGGGCACCGCATCAAGGGTCTCGGCGCGGCTGTCCGTGAGGCGGACGGCATGGCCGCCGAGCGCCAGGACCAGGGCGATGCCGTGACCCATCAGCCCGGCCCCGACGACGGCGATCTCGGCCATGATGTCCTCCTCCGGTCAGACGGTGGCGATCGGCGTCGCCGGCGAGCCGACGGCGCCGGGAAGCCGCAGGGGCGGCGCGGTGAGCAGGAAGCGATGGCGCCCGTTCGCCCTGAGCCAACTCGCCAGCGGGGTCAGGTGCCAGAGCTCGCCCAGCGGCAGCCCGAGCTTGAACAGGCAGTGCTCGTGCAGCGGCAGGATCGCGCAGCACGCCCCGCCCGGCCGCGCCGGATAGGCCTCGACCGCGTAGTTGTCGGCGATCAGCGCGGAGAGCCCGGTGTCGGTGATCCAGGCGAGCAGCCTCGCGTCGCGGCCATCGAGGACGGCGCAGATGCGGTGCACCGCGTCCCGGTCCGGATCGCCGCCCCAGGCCAAAAGGCGGTCGGCGAAGCCCGTATGCAGGCAGACCATGTCACCGGGCTCGACCGCGACCCCGTCGGCTTCCAGGATCCGCATCAGGGCGTCGTAGCCGACGAGCGTGCGGGCGTCGCCGTGATGCGCCCGCAGGTCGACCATCACGCCGCGGCCCTGCATGCCGTGCTCGGCCAAGCGCTCGATGCCGAGACGGCGCGCGCGCGACGGGGCCTCGACCTCGGCCGCCTCGCTCGGACCCGTCACGTCGAGGCCGCCGCGGAAACCGTTGTAGTAGACGGGTTTCGGCGTTCCGTCCCCGTCGGCGTCGAACAGGCCGCCGACATGGGCGAGGCTGTCCCACTGCGTCGAGTATTGCAGATAGAGCATCACCCGGTCGTCGCAGATCACGTCGGTGGCGCCGTCGACCTCCTCGCAGACCCGAAAGTTGGTCACAGGCCGGCCGTTGGCCCGGACCGTCGGGCTGAGGCGCGGCGGGTGGCGGCGCTGGTTCAGGACGTTGCCGCCGGGCAGGTCGAGGGGCAGGCTGAGGCAGAAGGTCCGGCCCACGCGGACCTCCGCGACGCCCTGCAGCACCTTGGCCGCATCGAGCCCGTTGACGCGGCCGAGTTGGTCCTCAGGGCCGTAATCGCCCCAGGTCGAGCCCTCGGGCCGGCGGCGCCAGCGCGGCTCGGTCATCGGCGCGTCCTGCCGGTATCGGTTCTGCCCTCGCAGATCCGGGGCGCGGCGGGTGCCGGAGCCGGGCGCATGCGTCCATCCCTGAAGGCGGATCCTTGGCGGATCCCGTTGGCCGCATCGTCCGTCCGGCCATACCGGTCTGTCAACGACCGGGTCGCGGCCGGAGCGACGAAGCCGGGCGGATTTGTCAGGGCGCGCGAGCGCCCGCATACCGGACCTTCGAAACGGGCGAGGGCCGGAGCAGCCGATGCGCGAGCAGGATACGATCTTCGGAGCCGACATCCCGTTCGCGCGGCTCTGCGGCGTCGAGGCGCTCAGCTATGCCGAGGGACGCACCCGGCTGCGGCTGAGGCTGCGCGACGACCACGGCAACAACCTCGGCATCGCCCATGGCGGGGTGATCTGCACGCTGCTCGACATCGCCATGGGGACGGCGGCGCGGCTCGCCGCCGGGCGGCCGGTGCTCACCCTCGACATGCAGACCCGCTTCCTCGCCCCCGGCCGCGGCGTGCTGCTGGCCGAAGGGTTCGTGGTGCGCGGCGGGCGCTCGGTTCTGTTCTGCGAGGCGGAGATCCGCGGGGAGGGCGGCGATCTGGTGGCGACGGCGAGCGGCCTGTTCAAGCCTGCCCGCAGCGAGCCGGCGCCTGCAGCGTAAGGCGGGCGCGAACATCGACGAAAGCGGCCGCCGCCGACACGAAAAAAGCCCCGGACGCATGCGCCCGGGGCTTCATCGCAACCTTGCAAGGGGCCGGAGGGATCACCCTCCGGCGAAGACCTTAGAGGCCGCCGAACTTGTAGTTGAAGCCAGCGCGGATGATGCTACCCTCGGTGCGGAAGCGCGAGATGTAGCCGGCGCCCGGGCCGACACCGTTGAACGAGCCGACGATGACGTTGCGGCTGCCGAGGTCGTAGTGGAGGTACTCGGCCTTGATCGTCACGGCGTCGTACTTCAGGCCGAGATACTTCGCGAAGGCGAAGGTGTTCAGGAAGCTGTCGGTCGGGATCGCGTACTCGACGCCGCCGCCGTAGGCGTAACCGGTCTCGAGGTTGTTGGTGCGGCCGGCGAAGGCGAGGGCGCCGCCGGGGGTGTAAAAGTTGGCATCGTACTGGACCTCGCCGAAGGCGAAGCCGCCGGTCCCGTAGACCATGAACCGGTCGAAGGCGTAGCCGACGCGGCCGGTGACGGTGCCGAGATATTCCAGGCTCTGGCGGAAGTAGTTCGGGTTCGGCGCGCCGCCGACGACGCTCGGAGCGTCGAGGCTGAAGCGGCCCTTGTGGATGTCGGTCCAGTCGACGCTGACGGCGCCGCCGAGGACGAAGCCGGAGCCCGGGGTGAACTGATAGTTGTAGCCCGCGGTGCCGCCGATCTTGCCGATGCCGTCGGTCTCGGTGGTGGCCAGCGGCGGACGACGCAGGGCCTGCACGTTGGCGACGTTCGCGGGCGAGATGCCGGTGGTGGTGATCCGCTGGCGGTCGGTGAAGGTGTAGGTCGACTCGAGGCCGGCGTAGAAGCCGGTCCAGGTGAAGACCGGGATCGGGGTGAAGACCGGCGGGGGCTCGCGGCGCGGCAGGTCGGCGGCGGAGGCGACGGCGGTCATGCCGGCCAGCACGGTCGAGGCGAGGAGAAGCTTCTTCGTCATGTGAGGGGTACCTGAAGACTGTCCCGAATGGCTCTGGCCCCACTTAAGCGTAAGCATGCCCGGGCAACTATGCCCGCCGTGCCACAGTGCGGCCCAAATGCAGCGGTGGCGCCACGGACAACCTTGCCCGACCGAATCGCCGCCGGCCTGCCCCGTCGGGCCGGCGGCGGGCGCGGCCGGGGCGCCGGCCCTTGATCAAAGGACGGCGAGCCTCTAATCCGACCGCGCCTTTCGCCGGGGCTCCCCCGCGAGCCGGGCGAGAGTCGAGATCGGGTGCGCCCGTGCGCGGGCCCTGCCGCAGGAACGGGAACCATGGCCAAAGAGAAGTTTGCCCGCACGAAGCCGCACTGCAACATCGGCACGATCGGTCACGTCGACCACGGCAAGACGTCGCTGACGGCGGCGATCACGAAGGTCTTGGCGGAGTCCGGCGGGG
>NZ_VRUU01000112.1 GCF_008039875.1 Methylobacterium sp. WL119 | reverse complement strand
ACGGGGTCGGGGAGGCGGAAGCAGCGGGGCGATCTCGTCCCAGAGATCGTCGGGAAGAAGTGCGCGGGCCATGAAACACCAACGCACATCAACGCTCAGGGTGCCGTTCTGTTAGGCGCTCTAAGTCTTTCCTAAACTGCTATTTCAGCTTTTGACAAAGATCGTTTCCGCACCTTTCTGCGTCAATCAATCTCATCCATTGAAAAGGTAATGTGTGAAAAGGCGTCGAAGGCTCACCCCTCCCAGGACCGGTCTCAATAGGTTGGAATATAAGCTAAATTTCACTTTGGGGTGGGGTCACGATCGGCGCCGATCGTGACCCCACCCCGATCTCGATTTTCGCAGATCAGAGAGTGCGTCAGCAAAGTTTTTGCCGGGGTCATGCTTCGAAGCCAATTCATACGCAGCCCGCTGGGTCTGCGTTAGGGCGCCTGCAATCGGACCTTCCGAAGGTCTGCAAAGGGCCGGAAGCCGAATGGCCGCTTGGGGTGGTTTTGGGACTTTCCGCTTCCAGACGGCGGGTGCATCAAAGCAGACAAACCGGCTGGTTGGGGTAGACGCGTCGCTACTATGTCTGGCAAGCGCGGCCGTATTCAAGCGAAGAACCGACGTGCCTGCCGAATACCAACTGCCCGCAGCCGAGCGCGAATGAACTCCTGTGCATCAGTGGACAGGATGTGTTTGGGCACGAACTGGTACGACCCGGTCGATTGGTAGAGGAGAATGACGTGGGCATCCTCGCGCCATTGGACGTAGTGATCCCATGGCAGGTCGGAGGAAATTGTCTCACTGCGGGCCATGTAGCCGCGCTCGGACCATGTGATGGTGTAAGGCTGGTGGAGGCTCCGCGGCTTATCATGCTGCCGGCGCGGGCGTTGCTGTGCATGGCGGCCTTGTTGCTGTTCCCGGTCGCCGAGGCGTTGGGGTCGAGACCGTCGCCTGGCGCTGCGATGCTGGCTGTGTTCGCACCAAGCAAGAGGCCGAGTGTCAGGGTCGCGCCGAGGATGAGCTTGTTCATGAATAGGGCCTTCCACAGCGTGATGCCGTCGAACCTGAACACAGACCGCGTAGCCAAGTTCCTGCGTAAGCGTGCTTTAGGGGTATTCTCACGATTTTATGACGACACCCGTTCGGCTTCAGTACTTTCCGCCAAACTATGACTTGACGATCCGGCAAACCGCGTAGAGCGATAGGTCTCTTTCCGGGGAGGAGACTACCATGGACGAACAAGCCGAAACTCAACCTACCGATATTATCGAACTCGCTGCCGAACTCGTGGCGGCCTACGTCTCGAACAACAACGTACCAGTTTCCGAGCTGCCGAACGTGATCGCTTCGGTTCACGCGGCATTTACCGGCCTTGCCAACGGAGCCCCGGCCGAGCCCGCCGGCCCGGAGAAGCCGACCCCGGCGCAGATCCGCAAGTCGGTCACACCGGATGCGCTGATCTCCTTCATCGACGGAAAGAGGTACAAGACCCTGAAGCGGCACCTGACCGTGGCCGGCCTGACGATGGAGACCTACCGGGCGCTACGGCCTGCCGGCGGACTACCCGTCGACCGCCGCAAGCTACTCCGCTCAGCGTTCCGAGCTGGCGCGGTCTCTCGGCCTCGGCCAGCAGCGGCGCAAGGCGGCCCCCATGACCGCCGCTGCCGACGAGACGGTCTCAGAGGCGTCCAAGCCCTCCAAGGGGAAGCCCAAGGCTGCTAAGGGCTCCGAGGCAGCCCCGAAGGCACGCGGGCGGAAGAAGGCTGCCGAGACGGCCTGAGGCCGCTCAGCGTCCCGTTCCGGCACACTGCGGCACCCTCCGCGATGACAGGCCTCTAACCAAGCGCCGGCATCCTACACCCGGGCCAAGTCGCGTATCGGCCGTGCTGGTGAGATCCGGGGTTCCCCTGCCGCGTGAGCAGATCGCGGCAGGGCCGAACCGTCGTAGGGGCTAGGCCAGATCGTTCTGCTCCTCGGGGTCTTCCGGCAGGCGCTCCGCCGGATCGACCGTTTCCTTCGTGTGGCTCCCCTCGATCTTCGGGGTGGGGGTTTTCACCTCTGCGGTTTGGGTGTCGTCGGCCTTCGGCTTGTCCTCGTCGGGCATGGGCGCTCCTCCGTGTCGTTGATCTGTCCATGTGGCGCTGGGGAAGAGCCGGGCAATGAGGCTCCCCCACGGAGGGGCAGAGACCTCACCCGCCCTGAAGGCTCTCCGCAAAATCCTCCGGCACCTCGCCGAACTTCCCGAGGATCGTCGCGCTCTCCAACTCGCCGGTCTCATCATCGGCGACGATCTTCAGCGCCGCGGTGCCGGGCATCCGGCCGGACATTGCCTCAGCCTTCTTCAGCGCGCCGTTCTCTGTCGGCGCCACCTCGCGGTCGCCGGGCACCAAGCGCTTCCGCTTGATGATGAAGGTCTGCACCACGAACGTCGTCTTCATACCCACGGGGCTTCCCCTCAGCCTTGTCTCGCCGGTCGATTGTCGAGCACGTCCGTGAACGGCTTCGACAGCACGTGCCGGCCCGTTCCGTCGTAGACCTCAACCGTCCAAGTCGACCAATCGCGTCGCGTGCTGCCAAGCATCACGTCCAGGGCGACCCGCTCGGCATGGGAGCGCATCAGCGCCCAGGTCGGCAACCGATTGCCCAGCCGATCGGCGATGAGGTCGTGCCCGTTCGTGCTATGGAAGCGGTAAAGCGGTGTCGACATTGGCCTTCTACCCCGCCGTCCACACCATCTCACCGCTTCGTGCTTGGCCGTGGTCGCCATGGTTGAACCGTCGGTCTGCTTGCTGTTTGTTCCTTGTATGTTCTTTGACAACTTGGAGCGCCGATGCACCCCCAGCCCTACGAACCGCCTGTGGAGATCCGTTCGACTGAGGCTGAGGCGATCGTATGGGCCTACCGGTTGGTCGTATGCGGCGACCCATGGGTCGCGCTCGGGCGGGCGATCGAGGATGCGCTTGCTGACCTCGACGAGGCGGAGCGCCGGTCGCTGAGACGGGATCGCCTCGTCTCGCGTGGCTACGTCCGCGGCGGCCTACCTGGGGCGGCTGCGTGAGCCCCTACGCCGTTGACGAACTGATCCTCGGCAGCACGGATGCCGTCCGCGTGCCGGTTAGGGGCAGGCGCTGTGCGCCGGCTTTCCGTCGCCGGCCGACGACTTCATGGAGGGCGCCCTCGAACTCCCGCGCTGGCTTGTGCCGAACCCGGCGGCCACCTTCCTGATGCAGATCCACGGGGAGAGCATGCGCGGGGCCGGTATCCACGACCGTGACCTCGCCTGCATCGACCGCAGCTTGCGGGCGGAGGACGGCTCGGTCGTCGTGGCGGTGGTCGACGGGCAGCTCTCGTGCAAGCGCTACCGGATGGCAGGCAACCGGGCCTGCCTCGAATTCGACAACCCCGAGATGCCGGTGTTCGCGGTGGACGAGTTCGGCGAGGTCGAGATCTGGGGCGTGCTGCGCTTCTCGATCCGCTGGCACCTGGCCCGCGGGCGGCTGTCGTGAGCGGCCCGACGCCGAACGTCGCGATGGCTTCCTGATGGAGCGCCTGTGCGATCTCCGCGGACACCGGCTAGTCGTAGAGTGCCCGCCGTGCAAGCGGCGTGGCGCCTACGACCTCGCACGCCTCCGCCGTCGGTTCGGCGAGCACGCCGACCTCTACGACGTGTACCTGCGGCTGACGCAGTCGTGCCGCTACCAGAAGCCGGTCGGATCGCGCCAGCCGAACCAGTACGGCCGGTCGTGCCGCGCCGCGATCGGCGTCGAGGGCGGCGATGGGCGCACGGGCTTGCCGTCTCGAACTTGATTGCCCGCAGAAATTTTGGCGGCGTGGGCAGTGAGTGCGCGAAGCGCGCTGCTCAGTGCGCTGCCGGAGTTGGCCTCATCGGAGCGGTCCTCTCAACGGGAGGGTTCTGTCGCATCAACGCCTGCTCCTTGAGGACATGCAGTTCGTCACGGCGGCGATCGATAGCAGCAGCGCTTTTCTTGATTGCGCGCGAGCTGAACCAGGCGGCGGCAAGAGCCAACGCGGGCGGGAGAAGCAGGAGAAGTTCGTAGCCGTCCATCACCGAAGTCCGTTGAGCATGGAACGTGCCCACCAATGTAGACCCGCGGCGACCAAAGCCCAACCGATCATCGTGATCAGCGTCACCTGCCCTGGCGGCGGTGCGGCGGCTAGCGGAAAGCTGAGGCCGATCACAGGCAACACGAAGCCACCACCAAACAGGGCGACGGCGGTCGTGTTGGTAGCTGCCGCGCTCAGCTTCGTCTTCTCGTTATGAACCAGGATCTGCCGCTTCAGAGCCTCAAAGTCTTCCGTCTCGCTCATCGGCTCTCATTTGTGCGGCTGTGCCCATGGTCCGCAAGGCGTTCGGTGTCGGCTATCCGCAGCGGTGTACCTACTGCGCATCGCCTGCGTCGACTATCCGCACGGTCGCGCCAAGCCGGCTCCGGTCCAGCCCCTTCGCGACGTAGCGTTCATCTGCTCGGGCAACCTGCACCGGCACCGGATCACGCCCTACGAAGCTCAGATCGCCCCGCACAGCCTGTTCGAGCTGCGACCCCACCGCGCGGCCATCAGCCAGCACGGCAAGGTCGCCCACGGTCGCTACAGTGAGGACGCTGCAGGTTAGGACCGAGGTAAGGGTGAGCATGAGGTGTCCTGGGGCTGCAGTGACCGTAGCAGTTCGTTGCAGCGATAGCTGATGCGCTGCGAGCACGCCGGGGCCGTTACCGCTTGGCGCCGACTTCGGCCTTTCGCGCCCGCCCCTCACGTCAGTCGGGCAGCACCTCAGGAGCGTTCGCCCGAGCATTTAGGAACATCACACCAACCTTATTGGCCTGCTGCCACGTCGTCCGTGTACGATAGCTCTGGCCGCTGTGCCCGATTGTAAGAATGAAGTGCTTTGGGATTGATAGCCCTGCTGCAAAGACGACGCAGGCTCCTGTTGCTGAGAGATCCTCAATAATGCAGTCCACCTGCATCACAGGGCTCCGCTTCAAGTCTGCACGACCGCTCATGCAAGTCTTGGCCCGGACTGCTCTGGAATGCGCGTTCATGGAGCCACGTTTAGAGGGTATGATTTAAAAATCTATCGTTACAATTGTTGGATATTTGGCCTACCTCTCCGATTTGAGCTGTGAGATCATGCTGTGGCTGACGTTGAAGCTCCGGCCGATCTCAGCGCAGGTATCACCGGCCTCCCGCCGTGCCAGGGCCTCCCGCTGCTGATGGGGCATGAGCTTGTGCATCGGGCCGGAGCGGATGCCGCGTTCCCGTGCTCGCTTCAGCCCCTCCCCTATCCGCGCCCGGATCAACTCGCGTTCGAACTCAGCCAAGCCTCCGAGGATCGTGACCATGAGCCGGCCGTGTGCCGTCGTCGTGTCGGCCCAGGCATCCGCTAGGGAGCGGAAGCCTGCGCAACGCCGCGTGATCTCTTCTAGGACGTTCAGGAGGTCGCGTGTCGACCGGGCGAGGCGATCGAGGCGGGTCACGATCAGCACGTCCCCGGACGCCAGGCGGTCGATCGCGCGCTTCAGCGCGGCGCGATCGGCACGCGACCCGCTGGCGGTCTCTTGGAAGACCTTGGCGCAGCCCTCCGCGGTCAGGCGCTCAACCTGGGCGGCAAGGCTCTGATGGCCAGTGGAGACGCGTGCATAGCCGTAGATCATGCCTCAGTCGTGCACAGGGATCGTGCACGAAGAATGAAGCGCGATCTCAGCGGCTTGGCTTCCGTGCATAATTCCTGGATTGCGCACAATACTGGAGCTTATGCGAATGACAGATGCGAGCAGATGAGCCGTCGCGATGCTCAATCCGGCTTCTGCATCGCGTCCGAGGTGTTTGAACGGCTCGCACCACTGCGGAGAACTACAAGCGCCCGCATTCGGATCGACCTATCCTCGGTCGCCATCCAGAGTGTCAGAAGCTCAAGGGTATCGCTCAGTTCGTGGGAACCTTGATTGAAGAACGTTTCAGGCGAACAGCCGAGCGACTCAGCAAGGCGGTTCAGGAGGGGCAGCGCTCTCGGATCGGCCATTGTTCGTGTCCATTAAATGTATGTTATTTACGGCTTGTTCGAAGCTGTCCGTCATTCATCAATTGATAATTTGGATCAGGATTTTGCATCCAAAATACAGATTTTTCAAGGTGGAGGCGTACGCGGGTGGTCGAGACAAATCAAATTGATGTGATTGCGCAAGTTTGCATGGAAGCTGATGACCTCATTCAGGAAAGTGGTACAGACATGATGAAGACGCTCATGCGGGTGCTAGTGCTTGACGCCGGCCAACAAATCGCCCGCGAGCAAGCTTCTCCGCAAAAAGAGCTAGACTAGGTCTGATGCGCAGTTTCTATAAATCCACTTATGCGAACGGCCGACCGTCAGAGAAACGACCGTTTTTCCAGCGGCATATGCTGGGTAGCCTGGGGCAGGCAACTTAAGCGCATACGCGGTGGCGATGCCATGCCTGGGTCATAGCTCCGCAGCTTCATCGACCTACAACAACCACCCGCTACCAGATATGGACGACCTCGCTCGAGCGATTGAATAAATTATAAAGAATATTATCCTTCTATTTATATGTTCAACTTTATGGTGCATAGACAGCATGCCTTATTTGAATTAACTTTTTGAAAATAAGTTACTTGCATAGCTTGTGTCTATTAGCGGCTATAGGTACGCTGCGAGATTGACCAAGCGTGCTTGTCATCACATTTCAGCACACGGACGGGGGATGGCACAAGAAAGATCCGGGGCGGAGAAATCCCTCCCCTTCGATTGCGCGCGATCGCATGACGCTCAAACGACGCAACCTAGTGAACCTATCACAGGACGTGCCCTGCTTCCCACCGGTGAGGAAGTCCCCTGTACCGTCGTGATGCACTCCCCCTTGCGGGGAGAGATCGGCGTCCAGGCCAAACCTACCTCGGGGCAAGTTGTCGTCTGTGTCCTCGACAACGTCGGCATTCTCGTTGGGAAGGTTTTAGAGCCAACTCCCCGAGGGATCATGGTAGATTTCATGATCAAGCAGAGCCACCGGGACAGGTTTGCCGTGCAGCTGGAATCCCACAATGTTCAGGCAGCCCAGATCCGGAAGCTACGTAGTGCGCCCCGACTCGTTCCATTTCACCAGTCCGTCGAAGTTCGTCTCGCCGAGACTGTCGTCTTCGCGGGGACGATCCTCAACATCTCGATATCCGGCGCTAAAATCACGTTGCGCCCCAATCCCGGGCTGTTCGTCGGCGCGCTTGTTCGCATCGGATCGCGCCTCGCCACCGTTGTCCGCGCGATCGAGGGCGGCATCGCCGTCCAGTTCGTCGAGCCATTCCCCGCGGACAACTTCGACGAACGGATACGGCCATGATCGCATCGCGTCTCCGCATCCCATTCGGCCTTTGGATGCCTCGGGTCCTTGCACGCTGCTCGCTACGCACGATCGGTTATGGCCAGCGCCTACGCCTGTCGGCGCTTGCTGTCGGCATCATCATCCCCGCGTTCTTCGGGCACACGCTATGGTCGCATCGGACCCTCGAATTCATCGACGCCGAGCGTGAGGTCGCCAATACCGCCCTCACCCTGAAGCACCACGCTGCCCGCACCATCGAGATCACCGACGAACGTCTGCAGATTGTCACCTCCCTCGTCGCACTCCATGCTCGTGACCTGGGATCCGAGGCGATGCACATCGCCTTGCGCAACCAGCTTGCCCGGTCGCACGACCTTGGCAACATCGTCGTCACCGACCGCGATGGCCGCGCGGTGGCCGAGGCCGCCGTCTTCCCAGTCCGCCCCCTCAACATGCACGAGCGGGACTATTTCCAGAAACTGCGTGGACAGATCGATGACAGTTTGGCCATCGGTCGTCCGATCATCGGAAGCTTGAGCGGTAAGCCCATGCTGCCGATCGCCCGTCGCCTGGTCGGGCCGGACGGCGCATTCATCGGCATGGTTCAGGCCATGCTCGATATCGCATCGTTCCAGGCCGTCTACGACGCCGTCGACAACGAACCTGGCGCGATCCTCAGCCTATGGCGTGCCGACGGCACTCTGCTCGCACGCTCGCCGCATGCCGCGGAGACGATCGGCCGAAACTTCGCCGCCTCGGACAACTACCGCCACCATGCGGCTACAGGTGATACCAAACCGTTTTGGGCGACCGGCCTCACCAGCGGGAACGAGCGTGTCATCGCGCACGGTTTCGTGGAGGGCTACCCGCTCTACGTTGCAGCCTCACTGTCGAAAGATGAGGTCCTTACCCCATGGCGCCGCCTGGCCCTGACCCAGGGGATCTTGGGCGGCGGGCTCGTACTGGTCCTTGTCAGCACCCTCCTCCTTCTAGCTCGCGAGACCGAACGGCGTCAGGTCGCCAACACACGGATACGGCTGCTCGCCGACAACGCCACTGATATTCTTGTCATTGGTGATCTCGATCTACGGCCTGATTACATTTCGCCTGCGGTTCAAACTATCCTAGGCTACGAGCCAGAAGATTTGCTTGGCCGTGGAATGATCGATATTATTCACCCTGAAGATCGTATGATCGTGGCAGCGCATTGGGTGCAGACCAAAGCTGGTGAGAACCCCGGACCATGCAGCGTACGCCACCTCCACAAGGATGGGCAATTCGTTTGGATGGAGGCTTCAGTCAGCTTCGTAACCGATCCGAAGAATGGTCGGGCGACAGGTGCCATCGTGACGCTACGCGACGTCACCATTCGTCGCAAAGCTGAGGAGCAAATGCGGCACATGGCGCTGCACGATGCGCTGACCGGCCTGCCGAACCGCACCCTGCTCCACGACCGTCTCAACCAAGCTATTGCCTACGCAGACCGCACCCAGAGCACCTTCGCTGTTATGGCCTGCGACCTCGACCGGTTCAAGGCGATCAACGACAGTCTCGGCCACCCGGCGGGCGACGCCCTGCTCCGCGTCGTGGCCGAGCGGATGCAGGCGGTCCTGCGGTCCTACGACACCGTCGCTCGGCTAGGGGGCGACGAGTTCGCGATCGTGCTTCCGCATCTTGCCGAGCCGTGTTCAGCCAATGCCATCGCCAACCGTCTGATCGCGGCGGTGAGCGAGCCGATCGACCTGGATGGACACAAGGTCGAGATCGGCGTCAGCATCGGGTTTACGGTCTGTACCGGCGGTGACGTTGGTGCCGACGAGTTGTTCAAGCGCGCCGACATCGCACTTTACGAGGCCAAGGCGGCGGGGCGAAGCACCTCTCGTGAGTTCTGTGCCGAAGCGGGCGCCCGCATCGCCACACACGGCCAACTTGGTCTCGACATGAAGGAGGCGATCCGGCGCGGGGAGTTCCGACTCGTCTACCAACCGGTCGTGCAAGCTGACACAGGGACCGTCGTCGCCTTCGAGGCGCTGATGCGCTGGCGCCATCCGGTTCGTGGTGAGATCTCACCCGCCGTCTTCATCCCCGTAGCCGAGGAGACCGGACTGATCGTGCCGCTCGGCGTCTGGGCGTTGCAGGAAGCCTGTCGTGAGGCGATGCATTGGCCTGCGCACGTTCGCGTCGCCGTCAACGTCTCGGCCGTGCAGCTGCGGCGTGAGGGTTTGGAGACGGCGGTGTTGGCCGCTTTGGCCGCCAGTGGGCTATCGCCCAATCGGCTCAAGCTGGAGGTGACCGAGAGCGTGCTGATGCAGGATGCCGACGCGGCTCTGGCTTGCCTACACCGGCTCCGTGGTTTGGGCGTCCTCATCGCCCTCGACGACTTCGGCACCGGCTACTCGTCCCTGAGCTACCTGCGCCGCTTCCCGTTCGACAGGTTGAAGATCGACCGCGCCTTCATCCGTGACATCGCCGACCCGGATGCGGCTGCGATCGTGCGGGCGGTGGTTAGCCTTGGTGAGCGCCTTGGCATGGGTATCGTTGCCGAGGGTGTGGAGACCGCCGAGCAGCTCGACTTGGTCCGCCAGGAGGGGTGCCACGAGGTACAGGGCTTCCTGTTCAGCAGACCGCTCCCTGCCGACGAGGCTCTGGCGTATCTGCAGCTGCCGAGTGCGTTGGTGGCGGCATGAGCGGCTTGGGTGACGACGCGACGGTCGTTCGATCGACCAAAAACGCTGCAGCCATCGACCTTTCGATCCTATTGGGCCGCGTGATGGTCGAGGGCGGACCCGAATACCCCTGCCGAGCGCAGATCGACGACCTCGACGCGATCGCGATCCAGACGCAAGCGCCGGGTCGCCCGCGTGATGTCGCGGTATGCTACCTCGACAAGATCGGAGCCTTGCCGGGTCGGATTGGCATAACGGATGCGGAAGGGTTCACCCTTCATCCGACACTCAGTGCTGAACGCCGAGCACGCATCACCGTACGGTTGGCGTGGCATACGTCCCGAGCGGCATGGACAGCCGAACAACGGGCAGCACTGCGGATCGTACCCGAGTACCGCGACGTGATCGTGAGCTTGCCCGAGGAGCGCAGCCTTCAAGGATTGATCCTCGACGTATCGAGGACTGGGGCAAAAATCCAATTGCCGTTTGCCACCACTACGGCAGTCGGAACGTCCGTGACGGTGGGGAAGCGCTATGCAAGCGTGGTACGCGTCGAGGATGCGATAATCGCCGTGAAGTTTCGGCTGCCGTTCAGCGAGGGCACGTTCAATACGAGTATCCGGCTCTAGCTTGGAAGGGGCCTGCGTCTTCAGTCGCAAGGCCAGCGCCATACTCGACTGAAGTTGTAGATTGCAGGCGGCAGCACAAAAGCGAGAGCATCACATATCCTTGCGCGACCCTTTCTTGCTCAGGGTGATCCACGGGGACCCCGAAGGCGCGAAAGATGTTCATTCTCAGCCTGATGTGCCTCGTCTCGGGAGCGACGCTCGCTGGTGTTGCCCCAGACCGACCCATGAGACAGGCGACGTTCGAGAGCATGGACAGATGCCTGATCGTTGGTAGCCTGTGTCTGCTCGGCGTCGGGCTAGCGTGATTCCGTTAAAGGTAGTTCACCGTCGTGGGCTGACCAGATGCCCAAGCCGGTTGGCCGCCTTCTAAGGCACTGGTCGACTCCACCGTCGTGAAGGCGCACCGCTAGGGTGCTGGAGCAAGCTGGCGTACCATCTCGCGCTCATGGCAGGCTTCCGTCCACACCCCAAGCGGCATATGTCCCTATGCCTGATGCCGCTGCACCGTGATCCGCCTATGCCTCATGGTGAAAGCGTAAAAGTTTTACACCCTGTCTCAAGAGGTATACATCTACAGCTGTAGACTGATGCAACCTCTAGGAGGTGGGCATGGACAATCCAGTAGATGCTGTTCGTCTGGCGAAGCTGTCTGCGATGGCCACCAGCCTCGGCATTCCCATCGAGAGCTTTTTCACAGATACTGAAGCGGCTGAGTGCCTCTCCGGCGCGCGTGAGTGCGCCGAGCTTTGGGGCCGGATCAAAACCGCAGAAGGGCGCTGCCGTGCGTTAGCATACCTACGCGAACTCGTGGACGAGCCTCGCTCATGACGCGTTGATCGTTCGGACTACCGCGCTTCCGGGTGGTCGCTCCCCTCGATCAGTCGGGCGTACTCGGTTTCGGCCAGGCCGTAGCCGTCTCCCGCCAAGTCGAGCAGGCGCTCGCGGTCGATGATCTGGACGCGGCCCCGGCGCTTAGCCACAAGGCCGTCTTTCTCCAGCGTCCGCATCGCCATCGTAACACCGGGCCGTTCGACGCCCAGCATCAGCGACATGAACTCCTGCGTAACCGTGATCTCGTCGCCTTCGCCCCGATCATGGCACATCAGCAGCCAACGAGCGAGCCGGGTTGGCGTACCACCGCGGGCGTTCGCGAACGCGGTCTGCGCGGTCTGGATGATTTGAGTCTGGATATAGCGGTGCAGGAG
Source organism: Methylobacterium sp. WL119 (assembly GCF_008039875.1). Classification (GTDB taxonomy): domain Bacteria; phylum Pseudomonadota; class Alphaproteobacteria; order Rhizobiales; family Beijerinckiaceae; genus Methylobacterium. Next base: position 2,566 of record NZ_VRUU01000112.1, on the reverse strand, counting down.
ACCGCGTAGGGTGGGACGCAGCGCCACTTCCGCGCGTAGGTCCGACACGTCAATCGCCAGTACGTGCCCAGCCGCTTGCACGAAATGGGTGTAAGGGCTGCGGTCGTCGTCAAGAAGGACTGGGGCGGCACCAACCAGGGCCTCGCGGCCGTGCAACCCGATCTCGACGCGACCGCTGGGCGCATCGGAGGTGACGGAGACGATGCCTGCCTCCACGAAGTGGACGGTCGCGATCTGTGTGTTGGATGAGATGAGTACCCGCCGGAGAGGTATCGCTTCGGGGTGCAGCGCAGGCACTAAGGCAGCGAAGTCCTCCGGCGGCAGCGCGCGAAGGAGGCGGTTGCGTACGCCAGCTTGCCGAAGATTTGCCACGCGTGCTCTCGCGCTAGGGGCAAGAGCACACGCTGTCCCTCAATCGTCAGCGCCCTGAAACGAGCCGACCACGAACATATCTGGTGATTGCGAGACAGAAAACAATGAGCAAAAACTGGACTGCTGCATTTATTGATTGATACCTAACATACATATGTCATGTTTTTACTTATCGCGCTTGGTCTCGTTCCCTGTCGTGGAACATAACAAGCCATCCGCGTTGTTTTAACGCTTCTCCGACCGCAGCACTTCGCGAGCGAACGCAAATACCACGTCGCGCCCCTTCGGCGATTTGATCGCCAGCCACGTCTGCATCAGCAGTGAAGCGTCCTTAGGATGGCCTGCGGTGGGCTGCTCGAAGAAAGAGGCTGGGGAACAGTCGAGTGCCTTTGCGATCCGGGCAAGCGTGCCACGATCACCCGTATGTAGAGCCAACCTCAGCCCGTCCGGCGTCGGCATGTCCATGGCACTTCCTTGCGCGGATCACCAGTCGGTTCGACCAGTGATACACCCTAGCATTGCAATGCAGATTGTAAAATAGTAAATAATAGACAATACTAGAGATAACCGCAAGATATGTAAATATTTTACATTAGATCCCTCTAGATAGAAGGTGAGAATCAATGATCGACTTAGTTGGTCTGAACACAATTGCAGATGCGGTCCTGGCTGCACATGCGGATATAGAGAAGTTTGGTACAGATGAAATGAAGATTATAAGTCGAACGCTTCTTTTCACAGTCGGTAAGGAGATTGCACAGCGCAGCAAACTTACTGATGAAACGCAGGATCTCCACTACGAGGAACCTGAACGGCCTTGAGAATGGTTCGAAGCACAAGAACAATTCGGCGGCCTTATAATGCACTTGGCCCGAAAGCGTTCGTTGTGAGTTTGAAGTCGAGCCGGAACAGAGCTTCACCAGCTTGGTTCGTGACCTCCATCAGCCACGGCCTCCCATCGCGTTGCTTATCCGTATCAGCTTCGAGCAAGGCCCCAGCTAATAGCATAGCCTGCCGACGCGCTGCACTGATGTCGGCAAGGAACATGCCCTCGCGGTCCAGGGTGCTAGCGCCGTCATGAACGTTGAAATGGTAGTGAGGCATCCAGCTCACCGCATCAATAGGCGGGAGCAGGACACGCCCTCAGCCATCAGCGCCCAAACGTGTCAGCTGACGATGAATGAGAAAGCGGGTGATCTGTTGAACTGTTCCACGAATTAAGAACGTCAAGGGATGGACAACGAACCTTGGCAACTGCGGGCGCAGACCGCTGGCTTAGGGCAAAAGACCTTGGCCCGGCTGCTCGGGCGGCCGGTCAACACGATTTCGCGTCAGATCCGCGAACTGCACGGAGAAGTGCCACAACATCTCGTTGCCGTGATCGTGATGTGGGAGCGTCTGTCGGAGGCCGAGCGAAAGGCCTGGATCCACGACACGGAACGGGAGATGCGCCGCGAACGCCGGAAGCGGCTTGAGACCGATCAGCGGTGATTCTCCATCTTGAAAACGGCCAGCAGTTCCCGGTCGGCCGGCGTGATCTGACCATGCACGTCCACACGATCTACCGCGATCCCCAGAACGCCTACGGGCGGGCGCTGACGGCGTAGCCTTCGCGGCACGTCTGCTTTCAGCATGGAAATCGAAGGCGACTCCACCCTTCCCGGACATCTATCCTATCATTTCGTGTGTCGGGTATCGAACCGTTTTCCTGACGAATTGGGTCGCGTACATATCTGCGGCCGTAAACGGCCGTTATCTTGTCAGGAAACGCTGCCTGATTGTCTTCCGTCGCAATATCCCGTCCCCGCAAACCATCGATCAAATGGTCTTTTGCCCAATAATCTTGAGAGCGTCGGCTCTGAACTGACCTTTGGGATCGAGGTGTCGGTAGAGGGTTTGGCGTGTAATCCCAAGTTCGAGGCAGAGGTCGGCGACCTTGGTCTCGGGCTGCCCCATTGCGGCTTGCGCCAGTCGCAGTTTGGCTGGGGTCATCTTTGGTTTGCGCCCGCCATTGCGGCCTCTGGCGCGCGCTGAGGCAAGGCCGGCCTTGGTGCGCTCGATAATCAACTCGCGCTCAAATTCCGCCAACGCTGCGAAGATCCCAAACACCAGCCGGCCATTGGCGGTGGTGGTGTCGATGTTGGCCCCCTGGCCTGTGAGCACCTTGAGCCCGACCCCACGCTTGGTCAGATCG
>NZ_VRUU01000111.1 GCF_008039875.1 Methylobacterium sp. WL119 | reverse complement strand
GGCCGAGGACGAGACCGCCGAGGAGGCGCTCGCGAAGGACGCCCTCGTCCGACTTCTCCGAGCGCTCGGCACCGGCCTCGCGCGCATCCTCGGCCTCGTCGTCCGCATCGGCCTCGCCGAGGGCGTCCTTCGCGAGCGCCTCCTCGGCGGTCTCGTCCTCGGCCTCCTCGAAGCCGTCGTCCTCCTCGATCTCGGAGATCGGCGAGATCGCCACGGCGCGGATCCCGGTGACCGGGCCCTCGGTGCGCTGGGCCGGCTCGCCGCGATCGAGCTGGTAGGCGGTGGTGGCGCCGAGCCGCTCGTCGGCGGCGATCGTCACGCTGACGCCGAAGCGCATCTCGAGCTCGTGCAGGTGCCCGCGCTTCTGGTTGAGGATGTAGAGCGCCACCTCGGTGCGGGTGCGCAGGATCAGGTTGTGGCTCGACGCCTTGAGCAGCGCCTCCTCGATCGCCCGCAGGATGTGCAGCGCGACCGACGCGGTGGCGCGCACGAAGCCCGATCCGCCGCAATGCACGCACGGGATCGACGAGGATTCGAGCACGCCGGTGCGGATGCGCTGGCGGCTCATCTCCATCAGGCCGAAGGGCGAGATCCGCCCGACCTGGATGCGGGCGCGGTCGTTCTTCAGGCAGTCGTTGAGCTTCTTCTCGACCGCGCGGTTGTTGCGCTTCTCCTCCATGTCGATGAAGTCGATCACCACCAGGCCGGCGAGGTCGCGCAGGCGCAGCTGGCGGGCGACCTCCTCGGCCGCCTCCATGTTGGTGCGCAGCGCGGTGTCCTCGATGTCGTGCTCGCGGGTCGAGCGCCCGGAATTCACGTCGATCGAGACCAGGGCCTCGGTCGGGTTGATCACGAGGTAGCCGCCGGACTTCAGCGTCACGTGGGTCGAGAACATCGCGTCGAGCTGCTGCTCGACGCCATGCTTGGCGAAGATCGGCGTCGGGTCGCGATAGGGCTTCACCACCTTCGCCTGCTGCGGCATCAGCATCCGCATGAAGTCGCGCGCTTCCGCGTAGGCCGCCTCGCCCGAGACCAGGACCTCGTCGAGGTCCTTGTTGTAGAGGTCGCGGATCGCCCGCTTGATCAGCGAGCCCTCCTCGTAGACCAGCGCCGGCGCGGTCGAGGACAGGGTCAGCTCGCGCACGCTCTCCCACAGCCGCATCAGGTATTCGAAGTCGCGCTTGATCTCCGGCATGGTGCGCGAGGCGCCCGCCGTGCGCAGGATCACGCCCATGCCGTCGGGCACCTCCAGCGCCTGGGCGGTCTCCTTGAGGCGCTTGCGGTCGGCGGCCGAGGTGATCTTGCGGGAGATCCCGCCGCCGCGGCCGGTGTTCGGCATCAGCACCGAGTAGCGGCCGGCGAGCGACAGGTAGGTGGTGAGCGCCGCGCCCTTGGTGCCGCGCTCTTCCTTGACGACCTGCACCAGGATGATCTGGCGGCGCTTGATCACCTCCTGGATCTTGTAGTGGCGGCGGTGGCTGCGCGGGCGCTCGGGCAGCTCGCCGAGCGCGTCGCCGTTGCCGCCGACCTGCGAGATCTTCGGCTCGGCGTCGGGATCCTCGTCGCCCTCGTCCTCGTCGGACTCCTCGTCGTCGCCGTCCTCGTCCTCGTCGTCCGAATCGTCGTCCTCGTCCTCGTCGTCGGACTCGTCCTCGTCGGGCTCATCCTCGGACGCCGCCGGCGCCTCGGCGACGGTGAGGCTCTCGGCCACGGCGACGATCGCCTCGGGGCGCGGCGCCGCGTCGGCGGCCTCGGCAGCGACCGCATCGCGGGGCGCGTCGGCCTCGGGCGCGTGGGCCTCCGCCGTGTCCTGCGTCTCCGCGGCGGGCTCGCCGATCGCCGTCTCGGGCAGGCTGGCGGACGCGTCGCTTCCCGGCGCGATGGCGCCCTCGGCCGGCGCCTCGCCCGACGCCGTCCCGCCGGCGTGATCCGCGCCGGACCCGGTCTCGTGCGCCGGCGCCTCGTGCACGTGCGTCTCGTGCGCCTGCGTCTCGTGCGCCTGGGCCTCGTCGTGACGGGGCTCGCCGGCCTGGGCGCCGTGCTCGTCCGCGTGCGAAGCCTCGTGCGACGTCTCGGTCGCGTGCGCGACATCCTCGGCGCTCACGGTCTCGTTGAGCTTGGCCGCGGCAGGCTCGGCCCGGCGCCCGCGGACGCGGCGGCCGTTGTTGCGCGGCGACTTGCGGCGGCGCTCCTCGCGCTCGCGGTGCTCCTCGGCGTCGCGGGCCTCGTCCTCGAGCAGCGCCTGCCGGTCGGCGAGCGGGATCTGGTAGTAGTCGGGGTGGATCTCCGAGAAGGCGAGGAAGCCGTGGCGGTTGCCGCCGTACTCGACGAAGGCGGCCTGGAGCGAGGGCTCCACGCGCGTCACCTTGGCAAGGTAGATGTTGCCGCGAAGCTGGCGCCGGTTGGCCGCCTCGAAGTCGAATTCCTCGACCCTAGAACCGTGAACCGTGACGACCCGGGTCTCTTCCGGATGCATCGCGTCGATGAGCATCTTGTTGTTGGCCATGACGAACTTTCGACATGGCGGCGGACGTCGCTCTCCTGGGCCCGTGTCCCGGTGGAGCCTCGCCCGGCCTGAAGGCCGTCAGGGAGAGGGCTCGCGCCGGCCTCGAAACCGAGGCCGCGGGGGCTGAACTGAAGGGATTGCCGTCAACCGCCGCTCGGCGCGCGCTTCCGCTGCGCCTGGGGTTGAACCTGATCGGGGGAACGGACGGATCGGCGCGACGCGCATCGCGCACGCTGACGGCACGGGCAACGGCAATCGATGCTGTGCCTCCGTCCATCTGTATTCCCGACCTCGCGAAAACCATCTCGACCGTCCCGTCATGCCGAGGCGGCCGCGAATTCCATGAAACTCATGCGCCGGGACGAGGCCCGTCGCGTGTGCAGATCCCCGGCCGTCCAGGGCCGCAGCGGCGGAGAAGCGTCGCCGCCGAGGGAGCGCCGTCGCCCGTTCGCGGGCGTCGGCGCACAAACGATCCCGTGAGGACCGGACAGGGCCTGCCATCATTACAGATCGTCGCAGGGCTTTGGCAAGGCCGAGCCGAAACGCCGCCGGAGCGGGCCCGGCGCGGCGCAGGTTTCAAAGCGGGCGGCGTGTTCGCGGCGGGCCCGGCGGCCCGCTCCGCCGGCCGCATGGTTCCGGGATCGAGCCCCTTAATCTCGCCGGCTTTGGAGCGCGTCCTGACGGCGTGGCCCCAGCGGCACCGCGGATGCGGCGCCCGGCCGGGGCCGCCGCGATGACGATTCTGCCGGACGACCCTCTCGGACGACCCCCTCGGATGGAGCGCGCGAGCCCTTGTTGAAAACCATTGCCCTGGTCGCCTCGGTCGCCGCCTTCCTCGCGGTCCGGGCCCTCGTGAAGTTCCTGCTGCTGCCGTTCCGCGCGCTTCGGCACCTGCGCAAGGACAGCCCGGTCTCGACCTGAGACTCGGCCCTGGCGGCGCGCATGCGCGTGCCGCGGGCAGCGCGACGGCATCGCTGAAATCAGCCGTTGCAAGGTTCGGCTGCGAGGCTCGGCTGCGAGGCCGCCGGCTGTCGCAACCGTGAACGGCGGGGTGCCGATCGCGCCTTCCCGCCGGCACCGGAATCATGACAGATCGCCGCGGGGGCCTCGAGAGCCCGGCCGTGGGAACACCGAATCGATGGCCATCCGAGAGCCGGTGCTGGCGCCCGTCCCGATCGCGGATCTGCGCCCGACGCAGATGACCGTGGGCTACCGGGAGGTCGCCGAGAAGCGCCGGCGCTGGCGCGACTACGACGAGGACAAGCGCGCCGCCTTCCTCGGGGCGCACATGGTGCCGACCCTGCTCGGGCCGAAGAAGCACCACTACGTCATCGACCACCACCACCTCTCCCGCGCCCTCATGGAGGAGGGCGTCGAGAGCGTTCTGGTCACCGTGGTCGCCGACCTGCACCACCTCGAGAAGGATGCGTTCTGGACGGTGTGCGACCACAAATCGTGGGTCCACCCCTACGATGCGGACGGCGTCCGCGTCGGGTTCAAGGAGATCCCGAAGACGATGGGGGATCTCGCCGACGACCCCTTCCGCAGCCTCGCCGGCGAGCTGCGCCGGGCCGGCGGCTTCGCCAAGGACACCACGCCGTTCAGCGAGTTCCTCTGGGCCGACTATCTCCGCCGCCACATCAAGCCCAAGCGGGTCGAGAACGACTTCTCGGCCGCGATCGAGGAGGCGATGGCCTTGGCCAAGGCGCCCGAGACCAACTACCTGCCGGGCTGGTGCGGGCCGACGACGTAGCCGGGCCGCGCCCGCGTCACAGGCCCCAGTACGGCGCCGCGTTGTAGTAGCGGTGGACCCGTTCCTCCCAGGCGCGGTCCTCGGCCGGATCGGTGCCCTCGGGCGAGCGCGGCGGCGCGTCGCGCAGCTGCGCCTCGGTGATGTCGACGACGTAGGCGTCGTGCTCGGGCGAGAAGCGCAGCACGCCCCAGGGCAGGGTGTGGAACCCCTCGCCGAGACCGAGGAACCCGCCGAAGCTCATCACCGCGTAGGCGACCTGGCCCGAGCGCTTGTCCAGCATCAAGCGCTCGATCCGCCCGACCTTGGTGCCGTCGGGGCGGCGCACGTCGGTGCCGACGACGCGGTCGTGGGCGATCAGGCTGCGGGGCTGCTCGTCGGGGTTCGCGGCCGGGATCTCGGGTGCGGGCGTCATGCGGCGGCCTCGGGCTCGGTGAGTGCGCCCGCGCTCGGCGGGCGCGGCACGGGTCTGCCCGAAAAACGCCCCGGCGGCGGGCGACGTTCCGATCCTCGACGCGCGACCGCCGGACCGGATACACAGACCCGCATGCACAAGCGCCGCCTCGCCCTCCCCGCCGCCCTCGCGCTCGCCTCGGCGCTCGCGGCCTCCGCCGCCCACGCCCAGGACAAGGGCAGCCTCAACCCCAAACCCCTGCCGCCGCTGGAGAATCCCGACGCGCCCTCGACCCCGGCCAAGGCGCTGTTCGGCCGGGTCACCGGCCCGACCTCCGGCCCGACCCACGCCTACGGCTCCTATGCCAAGGGCTGCTTCTCGGGCGGTGCCGCGCTGCCGATCGACGGGGCGACGTGGCAGGTGATGCGCCTGTCGCGCAACCGGAACTGGGGCACGCCCTACCTCGTCGACTTCCTGGAGCGGTTGGCCGGCAAGGCGCCGCGGGTCGGCTGGCCGGGCTTGCTCGTCGGCGACATGTCCCAGCCCCGCGGCGGCCCGATGCTCACCGGCCACGCCTCGCACCAGCTCGGGCTCGATGCCGACGTGTGGCTCACCCCGATGCCGGACCGGCGCATGACGCGGGCGGAACGCGAGGAGACCTCGGCCACCGACATGGTGCGGCCGGACCGCCTCGACATCGACCCCGACACCTGGACGCCGGAGCGGCTGAGCCTGATCCGCCTCACCGCCGAGCAACCGGAGGTGGCGCGCATCTTCGTCAACCCGGCGATCAAGAAGGCCCTGTGCCGCGAGGCGGACGGCAACCGCGGCTGGCTGCGCAAGGTGCGCCCGATGTACGGGCACAACTACCACTACCATATCCGCCTCGCCTGCCCGGACGGCCAGGATTCCTGCGGCGACCAGGCCGCCCCGCCCCCGGGCGACGGCTGCGGCGAGGAGCTCGCCTACTGGTTCAGCGACGCGATCCTCCACCCGAAGCCGGCGAAGACCAAGCCGAAGCCGCGGCCGCCGATGACCATGGCGGCCCTGCCGGCCGAGTGCCGGATGGTGCTGAAGGCGCGCTGAGGCCCGGTCTTCCGAGCTTGTCCGCCGGCGCGTCGGATCAGGCCAGCTCCTCGCCGGGCGTCGGCTCGGCGGCGGCGGCGCCCGGCTCCGGCGCGGGGGCCGGCGGGGCGGCGGGCGGCTGGTCGACCAGCGTGCCGATCAGGTCGAGCAGGGCCCGGTGCTCCGGCCCGCCCGCGCCGGCGCGCAGGAAGGCGCCGATCGCGGTCTCGGAGGTGCGGCCGCCGGACGACGCGTTCGGCTCGTGCAGGATCACGGCCTCGGCGCCGTCGGCGCGGCGGAGCCACCAGCGGTCGCCGTTCTCGCTCGCGTAGATCAGGCGTCGGTCGGTCTTCATGGCGTCGCTGTCCTAGTTGGCCCGCACGGGAAAGTCGGCGGGCGCGGTTTCGCTCCCGCGCCTCAGGCCCCCGCCTGCCGCCGGTCGAGGCTCTGGGTGAGCTGGTCGGCGAACTTCGCCGCGGCGACGGACAGCAGGCGCCCGCGCAGCTGCCCGAGGATCATCACCATCGGGTCGAGGTCGCGCCCGTCGATCGGGCGGCTGACGAGGCGGGGATCGTCGGGGATGCCGCTCGGCACCTGCAGGCTGACCGCCTCCTCGCGCAGCACGAGGTTGCGCAGGAACTCGAGCGAGCTCGATTCGACCACCGGCCCGAGCGGCACCCCCCGCCGCGCCAGGGCCTGCTCGAGGTGCAGGCGGATCGCCAGCGACCGGTCGGGCAGCGCCATCGCGTGGGCGAGGCAGTCGCGCAGGCGCACCGGCCCGGTCTCGCGGGCGAGGGGATGGCCGGCCCGCATCAGCGCGCAGAGCGGCTGGCGGCAGGAATACAAAACGTGCAGGTCGGCCGAGGGCGGCGGCTGCAGCACCAGGGCGAGGTCGGCCTCGAACGCGGTCAGCGCCGCCACCGCCTGGACGTGGTCGCGGATTTGCACCGTGAACCCGACCAGCGGAAACCGCGCGCGATAGGCCTGGACCTCCTCCGGCACCACCTGCGTGACGAAGGCCTGGCTGCAGGCGAGCGCCACGTGCCCGCGCCGGACCCCGGAGAGGTCGGCGATCTGCGAGCGCACCCGCTCGAGGTCGGCGAGCTGGTCGCGCGCGTGCCGGACCAGCAGCTCGCCGGCCGCGTTGAGCCGCATCCCCTGCGCCAGCCGCTCGAAGATCGGCGTGCCGAGCTCGTACTCGATGTCCTGGACCTGACGGGTCAGCGCCGAGGGCGCGATGTTCAGGCGCTCGGCCGCCCGGCGGATCGAGCCGCTCCGGGCGATCTCGGCGATGCAGGCCAGCGTCCGGGTGTGCTTCATCGCCAAGACCCGCTTCGGGCACGGGTCCTGCAACCCGCTCCGGCAAGCCTAGGCCACCCGTTGCCCGAACCGCAACGGCACGATCCCGAACGAGCACTCGTTTGCAACGGTCGGCGCAGCTAGGCTTCGACTCGTCGCCGACCCCGGAGTGAAGCCATGATCGACCGCCGCACCCTCCTCGCCGGCCTCGGGGCCGGGCTGGTCTCGGCCCCGTTCGTCGCCCGGGCGGCGGAGCCGGTGACGATCCGCATGGGCTCGCTCAAGCTGATCCACTCGATCGCGCCGTACTTCTACGAGCGCTTCACGCCGACGGGCACCCGGGTCGAGGTGATCCCGTTCGAGAGCCCGACCGAGTGCAAGAACGCGGTGGTCACCAAGTCGGTGGATTTCGGCACCTTCGGCATCGCCTCGGCGACGCTGGGCGCGGCCGCTGGCGAGCCGCTGACGGTGATCGCCTCGACCTGCAACGGCGGCATGGCGATCATCTCCAGGAAGGATTCCGACATCCGCGCGATCAAGGACCTCAAGGGCAAGCGCGTCGCCCTGTGGCCCGGCTCGACGCAGGAGGTGTTCGCCCTCGAGCGCATGCGGATGGAGGGGCTGTCGATCCGGGACATCGTGCCGGTGCGGATCTCGTTCTCGGAGATGCACATCGCCCTGGCGCGGGGCGACATCGACGCCTATGTCGGCGCCGAGCCCGCCCCCGGCGTCAGCCTGTCGAGCGGCGTCGGCCAGCTCGTCGAGTACCCCTACGGCACCGCGATGGGCTCGCTCAACATGGTGTTCGGCACCCACCGCGACACGATCGCGAGCAAGCCGGACCTCGTGCGCACCATGCTGGAGATCCACCGCAAGGGCACCGAGTTCGCGGCCAAGAACCGCGACGCGATGATCGACATGGCGGTGGCCAAGCTCGGCCAGAAGCGCGAGGCGCTGGCGATCTCGGCCCCCAACGTCGACCTGACGTGGCAGCTCGGCCCGGACGAGGTCAAGAAGGCCGAGGCCTACGCCCAGCACATGCTCGCCCTCAAGCAGATCAAGCGCCTGCCCGAGCCCGGCTTCATCGACACCACCTTCGTCGACGCGATGCGGGACGCGTGACATGAGCGCGATGGCAGCGACGGAGGCCGGATCGGCCGCCGCCGGCGACGCGGCGCTCCCCCTCTCCCGTTCGGGAGAGGGTTGGGGTGAGGGGTCCGGTCTGTCCGGAGAGGTCATGCCCCTCGCCCTGTCCCCCTCCCGAACGGGAGGGGGGACCCGCGCCCCACGCCATCGCGACCGGGCCTCGTTCGCTGTGAACATCCTTCGGCGCCTGACGGCGCCCGCCCTCGCGCTCGCCCTCCCCGTTGCGCTCGCGCTGGTCTGGCACCTCGCCACCGTCGGGAGACCCTACAGCCTGATCCCGCCGCCGGCCGAGGTCTGGACCGAGATGCGGGATCTGGCCGTCGGCGGGATCAACGACGACGCCTTCAGCGGCACGCTGTGGACGCATCTCGCCGCCTCGCTCGCCCGCGTCTTCGGCGGGTTCGCGCTGGCCGCGGCCGCCGCCCTGCCGCTCGGGCTGCTGATCGGACGCGTGCCGCTGATGCGGGCGCTGCTCGACCCGACCTTCCAGATCCTGCGGCCGGTGCCCGTCACCGCATGGCTGCCGCTGGCGATGATCCTGTTCGGGCTCGGGCCGCGCTCGGCCTACTTCCTGGTCTTCCTCGGGGCGTTCTACCCGATCCTCGTCAACACGATCTTCGGCGTGCGCTCGGTCGAGCCGCGATTGTTCGAGGCCGCGGCCATGCTCGGATGCACGGGGACGGCGCAGTTCGCCCGCGTCGTGCTGCCGGCCGCCCTGCCCTCGATCTTCACCGGCCTGCGCCTCGGCCTCGGCTTCGCCTGGGTCGTCATCGTGGTGGGCGAGATGACCGGGGTGCAGACGGGTCTCGGCGCGATCATCATGGAGGCGCGCCAGCTCTCCCGCACCGAGATCGTCATCTGCGGCATGGTGGTGATCGGCGTCGCCGGGTTCGTCTCCGACCGGATCGTCATGGAGATCGGGCGCCGCCTGCTCGCGTGGAGCCCCGCGCATGGTTGAGAACCGGAGATCCTCGGATGGCTGACCCGACCCTGCCGATCGTCGAGGTGCGCGACGTCTCCAAGACCTACCGCTCGCAGGGGCGCAGCACCGAGGCCCTGCGCGGCGCCAACCTCACCGTGCGCCGCGGCGAGTTCGTCTGCCTGCTCGGGGCCTCGGGCTGCGGCAAGTCCACCCTGCTGCGGATCGTGGCCGGCTTCGAGGCGGCCACCGGCGGCGAGGCCCTGATGTGGGGCAAGCCGATCCCCGGCCCGGGCCCGAGCCGCGGGATGGTGTTCCAGGATTACGGCCTGTTCCCCTGGCTCAGCGTGCGCGACAACATCGGCTTCGGCCCGAAGGCGCGGGGCCGCCCGGCCGCGGAGGTGCGCGACACCGCCGCCCGCTACATCGACCTCGTCGGCCTCGCGGCCTTCGCCGACGCCTACCCGCACCAGCTCTCGGGGGGCATGAAGCAGCGCGTCGCCATCGCCCGCGTGCTCGCCAACGAGGCCGAGGTGGTGCTGATGGACGAGCCGTTCGGGGCGCTCGACGCGATGACCCGCGAGCGGCTGCAGGACGAGCTGCTCGACCTGTGGAGCCGCACCGGCCTCACCGTGCTGTTCGTGACGCACGCGATCGAGGAGGCGATCTTCCTCGCCGACCGCATCGTGATGATGTCGCCCGGCCCCGGCCGGATCGAGGCGGTGCACGCGATCGACCTCCCCCGCCGCCGCGACGTGTCGAGCCCCGCCTTCAACGACGTGCGCCGCATGCTCTCGGCCCAGCTCCACAGCCACCATGCGCCGAAGGCGGCCTGAGGTGGCTGCGGCAGCGAGGATCGTATCCGTCTCGGAGCCGCGACGCGGCCCCCTCTCCCAGGGAGAGAGGGTGGGGGTGAGGGGCGTGACCTCTCCGGACGGTTCTCATCCCTCACCCCAGCCCTCTCCCGCCCGGGAGAGGGGGCCCGCGCCTGCTTCGGAGGGCCTGGCGCCTGATCGAACGGCTGCGGCCTGAGCACGATCGCAAACCAGAGGCCGGCGACCATGCCCGAGACGACCGATTGGCAAGACCTCGACCGCGCGGCGCTGAGCCGGGCCTACGACAATTCCGGTGCGGTGGCCGACAGCGCCGCCATCGTCGCCGGCTGGCGCGCGCGCAGCGCCGCGTTCCGCGAGCGCCATGCCGAGGCGCTGGACCTCGCCTACGGGCCGGGCGAGCGCCAGCGCATCGACGTGTTCCGCTGCGGGCAGCCGAGCGCGCCGATGCTGGCCTTCCTCCATGGCGGCTACTGGCAGCGCAACGACCGGCGCGGGTTCTCCTGCATGGCCGAGGGGCCGCTGGCGCTCGGGCTCGACGTGGCGCTGGTCGGCTACACCCTGGCGCCGGAGGCGAGCCTGACCGCGATCGTCGCCGAGGCCCGCGCCGCCCTGGCGCTGCTGCGCGCCGATGGCGGCGGGCGCAGGCTCGTGGTCTCCGGCTGGTCGGCCGGCGGGCACCTCGCCGCGCAGGTCGCCGACGGGGCCGATGCCGGGCTCGCGATCAGCGGCCTCTTCGACCTCGCGCCGATCGCCGGCACGAATCTCAACGACGCCTTGAGCCTGAGCGCGGAAGAGATCGCGGCGCTCTCGCCGATCCGCCACCTGAGCCCGGGCGCGCCGCCCGTCGCGGTGCTGTACGGCGCCGACGAGCTGCCCGAGCTCCGGCGCCAGTCGGACGCCTACCACGCCGCCCGCCGCGCCCTGGGGCTGGACGGGCCGCTGATCCCGGTGACGGGCGCGAACCACTTCACCGTGCTCGACGCGCTGGTCGACCCCGAGGGCGCGATCGCCCGGACGGCGGCGCGGCTGGCCGGATTGTAGCGCCGACGCTCCCACCCCCCTCGTCCTGAGGTGCCGCAGCCGAGCGGAGGCCTCGAAGGAGCCCGCCTTCGAGGCCCGCCGGGGCGGGCGCCTCGGGACGCGGGGCGGGATGGGATCGCTTTCGAGAAGCACCACCGCGAGACGCCATGCCCCCGTTCCCGACGATTCCCGCCCTGCACGCGGCCTACGCCGCCGGCGACGACCCGCGCGCGATCCTGGCGGAGGTCTACCGCCGCATCGCGGCCGCCGACGATCCCGGCATCTTCCTGAGCCTGGTGCCGGAGGCGGAGGCCGCGGCGGCGCTCGCCGCGCTCGGCCCGTTCGACCCGGTGGGCAGGCCGCTCTGGGGCATCCCGTTCGCGGTGAAGGACAACGTCGACGTCGCCGGGATGGCGACGACGGCGGCGTGCCCGGGCTTCGCCTACACCGCGACCGAGACCGCCCACGCGGTCGAAAAGCTCCTGGCGGCGGGCGCGATCCTCGTCGGCAAGACCAATCTCGACCAGTTCGCCACCGGGCTGGTCGGCGTGCGCACGCCCTACCCGGTGCCGCGCAACGCCCTCGACCCGGCCTACGTGCCGGGCGGCTCCAGCAGCGGCTCGGCGGTGGCGGTCGCCCGCGGCCTCGTCGCCTTCGCGCTCGGCACCGACACGGCGGGCTCGGGCCGCGTGCCGGCCGGGCTGAACAACGTCGTCGGCCTGAAGCCCTCGCTCGGCAGCGTCTCGGCCCGCGGCATGGTCCCGGCCTGCCGGACGCTCGACACGCTCTCGGTCTTCGCCGGCACCGTGGCCGACGCCGACGCCGCCTTCCGCGCCATGGCCGGCCACGATCCCGCCGACGCGTTCTCGCGGAGCCTGCCCGTGCCCGCCGCGTCCGCGGTCCCGCCCGGCCTGCGCCTCGGCGTGCCGGATGCGCAGGGGCTGGACTTCGCCGGCGACGCCCTGTCCGAGGCGGCCTTCGCCGCGAGCCTCGCCGACCTCGAAGCCCTCGTCGGCGCCGGCCGCCCGGTCGACTTCGCGCCGATGTTCGCGACCGCGCGCCTGCTCTACACCGGCCCGTGGGTGGCCGAGCGCTACCAGGCGATCCGCGCCGTGATCGAGACGCGGCCCGAGATCCTGCATCCGACGACGCGGGCCGTGATCGAGAACGCCGAACACTTCTCGGCGGCCGACGTCTTCGGCGGGCTCTATCGCCTCGCCGAGCTGCGGCGGGCGGCCGACGCGGTCTGGGACGCGGTCGACGTGCTCGCGGTGCCGACCTATCCGCGGCCGCGCACGGTGGCGGACCTCGCCGCCGACCCGATCGGGCCGAACAGCGAGCTCGGCACCTACACCAACTTCGTCAACCTGCTCGACTGGTGCGCGCTTGCCGTGCCCGGGCGCTTCCGGGCCGACACGTTCCCCGCGGGGGTGACGCTGCTGGCCCCCCGCGGCCGCGACGGGCTGCTCGCGGCGCTCGGCGCCCGGCTGCACGCGGCGTCCGGCGTGCCGATCGGGGCGAGCGCCGTGCCGGTGCCGGCGGCGACCGAGCCGGCGGGGCGGGCGGCGGGCGAGGCGATCGAGCTGGCGGTGGTCGGCGCGCACCTCTCCGGCCTCGCCCTCAACGGCGAGCTCACGCGCCTCGGCGCCCGCTTCCTGCGCGCGGTCGCGACGGCGCCGGACTACCGCTTCTACGCGCTGCCCGGCGGCCCGCCGCACCGGCCAGGCCTGCTGCGGGTGGCGGCGGGCACCGGCGTCGCGATCGAGACCGAGGTCTGGGAACTGTCGCCGGACGCCTTCGGCCGCTTCGTGTCCGCCATCCCGGAGCCCCTCGGCATCGGCACCCTGCACCTGTCCGACGGCACCCGGCCGAAGGGGTTCCTGGTCGAGGCCGAGGGCGTCGTCGGCGCCGAGGAGATCGGCCGCGACGGCGGCTGGCGCGGATACTTGGCCCGCGCCCAGCGCTGAGGCCGGCCTGCGCGGGAGAGGGCTACTTGATGCCGGCGATCGCCGCGGCGAGGCCGTCGAGGGAGGTCGCGATGGCGACGGGGGCGGCGCTCTCGCTCCTGCGATAGCGGACGCGGACGGCGGCGCGCCCGGCGATCGCCCGCCGCAGGGCCTCGTCGACGGGCAGGAAGCCGAGGCACAGGCTGGCGTTGCAGCTTTCCAGGCGGATCACGGTCTCCTCGGCGGTGCCGAACGCCAACCCGACGGTGTGGGCCGACCACGCCCCGACCGGCGCGCGCACCACGAAGACCGGCGCGCCGGCGCTGGTGGCGGCGAGCGACCAGCTGAAGGCGAAGACCCCGTCGCCGTCGACGATCGATTGCGACGCGTTGCAGACCCGGCGGCGGCGGCGCAGGTTCTCGTCGCAGATCAGGGTCCAGCCGCCGAAGGCCTGGATCATCCGGCGGGTGTCGCCCGGCGCCTCGCCCGGCGGCGGCGCCCCCTCCGGCGGGTGGACGCGGTAGGCCGGCGCCGCGAACTGGGCGCGCGGCGGGTCGTCGGTGGAGACGGTGCCGCGCATCGCGATCGACCCCAGGGGGCCGTCTCCGCCCGACGGCCCGTGCCCCTGGCCGCACGCGGGCGCGGCGAGCAGCAGGGCCGCGAGGGCCGCCGCCGCGGTGGCGTGCGCGCGCATCGCCGGCCTCAGTTGAGGGTGAAGCTGGCGCCGGCGCTGATCCCGAAGTCGCGGCCGGCGGCGACGCCGGTGGCGTTGACCCGCGCGGACCCGTCGGGGAGCGTGTAGCCGATGCCCATCGAGGCCGCGCCCTCGCCGCGCCACACGCCGCCGCCGGCGGCCATGCTCAGCTTGCCCGGGCGGTCGTCGAAGCGGAGCGAGGCGGCGGCCAGGCCGATCGCCGCGCCGCGGCGCGCCTCCTGGCGGACCTGCCCGACCTCGTTCTGCAGGCCGGCGAGCTGGCTGCCGAAGGCGGTCATCTGCTTCTCCAGCGGCGCGACGCGGGCGTCGGTGTAGGCCGTGCTCGCGGCGTAGCTCGCCTGCACCCGCTGGTCGGTATAGGCGAAGCTCTGCGCCTTCGCGGTCGCGACCTGCGCCGTGACCTGGCCGAGATTGGCGGCGTCGGTCGGCAGCACGCCGGCGGCGACGTTGCGGATCAGCACCGGCTGGTTCGGGTCGCTGCCGGCCAGCGTCAGCGACTGCCCGCGCCCGCCGGTCGCCGGGTCGACGTCGTACTTGACGGCGAAGGTGTCGACCGCCGCGAGCGCGTCGCCGACGCCGGAATACGCCTTGCCGCCGATGGCATAGGTCGGCCCGGTGAAGCTGCCGTCGGCGGCAAAGCCCGCGCCGCCGCCCAGCGCGCCGGCGAGGTTGCCGCCGACCGCGCGGAGCTGGCGCAGGTTGACCGCATCCGTGTCCTGCGTGCCGCCGGCGACGTTGACGATCTGCCGCTCCGCGCCCTCGGCCCCGACCGAGACGGCGCCCGCGGTCGAGGCGACGGCGGCCCCCGAGAACGCCTCGGCGGCCCCCGAGAGCCCGGCGCGGCGGGCGACCGCGTTGGCGCCGAGCGC
>NZ_VRUU01000110.1 GCF_008039875.1 Methylobacterium sp. WL119 | reverse complement strand
CCCCTTCGCCCGCGCGCTGACCGAAAGCCGACCGGAGCCCGACCGCATGACCGCCTTCCGCACCCTCGACGATGCCGGCCCGCTCGCCGGCAAGCGCGTCCTGCTCCGCGTCGACCTCAACGTCCCGATGGAGGCCGGCCGCGTCACCGATGCGACCCGGATCGAGCGCGTGGTGCCGACGATCCGCGAGATCGCGGGCCAGGGCGGCAAGGTCGTGCTGCTCGCCCATTTTGGCCGGCCGAAGGGCAAGCGCGAGGCCAAGGACTCGCTCTGGCCCGTCGTCGCCACCCTGTCGGACAAGCTCGGAAGCCCGGTGGCCTTCGCCGAGGATTGCGTCGGCGAGGCCGCCGCGACCGCCGTCGCCGCGATGCGGGACGGCGACGTGCTGCTGCTGGAGAACACCCGCTACCACGCCGGCGAGGAGAAGAACGACGCGGCCTTCGCCGACGCGCTCGCGACGAACGGCGACGTCTACGTCAACGAGGCGTTCTCGGCCGCCCACCGGGCGCACGCCTCGACGGAAGGCCTCGCCCACCGCCTGCCGGCCTATGCCGGACGCCTGATGCAGGCCGAGCTCGATGCCCTGACCAAGGGGCTCGAGGCGCCCAAGCGCCCGGTGATCGCGCTCGTCGGGGGCGCCAAGGTCTCGTCGAAGATCGACCTGCTGGAGAACCTCGTCACCAAGGTCGACATGCTGGTGATCGGCGGCGGCATGGCCAACACCTTCCTGCACGCGCAGGGCAAGGCGGTCGGCAAGTCGCTGTGCGAGAAGGACCTCGCCGAGACCGCCCTGCGCATTCTGGCCGCGGCCGAGTCCGCGAAATGCCGGATCATCCTGCCGGTCGACGCGGTCGTCGCCTCCGAGTTCAAGGCGAATGCCGCCAACGAGACGGTGCCCGTCGACGCGGTGCCCCAGGGCGGCATGATCCTCGACGCCGGCCCGAGATCGGTCGCCGAGATCGACGCGGCGATCGACGAAGCCGCGACTCTGGTCTGGAACGGCCCGCTCGGCGCCTTCGAGATGACGCCGTTCGATGCCGCCACGGTCGCCGCGGCGCGGCACGCGGCCGAGCGCACCACGGCCGGCAAGCTGGTCTCGGTCGCCGGCGGCGGCGATACCGTGGCCGCCCTGAACCATGCCGGCGTGTCGGAGCGGTTCTCCTACATCTCGACCGCCGGCGGCGCCTTCCTCGAATGGCTGGAGGGCAAGACCCTGCCCGGCGTCGAGGCGCTGCGCGCCAAGGACTGAGCCGCGAAACGATTTCGCGCCGCCCCACGCGATCCAGGCGTGCCGTGACGGCGTTCTTCCCCCACAGACCCGAACAGAGCTTAGACGGAGCACGGACGATGGCGCGGATCACGTTGAGGCAGCTTCTCGATCACGCCGCCGAGTACGGCTACGGCGTGCCGGCCTTCAACATGAACAACATGGAGCAGGGGCTCGCCATCATGGCGGCCGCCGACGCCACCGATTCCCCGGTGATCCTGCAGGCGAGCAAGGGCGCCCGCGCCTACGCCAACGACATCGTCCTGGCCAAGCTCATCGACGGGCTCGTCGAGATCTACCCGCACATCCCCGTCTGCATGCATCTCGACCACGGCAGCGACGAGGCCACCTGCGCCACCGCGATCCAGTACGGCTTCACCTCGGTGATGATGGACGGGTCGCTCAAGGCCGACGGCAAGACCCCGGCCGACTACGCCTACAACGTCGGCATCACCCACAAGGTGTCGGAGATGGCGCACTGGGCCGGCGTCTCGGTGGAGGGCGAGCTCGGCGTGCTCGGCTCCCTCGAGAGCGGCGAGGGCGAGGCCGAGGACGGCCACGGCGCGGAAGGGGTGCTCAGCCACGACCAGCTCCTCACCGACCCGGACGAGGCGGTGAAGTTCGTCGCCGCCACGAAGGTCGACGCGCTCGCGGTCGCGATGGGCACCAGCCACGGCGCCTACAAGTTCACCCGCCAGCCCGACGGCGACGTGCTCGCGATGAACGTCATCGAGGAGATCCACCGCCGCCTGCCGACGACCCACCTCGTGATGCACGGCTCGTCCTCGGTGCCGCAGGAGCTGCAGGACATCATCAACCGGTACGGCGGCCAGATGAAGCCGACCTGGGGCGTGCCGGTCGCCGAGATCCAGCGCGGGATCAAGCACGGCGTGCGCAAGATCAACATCGACACCGACAACCGCATGGCGCTGACCGGCCAGATCCGGAAGGTGCTGGCCGAGAATCCGTCCGAGTTCGATCCGCGCAAGTACCTCAAGCCCGCCATGGAGGCGATGACCAAGCTGTGCAAGCAGCGCTTCGAGGAGTTCGGCACCGCCGGCCAGGGCTCGAAGATCCGCCCGATCTCGGTCTCGGCCATGGCCAAGCGCTACGCCAACGGCTCGCTCGACCCGAAGATCACCGCGAACTGAGGCGACCCGTCTTCGTTCCAGGCGATCGGAGGGTTCACCTCCACCCGATCGCCCCATACCCGTCATTCCGGGGCGCCGAAGGGCGAACCCGGAATCCGGATCCGCCGACGGAGCCGAACCGATCGCGCCCTGTGGTTCCGAATTCCAAGCTCTTTCGCGCAGCCCCGGAATGACGAGCGGGCCTGACAAGGTCTGCGCAGGACGGCGGGATCGATCGCCTTCGCAGCCCCTGAAACGTCCCTCTCCGCTTCCCCGACGCGCTGCGCGGCGGTATCAGGGCGCATGACCGACGCACCCCGCCTCACCCTGCTGACGCCGCATCGCGTCGGGCCCGAGCATGTCGACGCGCTGCTGCCCGCGCTCGAGCGCGCCTGCGGCGCCGGCGACGTGGCCGCGGTGATCCTGCGGCTGGCGCCGTCCGACGAGCGCAGCCTGATCGCCCTGGTCAAGCGCGTCGCCCCCGCCGTGCAGGCGGCTGGGGCGGCCCTGGTCGTCGCCGCGGCGGGCTTCCCGGGCGACCTCGTCAGCGTCTCGGCCCGCGGCGGCGCCGACGGCATCCACGTCGACAAGCCCGAGGACGGCACGCTGCAAGAGCTGCGCGGGCGCCTGCGGGACGGCCGGATCCTCGGCGTGGGCGGGATCGAGACCCGGCACGCGGCGATGGATGCGGGCGAGGCGGGCATCGACTACCTGATGTTCGGCGGCCTCTACCCGGACGGCGTCGCCGCCGAACCCGAGGCGGTGCGCGAGCGCACCGCGTGGTGGGCCGAGATCTTCGAGACCCCATGCATCGGCGTCGCCTGCGCCGAGACCGAGATCGCCGGGCTCGCGGCCACCGGCGCCGAGTTCGTCGGGCTGGAGAGCGGCCTGTGGATGGACGATCCCGCACGCATCGCGACGCTGCAGACGTCGCTGTCGGAGGTCGCCTCGTGAGGCGACTCCGCGCCCTTGGATTCGCGTTGCTCATGGCCGGGGGGGCCGTCTCCACCGGCGGCCCCGCCGTCGCGTCCCCCGGCACGGTCGAGCCGGCCAAGACGCCCGGCACCGATCCTGTGAAGCCGCCGATGCGCGAGCTGCCGACCCCCTACACCATCGGCTATTCCGGCGGCGCCCGCCCGCCGCCGACCGACCGCACGCCGGACTTCGCCTACGGCGCCTATCAGCGCGGGCAGTACGTGACCGCGTTCCGGGAGGCGACGAAGCGGATCGAGGCCGACCGCAAGGACGCGGCGGCGATGACGCTGCTCGGCGAGTTGTACAACCAGGGCCTCGGCATCAAGCCGGATCCGGTGAAGGCCGCCGACTGGTACCGCCTCGCCGCGGCGCAGGGCGAGCCCGGGGCGATGTCCTCGCTCGGGCTGATGTCCCTCGACGGGCGCGGCGTGCCCAAGGACCCGAAGGCCGGCCGGCGCTGGCTGGAGCAGGCGGCCGAGCACGGCTCGCCGACCGCGGCCTACAACTTCGCGCTGCTGCTGCTCGGCAGCGGCAGCGAGGCCGACCTGGCGCGGGCGGCGACGATGTTCCGCAAGGCCGCCGACGGCGAGATCGGCCCGGCCCAGCACGATCTCGGGGTGCTCTACCTGCAGGGCCGCGGCGTGCCGCAGGACGCGACCAAGGCGGCCGAGCTGTTCCGGCGGGCGGCCGACAACGGCGACCTCGCCGGGGAGGTCGAGTTCGCGATTCTGCTGTTCAACGGCAAGGGCTTGCCGAAGGACGAGGGACGCGCCGCCCGCTACTTCCTGCACGCGGCCGCCCGCGGCAACGCCATCGCCCAGAACCGCGTCGCACGGCTCTACGCCACCGGGCGCGGCGTGCCGAAAAACCCGGTCGAGGCCGCGGCCTGGAACCTCACGGCGGCCGGACAGGGGCTGTCGGATGCCTGGCTCGACCAGGCGCTCGCCGGGCTCACCGCCGACGAGCGCACCCGCGCCGAAAGGCTGGCCGGCGACCGGTCCGAGGCGCGCTGAGCCCGCGCGGACCGGCGGCGGCGCTCAGAGCTTGCAGACGCTGTCGAGGGCCGCGTTCTCGGCTGCGGTGAACAGGCGCGAGCGGATGTGGAAGCGCTTCTCGCGGCCGTTCTCGAGGGAGAACATGCCGCCGCGCCCGGGCACCACGTCGAGCATGATGTGGGTGTGCTTCCAGACCGCGAATTGCGGGCGGCTGATGTAGAAGTCCGCGCCGCCGACCTGCCCGAGATGGACGTCGCCGTCGCCGGTGATGAAGTCGCCGACGCCGTAGCACATCGGGGAGGAGCCGTCGCAGCACCCGCCCGACTGATGGAACATCACCGGGCCGTGCTCGGCCCGCAGCTCCGCGATCAGCTCGAGGGCGGCGGGCGTCGCGGTGACCCGCAACGGCGTGCCGTCGACGCCGGCCTGCTCGGCGGTGGTCTCGGTCGTCGCGGTCTCCGTCATGCGTCGCTCCCGTTCGCCGTGATCGCCCGGCTCGATCCTATGTGGATCGCGCCGCGCCGAAATGCAGGGGGCCCGCGCCGGGCGGCGATCGGCACCGGCAAAAAGCCCCGGCCGTTGCGGGCCGGGGCAAGGTCGTCTCGGGCGACGTCGTCTTGCGGTCGAGACCGAAGCCCCGGCCTTGGCGGCCGGGGCGGTTTCTCGCAGGCCTAAAAGAAGCCGAGCTTCTTGGCCGAGTAGCTCACCAGCATGTTCTTGGTCTGCTGGTAGTGGTCGAGCATCATGCGATGGTTCTCGCGGCCGATGCCGGACTGCTTGTAGCCGCCGAAGGCCGCGTGGGCCGGGTAGGCGTGGTAGCAGTTGGTCCAGACGCGGCCGGCCTGGATCGAGCGGCCGAAGCGGTAGGCGCGGGTGCCGTCGCGGGTCCACACGCCGGCGCCGAGGCCGTAGAGCGTGTCGTTGGCGATGGCGAGCGCGTCGGCGTCGTCCTTGAAGGTCGTCACCGAGAGCACCGGCCCGAAGATCTCCTCCTGGAAGATCCGCATCTTGTTGTGGCCCTGGAGCACCGTCGGCTGCACGTAGAAGCCGTCGGCCAGATCGCCGTCCTTCACGTTGCGCGCGCCGCCGGTGAGCACCTGCGCGCCCTCCTGCCGGCCGATGTCGATGTAGGAGAGGATCTTCTCCATCTGCTCGGACGAGGCCTGCGCGCCGATCATCGTCGTGGGATCGAGGGGCGAGCCCTGGGTGATCGCCTCGACGCGCTTGACCGCGCGCTCCATGAACCGGTCGTAGATCGACTCGTGCACGAGCGCGCGGCTCGGGCAGGTGCAGACCTCGCCCTGGTTGAGGGCGAACATGGTGAAGCCTTCGAGCGCCTTGTCGAAGAAGTCGTCGTCCTCGTTGGCCACGTCCGCGAAGAAGATGTTCGGCGACTTGCCGCCGAGCTCCAGCGTCACCGGGATCAGGTTCTGCGAGGCGTACTGCATGATCAACCGGCCCGTCGTCGTCTCGCCGGTGAAGGCGATCTTGGCGATGCGGGGCGAGGAGGCGAGCGGCTTGCCGCATTCCAGGCCGAAGCCGTTGATGACGTTGAGCGTGCCCGGCGGCAGCAGGTCGGCGATCAGCTCCAGCACCACGAGGATCGAGGCCGGGGTCTGCTCGGCCGGCTTCAGCACGATGCAGTTGCCGGCGGCGAGCGCCGGGGCGACCTTCCACACCGCCATCAGGATCGGGAAGTTCCACGGGATGATCTGGCCGACGACGCCCAGCGGCTCGTGGAAGTGGTAGGCGACCGTGTCGTGGTCGATCTCGGAGATGCCGCCTTCCTGGGCGCGGATGCAGCCGGCGAAGTAGCGGAAGTGGTCGATGGCGAGCGGGATGTCGGCGTTCACCGTCTCGCGGATCGGCTTGCCGTTGTCCCAGGTCTCGGCCAGCGCGATCAGGTCGAGGTTCTCCTCCATCCGGTCGGCGATCTTGTTTAGGATTCGGGCTCGCTCGCCGGCCGAGGTGCGGCCCCAGGCGTCCTTGGCGGCGTGGGCGGCGTCGAGCGCCTTCTCCACGTCCTGCGCGTCCGAGCGGGCGACCTCGCAGATGACCCGGCCGGTGATCGGCGAGGTGTTCTCGAAGTAGCGGCCGTTCGCCGGCGCGACCCACTGCCCGCCGATGAAGTTGTCGTAGCGGGCCGAGAACGGCGACTTGGTCTTGGCGTCGGCCAGGAATTCCGGCTTGTTCATGGTGCTGTTCCTCCGTGCGGTTCCGGCATGGCGTGCCGGCCTTTTTCGGCTTCTCGCTGGCCGATCGCAGCCAAAGCCAGTTGGGAGGCCTTGGCAAGTTGGACTTTTGGCCAACCAGGTCCGCGAGCGCTCGTCGGAGGGTAGCCGGATCGCCGCCGTTTGGCGACCGCCGCCGGCAGCAGGGGTCAGCCGCCGCGATTCGCCTTGCGGGTGGCGGCCGCCTTCCTGGCGGAGGCGGAGCGCTCTTCCGGCGTGCGCGCGGCCGAGGCCTTGCCGCCGGCCTTGCCGCCCTTCTCCCCGCCCGCATGCGCCGCCGGGTGGCCGGTGGCCTTGCCCCGGCCGGAGCCGCCGGGCTTCTTGCCGCCGCCGTCGTCCTTGTTGACCGTCGCCCAGGCGCGGGCCTCGGCCGCCTCCTCGGGCACGCCGCGCTTCTCGTACGAGTCGGCGATGTGCTCGGCCTTCCGCACCTGCTTGTCGGTGTACTTGCCCTTGTCGCCCTGCGGCATGATCGACCTCGCGTCTCCGCCCGATTCACCCGTCCGCCGGCGCAGCGTCCTCAGCCGGTCCCGGTCGGCCCGTCGAGGACGGCGCGCACGCGACGGATCAGGTCCGTGCGGCGGTAGGGCTTGTTCAACACGTCGAACTCGGATCCCCCCGCGTCGGTTCGCTCCAGGCTCGCCTCGGCGTAGCCGGTGGTGAGCAGCACCTTGAGCCGCGGCTGCCGGCGCCGCGCCTCGCGGGCGAGCATCACCCCGTTCATGCCGCCGGGCATGATCAGGTCGGTGAAGATCATGTCGATGCGGTCGTTGCCGTCGAGGATCTCCAGGGCTTCGCGCCCGTTCCCGGCCATCAGCGTGACGTAGCCGAAGTCGCGCAGGATCGTCCGGGCGAGCTCGGCCACGTCCTCGCGGTCGTCGACGATCAGGATGGTCTCGGTGCCCTGGCGCTCGATGGCGCGGGCCGCCGGCTTCGGCGCCTCCTTCACCCCGGTCTCGGTCACCGGGAACGACAGGCGCACGGTGGTGCCCTCCCCCTGGACCGATTCGATCTGGGCCGCGCCGCCCGACTGCTTGGCGAAGCCGTAGACCATCGAGAGGCCGAGCCCGGTACCCTTGCCCTCCTCCTTGGTGGTGAAGAACGGGTCCATCACCCGCGCCAGCACCGAGGGCGGCATGCCGGTGCCGGTGTCGGTGATCGAGACCCGGACGTAGCGGCCGGCGCGCAAGGGGCCGGTCCCGGTGATGTCGCGCTCGGACACGTCGAGGTTCTCGGTGACGATGCGGATGCGGCCGCCCTCCGGCATCGCGTCGCGGGCGTTGATCATCACATTGAGCAGCGCGACCTCGGCCTGGGTCGGGTCGACCCGGCAGTTCCACAGGTCCGGCGCCGGGTCGTAGTCCACGGTGATCGCCTCGCCGACGGAGCGGGCGACCATGTCGCGCATGCCCTCGATCAGGGCGTTGAGGTTGACCGCGCGGCCTTCCAGCCGCTGCTTGCGCGAGAAGGCGAGGAGCTGCTGCGTCAGCGTCGTGGCGCGCTGCGCGGCCTGGCGGATGTTGTCGGCGGCACGCCCGAGGCGGCCCTTGTCGGCATCCGGCTTCTCGAGCCCGGCGCTGAGGATGTCGACGTAGCCGACGATGACCTGGAGCAGGTTGTTGAAATCGTGCGCGATGCCGCCGGTGAGCTGGCCGAGCGCCTCCATCTTCTGGGCCTGGCCCAGGGCCTCCTCGGCGTCGCGGCGGCGCGACACGTCGAGCTGCGAGGCGAAGAAGTACAGCAGCTCCCCCGCGGTGTCGTAAAGCGGCGAGACGAACAGCGCGTTCCAGAAGGTCGAGCCGTCCTTGCGGTAGTTCAGGATCTCGGTGCTGTACTCGCGCCGCTCGTCGATCGCCGCGCGCACCTGCGCGACCGCCTCGCGGTCGGTCTCCGGTCCCTGCAGGAAGCGGCAGTTGCGGCCGACGATCTCCTCGCGGCTGTAGCCGGACATCGCGATGAAGGCGTTGTTGGCGAAGATGATCGGGTTGTCGGACTGGCGCGGGTCCGTCACCGTCATCGGCATGCGGGTCGTCTCGACGGCCGCGAAGAAGATCTCGTTGCGCGGGTCCGACATGGCGGAGACGGACCCGGTGCCGACACGGGTGGTGCGGCCGGTCGGCGGTGTCTCGGGCGTCTGGGTCATGTCGACGGGGTCTCATCCTTCGGCATCGGTCGGCCGCTCCATCGCTTCGTTCGACGCCGGCGAGTCGCTGCGCCTGCGCAAAAGCGTTCTGGCGCACGATCCGGATCGACACCACCGCGATAACGCCAGGGGGCGCCCGGGCGATCCCGGCATTCTGGCGAAGGTCAGGCTCGCGCCGAAGCCGAAAGCGCGGATACCGCCCGGCGAGCCGGTCTCGCGCATCGGCGAAGGCGTGAAAACCCGCTTCGCCGCCCAGCCGTCGCGCCGGCCGGTGCACGACGTCGCCCACATCGTCGACCGCCGCCGCTACTCGGCGGCCTGCGGCAAGCGGGGCTCGGATCGCGCGGCCGGATGCGCCGGCGCCGCCGCCGGCATGCGCGAGACCGCGATTGCGTTCTCGATCGCGTCGTTGAGCGTCGTGACCAGGAAGTCGGCCGAGGTCGCCCGGCGCAGGCGATCGAGGGTGGCGGGATCGCGCTCGCCCCAGAACCCGACGAGGACGCTGACGCCCGGCACCGCGGCGCGCGCCTGCCGCACGGTGAAGCGGATCTGCGACAGGCTCACCGGCTCGAGATAGGAGAAGCAGATCATCGCCAGGCTGCCGACATCCTTCGGCCGCGCGCCGGCGCGGATCGCGGACATCGCGATCACCTCGGAGCGCAGGCCGTGGCGGTCGAGGGTCTGGCTCAGCATCAGCGTCGCCGCCTCGTCGAACGGGCCGCGGCTCGAGACGCAGAGCACCGGCACCGCGCCGCGCCAGGCCGGCGCGAGGTCCGAGGGCTTGAGCACGACGGCGGCGACCTTGCGGTCCGGCCCCGCCGCGGCGACGGCGGCGGCGGCCTCGGAGCTCCCGGTGCGGGCCTTGCCCCTGCCGGGGCGCCGGGCCACCGGCGTGGTGCCGAGCCGCGCGACCACGGTGCGGATCGCGGCGCCGACCTCGCCCTGGCGCTCCCGGTCGAGCGTCCCGCGCGACAGGTCCTCCTGCGCCAGCCTGAGGCCGGCGAGCACGACCTCGTCGTAGTAGGTGACGAGCGCCCGCTCCTTGAGGAACTGCCGGCCCTGGTCGATCGCCTCGGCCGGGTCGTTGGCGAGCATGCGCTGGTAGAAGATTTCCGGCGGATCGAGCGCCGGCTGGTCGCCGAGCAGCACGTCGAGATACCAGAGCCGGTCGACGTGGCGGCCGAGCACGACGAGGCAGACGGTGAGCGGGGTGGCGAGCACGAGGCCGATCGGCCCCCACAGGAAGGTCCAGATCGTCGCCGAGAGAATGACCGCGATCGGCGAGAGCCCGGTGGAGTGCCCGTAGAGCAGCGGCTCGATCACGTGGCCGGCGATCGGCTCGACCACCAGGAACAGGGCCGCAGTGGCGATCACCATGGTCCAGCCCGGATCGACCGAGGCCGCCAGCACCAGCGGCAGCAGGGCGCTGATCGCGGCGCCGATATAGGGCACGAAGCGCAGGATCGCCGCGAGCACCCCGAACAGGGTCGGGCTCGGCACGCCGATCAGCCACAGCCCGACGCCGATCACCACGCCGAAGGCGACGTTGAGGGCGAGCTGCGCCAGGAAGAACCGGCTGAGGCGGCGCGCCGCGTCGTCGATCGCCGCGGTGGTGCGGCGCAGGTCGCCCGAGCCGCCGGCCAGCCGGATCATCCGGTTCCGCAGGTCCTCGCGCTGGAGCAGGATGAAGATCGTGAAGATCAGGATCAGGCCGGTGGTGGCCAGCGGGTGCAGGATCGGCCCGGCGAAGGTCTGGAGGTTCTCGACGAAGCCGGCCCGCGCCGCGCGGATCTCGACGGTGAGCGGATGCCCGGCGGTGCCCGGATCGCCCTTCAGCTCGGGCGGAGGCGGCGGCGACAGCGTCGCGCTCAGGTCCTGGAACACGTCGACGATCCGCGACAGCGTGCCGGTGTCGGCGGTCGCCCCGCGCAGGGACTTGATCTTGTCCTGCATCACCAGGGAATAGCGCGGCAGGTCGGACACGAGCTGGCCGCCCTCGCGCGCGATCAGGGTTCCGATCCCGAACAGCGCGCCGAACACCACCACGACGACGAGCAGCACCGCCGGCACCCGCGGCACGCGGATATGCCCGAGCAGGCGCACCGCCGGTACCAGGACGAAGCTCAGCAGGATCGCCAGCGTCACCGGAACGAGGATGTCGCGCCCGAAATACAGCGCCGCCATCACCGCGACGACGAGGAGGAACGAGGCCAGCGCGACGAAGACCGGCAGGCCGTTCTTGAGGCGCTGCGCGGTGACGGGATCGTCGCTCATGGGATTACGCTCCGGTTACGCTGAAGTCCGCCGCCGCCTCTTCCCTCCCCCCTGCGGGAGAGGGTGGCCCGCGAAGCGGGTCGGGAGAAGGGAGCGCGTTGTCCGGAAAGGTCGCTCCCCTCTCCCGACCCTCGCCGACGCGAGGCCCACCCTCCCCCGCTCCAGGGGGAGGGAAGAATGGCCCGCCTCAGGCCGACGCCGTCTCGCCCAAAGCCGCGCTGATCTGGCTGAGCAGCTTCGAGAAATCGACGGGCTTCGGGTGGTAGTCGTCGCAGCCGGCCTGGATCGCCTTGTCGCGGTCGCCCGACATGGCGTGGGCGGTGAGCGCGATGATCGGGATGCCGCGGGTGTCGCTGCCGGACTTCAGCGCGCGCGCCGCCGACCAGCCGTCGAGGATCGGCAGGTTCATGTCGAGCAGGATCACGTCGGGGCGCCCCGAGCGCGCCTGCTGCACCCCGGCCTCGCCGTCATGGGCCAGGATCACCTCGTACCCGCGACGCTTGAGCCGGCGGGACAGGAAATCCCAGATCTCCTCGTGATCTTCGACCAGCAGTATCTTGGGCATGGATGATGGATCCCTCGACGCATGACCGTCAGACGCGTCGCCGCCGCGCGTCGATACCCAACGCACGGCGGCCCGCGATCGTCCGATTTTTGTATTCAGCCCCTCGTGGCAGATCGTCCGCCCGAGGGGAAGACGCCGAAATCAGCGATCGGATTCGTCGAGGTGGAAGTGGACCTCGTGGATGTTGGCCCGCTCGAAGGCCTGCATCACGTGCTGGTAGGACCGCTCCATCTCCGTTACCGCGTCGCCGGGCGTGTCGTCCGGCTTCAGCACGAACATCAGCATCGAGCGGCCGGTGACGTCGTAGCGCTCGCCTGAGGCGAAGCTCGCGATCTCTTGGCTGTCGGGCAGGTTGGTGTCGAGCAGGCGCGTCCAGGCCGATCCGCCGACCGACTCCGGCAGGGTGAACTGCACGAGGTCGTGGTAGGCGTTGTACATGATGAGCAGGGTGGCATCGCCGCCGCGGCGGTGAACGCCGGTCGCCTGGGCCCGCCCGTCGAGCAGCACCGCGAGCGAACGCGCGCCACCGTCGGTCCAGTTCTCGGACCCCATCTCGGCCCCGTCCGGGCGCAGCCAGGTCACGTCCTTGACGCCGAAATCCTCGTCGTACCGGCCCGTGAGGAAGCGGCCGCGGCTCAGGATCGGCAGCGCGTTGCGCAGCAGGATCAGGCGTTGGGTGAACTCGGCGAGATCGCGCTCCTCGGCGCCGATCGCCCCCCAGTCGATCCACGACACCTCGTTGTCCTGGCAGTAGGCGTTGTTGTTGCCCTTCTGCGTTCGCGCGAACTCGTCGCCGGCCAGCAGCATCGGCGTGCCGTGCGACAGGAACAGGGTCGCCAGCATGTTGCGCATCTGGCGCAGGCGCACGGCGCGGATCGCCGGGTCGTCGGTCGGTCCCTCGACGCCGTAATTGTACGAGAGGTTGTGAGAATGGCCGTCGCGGTTGTTCTCGCCGTTGGCCTCGTTGTGCTTGTCATTGTAGGCGACCGTGTCGTGCAGGGTGAAGCCGTCATGCGCGGTGAGGAAGTTCACCGAGGCCCAGGGCTTGCGCCCGCGCTTGTTGAACTTGTCGGCCGAGCCGGTGATGCGGTTGGCAAGATCGGGCAGCAGGCCCTCGTCGCCCTTCCAGTAGCCGCGGACGTCGTCGCGGAAGCGGTCGTTCCACTCGGCCCAGCCCGGCGGGAAGCCGCCGACCTGGTAGCCGCCCGGGCCGCAATCCCACGGCTCGGCGATGAGCTTCACGTCGTTCAGCACCGGGTCCTGGCGGCAGGCGTCGAGGAAGCCGCCGCCCTCGTCGAAGCCGTGCGGCTCGCGGCCCAGGATGGTGGCGAGGTCGAAGCGGAAGCCGTCGACGCGCATCTCGGTCGCCCAGTAGCGCAGGCTGTCCATGACGAGTTGCAGCACGCGCGGATGCGAGAGGTTGAAGGTGTTCCCGGTGCCGGTGTCGTTGATGTAGTAGCGCTCCTGCCCCGGCAGCAGCCGGTAGTAGGAGGCGTTGTCGATCCCCTTGAACGACAGGGTTGGGCCCTTCTCGTTGCCCTCGGCGGTGTGGTTGTAGACCACGTCGAGGATCACCTCGAGGCCGGCGCCGTGCAGGCGCGCGACCATCTCCTTGAACTCGGAGAAGGCGAAGTCCGGCACCGCCGCGTAGCGCCGCGCGGGGGTGAAGAACGAGATCGTGTTGTAGCCCCAGTAATTGACCAGGTTCTTTTCCTGCAGGTAGTCGTCCTGCACGAAGGCGTGGACCGGCAGCAGCTCCACCGCGGTGACGCCGAGGCTCTTGATGTAGTCGAGCACGTCGGGGTTGCCGAGGCCCGCATAGGTGCCGCGCAGGCGCTCGGACACCCGCGGATGGTTCTTGGTCAGGCCCTTCACGTGGGCCTCGTAGATGATGGTCTTCTCCCAGGGGATGTTCGGCTTGCGGTAGGCGCCCCAGGTGAAGGCCGGGTCGATGACCTGGCTGCGACGGGTGAACGGCGCGCTGTCGCGCTCGTCGAAGGTCAGGTCGTCGCCGGTCTCCATCTGGTAGCCGAACAGGGCCGGGTTCCAGGTGATCGAGCCGACGAGCCCCTTGGCGTAGGGGTCGATCAGCAGCTTGTTGTGGTTGAAGCGGTGCCCGGCCTTGGGCTCGTAGGGGCCGTGGACGCGGTAGCCGTAGATCGTGCCGGGGCGCGCGTCGGGCAGGTACCCGTGCCAGACCTCGTCGGTGTATTCGGGCAGCGCGATCCGCTCGATCTCCTTCTCGCCGGACTCGTCGAACAGGCAGAGCTCGACCTTGGTCGCATGGGCGGAGAAGACGGCGAAGTTCACGCCGAGGCCGTCCCAGGTCGCGCCGCGGGGATAGGGCTTGCCTTCCTGGATGCGCGAACGAACGGGACGGGTCGAGGCTGCGTAGCGGTTATGGTCGGCCATGTTCACTCCGGCGGCCGGGGCCGCATCACGACGACCGCTGCCTGACGCTCGGCAGCGGGGCCCCCGGGCCATTTTGTGAACGTGCGTCCGTGGGCGAAGCTCCGCCGTGCGCGAAATTTTTGCAGCGCAGCGAGGGGTGCCGAAGGTTCGGGCGGAAACCGTTCGCGGGCCTGGCATTTTTGCGCAGCCCGGGTTCTTCCACCGCTCCGCCGACCGCGGCATAGTGCGGGCTCGCCCCGGGCGCGAGGCCCGGCACACGCGGCCCCCAGCAGCGCCTCGGCGCATCGCGTCCCCCGGAGCAGCCCGCATGACCCTTGAGGCACACAACGACGAGGGCCCCGACCACGCCTCCGGGCTGCAGATCGTGGCGGATCGCCACGGCGTCAGCCTCGAAGCGGTGCGCCATCTGATGCGGGCGCTGGAGGCCGGCAACGGCACGATGGCGCAGTTCGACCACCCGGAGCTCGGCGGCATGGGCCAGTGGTTCTCCGGCGGCATGGTCATGGTCGGGCGGATGTTCGACGCGGAGCTGAAGGCCCGCGTCGCCGGCCTCTGCGCCGAGCTGGCCGACGCCCTGCCCCCGGGCGGCTGGAGCGGGAGCGGCCGGGC
>NZ_VRUU01000010.1 GCF_008039875.1 Methylobacterium sp. WL119 | reverse complement strand
GGCCCCGCGATGCCTCCCGCCCACCGTCTGAAAGGTCTGGTCCCGACCGGCTTCGCCGTCGTGCTCGCCCTGCTGTTCGCGGGCGACGCGTCGGCGCAGAACGCCAAGGCCGAGGCGCCGATCCCCGCCGCCACCCTCGCGCTGATGGCGGCCAAGGGTACGAGCCCGCAGGCGCCGGTGCTGTTCCGGGCCTACAAGAAGGATTCCGAGATCGAGGTGTGGAAGAAGGCCGCCGGCGGCCGCTTCGTCTACCTCAAGACCTTCCCGATCTGCCGGTGGTCCGGCCAGCTCGGTCCCAAGCGCAAGAACGGCGACCGGCAGACGCCGGAGGGCTTCTACATGGTGCCGCAGCGCCAGATGAACCCGAACTCGCACTACTACCTGTCCTTCGACGTCGGCTACCCGAACGCCTACGACCGGGCGCATGGCGGCACCGGCTCGGCGGTGATGGTGCACGGCGTGTGCTCGTCGATGGGCTGCTTCGCGATGATGGACCACACCGTCGGCGAGATCTACGCGATCGCCCGCGACGCGCTGAAGGGCGGGCAGGCGGCGTTCCAGTTCCAGGCCTATCCGTTCCGGATGACCGCGGAGAACATGGCGCGCTATCGCACCGATCCGAACATCGGGTTCTGGCGCGAGCTCAAGGCGGGCGCGGACCGGTTCGAGGCGACCGGCGACGAGCTGCAGGTCGGCGTCGAGGGCGGCCGCTACGTCTTCGCGCCGTCGAAGGACCCGGCCAAGGAAGCCGCCGTCGTCACCCGCCGGGCGGCGGAGGAGGCCCGCATCGCCGCCTTCGTCGACGATGGGGCGGCCGCGATCCGCACCAGCTATTCCGACGGCGGCCAACACGCTTTCTGGGCGGCGCTCGCCGCCAAGGGCACGTCGCTCGGCGAGGTCAGCCGCCCCGAGGCGCTGGCCTATGCCGGGTTGGAGACGATCGTCATCCCCGCCCGTCGGCGCGCGCCACCGGTGCCCGAGGTGACCTGGGCCGCCTGGGCGGCGCCGGGCTCGCCCCTGTCCCCGACCCATATGGCCGGCTTCGTGCCGTCCTACGAGCGCGAGGCCGATCGCTTCGACGGCCTCGATTCCCGCTACCGGGACCGGCTTCCGCGGCTCGTCCGGGCGGCCGGCGCCAGCGATCCGACGGTGCCCGTTCGGGCTTCGACCGGTCCGCTCGCCCTCGCCGAACGCCCGTGATCTCCGAAACGCGAGGCGTGGATGGGACTTATCCCATGTGCGGGCTCGCACATCGCAGCGTGCGGCGGCCACCCATCTCAACCCCTGTCAGAGAGCGGCGATGAGAAAACCACCGTCCGCCCACCGCCTCGGTCGCATTGACGGCGAAGCGGAGAACGGTTCCAGATCGAAGGCGATCGGACCATCCGAACGAAAACGACCCGTGATGACGATGTCGAGAAGTCCAGTATCGGACGGCGGTCTCACGTTGCGCTTCTGGGGCGTGCGTGGTTCGACGCCGGTGAGCGGCCCGGAATACGCCGAGTTCGGCGGCAACACCCCGTGCATGGAGGTGCGCTGCGGCGAGCGCCTGTTCGTCGTCGATGCCGGCTCCGGCCTCTACGCGTGCGGCCAGCACAACCGGCAGGACCTGCCGAGGGACGTCGATCTTCTCTTCAGCCATCTCCATCTCGACCACACCGGCGGACTGCCGTTCTTCAAACCGGCGGTGTTCGATCCCGAGCGGACCGTCCACACCTGGTGCGGGAACCTCGACGGGCAGTCGGCCGAGGACACGCTCGGTCGGTTATACGCGCCGCCGCTCTTCCCGGTTACACTCGACGTCCTGCCCTGCACGCTCAAGCATCACGGCTTCCGCGCCGGCGAGACCCTGACCTTCTCCGACGGCGCGACCGTCGACACGATCCTGCTCAACCATCCCCAGGGCTCTGTCGGCTATCGGTTCGAGCATGACGGGAAACGGCTCTGCATCATCAGCGACATTGAGCACACCGATCCCTGGCCGGACGCCGCCCTGATGCGCTTCGTCGAGGATGCCGACCTGATCGTCTACGACGGCATGTTCACCGACTGCGAATACCCGACCTGCCGCGGCTGGGGCCACTCGACCTGGCAGAAGGGCGTCGAGCTGGCGCAGGCCGCCGGCGTGAAGGCGCTGGCGATCATCCACCTGCATCCATGCCACTCCGACGCGACCCTGCGCGCGGTCGAGGCGGACATGCAGGCGATCATGCCGACGGCCTACATTGCCCGCGAGCGCCAGCGCGTCGAGGTCGGCGCGACGCCGGCGCTGCGTCGCGAGCCGCTGATCCGCATCGCCTGACACCGTCACGGCTCACGCCACCGGGCGTCGGCGCCCGCGCATCAGGTAGGCGAAGAAGCCGAACAGCGCGACGCCGATGATCACGCCGCTCCAGCCGAAATTGGTGAGCACCTGCCCGTCGATCGGATGGCCGATCCGGCCGAGCGCCACGAGCAGGCCGAGCGCCGCGATGACGGCCGAGACGAGCATTCCGAGGATCATGGCAGGTCCGGCGTAGTGGTCCAGGATGGCGGCCGTCGCCTCGCGACGGCTTCACTTGCCAGAATGCTTACCCGTGGTTGCCGTTCCGGCGCGCCCGTTCACGGAGGCGTGCGCTGCGGTACGGTTCACCGGTCGCGGCTCGCAGCCAGTGCGCCCGCGACGAGCGGCGCCAGGATCGCGTCCGCCGCGCGGGTGATCGCGGGGCCGGCCGCGGACGGGCTTCCGGCATCGAAGGGCGGGCGCGGCGCGTATTCCGCCACGAGCTGGCTGGTGCGGGCATAGGCCTCGCCGCGGAGCTTGGCCGCGAGCGCCAGGGCGAAATCGAGCCCGGCCGAGATGCCGGCCGCGGTGGCGCGGTCGCGATCGAACACCACGCGTTCGTCGACCGGCACCGCGCCGAGCAGCGGCAGCACGGCGTCGCGCACGCACCAGTGCGAGGTCGCGCGGTACCCCGAGAGCAATCCCGCTGCTCCGAGGATCAGCGACCCGGTGCAGACGCTGGCGACCCAGGCGGCCCGGTCGGCGCGATCGCGCAGGAAGGCGAGGGTCGCAGCGTCGCGCATCTGGTCGGGCGTGCCGTCCCCGCCGGGAACGAACAGCACGTCGAGGTCGCGCGGGCAGGTCTCGAAGTCGGCGGTGGCGAGGAGGGCGAGCCCGGTGTCGCTCGCCACGGGACCTGCCGCCCGTGCGACGAGATGCAGGTTTCCCGGTGCGAGGCCCGCGAGGATCTCCTGCGGCCCGACGACGTCGAGCGCCGTCATGCCCGGAAACAGCAGCATGGCGATCCGCACCGGGCGACCGTCCGGGATCGCCGCGGGTTCGGGCGCGGTGCTTGCCGCCGATCCTCCGACGAGGCCAGTGCAGGCCAGGGCTGCGGCGACGAAGGCGCGGCGATCCACGAAACGGCTCCGGTGTCGGCGACGCCTGCGGCGCATCGCGACCATATGGGGTTTTCGGCTAGGAAGGCGCGGTCGGGCTCGCCGATATGGGCTCGCGAGCGTCTTCGGCCCCGGTCGGGGTGTTCGCAGCGCCGACGGCCGCCTATGACGAGAGCACCCATCCCGGCCGTTCGCAGCCGGATCGTCACCGCGGGGCCTTCGCATCGTGAACGTCTATTCCAGCCTCGAACGCCGCTTCGCCCGCCTCGACGCGATCGGCGCCGCCGCCGGCATCCTCGGCTGGGACTCGCAGACCCTGATGCCGGACGGTGCCGCCGACGGCCGCGCCGACCAGCTCGCGGTCCTGCGCGGCATCGCCCACGAGATCCTGACGGCGCCCGAAACCGCCGACGCGCTGTCGGCTGCCGACGAGACCGCCCTCGACCCGTGGCGGGCTGCGAACCTCGCCGAGATGCGCCGCCTCCACGCCCATGCCGCGGCGGTGCCGGGCGACCTCGTCGAGGCGAGCTCGCGGGCGATCTCGAAGGCGGAGATGGTCTGGCGCGAGGCCCGCGCGCAGTCGGATTTCAGGATGCTGCTGCCGCACTTGGCCGAGGTGCTGCGACTCCAGCGCGAGATCGGGGCGATCAAGGGGGCGGCCCTCGGGCTCGGCACCTACGACGCGCTGCTCGACGAGTACGATCCGGGCATGCGGCGCGCGACTATCGATCCGCTCTTCGCCGACCTGCGCACCCGGCTTCCCGGGCTGGTGGCCGAGGCACGCGAGCGGCAGGCGCGCGAGCCCGCGCCGCTGCCGCTCGACGGCCCGTTCCCGGTTGAGGCGCAGCGGCGGATCGGGCTGGCCTTGATGCGTGCGCTCGGCTTCGACTTCGCGCGCGGGCGCCTCGACATCAGTCTGCACCCGTTCTGCGGGGGCGCCACCGACGACGTGCGGATCACCACGCGCTACGACGCCGCCGATTTCGGGCGTGCGCTGATGGGGGTGCTGCACGAGACCGGCCACGCGCTCTATGAGCAGGGCCGCCCGGCCGCGTGGCGCAACCAGCCGGTCGGCAAGGCCCGCGGCATGAGCCTGCACGAGAGCCAATCGCTCATCGTCGAGATGCAGGCCTGCCGCAGCCGCGAATTCTTCGCGTTCCTGGCGCCCCTGGTCCGTACGGAATTCGGGCGCGACGGGGCCGCCTTCACGCCCGAGAACCTTCACCGCCTGCACACCCGGGTCGAGCCCGGCTTCATCCGTGTCGACGCCGACGAGGCGACCTACCCGGCGCACGTCCTGCTCCGCTACGACCTCGAATCGGCCCTCATCGCCGGCGACCTCGCAGTGGCCGACCTGCCGGGCGCGTTCAATGACGGCATGCGCAACCTGCTCGGGCTCGAAGTTCCGAACGACCGCCTCGGCTGTCTGCAGGACATCCACTGGCCGAGCGGCGCCTGGGGCTACTTCCCGACCTACACGCTCGGCGCGATGGCCGCCGCCCAGCTCTTCACCGCGGCCAAGCGCGACGAGCCGGGGATCATGCCGGGCCTCGCCGCGGGCGATTTCGCGCCGCTGCGCGGCTGGCTGCGCCGCCACGTCCACGAGCAAGGCAGCCGCCTGCCCACCGATGCGCTGCTCGAGCAGGCGACCGGCCGCCCGCTCGGAACCGAGGCCTACCTCGCCCACCTCGAAACGCGCTACGGATCGGCTAGAGCATTTTCATGCGAAGTGGATCCCGGCTCGCGTGAAGGAAACGCGATCTCACAATAAGATAGAGCAATTCCCGTGATCCAGGGATCACGGGAATTGCTCTAGAGCGGGATGATGTCCACCGCCGAGCCGAGACGCGCCTGCGCGAGCTCGGCGACGTGGCGGTGGTGGGTGAACAGGATCGGCTGCACGGTGCCGCCGATCGCAGCGAGCGCTTCGAGGCCGTGGCCGGTCCGCGCGTCGTCGAAGGTCGAGAACAGGTCGTCGCCGATGAAGGGCGCCGGCTCGGACTTGCCGGCGTAGTCCTCCAGGTAGGCCAGCCGCAGCGCGAGGTAGAGCTGGTCGCGGGTGCCCTCGCTGAGGCCCTGGACGTGGACGGTCTCGCCACCGGCGCGGCGGGCAACGATCAGCGCCTTGTCGGCCTCGTCGTAATCCTGCGCGAGGCCGGAGAACCCGCCCCCCGTCAGGGCCGCCATGATCGCGCCGGCCCGGGTCAGCAACGGGTCCTGCTGCCCCGTCCGCTGGCGGGCGATGGCGGTGCCGAGCATCAGGCTCGCGAGCTTGAGCACGGCCCATTGCCGGGCGCTCGCGTGAAGCTCGGCCTCGGCCGCCTTTTTCTGCGCCAATGCCAGCTCGGCCCCGGTCCCGCCCTCCAGCGCCTCGCGCCGGCGCTCGCTGCGATCGCGCTCGGCGAAGGCCGTCTTGCCGCGCTGGTCGAGGTTCTCGTCCTCCATCGCCAGGCTGCGCAGCCGCGCCTCGATCGCATCGGCGTCGATGGCGGCGAGGTCGGCACGCAGCGCGTCTTCGGGAACGCCGTCTGCGGCGCGTGCCAGCTCGACGCGCCGCGCGAGCGCTTCCGCCCGCAACGCGCGCCGGGCGACTAGGCGGCCGTGCAGCGCCTCGACCGCGTCCTGCGCGTCGGCGCCGAGGTCCGGCACCGTGTCGGCCAGAAGACCCGCGAGATGGCCGAGCGCGTCGTCGCGCGCGCGCATCGCCGCTCCGGCCTCCCGCTCCGCCTCGTCGCGCCGCTTCGCGAGCTCGCGCCGGCGGGTCTCGCTCGCCTGCGCCTCCTGCAGCCGCGTCTGCAGGCTGCGGATCGCGGCGCTCGGCTGGATGTGGGCGAGGTCGGGGGCGAGCGCCGCGATCAGCGGCGTGACGGCGGCGTGGTAGGCCTCCATGTCGCGGCGGATGCCGGCGACGCGCGCGCGGCGGTTCTCGCGCTCGGCGAGCGCGTTCGGCACCGCCTGCCAGGCGACGAGGGCGCTCGTCGCCATCTCGGTCCCGGCCGCGCCGTCGAGCCCGATCGCCCGCACCGCGTCGTCCCAGGCATTGCGCCAGGCCGCCTGCTTCGCCTTCGCGTCGGCGAGCGCCGTCGTGGACCGCGCGATGCCGATCGCGGCGGCGCCGATCCGCGCGTTCGCCTCGCGGGTCGCCTCCCATCGCGACGCGATCGCCGCAACGCGCTCTTCCAGGCGGCCGAGGATCAGGCCGACGTCGAGGCCGGCGAGGTCGGTCAGTCCCATCCTTTCGGCAAGATCCAGCAACGGCGCCCGTGCCGCCTCGATCCGCTCGGTGCGGAGCGCGCGATCGATGTGCCGCTCGTCGAGATCGCCCTTGCCCTCGATCAGGGTCTCGGCCTCACCGAGCCACGCTGTCATCTCCGCCGGGGTCGAGGGCGCGATGCCGGCGGGGCGCCACAGGTCGAGCCAGGCGGCATGGCCTTCCGCGACCTCGGCTTCGATCTCCCTCAGGATCGCGTCGGCGGCCTCGGCCTCGGCGAGCTCGGCGTCGAGGCGCAGCCGGTCGGCGGCGTGCTCCGCGACGCGGGCGGCGTCGGCGGCGAGATCGTCGGCGAGCCGGTCTGCGGCCTGCGCCAGGCGCTCGTAGGCGGCGATATCCCCCGGCGCTCGCCGGACCCCCTCGCTCAGGGCTTCGCGGAGCGGCGCGAAGGCGGCGTCGCGCTCGGCCCGAAGCGCAGACAGGTCGGAGAGCGTCGCGATCGGCCGGCCGGCCTCGCGCTCGCGCAGGCGCCCCCGCCGCGTCGCGACCTGGCGCCGGGCGGCGTCGCGGCGCTCGACCGCCAGCACGCGCTCGCGCTCCTTGCCGTCGATCAAGGCCCGGAAGCGCGCCACCGTCTCGACCGTCGGCAGCGGCGCGGCGGCGAGGGCCGCGACGTCGGCCACCGGTGGCGACAGACGGGCCGCCTGCCCGCGCAGCACCTGCTCGGCCCGCCGCACCGTGGCATCGAGGGCGTCGCGCTCGGCGATCACGCCGCGGATCGCCGCCAGCGGGCGTAACGTCTCGCGGAAGGGGGTCGGATCGACCGGCGTGCCGCCTTCGGCCACGTCGCGCAGCAGGCCCTCGTGCTCGGTACGCGCCGCGGCGAGGTCGCGCTCCAGCCGGGCGATGGCGGCGGCGTCCTCCTGCCCATCGCGGATCAGGGTTTCGACCCGGGCGCGGACGGCGTCCGAGGGCTGGCGCCGCGTCAGCGCCTCCACGTCGGGTAGGCCGACCCGCACGGCGAGCCGGGCGAGCTCGGCGTCGAACTGGTCCGCCTCGCCCTGGATGCGGGGCAGGTCGACCCCGTTCTTGTCGAAGCGGTCGATCCCGCGAAAACCTTCCAGGATCTCCTCGGCACGCCCGACGAGCCCGGCATCGACGGCGACGGCGGCGAAGGCCGCCCGGGCCGCGTCCGCCGCCGCATCGATGCGCGCGGCGTCCGCCTGCCGGGCGCGCAACGCGGCGCAGGCCTCCCCGAGGCGGTCGACCCAGGCGTCGGGAACCTCGACCAGCCCCGGTTCGGCGTCGTCCCGCGCTGCGAGCCCATCGATCTCGGCGAGCAGCGGGCCGACGCGCCGGAGGCGGGTGAGGCGCGCCTGCTCGGCCGCGATACGCATCCGCTCGGCCTTGATCGCGTCGAGCGCCTTCCCGGCCGTGGCGATGCTGTCGTTGAGGTCGCGCCAGTCTCCGGCGCGCAGGCCGGTGTCGCGGATCGCCTTCCGGGCGTCCTCGTAGCGGTCGAACGCCTGGTAGAAGCTGCGGTCCTGGCGCTTGCGCGGCCCGTAGATCCGGTCGGACTCGGCCTCGAGGCTCTTCTGAAGGTCGCTGTAGCCGCGCAGGCCCGAGGCCGCCGCGAACAGGCTGGCGCCGAGCTCGCCCTCGGCGAGCAGCATCTCCCTGGCACCCTCGCGCAGGCTGTTCGCGTCGAGGCCGAAGGCGCGGCAGAACACCTCGCGGGTCAGGCCGCCGAGGAAGGGCGCGAGCACGGTCTCCGGCAGGGGCGCGTCGTCGGCGTCGACCAGGGTGTTGCGGTTGCCCTTGCGGCGGCGGAAGCAGAGCGTCCGCCCGTCGGCGCTGCAGATCTCGGCGCCGATCCGCAGCTGCGGCATCTCATGAAGGAAGGCGTAGGCGGTCCGTGTCCCGATGCCGAAGAGCAGGTCGGTCACCGCGGCGAGCGCCGAGGATTTTCCCGCCTCGTTGGCGCCGAGGACGACATGCAGGCGCGCATCGGCGCGGAAGTCGACCCGGCGGCCGGTGAAGGGGCCGTAGCGTTCGAGGTCGAGACTCAGCAGGCGCATGGGTGTCTCCGCACCGCCGGGCTTCGGCGAGCGTCCGGTGAAGTCGCGCGTCTCAGCATGCGCGCTTGGTCAGGCGGCCGAGGATCATCGCTTCGGCCTCGGCGCAGAGGGTATCGAGATCGGCGGCGAGGTCGCCGTCCTCGGCCGCCGGCATCTTGGCGGCGATCTCGGCGAGCGCGGCGGTCGCGCGCGCGCGAAACTCCGGGTCGTGGTCGATCTCGGCGAGGAGCGTCGCCGGGTCGATGGCGTCGACGACGTTCTCCCGCGGGCCGCTGCTCGGGCGGGCGGTGTCGATCCTCAGCTTCTCCAGCCAGATGTCCTCGTGGACGCGGTCGGCGGCGGCCTGGATTTCGGCGGTGAGGTTCTCGCGGTCGGCGGCGAGCCGGTCGTGGGCGGCGGTGACGCCGGTGAGGTGCACGCGGACCGCGAGCAGGCGGCCCTCGGCCAACGCCGCCAGCGGGCGCAGAGCCGCCTCGACCAGGGCCACCGCCTCGCTCTCGCTCTCGGCCGCGTCGACCGCCACCGTGAGGCTGTGGAAGCGCGCATGATCGACGATCAGGCGTCGCACCGCCGTGACCTGCCCGTCGCCGACCTCCACCACGACGGCGCCCTTGGGGCCGCATTCGCGGATGCTGCGACCCTGGAGGTTGCCCGGGAACAGGATCCAGGGATCCTGCGACAGCTCGGCATATTCGTGGATGTGGCCGAGCGCCCAGTAGTCGTAGCCGCGCGCGCGCAGGTCGGCGACGGAGCAGGGCGCGTAGGTCGCGTGCTGAGCGTGCCCGGTGCAGGAGGTGTGCAGCACGCCGATGTTGAACCAGCCCGGCACGGCGGCCGGATAGGCCAGCGACAGGTTCTCGTCGACCGCCCGGTTGGGAAAGCTCTGCCCGTGAAGCGCGACCTTCAGGTGGTCGAGGCGAAGGGTCTCGGGCTTCTTTGTCGAGAAGGTGCACACCGCGTCCGGCAGGGTGATCGCCTTGGTGATCACGCTCTCGGCGTCGTGGTTGCCGCGCACCAAGACCACCGGGATGCCGGCCCGGTCGAGCCGCGCGACCTGGCGGGCGAAGAACAGGCCGATCGAGTGGTCGGCCCAGTCGCCGTCGTAGACGTCGCCGGCGACGATCAAGAACGCGACGCGCGCCTCGATCGCATGGCCGATCAGGTCCTCGAACGCGCGCCTGCCGGCGGAGGCGAAGCGCTGGGCGATCTCGGCGTTCCGCGCCGAGAGCCCGGCGAGCGGGCTGCCGAGATGCAGGTCGGCGGCGTGGATGAACGTGAAACGCGTCATGGTCCCCGTGATCTGGGTCCTCGGGATCCGGAGCGCTGCCCCGCGGCAGGTCCGAACGGATCGAGATGGATTCTGGGCGCTCGCGCCGCGAGGCTCAAGGGTCGAGGGTGGTTGCGTCAACAGGGCAACGGGATCATCGGTCGCGCGTTGGGACGCGGGCGTGATACCCCCGCACCCCGTCCCGGTCTCGCGCCTGCCCGGGGCTGTCAGGCGAGCGCCGTCAGGAGCACGAAC
Organism: Methylobacterium sp. WL119; assembly: GCF_008039875.1. Classification (GTDB taxonomy): domain Bacteria; phylum Pseudomonadota; class Alphaproteobacteria; order Rhizobiales; family Beijerinckiaceae; genus Methylobacterium. Next base: position 79,342 of record NZ_VRUU01000010.1, on the reverse strand, counting down.
GGCCCGCATGGCAACGATCCAGGTTTCCCCGGCGTCCCTCGGCCTCGACTCGGTCGCGCCGGCGCCGATCCGCCAGGCGGATGCCGCGGCGGTGTCGCGCAAGGTCGTCAGCTGGAACCTGCTGCGGCGCACGGGCGCGGCGGTCGAGGACGTCGTCGCCCTGATCGAGCAGGAACGGCCGGACCTGCTGCTGATGCAGGAGGCGACCCGCGAGATCGCCGGGATCACCGACCGCGTCGGCGGATCCTATGCCTGGGTGCCGCTGCCGGGGCGCATCCACGGCCTGGCGATGTGGTGCCCGACCCCGTGGGCGAAGACGCCGACGGTCGTCAAGCTGCCGTCCGGCGCGGTCGTGCACCGGGTCTGCCAGGTGCTCGATTTCGGCGATTTCGTCGTGGCCAACGTGCACCTGTCGCACGGCCAGATGCTGAACCGGCGCCAGCTGCGCCGGATCGTCGGGATGCTGCCGGAGCGCTCGGCGATCCTCGGCGACTACAACATCGTCGGGCCGGCGCTGGTGCCGGGATTCCGCGACGTCGGCCCGCGCCGGCCGACGCACGCGATGGTCGAGATGGTGCCGCTGCGCCTCGACCGCTGCCTGGTGCGCGGCCTCGTCTGCCGCGAGCACGCGGTGCTGCCGCGCGGGCCCTCAGACCACCGCCCGATCGTCGTCCATCTCAGCCCGGCCCCGCCCGGCGAGGCGCCGCGCCTGCGCTTCAGAGGTATGGCAGCAGCAGTCGCACGCCTGCGTCGCGCAAACGGACGGGCAAGACCCGCGCGTTGATCGCGTCCAGGGTCAGCGGCGTCTCCATCTTGGCGCGGATGAAGCTCTCGAGCTGCGCGGCGAGATCGGCGTCGTGGATCTCGACGTTGAGCTCGAAGTTCAGCCGGAAGCTGCGCATGTCCCAGTTCGCGCTGCCGACGAAGCACCAGGCGCCGTCCACCACCGTCGCCTTGGAATGGTCGAAGGGCGGCTCGTCGAGCCAGATCCGCACGCCGTTGCGCAGCAGCGGCGCGATGTGCGCCCGCGTCGCCCAATCGATGAAGTGATGGTCGCTGATCCGCGGGATGACGATGTCCACCGTGATCCCGCGCTGGCTGGCGAGGATGAGGGCGTTCATCACCACCTCGTCCGGCAGGAAGTAGGGGGTGACGACGCGGACCGAGCTGCGCGCGCAGGCCAGCGCCTGCAGGATCACGAACTCGATCTTCTCGACGTCCGCGTCGGGCCCGGAGACGACGACCCGCGCGATCGATTGCCCGACCGGTTGGAGGTCGGGGAACCAGTCCGGCCCTTCGAGCGCACCGCCGTCGGCGAAGGCCCAATCAGCCGAGAAGGCCAGCATCAGTTGCTCGACCACCGGGCCGGCGACGTGGAAATGGGTGTCGCGGATCGGGTGGTCCGGGCGCGTCCGCAGGCGGTTCGGCTGCGAGATGTTGAGGCCGCCGGTGAAGGCCTCGCGCCCGTCGAGGATCAGCAGCTTCTTGTGGGTGCGCAGGTTCAGGAACGGCATGCGCCAGGGCAGGCCCGAATGCATGAACAGGGCGGCCGGCACGCCCGCGGCCCGCAGGCGCCGGAAGGCCGCGGCGCGGAAGTAGCCGCCGCCGATGCCGTCGATGATCACCCGCACCGCGACGCCGCGGTCCTGCGCTTCCTTCAACGCCGCGCAGAAGGTCCGTCCGGTGGGATCGTCGCGGAAGATGTAGCTGGACAGGGCGATGCTGGTTCGCGCCGCGCCGATCGCCGCCAGCATCGCCGGATAGGCCGCGTCGCCGTTGCGGAACAGGCGGATCGTGTTGCCGGCAAGCGCCGGCAGGCCGGAGATGCGGCGCACCGCCCTGTCCAGCGGCCACATCACCTCGGGGACGATGGCGTCCTCGGTGCTCGGCGCGCCGGGCGCCGCGGAGGGCTTCGACTGGAACTTGCGCGCGCGGCGCTCGACCCGGTTGATCCCGAACAGCAGATACAGGGACGTCCCGAACACCGGCGACAGCCAGGCGAGCCCGATCCAGCCGACCGCGACGCTGACCCGGCGCTTGCGCAGCAGCGCGTGCAGGGTGACGCCGAGCGCCAGCACGGTGCCGATCACGGCCGCGACGTCGGCCCTCAGATGTGCGGTGGACTGCAGCCACCGGATCAACGCGTCTTCCAAAGGTCGTGTCCGCTCTCGATGTCCCGCGCCGATATACGGGAAACGGCGCGATGCGCGCGGACGCGGCAGCGTGTTTTTTCCGTGAGCGCGATAGGGATGGCCGATCGTCGGGCGACGATCGCCGATGATCGTCCGCGCTGCGCTGCGATCTCCGTTGCCTGGGCGCCGCGGGAATGATTCATCTCCTGCATCGGACGCCAGATCCGCATGGGAGAGAACGATGCCCGCACCATCGAAGCAGAAACCGCCGGCCGAAGGCCGAAACGCGGCGGACCCGGACCTCGGCGCCGTGCCGCGCCGGGACGTCTTCCGCGGCCTCGCCGCCCTCGGCCTCGGTCTGGCGGCGACGCCGGCCTTGGCGCGCGAGCCGGCGGCACCCGCCATCGCGCGCGAGGAGTTCCGCGTGCCGACGGGCGAGGACGGGATCGAGCTCTACGTCCGCAACAAGCACCCGGCGGGGCAGGCGCGCTTCGCCGCCGACCGGATCCTGCTCTACGTCCATGGGGCGACCTACCCGGCCTCGACGGCGTTCGACCTGCCGCTCGCCGGCCTGTCGATGATGGACTACCTGGCCGGCCTCGGCTTCGACGTCTACCTCGTGGACCTGCCCGGCTACGGGTTCTCGAGCCGCCCGAAGCAGATGGACCGGCCGGCCGCGGACAACCCGCCCTTCATGCGCACCGCCGACGCGGCGAAGGCCGTGGGCGTCGCCGTCGACTACATCCTGAAGCGGCGCGGCGTCGAAAAACTCGACCTGATGGGATGGTCCTGGGGCACCTCGACCATGGGGCTCTACACCACCACCCACAACGACCGGGTCAACCGCCTCGTGCTCTACGCGCCGCAATGGATCGCCAAGGCGCCGCCGAACCTCGGCACCTCCGGGCCGCTCGGCGCCTACCGCACCGTCACCCGCGACAGCGCCCGGGACCGCTGGCTCAAGGGCGTCGCTGGGGACAAGCGCACCGACCTGATCCCGGCGGGCTGGTTCGAGCAATGGGCGGATGCGACCTGGGCCACCGACGCGGCCGGCGCAGGCTCGTCGCCGCCGGTGCTGCGCGCGCCGAACGGCGTCGTCGCCGACTCGCAGGCCTACTGGCAGGCGGGAAAGCCGCTCTACGATCCGGGCGAAATTCGCGTCCCGACCCTGATCATCCACGCGGAATGGGACGCCGACCTGCCGAGCTACCAGGCGCAGGAATACTTCACCCAGCTGACGAACGCCCCCTACAAGCGCTTCGTCGAGCTCGGCGAGGGCACGCATACGGTGATGATGGAGAAGAACCGCATGCAGTTCTTCCGCGAGGTCGCAGCCTTCCTGCAGGAGGCCGAGCCGCAGGCGCTGAACTGAGCCGGTCGGGCGCGGGTCACGCGACCGCGCCCACCGGCGTCTCCCGCACCTGCCCCGGCCGCAGGGTGCCGGTGAGCAGGTCGACCTGGGCGACGAGGCGCTGAAGCTGCGGGCTGCGCGCCTCATCGGGGCGGTCCGGCAACGGATAGCGGTGCTCGGCCAGCGCCGCGAGCGTCGCCGCGATCCAGGCCTTCCACGGGCCGTCCTCCGCGCCCGCCGGCGCGCCGGCATGGCGGAGCACGGTGAGGCGGGCGCTGATCCGCCGGAGCGTGGCGTCGGCGACCATCGCCGCCTCGACCTCCGGGTGGTGACCGGCGCGCGGCTGCTGCAGGGCGCGCGACAGGGCGGCTTCGAGGTCGTTGAGCGCGAGGCCGGCGCTCCGGGCACAGGTCGAGAGCTTCGCCTCGCGCTCCGAAAGCGGCGTCTCCGCGAAGGCGGCTTCCGCGAAGGCGGCATGGCTCGCGAGCGCGCGGCGCAGTTCCTTGCGGACTTGGTCCGGCTCCCAGATCGGCCACAGCAGCAGGCAGCTGACCACGGCGATCAGCCCGCCGAGGATGGTGAACAGCGCACGCATGCCGACCACCTCCCAGGAGGAATGGCCGGGCGTGATCACCTCGATCAGCAGCACGATCAGCGGGGTCAGGCAGGCGACGAAGACGCCGTAGCTGACCTGCCGCGCGGCGAAGCCGACGATGCTCAACGGCAGGATCAGCGCGATCTGCATCAGCGGCGTCGTCGCCATCTGCGCCAGCAGCGCGCCGACGAGGCCGCCGAGCACGGTGCCGCCGATCCGCTCCAGCGCCCGCTGCCACGTCGCCGAGTAGAACGGCTGCATGGTGAGGACCACGGTCATCACCAGCCAATGCGAGAACGGGCCGGCCCAGATCAGCGTCGCCGCGAGCGCCGGGGCGCAGACCGCGCTGGCGCGCACCGCGTGGCGGAGGTTGGCCGAGGCGAGGGTGAAGTTGGTGCGCAGCGGCCCGAAGAACCGCGTGCGCCAGTCGAGGCTGCCGCCGTCGGCGAGCGCCCCGCCGGGGCGGTAGCCCTCCGGCGTCGAGAGCTTGGCCCCGATCCGGACGCGCTCGATGATGCGCTCGGCCAGGCGCGCGAGGATCGGCGTCGCCTCCAGCCCTTCCGTGGCGCGGGCGATCGCCGGATCCAGGCGCGGCAGATCGAGGTCGACGTCGTCGCGGATCGCCCGGGCGATGGCGATCAGCAGCGGGCGCAGGCGCCGCAGGAACAGCTTGGCGGCGGCGCGTCGGTGCGGCTCGGGTGCGCTCTCGATCAGCTCGGCGATGCCGATCAGGCCGGAGAACAGCTGCTCGGCCGTCTCCAGGCGCAGCAGCGCCTGTGCCGTGCGCTCGGAGACGCGCTCGCGGGAGCGCGCGAGGTCGAGGAGGAGCGCACGTGCGGATTCGATGCCGGCGCGGACGCCGCGGCGGTGGGCGCGGGCATGGCCGTCGAAGGCGGCGGCCACCGTCTCGGGCGCGGCCGCGAGCTTCTCGAGATCGCCGGTCAGCCGCGCGAGCGCGTGCCAGACCTCGGCGATGGCGCGATGGGCCGCGCGGTAGGGGTGCAGCCGCCACAGCACCAGCGCCAGTACGGTCGCCCACAGCCCGCCCGCGAGGAACATCGCGGCGATGATCGCGGCTTCCTGCGGGCTCAAGGGCCGGTCCATGGCGATGCAGAGCACCACCACGAGCACGTTGCCCGCGGCCTGGGCCTGCACGCTCCAGACGCGGGCGTAGGCGCAGGCGAAGATCACCGCGCAGGCGGCCGGCACGACCACGAGCGGGCCGTAGGGCTGGATCAGCCCGAACACGCCCCAGATCATGGCGCCGAGCACCGAGAAGGCGGTGAGCACGCGCAGGCGGATGCGGATCGGGCCGCCGGTGTCGCAGAAGCAGGTGAGGTTGGCCGCGAGCGCCATCGTCAGGAGCGGCGGCCACTGAATCCATTCGTTGGCCAGCAGCACGATCGCGAAGGCGAAGGCCGCGCGCACGCCCTCGACGAGGCTCAGGCCCCGCGGGTCGAGGGCCACCGGCAGCCGCGTCAGGTCGGAGCCGGGCCGGCCGAGGCTCCCGCGCCCGCCCGCGACCCGGCGGCGGCGCAGGCGCACGACCGTCCGCTTCGCGGTCTGCTTCGGCATGCTCGGGACGGGGTCTGCCAACCTTCGGCTCCAGCGCCGGATCGGACCTCGGCGCACCGGAGGTCTAGAACCCTTCGCCCGCGAGCGGAACCGCCGGGGCCGGCATCTCGGACCTGCGCGGCCTTATCCTGAAAATGCCGTCGTCGCCCGTCATCTCCCGGCGATGATCGTCAGCCTGCCGCCGGCCCCGCCCGCCCTCGTCGAACCTGCATCCGCCCGGCCCTGCGATGCCGCGACGCGCGCCCGCCTGCTGTCGCCTCCGAGCCCCGGCGACGAGGCCGTCAGCCTCGCGTGCTCGATCGGCTTGAGCCCCGGCGACCACGTCCTGCGCCGGGTCGTGATCGAGGGGGCGGAGGCCTCGGGCACGGAGATCGACTGCGGCGGCGCGACGATCGGCCGGACCGAGCCGGCGCCGACGCTCGCGGAGCTCGCGGTCGAGATCCGCTCGCGCGCGCCGACCGGAGCGGGGGGGATCTGGTCGCGGCCGAGCGGCGTGACCCTGCGCAACTGCCGCATCCTCGGCCACATCCGCGTCTGGGGCATGGGCCTCAACGGCCAGGGGCTCGCGGTGAAGGCGTCCTCGCACAGCCTCGGCCATACCGAGCGGGCACAGGCCGCCGCGCCGACGCAGGTCGCGATCCGCGATTCGACGATCACCGCGCTCGGGCACATCCCGATCTACCTCGCCCCCGGGGTCACCCGTTTCACCCTCCAGGGCTCCACCCTGAACGGGCGCTCGGGCGCGGACGCGATCTACCTCGACGCAGAGAGCGCGGACAACGTGATCGCCGACAACACCATCGACGTCGCGATCGGGCGCGAGGCCATCGCCGTCGACGGCTCGGCGCGCAACCGCATCATCGGAAACCGCATCGCCCAGCACGGGCAGGGCGGCGTGCGGCTCTACCGCAATTGCGGGGAGGGCGGCACAGTCCGCCACCAGAGCCCGTCGGACAACGTGATCACCGGCAACGTCTTCACCGGCGGCGGCGGCCTGTTCGGGTCGACGGCGATCGTCGTCAATTCCCGCGGCGGATGGCGGCTCTATTGCGGCCAGGATGCCGGCTACCCGTTCGGCAGCAGCCGCGACGATGCCGACGGCGGCACCGGCAACGTCGTCGAGCCGAACACGAGCGAGTGATCCGGCCTCAGCCGCCGGCCATCACGAGCGCCCAGAAGCGCTTGTAGCGGGTGCCGGGCGCGTCGACGCGGGCGATGCCGATCCGGCGGATCTGCGGGATTAGCATGTTCTTGTTGTGCTCGGGCGAGGCCTTCCAGCGGGCCAGCACCTGATCGAAGGTCTCGGAGCCGGCGCTGAGGTTCTCGGCCGACCAGGTGCGGCCGAGCCCGGCCGACGCCATCCGCGACGTGAAGCTGCCGCCGGCCTCGTGGCTGAGCTGGCCGGTGCGGGCGTTGTTGCCGGCCTGGAACGCCGCCGCCGTGACCAGCCCCGCGTCGACCGTCACCGGTCCGAGCCCGTGCTGCGCCCGGTATCGCGAGATCGCGGCGGCGGCAGCGGTCTCGTCGAGGATCACGGGGCTCACCGGGCCCGGACTCTCGAGGATCGTCGGCGTCCCGCAGGCGGAGAGCGCGAGGGCGAGGAGGCCCAGGCCGGCGAAGGCGTTGCGGTGGCGGCTGGCGCGGTGGGTCATCGGAAAAGGGTTCGCTGGCGGGACGGGCCGTCGCCTTGGCCCGGCCGATGCGGCGAAACCGGGGCGCGCGGCCGCCCGCACGACGCAAGAGCGGACGCCTGTGCCCGCGACGCCACGCCCAGCCTCAGATCCGTGTGCCGGGATCGCGCAGCGGAGCCCCGCAGCGCCAGCCGGTGATCCGGTATTCCGGATGCTCGCCGACCCAACGGGCGAGCTGCGGTTGCGCGACGTGCTGGCAGGCGCGCGGCGTGGCGACGTCGAGCGGCATGCGGCGCGCCTCGCAGGTCTCGGGAGCGCTCGCCATGCATGCGGTGAAGTACAGAAAGAACACGCCGGTCATCGCGATCCTCCGGGAGCCGCTGCCCTACGGCGCGCAGCGACGACGCTAGCACCGAGACGGTGGCCGTCGATGCGCCGATCCAACGCACCCCGGCACGAGACCGCTGCATCTCCGAAGGCCGGCCCCGCTCCATGCGGACGCCGCATCACGACGGAACCCGGTATTCGGCCCAGTTAATCGCGGCTGGTCGGTCGACGTGCCCGCACTGCCGCGACTCGGCCGGACCTTGCACCTGCCTTCGTACGATGAATAATGAACATCGACTCGGCCCGCGCGTCGAACATCATCGCCGGCCGAACCGTGACGCTGCAATCCTTCACCTTCGCTGCGCAGGAGCCTGACGCCCCCGACGGGTTCGGCGCCTATCACGATCTGTATGCCCACGGCTCCAACGTGGCCTTGGCGGGCGAGCGGTTCTACGCCCGCTTCCAGGCCCATCGCTTCCCGCGCATGGTGGTGTTCGATCGGTTCCTGCACGGCTTGGTGCACAGCCGCGACGCGACGCGGGTGCGCCGCGACGGCTTCGATCACGTCAACCTCCATCTCCTGCTCGCCGGCACGCTGTGGGGCGGTGTGCCCGGCGACGAGGGGCGGGTCGCGCCGGGCGAGATCCTGCTGTTCGATACGACGCGACCGCAATCGAGCCGGGCCGAGCACGCGCATGTCGTCACCATCGCGCTCGCGCGCGATCAGGTCGAGGGTCCGCTGCGTGCGTTCCGTGCCTTCCACGGCGCGGTGCTTCCGGAAGCATCCGCCGGATTGCTCGCGGACCTGATGGTCTCGCTCGCGCGCAGGGGGGCCGCGATCGACCCGCAGGCCGCGGCCGGGGCGGGGCGTGCGCTCGCGATGCTGTTGGCGGGGGCGCTGGGCGACCGGTCCGTCGCCGGCCTCGACGCGGACATGGACGAGCAGTCGATGCGTCTCAGGCGCGAGCGCGCCGAGGCCTTCATCGCCGCGCGCCTGTCGGACCCGGCCCTCGACGCCGAGACGATCGCGCGCGGGATCGGCGTCTCCCGCAGCATCCTGTATCGCTCGTTCTCGGGCGAGGGCGGCGTCGCGAACGTTCTGCGGCTTCGGCGGCTCGAGAGCCTGCGCGCCTGCCTGAGGCGGCCGACCGAGACCCGCTCGATCGCGGCCCTGGCCTTCGCCTGCGGCTTCGGCAGCGAAAGTCATTGCAACCGCGCGTTCCACGCGGCATTCGGGCAACCGCCGGGCCAGTTCCGTGCCGACCTGCAGCGGGCGCGCGCCTCCCGGGCGAGGATCGCCGAAGACCGGTCGCAGCTCGCCGCGTGGCTTTGTGAACTCTACTGATCCGGGCGTCCCGCACAGATCCGTCCGTTCGCCCGCCCCCTTGCCGACCGCGGATCGCAGCGGAGGACGTTCGGGCCGGCCGCTGACGCTGCTCCTGGCCTCGACGCAGCTCTTCGCCTTCAGCGACCGCTTCCTGATCACGGTCATCGCCACGCCGCTCAAGCACGACCTGATGCTGAGCGACGCCGAGATCGGCCTGCTCCAGGGCTCAGCCTTCGCGCTGCTCTACGCAGGGGCGCTGCCCGGGTTCGGCGCGATCGCCGATCGCGGGCACCGGCGGATGGTGCTGCTGGCATCCCTCCTCACCTGGACGATCGCGACGATCGCCTGCGGGCTATCCGGTTCCTTCGCCGCGCTGTTCGCGAGCCGCGTGCTCCTCGGGCTCGGGCAGTCGGGGATCACCCCGGCGGCCCTGTCCCTCCTGGCGGTCAGGATCGAGCGCGCGCAGCTCGGGCGCGGCATCTCGCTCCTGACCGCCGGCGGGACGCTCGGGCGAAGTCTCGCCTTCCTCGTCGGCGGCGCGACCCTCGGCTGGCTCTCGGGACGCGCCGGGATCGCGATCCCCGGGTTCGGCACGCTGGCACCCTGGCAGGCCCTGTTCGTGCTGGCGGCCCTGCCGAACCTCGTGCTGTTGGCCCTCATCTGGCGCATCGCCGAACCTTCGCAGCCCGTCGTGCCGGTCGCCCGCCCGAAATGGTCGCGCGTCGTCGGATGGATGATCCGCCGGCGCGGCGCCTACCTGCCGCATGCCGCGGCGGCGACCGCCGCGATCCTGATGGGCCAGACGCTGACGGCTTGGGCGCCGACCTTCTACGTGCGCACCCACGGCGTCACGCCGGCCGAGAGCGGCCTGGTCCTCGGTCTCGTGGTTCTGGTCACCGCACCGATCGGGCACGTCGTCGGCGGGATCGTGCTCGACCGGGTCCGGCGCACCAATCCGCGGGCCGCGCCGCTGATGCTGGGCCTCGGCCTCCTCTTCGCGCTCCCCGCCACCGCGACGATGGCTCTGGCGCCGGGCCTCGGGCCGTCCCTGGCGGGGTTCGCCGCCCTCGTCGTTGCCCTCGGCTTCTGCAGCCCCCCGGGGTTGGCCGGCATCCAGTTCCTGACGCCGGTCGCGTTGCGGGGCCGGGTCAGCGGCGTGTTCATCGCCTTCGTGACCCTCGTGGCTCTGGGCGCAGGGCCGGCGCTGCTCGGCCTCCTGAACGACCGGGTGTTCGGCACCGACGGGATCGGGCGGGCGTTCGTCGCGCTGTACGCGGTGGTCGGAAGCCTCGGCGTCGTCTTCGCCCTGATGGCGGCCCGGCGGGATTCCGGCCGGCGGCGCCGGCGGGCCTGATCAGGCGGCGGCCATCGCCCGGCCGAGCGCCACGGGCGCGAAGGCCCGCATCAGCGCGCCGTCGAGATGGCCCTTCATCCTGTCCATCGTCGCCAGCGCCTCGGGCGCCGCGATCGGATCGCGGTAGGTCCTGCGCTCGGTCAGGGCCGAGAACACGTCGCAGATCGCGACGATGCGCACGAGATCGGTGATCGCGCCGTCCTGCAGGCCGGCCGGATAACCGGTGCCGTCCATCTTCTCGTGATGGTGGCGCACCACCTCGACGATCTCCGGCTCGAAACCACCCTGCGCGACCAGCAGCCCGGCGCCGATCTCCGGGTGCCGCCGCATCAGGCGCATCTCCTCCGGCGTCAGGCGGCCGGGCTTGTTCAGGATCTCGACCGGGATGCGCGCCTTGCCGATGTCGTGCAGCAGCGCGGCCTTGGTGAGGCGATGCTGGTCGGCACGCGACAGGCCGACCAGCGCGCCGAACGCCGCAGCGTAGCCGGCCACGCCGAGCGTATGCTGGTAGACGCCGGCATCGTGCCGCCAGACGGTGGCGAGCCAGTCGCCGATCCCGGCCTCGGACACCGCCGCGAGGACGAGGTCGGTGCCGCGGTCGATCTCGGCCTGCTGGAACCCGGCTCCGAGCGCCGCCGAATCGAAGATCTCCGTGACGATCCCGGTGGCGGCCGCGCTGCGCGCCTCGAGACGCCGCGTCCGGTTCGCCCCGACCTCGATCATCGCGAAGACGCCGGCGAGGATCGTCTCGCGCGCGGCCGTCGCGGGCAGGCTTCTCACGATCGGCGAGGAGGAGGTACGCTGCGGGCCGCCGCGGCGCAGCACCAGCGTCGGGATCCAGGGGGTCTCGGCGAGGATGGCGTCGGCGATCGGCGGTGCGAGATCGAGCACCACCAGGGCGGGGCGTCCGCCGCCGAGCGGCCAGGCGGCCGCCGTGCGGCACGGCATCACCAGATCGATCCCGCGCGCCAGCGGGCGCCGCAGGTCGGCATGATCGGTGATCAGGAGGACGAAGGCGTCCTCCGCGGCCGGGAACTGGGCGCCCTGAGCCAATGCCGGAAATCCTCGGTTGTCGTCGTCAACGCTTCGTTGACGATAAACCGAACTTCGTGAGTGAACCGTTTCCGGATATTTCGGCGACGCCACGCTAATGCCCGATTCGGCGTCGGCGTTCACCTCGTCCGTAAGCGGGCAGAGTGCGCAGGTCGCCGGCGCACGGGATGCGCCCGTCGTCGATTCAGGCGACCGTCGCGCCGTGGACGTCGGCGTCGATCGCGCGGGCGCCGCGCGCCTCGGCGCCGTCGGTGAGGAAATCGGCAAGCTTCACGACGAGCAGCACCTGCACGCTGGCGAGGGCGGCGAAGACGGCGAGGAACGAGGTCAGCATGGCGGGATCCGGTTGCGTGTTGCGACGCAATAGATCTCATGCTGCGCTGCATTCTGGTATACCAAACGCCACATGCCAAATATGCGAATCACGCATGCGCTCAGGCTCGGCGGATATGTTCCACCGATCCGGCTCGGAGCCTCCGAACGATCCTTGAGGTCAGTCGAGATAGGCGCCGTAGGCGTCGACGTGGTCGGCGAGGCCGATGCCGTGGTCGCGAACCAGCCGCTCGGCGAGCTCGACGTCGCGCGCCTCCAGCGCGTCGATGATGGCGACGTGCTCGCGAATCGACTTCTCTGCCCGGTCGCCCTGGCGCAAGGCGGTGTTGCGGATGCCGCGCACGTGCATCAGCAGGTTGCTCGACAGCTCCGAGATCATCGCGCATTGCCCGAGCGAGATGATCTTCTGATGGAAGCGGATGTTGGCGTCGGAGTACTCGTCGATGTGCTCGGCCGGGCGGCCGTCGTAGAATTCGGGGAAGGCCTCGCGCAGCGAGCGCAGCTCGGCGTCCGAGGCGCGGGTGCAGGCGAGCCGGGCGGCCATGCTCTCGAGCGCCGCCCAGGCATGGATCATCCCGACGATCTCTTTCTTGGTCTTCTTGATCACGAACACGCCGCGCCGGGCCTCGGAGCGGACGAAGCCCTCCTGCTCCAGCACCGTCAGCGCCTCGCGCACCGGCGTCCGGCTGACGCCCAGATCCTGCGACAGCTTGCGCTCGTCGAGACGGACCTCGTCGGGGCGCCCGTAGATGTCCATGTTGGTGATGAACGTCTTCAACGCCTCGTAGGCCAAGGTCCGCAGGCTCGAACTGACCACGATCGGCTTGATGCTGAGCGACTCGGAGTTCGACATGCCGTACCCGTCGGTCCGCGTTCTTCGGTTTGTGTTCGACGCGCGACCGACCGCCGAAGTAACCCAAACCTCGGCGCCAGCCTAGATGGCACCCGTGCGCTCCACACAGGCACCGCTCGGCGCGTCGTGGGCGGGACCAAGGCGGCTCGGCGTCAGGATCGTCAAAGCACCACGCGACCGCGTGCACGTCCGATCCTTCTTGGTAATCCCGGCGAAATTTCTGTATTTTTATTCCACTCTCGTTGACAGGTTCCGCGAGGATGACGCACGATATTTCTGGCATACCGTAGACCAGAGATCGGCCGGCTGAGGCGCTGACTTTTTCTTGTTGCGGTGCCAAAAGTTTTTCCGAGATGAGCCGTGCAATTGAAGCTGCATCGGAAGCCGGAACGCGGCATCAGGATCATGCCGACATTGCGGTTCGCGCGTGAACGACGGTGTTCGCGCGACGACATCGAGGATTGAAGGGCGTCGGCGTTCCATGGCGCGCCGTCTGACGGCCGGCTCGGACGCCGGCCGCCACACGACGACGCTGCGGTCAACGCAGACGACACGCCACGTGCCGGACAACCGGCCTTACGCGAGACCTCTGGGAGGATGACATGATGCACGAAGAACGGCCGGCGATCGGACGGGTGTCCGACGGATATCGATGGATGCAGCTCGCGCTGGGCGTGATCTGCATGGTGATGATCGCGAACCTCCAGTACGGCTGGACGTTCTTCGTGCCCGACATCCAGAAGAAGTTCGGCTTCGACCGCGCCGCCATCCAGTGGGCGTTCACGCTGTTCGTGCTGTTCGAGACCTGGCTGGTGCCGGTCGAGGGCTGGTTCGTCGACAAGTACGGCCCGCGCGTGGTCGTGCTGTTCGGCGGCCTGCTCTGCGGGATCGGCTGGGTGATCAACTCCTACGCCACCTCGCTCAACATGTTCTATCTCGGCCAGGTCATCGCCGGCATCGGCGCGGGCGCGGTCTACGGCACCTGCGTCGGCAGCGCGCTCAAGTGGTTCCCGGACAAGCGGGGCCTGGCCGCGGGCATCACCGCCGCGGGCTTCGGCGCCGGCTCGGCCTTCACCGTGGCGCCGATCCAGTGGATGATCGCCGAGAACGGTTTCCAGGCCGCCTTCCTGTGGTTCGGTCTCGGCCAGGGCCTCGTCGTCTGCCTGCTGGCGTTCTTCCTGGTCTCGCCGAAGAAGGGTCAGGTGCCGGAGGCCGCCGTGAACGCCAACGTGATCCAGACCCGGCGCAACTACGCGCCCGGCGAAGTCGCGAGGCAACCGATCTTCTGGCTGATGTACTTCATGTTCGTCATCGTCGGCGCCGGCGGCCTGATGATCACCGCCAACCTGAAGCCGATCGCCGCCGACATCGGCGTCGACAAGATCCCTGTGACGATCCTCGGCGTGACCATGGTGGCGATCACCTTCGCTGCGACCATCGACCGGGTGCTCAACGGGCTGACGCGGCCGTTCTTCGGCTGGGTCTCGGACAAGATCGGCCGCGAGAACACGATGTTCATCGCCTTCGCAATGGAAGGGTTCGGCATCTACATGCTCTACCTCTGGGGCCACGATCCGCTGTGGTTCGTGCTGCTCTCTGGCTTCGTGTTCTTCGCCTGGGGCGAGATTTACTCGCTCTTCCCCTCGACCTGCACCGACACCTTCGGCTCGAAGTTCGCGGCGACCAATGCCGGCCTGCTCTATACCGCCAAGGGCACGGCGGCCCTGCTGGTGCCGGCGGCGAACTACCTGCAGCAGAGCTCCGGCAGCTGGGACGGCGTGTTCCTGATCGCCGCCGGCGCCAACATCCTGGCCTCGATCCTCGCGATCGCGGTGCTGAAGCCCTGGCGCAAGCGCGTGGTCGCCAACGCGATGCTCGCCGCGCCCGAGACCACCACCACCCGCGGGGTCGTGGCCGCCTGAGGGCGCCACCCCACCGACAGGTCCGAACGCGACGAGGCCCGGCACCGTCTTTACGGTGCCGGGCCTTCGCGCATATCGGGGGGAGGGGAACCGGAGGATTGCGGATGGACGCCGACGAGACCAGGGCGCGGGCGTCGGTGGTGGAGGCCGCGCGCGGCCTCGATGCGCAGGGCCTCAACCGCGGAACCTCGGGCAACGTCTCGCTGCGCTGGCGCGACGGCCTGCTGATCACGCCGTCGGGCATCCCGAGCGGGCGGATGGCCCCGGAGGACGTGGTCTTCCTCCGCATGGACGGCAGCTTCAACCATCCCCTGAGCCCGTCCTCGGAATGGCGCTTCCATCGCGACATCCTGCAGGACAAGCCGGCGGTGAACGCGGTGGTGCACGCGCATCCCGACCACGGCACCGCCTTCGCCATGTGCCGCCAGACGATCCCGGCGGTGCATTACATGATCGCGGCCGTGGGCGGCCCGACGATCCGCTGCTCGGGCTACGCCACCTTCGGCACCGAGGAGCTCTCGCGCCTGGCGCTCGAAGCGCTGGAGGACCGCAACGGCTGCCTGCTCGCCAACCACGGCATGATCGCCACCGGCCCCGACCTCGCCAAGGCGTTGTGGCTCGCGGTCGAGATCGAGACACTTTGTCGGCAATACGCGATCGCGCTGCAGGTCGGCACGCCGGTGGTGCTGCCCGACGACGAGATCGCGCGCAACATCGAGAAGTTCAGGAGCTACGGGCCTCGGCCGACGGCCTGACGCGATCGACGCGTCGGCCGATCGCCAGCGCGCTCGGGTCCTCATTCCGAGGCTCCGCCGCCCAGGATCGTGCCGACGCTCACGCCGCCGCCTTGCGCGAACTCCACCGCCGAGACCTTCTTGCCGCCCTCGGGCTTCACCTTGAAGATCTCGATCTGGCCGCCCTGCGCGGTGACGCGGATCGAGTCGTCGCCGATCGCGATCACCTCGCCGACCTTGCCCTTCACGCCGCCGAGCGTCCGCACCGGGTGCAGGCGGGCATCGAAGATCTGCAGCTTGGCGCCGTTCACCGTGGTCCAGGCGCCGGGCGCGGGGTTGGCGGCGCGGATCAGGTCGTAGATCTGGTTGGCGTGGGCGCCCCAGTTGATCGCCGCCTCGCGGGCGCGGAACCAGCCCTCGTAGCTCGCGGCGTCCTCGTCCTGGTCGATCTCGATGTGCCGGCCGGCGACGACAAGGTCGGCCGCCTCCAGCATCGCCGCGACGCCCATCGGGAAAAGGCTGTTGAAGTAGACGTCGCCGAGGGTGTCGTCGGCGCCGATGTCGCAGGTCTTCTGCAGGAGGATCGGGCCCTCGTCGAGGCCGTCGGTCGGGCGGAAGATCGTCAGCCCGGTCTTCGTGTCGCCCTTCGCGATCGGCCAGTTGATCGAGGACGGCCCGCGATACCGCGGCAGCAGCGAGGGATGGTACTGGATCGTGCCGTGCTTCGGGATGGTGACGAAGTCCTGCGGCGCGAACTGCAGCACGTAGGCCATGACGCCGATCTCCGCGTCGAGCCCGCGCATCGCGGCCTCCGCCTCGGCGCTCTTCAGGCTCGGGAACTGGAACACCTGCAGCCCCTGCTCGAGCGCCGCGGTCTTGAGCACGTCGGGCTTGGCGCCCTCCTTCTCGGGCGCGCAGAACACGCCGGCCACCGTGTCGCCGCGCTTCAGGAAGGCCTCCAGCACCGCCTTGCCGAAATCCTGCTGACCGATGAAGGCGATGCGCATGGGATCCTCGTCGTTTCGGTGGGATGGTCCGCCTCGACCCGTTCGTCCAGGAGGATGCCGGATGCACGGGCGACCTCGGCCGCCCCGGGATGCTCGCCGTCATCCCGGGCTCTGCGACGCAGCCCCGGGGATGACGGGCGGAGGCGGGTTGGCCCGCTTCCGCCGCGATGGTCGGATGCGATCCGCGGGCCTACTCCGCCGCGATCTTCTCGATCCGTCCGACGGCGCCGGAATGGGCGATCTCGTCGACCTCGGCATCGGTGTACTTGAGGACGCTGCGCAGGATCTCGTCGGTGTGCTCGCCCAGCAGCGGCGAGCGCGTCACCTCGCTCGGGCTCGCCGACAGCTTGATCGGGTTTCCGACGGTCAGGTAGGTGCCGCGCGTCGGGTGCTCGACCTCGACGATCGTGCCGGTCTTGCGCAGCGACTCGTCGGCGGCGATCTCCTTCATCGACAGGATCGGGCCGCAGGGGATGTCGTACTCGTTGAGGATGTCCATCGCCTCGAACTTGTCGTGCTTCATCGTCCAGGCTTCGATGCGCGTGAAGATCTCGTTCAGGTGGGGCAGCCGCGCCTTGGGCGTGGCGTAGCCCGGATCGGTCTTCCAGCCCGGCTCTCCGATGATGTCGCAGATCGGCGCCCAGACCGCGGCCTGGGTGATGAAGTACAGGTACGCGTTGGGATCGTGCTCCCAGCCCTTGCACTTGAGGATGCGGCCGGGCTGGCCGCCGCCGGAATCGTTGCCGGCGCGCGGGGTCGAGTCGCCGAACGGGATGCCCTCGCCGAACTGGCTGTACTCCGTGAGCGGGCCGTGATCGAGGCGCTGCTGGTCGCGCAGCTTGACCCGGCACAGGTTGAGCACGCTGTCCTGCATCGCGCAGTCGACCTTCTGCCCGAGCCCGGTGACGGTGCGGTGGAACAGGGCGGTGACGATGCCCAGCGCGAGATGCAGGCCGGTGCCGGAATCGCCGATCTGGGCGCCGGTCACCATCGGGATGCCGTCGCGGAAGCCGGTGGTGGAGGCCGAGCCGCCGGCGCATTGCGCGACGTTCTCGTAGACCTTGCATTCCTCGTAGCGGCCCGGCCCGAAGCCCTTGACCGAGGCGAGGATCATGCGCGGGTTGGCCTCGTGGATCTTCTCCCAGGTCAGGCCCATGCGGGCGAGCGCGCCGGGGGCGAAGTTCTCGACGAGCACGTCGCACTCCTTCACCAGGCGCCAGAGCACCTCCTTGCCCTTCGGCGTCTTCGAATCGAGCGTGATCGAGCGCTTGTTGTGGTTCAGCATGGTGAAATACAGGCTGTCCACGTCGGGCAGGTCCTGGAGCTGGGCGCGGGTCGCGTCGCCGGCGCCGGGACGCTCGACCTTGATCACGTCGGCGCCGAACCACGCGAGCAGCTGCGTGCAGGTCGGGCCGGACTGGACGTGGGTGAAGTCCAGGATTTTGACGCCTTCCAGGGCCTTGCTCATGGTCTGTCTCTGATCTTCTCGAGTTCGGTGGATCGGGATGCCGGCGATGCCGCCCGGCTTCGAAGGTGTCGCGCCGCGATCCCGTCAGGCCTCATGCCTGGCGGGTGCGCTCGCGCATCGTCAAGTCAATAAAAGTCCGGTGCCGGCCAAGCCCGGCTTGCCGCAGGGTCACGCATGCGCCGACCCGGTGCGGGGCGTCCGAGCGCGCAGGTCCGGCCGCGGCTGCCCGAAGGCCCTCATCACGCCCGAGGGGCATTGCGACGCTCCATCCCTGTTGCCTTGCTCGACGTCGGCCTTGTCGACCGTTGCCGGCAAGATGACCGAAGATGGAATGGCATGCAATATGCCAAACGAAGGCGTCGGTTGCCCCGATTTCCGCTATGCCGGGCCCGCCGATCGGGCGAGCCGACCAAATTTACGATCCGCCTCGACTTGTGCAACCGCAAGATGTCGCCCCCGAAATCGATCGAATTCCGCATTCACGCGGGCCGATTGTTGTTGTCGGCGCAGGCGGCGCAGGGCATCTTGCGTCGTCCGACGGATCGACACGATGAATGTTCCCGCCGCCTTGGCGATCCAATCGCTCCCGTTCGCCTCGCTGGCGCTGTCGACGCGCCGGGGCAACGGGGATGCGTTCGCGATCCTCTACCTCGTCGGCCTCGGCCTCGTGTTGTCGATGATCGTATGGCTGGGCGACCAGGCGGGCTTTGATCAGGCGATCTCGGCCGCCGGCGAGCTCGATTGATCTGGCGGCCCTCGTCGCAGCATTCATCGCGCAGGCCGACGACGTTCGCGGCCGCCCACCTGTCTTTCCAGCAAGGCACTTGGCACGGGCAGGATACGGGTTCATCCTCCCGCTCAAACGACGCTCGATCAACGAGCGAAGACCAACGGAGGTACGCCCATGCTTTCGAGTTCCCGCCTCATCAAGTCGTCCTGGATCGCCGTCGAGGTCACGCAGGAGCGCGCCGAGCGCGTGCTGGTGGTCGAGACCTACATCGCCGTCAGTCCGCTCGAGCGGAACTACGAGGCGGCACAGTACGAGAAGGTCGTGGACTGCGTCCGGCACGTGCTCGCGGCGCATCCCGAGATCGACCGGGCCTCGATCCTGAGCATGCATCGCGGCTCCGGCTGCGCCAGCCTGTTCCGGGCCCCGGCCGAGGCGGCCTGAGCCGGACCCGCGTCGTGATGCGATGAGCGCTTCGGCGGCACCGGCCGGCTACGCCCTGCCGGACGACGGCCTCGTCGGGCGCGGGCCGTGGAATCCCGGCATCGAATCGACGCTGCCGCGGCGTTTCCTGCCGCTGACGACCCTGTACCGCCCCGAGAACGTCGCGACGCCCCTCGCCGAGGCGATGGAGCTTTCCGCCTTCTCGGGCCTGCCGATGCCGGAGATCGTCGCCTTCCGGCCGGATCGCCTCGTCGTGCACGAGCTGCTGATCCGGGTGATGGCCGACCTCTCGGTCCCCGTCGGCGAGACCTACGGCGATCTCGGCGTCAACTTCCGCGCGATCGTCGCCCACATCCTCGCGACCGCGATCGCGCCGCATGCGGACCGGATCGCCGAGACCCTTCGCGCCGTGGCGGACGAGGCGCGCGCCCGGATCGCCGCGGAACTCGACGCGGCTTTCGCGCCGCCCGCGCCGCCGCCCCCTCCGCCGAGAACCTGGCGGCACGTGCTCGGCCTCGCGGCGCCGCCGGCCCCCGTCGCCGACGACGCGCGATCCACGGAGGAGCGCGCGCTCGCCCATTGCGCCGCATGGTGCGTCCGCGCCGCGGCCAGCGAAAACGCGCTCGAGCTTGCGGCGAGCGCCGCCCTGCACAAGGTCGCGTCGGGGATCGTCCGTCATCGCGGCAAGCTCGTCGGCGACCGCGCCCTGCTCGCGAACCTCGCGACGACGCTCGTCGCCAACGACGAGGGCAGCCGCCGGATCGGCTGCCTGATCGAGCCGTGGTTCGCCGAGGCCGTGGCGCGGGAGGGCTACGTTCCGGTCCGTGCGCAGGCCGCGCCGATCGTGATGAACGTCAAGGGCGCCTCCGCCTCGGGCAAGAGCACGATGCGTCCGCTCCAGCGGGCGCTGGCCCGGCGGCTCGGCGAATCCTGGTCTGATTTCGCGGTGATCACCCCCGACATCTGGCGCAAGTTCCTGCTCGACTACGATTCGATCGGCGATGCGATCGGCTATGCCGGCACGCTCACGGGCCACGAGGTCGAGATCGTCGACCGCAAGCTCGATCGCTACATGGCGCGCAAGGCCCGCGAGGGGCGGATGTCGCATCTGCTGATCGACCGGTTCCGGTTCGATAGCTTCAACGCGGATTCGCGCACGCAGGACGGCAGCCAGTTGCTGACCCGCTTCGGCCACCGCGTCTTCATGCTGTTCATGATCACGCCGCCCGACGCCACCGTCGAGCGCGCCTGGATCCGCGGGCGGATCTTCGGCCGCTACAAGGCGGTGGACGATCTTCTCGCCCACAACGTCGAGGCGTTCACCGGGATGCCGGAGCTGTTCTTCACCTGGGCGGCCAAGGCCGGCAAGCAGGTGCATTACGAGTTCCTCGACAACAGCGTGCCGCAGGGCGAGCGCCCGCGCACGGTCGCCTTCGGCGAGAACGGCGACCTCACCGTGCTCGATGCCGGCTGCCTCATCGACATCGCGCGCTACACCAAGATCAACATCGACGCGCTCTCGCCGGCGGAGGTCTATCCCGACGCCGCAGCCCTGGCGCCGGAACGGAACACCGGCTTCCTGCGCCAATGCGCCCGGCGGCTGCGCTCGGTCCGCTTCGCCGAGGCCGGCTCGGGCCGGGTCTATGCCCGTTTCGAGGCGGGGCGCCTCGCCTGCCTCGACCGCGCCGCGTTCGACCGCGCCTGCCACGATCCGGAGACCCGCGCGGCGCTCGCGGCCTTCGGCGCCGAACGCCCCGAAGCGGTGCCGGTCTCCGACGTGCCCCCCGAGATCCTGTCGCAGGACCGGACCGAGACGCTCGGTGCCTGGGTCCATCCGAGCCGGATGACGGTCCCGGCCTGACACGATCCTTCGCGGCGTCGCAACCGTGGGGTGTTACCGATCGGTCACAACGGCCGCTCGGTTTTCATCGTGAGTTGTGGAGCGGTGCCGCTGGTCTCCTCCATGGAAACGGTGCCGAAACGGGCTGGTCCCCTAGGGGCGCGAGGCTGGCCGCCGCCCGACACCCCGTTCCAGCCTGGAACGTTTCGAAGTTACCCTGGAATGTTTCCATAAGATAGAAATTGTGTTGCCGCGAGAACTTACCGATAACCCGATCACGCCGCCGTGATGCGCAAGTCAACGCGGCGGGTCTCTGCTGTTTCGTGTCGCGTCTAGGGTCGGCAAGATGATTCATTACTGTCCGTCCGTCGTGCGGTCCGCGTCCGCACGTCGGTGCCGCAGCGCTCTGATCGTCGCTCTTCTGTCGACGACATGCGCGATTTCGGTCGCGTCCTCCGCCTCGGCCCAGCCCGCGCAGACGACCGACATCGAGCTCGGCGAGCTGAGCGTCACCGGCGAGGGCGCCGGCCGCAGCCTCGGCGGATCGCTCTACGGTCCCGGCGGCGCGTCCGGTGCCGTGCCCGGCTACGTCGCCAGCCGCAGCACCGTCGCCACGAAGACCGACACGCCGATCGTGGAGACGGCGCAGTCGATCTCGGTGATCGGGCGCAAGCAGATCGAGGATCAGAACGCGCTCACCATCAACCAGGCCCTGCGCTACACGCCCGGCGTCACGACCGAGCAGCGCGGCGGCGCCGGCTCGACCCGGCTCGAGCAGTTCCTGATCCGCGGCTTCAACGCGCCGGTCTTTCTCGACGGCATGGCGCTGATCGCCAGCCGCGACGCCAACGCGACGATCGATCCTTACCGCCTCGAGCGGGTCGACGTGATCAAGGGGCCCGCCTCGGTGCTCTACGGGCAGTCGGGGCCGGGCGGCATCGTCAACCTCGTCTCGAAGGTCCCGCAATTCGTCCGCCACGGCGAGGTCTTCGTCCAGGGCGGCGGCTTCAACGAGGTGCGCGGCGGCATCGACGTCGGCGGCCCGATCCAGTCCGAGGTGCCCTGGCTCGCCGACCAGTTCGCCTACCGCATCGTCGGCGCGGGCTGGAACGGGGACGGCCCGGTGGACACGACGCGGGTCGATCGCGCCCTGATCAACCCGAGCGTCACCTGGCGGCCCTCCACCGACACCCAGCTGACGATCATCGGCAACTACCAGCGCGATCCGTTCTCCGGCTTTTACGGCGGCTTCCCGGCGGTGGGCACCGTGTTTCCGCGCAACTTCGGCAGCGGCGTGATCGGGCGACTGCCGGTGAACTTCTACGACGGCGACCGCAACATCGAGCGCTCGGACCGGACCCAAGCGTCGATCGAGTACCTCTTCGACCACCGCTTCAACGAGAACCTGCGCTTCCACTCGGCCGGGCGCTACCTGCGGACGCAAGGCGATTACCGCAGCGTCTACAGCGCGTTCAGCCCCCGCAACGGCCCGTTCGCCACCGGCCCGCTGCTGCCGCGCGCCGTCATCGGCAACATCGTCGCGGCCGAAGCCTACACGATGGATTCGAACGTCGTGGCCAACTTCGACACCGGCCCGATCGCCCACACGGCGCTCCTCGGCGTCGACCACCGCACCTTCAGCACGCGCGCCAGCGGGACGCCGTTCCCGAACGCGCCGGACCTGAACGCGCTCGCGCCGAACTACGAAATGAACATCCCGTTCCCGGCCATCAACACGACCTCGCGCGTCGACGCGCAGCAGACCGGCGTCTACTTCCAGGATCAGATGAAGGTCGACGGCCTGATCCTGACATTGGGCGGGCGCTACGACGTCGCCCGCCAGACCGGCCCGACCCGGTCGTTCACCGCGACGGGAAGCACGCTGACGCTGCAGGACGCGGCCTCCGACGCCTTCACGGGCCGGGCGAGCCTGCTCTACCTGTTCCAGTCCGGCGTCGCGCCGTACGTGTCCTACAGCCAGGCCTTCGAGCCGATCGTCGCCGGCCGGGTGTTCGACACCGCCTTCGGCACCGTCGGGCGGGTGCCCGACCCGCAGCTCAGCGACCAGTACGAGGCCGGTATCAAGTACCAGCCGCCGGGCACCGACATCCTCCTCACCGCCGCATTCTTCGACATCCGCCAGTCGAACCGGACGACGGCCGACACCACGCTCGGCCGCCCCACCGGCTTCGTGCTGCAGACCGGCGAGGTCGGCGTACAGGGCGTCGAGTTCGAGGCGCGGGCGAACCTCACCGAAGGCGTGACCCTGATCGGCGGCTTCTCGCTCCTCGACATCCGCAACGTCCGCGACGACGGCCGGACCGCCAACGACCTCGCGCCCGGCCAGACGGTGCCGCTGCAGGGGCGCCGCCCGGTGCTGGTGCCGGATTCCACCGCCTCGCTTCTGGCGACCTACCGCTTCCTCGACGGGCCGATGCTCGGCCTCGAGGTCGGCGGCGGCGTCCGCTATCTCGGCCCGTCCTGGGGCGACGCGGCCAACACCTTCAAGGTGCCGGAAAGCATGCTGGTCGACGCCGTGGTCTCCTACGACCTGAAGAACCTCGACCCGACGCTGGCCGGCTTCTCGATGCAACTGAACGCCAACAACCTGCTCGACGACACCTACGTCAGCGGCTGCAACGGCTACACCAGCTGCTATTACGGGCTGCCGCGCACGGTCTACGCCACGCTCCGCTACCGCTGGTAGGACGCGAAACCATGCGCAACGGCTTCCGGCAATCGATGGCGTGGCTGCACGCCTGGTCCGGCCTCGTCGTCGGCTGGGTGCTGTTTTCCGTCTTCGTCACCGGCACGGCGAGCTACTACCGCTCGGAGATCTCGCAATGGATGCGGCCGGAACTGAGGGCCGGGGCTCCGCTGAGCCCGGTCGCCCTCGGGCACGCCGCCGACCTCGCCCGCGCCTATCTCGAGGCGCAGGCGAAGGGCGCGCGCAGCTGGTTCATCACCCTGCCGAGCCCGGACCGGCCGACCCTCGACCTGTTTTGGCGCCGCAAGCCCGGCACCCCGCCGGGCCAGGCGATGCTCGATCCCGCGACCGGCGCCGCGGTCGCCGTCCGCGACACCCGCGGCGGCGACTTCCTCTACCGCTTCCACTTCGAGCTCAGCATGGCGCCGCTCTGGGGCCGCTGGATCGTCGGAATCTGCGCGATGATTATGCTCGTCGCGCTGGTCTCCGGGATCGTCACCCACCGGCGGATCTTCGTCGACCTGTTCACCTTCCGCCGTCACGCCAAGTCGGCGCAGTGCGGCTGGCTCGACGCGCACAACGTGACCGGGGTGCTGGCGCTGCCGTTCCACCTGATGATCACCTATACGGGGATCGTGACGCTGGCGCTGATGTACATGCCCTGGGGCGTCACCACCGCCTATCGCGGCGACGCGCAGGCCTTCTTCGCCGAATCCGGCCAGATCACCGCCGCCCGCCCGCCCGCCGCTCGCCCCGTTCGGCCCGATGGTCGAGCGCGCGCTCGCGATGAACGCCGAGCCGCTGGAGCGGATCACCGTGCAGAACCCGGGCGACGCCAACGCGACGGTCGTGGCGGTGTTCGAGGAGCCGCATGGCCTGAGGCACCGCCATCCGCAGGTGGCGTTCGACGGCACCAGCGGCGCGGTGATCGAGACCTTGGGCGCGATGAAGCCCGCCGCCGGCACCTTCACCGCGATGGTCGGCCTGCACGAGGCGCATTTCGCCGGGCCGGCCCTGCGCGTGCTGTTCTTCCTCAGCGGCGCGATGGGCGCGGCCATGGTGGCGACCGGGCTGATCCTCTGGACGGTGGCGCGGGTGCCCAAGCCCGGCACCGCGACGCGGGCGCATCTCGGGATGCGGCTGGTGCAGGCGCTCAACGTCGGCACCATCGCCGGGCTGCCGATCGCCATCGCCGGCTACTTCCTGGCCAACCGCCTGCTCCCGCTCGGGATGGCGGAGCGCAAGGAGGCCGAGGTGACGGTCTTCTTCGGCGCCTGGATCCTGGCCACGCTGGTGCCGCTGGCCCTGCCGCCGCGAACCGGATGGACCGCGATGCTCGCGACCGCGGCCGCGCTGCTCGCCGCCGTGCCGGTCGTCGGCGGGCTCGCCACCGGGCGCCACCTGCTCGCGAGCCTGCGGGCCGGCGACGCGGCGTTCTACGGGTTCGATCTCGCGCTGCTCGGGCTCGGCGCCGCCTTCGCCTTCGCGGCCTGCAAGGCGGCGGGGCTGCGCCGGCGACCGCTCGCCGAGCGACCGCGGCCCGGCTCCGTGGCGGCGCAGCACTGATCGACGGATTACTTGCGGTCGCGCGCCCCGCCGGTCTCGCCGGCCAGGCGGCGGCGCGGCGCTACTGCAGCGTCAGCGGCATCGGGTCGACGCCGATCGACGGGATGCCGCGCCGGTCGAGCGAGGCGCGCAGCGCATCCGTGAGCGTCGCGCCGCCGGTGAAGGCGCCGAGCACCGGGCCCTCGTCCGAGCGCGCATCGCGCGGGGTGCTGCCGAGGAGCTGCGTCACCCGGCGCGCGATGGCGGGCGCCGGATCGATCCAGGTGACGGGCCAGGGCGCGAGCCGCTCGAAGCGGGCGCGCAGCAGCGGGTAATGGGTGCAGGCGAGGCAGACGACGTCGGTGCGCCGGCCGTCCTCGGCCGTGACGAAGCACGGTGCGATCTCGGCGGCGATCGCCGCGTCGTCCACCGGCGTGCCGGCGAGTTCCGCCTCGGCGTAGTTGGCGAGGTTCGCCGAGCCGATCGAGGTCACCGAGCAGGCCTCGGCATAGGTCATGATCAGGTCGCGCGTGTAGGAGCGCGCGACGGTGCCGGGGGTCGCCAGCAGCGTGACGAGGCGTGAGCGGCTGGTCTCGGCCGCCGGCTTGATCGGCGGCACCACGCCGACGAACGGCGTCGGGAAGCGCTGGCGCAGGGCCGGCAGCACCAGCGTCGAGGCGGTGTTGCAGGCGATGACGACGAGGTCGGGCCGGTGCGTCGCGATCAGGCGCGCCATCACGTCGAGCACGCGCTGGACCAGGACCGATTCCGAGAGCCGGCCGTAGGGAAAGGCCGCGTCGTCCGCAGCGTAGACGTAGCGCGCGTCGGGCCGGGCTCGGCGCACCTGCTCCAGCACCGTCAGGCCGCCGAGGCCCGAGTCGAACACCAGGATGGTGGGCTCGGGCGCCGCGCGCAAAGCCGCCGCCGACAGGCTCGCTCCGGCCATCAGATCGATCCGCATCAGAACGCGTACCCCAGCATCAGAGCCCCGCAGTCTTGGACGAGAGGGTTAAGGCCATCTCACTGCGGCTGCAAAAAGGCTCGGGGATCGATCAACCGCGTCAAGCGGCCCCGCTCTACACAGACTTGCGGCGCGTCGGCCGGCGTCGGTGAGCCTATTGCGAACTGAATCGTCGCGCTGCCGTTGTCGGCTGCGCCTTCGGCCATATCTCCATCAACCGCGACCGGCGGATCAGCGGACGACGGGAGGACCAGCATGGCTGCGACGGCGACACTTCGCGAGACGGACGCGCCCGCTCAGGCCTTCCCGCCGCCGCCCGTCTCCGCCCGGCCGGTGGACCGGGACGCCTGGATCGCCGCCTTCCGCTTCGTCCGTGCCGAGACCGAGCGCCGTGCCGCGCCGCTGTCGCCGGAGGATCAGCAGGTCCAATCGATGGCCGATGCCAGCCCGACCAAGTGGCATCGCGCGCACACGACATGGTTCTTCGAGCAGTTCCTGCTGCGCGAGCACCTGCCGGGCTACCGCATCCATGACGAGCGCCTGCATTACCTGTTCAACTCGTACTATGTCGCCGCCGGCCCACGTCAGCCGCGGGTGATGCGCGGGCTGATCACCCGGCCGACCACCGAGGAGATCGCCGGCTACCGCGCGCACATCGACCGCGCGGTCGAGACGTTGCTGGCGCAGGCCGCGCCGGGCGCGCTCGAGGCGATCCTGCCGATCCTCGAGATCGGGCTGTTCCACGAGCAGCAGCACCAGGAGCTGCTGCTCACCGACATCCTGCACGCCTTCGCGCAGAACCCGCTGCATCCGGTCTACGACGCCGAATGGCGTTTCCCGAAGGCGGCCAATCGTTCCGGCACGATCGACCTGGCCCACGGCATCCATCAGGTCGGCCATGCCGGCGACGGGTTCTCGTTCGACAACGAGCATCCCCGGCACGACAGCCTGGTCCTGCCCGTGTCGATCGACCGGGCGCTCGTCACGACCGGCGACTGGCTGCGCTTCATGGAAGATGGCGGCTATTCCCGCCCCGACCTGTGGTTGTCCGACGGCTGGCTCGCGGCGCAGGCCGAGGGCTGGGAGGCGCCGGGCTACTGGCAGCCGGGCGAGCCGGGCTGGACCTGCATGACGCTCGGCGGCCGGCGCCCGATCGATCCGGCGCAGCCCGTCACCCACGTCAGCTACTACGAGGCGGATGCCTACGCCCGCTGGGCCGGGCGCGACCTGCCGACCGAGTTCGAATGGGAGGTCGCCGCCCGCGATGGCAGACTCGACGACGCGTTCGGCCTCGTCTGGCAATGGACCCGCAGCGCCTACACCGCCTACCCGGGATACCGCCCGCTGCCGGGCGCACTCGGCGAGTACAACGGCAAGTTCATGTCGAACCAGTTCGTGCTGCGCGGCTCGTCGGTGGCGACGCCGGAGGGTCATGCGCGGCTGCCGTACCGCAATTTCTTCTATCCGCATCAGCGCTGGCAATTCACGGGCCTGCGCCTGGCGCAGTCCCGCGCCTGACGTCGCATCTCGGAGTACCGCGCGTGACCATCAAGCCCGTCTTCGCAGACGCGACGCCGCTCGCCCACTTGCCCGACGACCGGGCGTTCCTCGAAGACGTGCTGGCCGGGTTCGCGAAGCCGCAGAAGACCCTGCCGGCGAAGTACTTCTACGACGCCGTCGGGTCCGACCTGTTCGAGCAGATCACGCGGCTGCCGGAATACTACCCGACCCGGACCGAGCTCGGCATCCTCGACATGCGAGGCGCCGAGATCGCCGCCGCCCTGCCGCGCGGCGCCGCGCTGGTGGAGTTCGGCAGCGGCTCGACCGTGAAGGTCCGTCGCCTGCTCCGGCACATGCCGGACCTCGCGGCCTACGTCCCGGTCGACGTGTCGGAGACGTTCCTGCGCAGCGAGGCGGCCGCGCTCCAGGGCGATCATCCCGCCCTGCGCATCGCGCCGATCGCCGCCGACTTCACCCAGCCCTTCGCCCTGCCGCACGACCTCGGCGACGCGCCGCGCGCCGGGTTCTTCCCGGGCTCGACCATCGGCAACTTCGAGCCCGCGGAGGCCGCCCGCCTGCTGCGCCAGTTCGGCGACGTGCTGGGGGAGGGCGCGACGCTCGTCGTCGGCGTCGACCTCGTCAAGGACGCCGCGGTGCTCGAGGCGGCCTACGACGACGCGGCCGGCGTGACCGCGGCGTTCAACCTCAATCTGCTGACCCGGATCGATCGCGACCTGTCCGGCACCTTCGCCGCCGCCGCGTTCGCGCACCGGGCGGTGTTCAACCGCGCGGCCTCGCGGATCGAGATGCATCTCGTGAGCCGCGCCGACCAGACGGTGACGGTGGCCGGACACGCCTTCGCCTTCGCCGAGGGCGAGACGATCCACACCGAGAACAGCTACAAGTACACGCTCGACGGTTTTCGCGCCTTGGCGGCGGAGGCCGGGTGGTCGCCGGTCACGGTGTGGACCGACCCCGAGAGGTTGTTCTCGGTGCATGCCCTGCGCTTGGGATAGGGGGCGGCTCGACGGTTCTTGCGAGAGCGTCGCACGTCACGCCCCCCTCTCCCGCAGGGGAGAGGGCCTGCACCCCGATCCGCACGCAAGATCCGCGTCCGATCCCCCTCAGCCCAGCATCCGCAGGACGGCCCGCGCGGCGCGTTCGCCGTCGAGGGTCGCGCCGCCGACCGTCATGGCGCCGCCGCCCGCATAGGCTTCGCCGGCGAGGAAGATGCGGTCGCCGATCGCCGCCTGCAGGGCGGTCCGGGCGTCGGCATGGCCGGGATGGGCGATCGCGTAGCTGCCGCGCGCATGCGGATCGGTCCACCAGCCGGCAAGCTTGCCTGCCGTCACGGCGCCGCGCGCCTGCGTGCCGAGGATCGCCACCAGCCGGTCCGTGACCTCGGCGACGGCCGCCGCTTCGCCGAGCTCGCACAGGGCACGGGATCCGTCGCCGCCGATGTTGGCCACCGCGAGCGGTCGGTCGAACGGCGAGACCTCGAAGTAGATCGTCCGGTCCTGGTCGCCGCGGTGCGCCACGGACACTGCGTCCCCCACCGCCTTCAGGTCGATCCGGGCGGGATCGAGCCGGAGGCCGACCTTGCTGTAGGCGCCCATGCCGAGGCCGCCGAGCGCATCCCGCGTCGGGGCCGGCAGGTCCGGCGTGAAGCGGATCGTGCCCGCGGCCAGCACGCCGACCGGAACGGTGAGGATCACCGCCGCGGCGTCGAGCGTGCCGCCGGGCGTCGTCACCCGCACGCCCTCGCCGGTCCAATCGATGGCGGTCGCGGCCGTGCCGAGGGAGACCGGCATCGTCGCGAAGCGGCGGCGGACAAGGCTGCCGTAGCCGTCGAGCCACAGATCGGTGCCGGACCACAGCCGGTCGTAGTCGAGCACCGAGACGCGCTCGGGCTCCTCGCCGAGCGACAGCCGGGCAAGGCCCGCCGCCGCCTGCGCCATGTCCGGTCCGGCCGCGGCGGCGGCTTCGGCGAGCGACCGGTCGGGGCCGTCCACCGGCTTCAGGGCGGCGTCGAGGCCGGAGAAGGCGGCGCGGCGTCGGTTGCGCTCGGTCACGGTCGCCGGGCGCCCGTCGACGAACAGGATCCGCGCCCAGCCTTCCTGCCCGGCGATCCGCACGTTCTCGCGTTCGGCGACGGCGCGCCAGGGATTGCGCTCGGCCCAGTGAACGTACTCGGCACCGGCATCGAAGGGACAGTCCAGTCCGAGCCCGAGCTCGGTATGGGCGCGACCGCCGATGCGGTCGCGCGCCTCGATCACGGTGAAGGGACGCCCGGCCTGGCGCAGGATGTCGGCGGCCGCGAGCCCGGCCGCGCCGGCGCCGACGACGATCACCGGACCGTCGCGACCGGCCGCCCTTACGACCGGAGTCGCGAGGAGGGCGCCGATCAGCGCGGCGCGACGGGTGAGGGACATGACGGCTCCGTTCGCGCGAGTGCGTGCGGCGACCGGAGCGACGCGATCAGGCGCGCTTCTCCATCATCGCCTTGACCTGCATCAGCTGGTCCCAGACCTGGCCCGGCGAGGTTCCCATGAACTCGAAGCCGGCATTGATGCCCCAGTAGATCCCGAGGCAGATCAGCGGCACCAGCACCCAGGCCAGGATCTCCTCGCCGCGGCGGCGGCGGGTCCGGCGGCGGCGGCGCTCCTCGCGTCGGGTGACGGGCTTCGGTCGGGCGGGCGCCGCCGTGGGCTGATCGACGGGCAGGAGGGGGCCCTCATGCAGTTCGCTCATCGTCACGCCCGCTCGATCCTTCGCGGCGACGGTCGGCCGCCGCGTCCATGGTGCAATCGTCCGCGAACCTGAAAGCCGCATTCGCCGTCATGCGCAAGGCCCCGGAGCGCGAGGCGCGCTCCGGGGCCAGGTCGATCGGGCTCACGTCACTCCGGCGTCAAGCCCGGACGAGGGGGACTTTCGGCACCGTGCGGACGCCGCCGCCACCCGAATTGCCGCCCTTGTCGTCCTTGGGCGTCTTCTTGCGGGCCGCGGCCCGGGGCTTGGCGCGCTTGTGCTTCTTGACCGCGTTGGTCACGTCCGCTTCGGGCTTCGGCACCACGGGGCCGGCCGGGAACTCGAAGCCCAGCGTCTCCTTGCCGCCGGCCTTCGCCTCCGCATCCTCGGGCTTGCGCACGATGACGCGGACCGCGCCGCCGTTCTTCAGCTTGCCGAACAGCACCTCGTCGGCGAGCTGCGTCTTGATGCTCGACTGGATCAGCCGCGCCATCGGGCGGGCGCCCATCGCATCGTCGTAGCCGTGCTCGACCAGCCACGCGCGCGCCTCGTCCGACAGCTCGATCGTGACGTTGCGATCGGCGAGCTGCGCCTCGAGCTGGAGCACGAACTTGTCGACGACCTTGGCTACGACCTCCTTCGGCAGGTGGCCAAACGAGATGATCGCATCGAGCCGGTTGCGGAATTCCGGTGCGAACAGCTTGTTGATCGCCTCCACGTCGTCGCCCGTGCGCTTGGCCTGTGTGAAGCCGTAGGCCGACTTCGCGAGGTCGGACGCGCCTGCGTTCGTGGTCATGATGATGATCACGTTGCGGAAATCGACCTGCTTGCCGTTGTGGTCGGTGAGCTTGCCGTGGTCCATCACCTGCAACAGGATGTTGAACAGGTCCGGATGCGCCTTCTCGATCTCGTCGAGCAGTAGCACGCAGTGCGGGTGCTGGTCGATCCCGTCGGTGAGCAGGCCGCCCTGGTCGAAGCCGACATAGCCGGGCGGTGCGCCGATCAGGCGCGAGACCGTGTGGCGCTCCATGTATTCCGACATGTCGAACCGCAGCATCTCGACGCCGAGCGACGACGCCAGCTGCTTGGCGGCCTCGGTCTTGCCGACGCCGGTCGGTCCCGCGAACAGGTAGGAGCCGATCGGCTTGTCCGGGTCGCGCAGGCCGGCGCGCGCCAGCTTGATCGCCGAGGTCAACGCATCGATGGCGTTGGGCTGGCCGTAGACGACGCGCTTCAGGTTCTCGGTGAGATGCTGGAGCACCACCGCGTCGTCCTTCGACACGGTCTTCGGGGGGATGCGCGCCATCGTGGCGATCGTCGCTTCGATCTCCTTGATGCCGATCACGCGCTTGCGGCGCGCCTCCGGCACCAGCATCTGCGACGCGCCGGTCTCGTCGATCACGTCGATCGCCTTGTCGGGCAGCTTGCGGTCGTTGATGTAACGCGCCGACAGCTCGACCGCGGCCTTCACGGCCTCGGTGGTGAACTTGAGCTTGTGGAACTCCTCGTAATAGGGCCGCAGGCCCTTCACGATCTCGATCGCGTCCGGGATCGACGGCTCGGCGACGTCGATCTTCTGGAAGCGACGCACCAGGGCGCGATCCTTCTCGAAGTACTGGCGGTACTCCTTGTAGGTGGTCGAGCCGATGCAGCGCAGGGTCCCGGCGGCGAGCGCGGGCTTGAGCAGGTTCGAGGCGTCCATCGCGCCGCCGGAGGTGGCGCCGGCGCCGATCACGGTGTGGATCTCGTCGATGAAGAGCACCGCGTTCGGGTGCGCCTCGATCTCCTTCATCACCTGCTTCAGGCGCTCCTCGAAGTCGCCGCGGTAGCGCGTGCCGGCGAGCAGCGTGCCCATGTCGAGGGAGAACACGGTGGCGTCGGCCAGGACCTCCGGCACCTCCTTCTGCACGATCTTGCGGGCGAGCCCTTCCGCGATCGCGGTCTTGCCGACGCCGGGATCGCCGACCAGCAGCGGGTTGTTCTTCTGCCGGCGGCACAGCACCTGGATCGTGCGCTGGACCTCGCTCTCGCGGCCGATCAGCGGGTCGACCTTGCCGTCGCGGGCCTTCTTGTTGAGGTTGACGCAGTAGGCGTCGAGGGCGTCGCCCTTCTTCTTCGTGCGGTTCTCGCCGTCGTCGCTCGGGCGCTCGTTCGAGCCCTCGTCGTCGGCCCCGCGCACCGGCTTCGCCTCGGAGGCGCCGGGGCGCTTGGCGATGCCGTGGCTGATGTAGTTGACCGCGTCGTAACGGGTCATGTCCTGCTCCTGCAGGAAGTAGGCGGCGTGGCTCTCGCGCTCGGCGAAGATCGCCACCAGCACGTTGGCGCCGGTGACCTCCTCGCGGCCCGAGGACTGCACGTGGATCACCGCGCGCTGGATCACGCGCTGGAAGCCGGCCGTGGGCTTGGCGTCCTGGCGTCCGTCCCCGGTGAGGTTGGAAAGCTCGGTGTCGACGTACTCGACGAGGCTGCGCTTCAGCGTGTCGATCTCGACGTTGCAGGCCCTCATGACGGCGGCGGCGTCCTGGTCGTCGACCAGCGCCAGGAGCAGATGCTCCAGCGTGGCGTATTCGTGCCGGCGCTCGCCGGCTAGCGCCAGGGCGCGGTGGAGAGCTTGTTCAAGGCTGCGTGAGAAGCTGGGCAATGCTCGAGCCTTTGTGCTGCGTGAGCCTACTTTTTTTCCATAACGCACTGCAGAGGATGTTGGTGTTTGCGCGCAAAGTCCATGACCTGCGTCACCTTGGTCTCGGCGACCTCGTAGGTGAACACCCCGCATTCTCCGACGCCGTTATGATGCACGTGCATCATGATCTGGTAGGCGTCTTCGTGGGTCTTGTTGAAGAAACGCTCGACCACCAGCACGACGAAATCCTGCGGCGTGTAGTCGTCGTTGAGCAATAGCACCCGATACAGGCTCGGCCGCTTGGTCTTCGGCTTGGTACGGGTGATGATCGCCGTATTCGAGCGATCGTCGCCGCCCGGGTCCCCGGGGTCCGAGGCGGTCGTCGTGAACCGCACCGCCTCGAGCGAAGGCCGGCCTGTCGAGTCGTGGGGATGAGCGGTGCCCCGCATCGGGACGTCTGTCATCGTGATGGAACCGGCTCCTTCGTGCCGGCCGGGGCTTGTCGCGTCGCTGCGACGGGCCCGGCCGCGTCTGAGCCAATCTAGGCGGCGGGATTCGGTTTCGCCAGTCGTCTGCGCGCAACTGTCCGGGAGCGGGCCGCCGCACCCGCAAACGGGTCAGGCGGGGGTTCGCGCCGCCGCCGCCGTGGCGGACCGGCCGACCAGCGTCGTGAACGGCTTCGCCATGTCCTGGGCCAGCGTGGCGTAGAGGTCGCGGAAGGTCGCCGCGCGCGCCATCCAGAGCTCGCCGGAGGTCTTCACGAACGCGCTCTGGATCTCGATCGCCTTGGCCGGGCTGCCGGCCTTCACGACCTTTTCCGTGGTCGCGGTGACCTCGGCGCTGACCTGCTTGAGGAAGTCCATCCACTCGATGCCGATGGTCTGGCTGGTGCGGGCGGCGGCGCCGACGCTCTGGCTCAGCGCCGCGGCGCCGGCCTTCGCGCCGTCGAGGCCGTTGCGGACCGCGTCGGCGGCCGGGGCGTAGGATGGGGTCATGAAGGATCTCCTGCGGCGCCACGGCCTCGACCGCGCGCCCGCGAACAATCGGGGTGCCACCGTCGTCCGGCCCGAACGGCTACGGCCCGTCACATTTGTGCACTGCAGCATCAGCCGTCAATCCGTGTTGCGATGCAAAAGTGATGCGTCGAATGTCGTCGGCTCCATTAACCGCGCTGTAACTGCATCGCCGTAGCGTGTTTGACAGACGTGATCGGGCCACGCCGCAGGGCATGTCCGAGCTGAATAGTGCGATGCAAACTGGCCGTGGCCGGTCTGTCGAGGGCAATGAGTCGTGATGCGTAGCGTTTCCCGTCGCTCCCGGACCGTGCCCACGATCTCGGCCGCGCTCGCCGCCGCCGCGGTCCTGACCGCGCTGGCGTCTCCCGCCGAGGCGCGCCGCCACGGGCGCCACGTCCGCCCCGGCGGCGGCTACAATCCGCCCTACGCCGCGATGGTGGTCGACGTGAAGTCCGGCCGCACGCTGCACGCGGTGAACGAGGACGCGATCCGGCACCCGGCCTCGATCACCAAGGTGATGACCCTCTACATGCTGTTCGAGCAGATGGAGAAGGGGCGCTTCGCCCTCGATTCCGAGCTGACGATCTCGGCCCATGCCGCAGCCCAGGCGCCGTCGAAGCTCGGCCTGCGGCCCGGCCAGACCATCGCCGTCGAGGACGCGATCAAGGCGATCGTCACCAAGTCGGCCAACGACGTGGCCTGCGCCATCGGCGAGAACATCGCCGGCTCCGAGGAGCGGTTCGCCGAGCTGATGACCGCCAAGGCGCACGCGCTCGGCATGAGCCGCACGCACTACGCCAACGCCTCGGGCCTTCCCGATTCCGAGCAGGTGACGACGGCCCGCGACCTCACCGTGCTGGCGCGCGCGATCCAGGACCGCTTCCCGCGCTACTACCGCTACTTCCAGACCCGGTCCTTCGCCTTCCGCGGCCGGACGATCGGCAACCACAACCACCTGCTCGGCAACGTCGAGGGCGTCGACGGCATCAAGACCGGCTACACCCGCGATTCCGGCTTCAACCTGATGACGGCGGCCAAGTCCGACGACCGCCAGATCGTCGCGATCGTGCTCGGCGGCAAGTCGGGCGCCAGCCGCGACCGGATCATGGCCGACCTCGTCCGCGCCAGCCTGCCGCGTGCCTATGCCGGCGCCCGCCAGGCGCCGCCGACCGTCGAGGTCGCCGAGCGCGCCCGGCCGGCGGTCGTCGCCGACGCGGTCTCGCGGACCCGGACGCAGCTGGCTTCGGCCGAGGACGACGAGGTCGAGACCACGAACTCGACCGATGCCGGCCAGCCCCTCGACATCGCGCCGCGGCGCTCGACCGCGACCCCCGGCAGCGCCGGCGCCTTCAAGGCCGGCGCGCAGCCCCTGCCGAAGGCGGCGCAGGCCTACGCCGCACCCGCGACGGGACAGGCCGCGTTCCCGGGCGGCGCACGCAAATCCGATCAGCGCATCGCGTCGGCCGACGGCCCGATCGCCCGCGCCGAGGCGCCGAAGCCCATCGCCGGCCCGAAGATCGTGCCGACGGCCTGGGTGATCCAGCTCGGCGCCATGGACGACGAGGGCAAGGCCAAGGCGATGCTGGCCGACGCCAAGGCGAAGGGCGGCGGCAGCCTCTCGAAGGCCGCGCCCTACACGGTGAAGGTCGAGCACAGCGGCGCCACCCTCTACCGCGCACGCTTCTCCGGCTTCCAAGAGCAGGACGCGGCGCAGGATGCCTGCTCCGCCCTGAAGCGCAGCGGCTTCAGCTGCTTCGCCACCCGCAGCTGATCCCCCTCACGTCGCGCCGCGGTCCGTTCGACCGTGGCGTTCAGCGACCGGCGGCCTTCGCCGTCCCGGTCGCCATCGACGCCGACGGCGGACGCCGCCCTCGGCGAACGTCGTCCTGCACCCCTGGCAACGCGCGTGGAGTCTCAGCGATGTCGGTTCGTCAGCCTGTCGCGGGCCGCGTTGACGCGGGCCGCCCCTTCGGCGCTTCCCCCCTGGTCGGGGTGGGCGCGCTTCATCAAGGTCCGGTGAGCCGTGCGGACGGCCTCTGGGGTCGCCCCGCGCTCAAGCCCCAGGATCTGATAGGCCTCGTCCTGCGTCATCGTCCCTGGCTGCGCCGGACGGCGCGGCCCCGCGTTGCGATCGCGCTCAGCGTCTACACGCCAGCCGGCGTGCCGGCGGTCGAGATACGCCTCTAGCGGCACCACCGCCGCGGGATCCTGCGTCCGGCAGACCGCCAGCACCGCGCGGAGGTCGGCGAGCCCGAGGCTCTCGAGACGCCGGCCGCCGAGCGGGCCGCCTCGCAGGATGCCGTCGCCGACGCTGCCGTCGTCGCGCAGGACGAAATCCACCCGCGCCGTCCGGTGCCGTCTCGGCGACGGCTTCATCGACGCCAGCAGCCGCTTGAGCCGGGAACCCAGCGTCTCCGGCCCTTCGAGCAGCCAGACGCCGCCGAGCCCGACGACCAGGGCCGGGGCGAGCTGGCCGCGCAGCAGCAGGATGGCGGCGAGCCCGATCGCGATCCAGGCGCCGGCACGCCGGATCGACCGCGGGGTGAGCCTGGGCCCGAGCCGGCCGCCGTTCCGGCCGAGCCACCACAGGCCGAAACACGTCGCGAAGCCGAGGACGAGCAGCATCCGCCTAGCGCCGCATGTCGAAGCTGGAACTCGCGCGCCCGCTGATGCGGATGCCCGTGCCCGGAAGGATCTCGTGGAACCCGGAATCGCGCCGCGGCGCCGGGATCTCGCGCGATCCGCAGCCCGGCTGCGGCGGCAGGCGTACGCCCTCCGGCGCGTCCTCGGGACAGAGCCGCGGGCGCGCCGGCCTCTCGGCGGCTGGCGCGGGGAGGGGGGCGGCGATCGAGAGGCCGGCGGCGAGGCCGATCAGCACGGCGAGGGTAGGGATCATGGCCGGTTCTCCGCGACGTCCGCCGTCGTGATGCGCACGCGGCGGGTGCGCCCGTCCCGCTCGACCGCGAGGTCGATCGGCTGGCCGAGACCCGCCGCCTCGAGCGCCGCGGTGAGGTCGGCCAGGCGGTGGACCGGGCGGTCGCCGACGCCGACGACGACGTCGCCGATCGCCCCCGTTTGCGGGTCGACCCCGCGCAGGCCCGCGCCGGCGGCCGGCGATCCGCGCAGGACGCGGAGCACCACGACGCCGTCGATGCCGAGCCGGGCGGCGGTCGCCTCCTGGCCGGCGATGATGCCGATGCCGGGGTTGCGCACGCGGCCGTTGCGGATGAGATCGGGCACCACGCGGTTGACCACGTCCACCGGCACCGCGAAGCCGATGCCGGCGCTCGCCCCGGACGGCGAGAAGATCGCGGTGTTGACGCCGATCAGCCGGCCGGCGGAATCGAGCAGCGGCCCGCCGGAATTGCCGGGGTTGATCGCCGCATCGGTCTGGATCACGCCGGACAATTCGCGGCCCTCGCTCGTCGGCAGGCGCCGCTGGAGCGCGCTGATCACGCCGGTGGTGAGGGTGTGGTCGAGCCCGAACGGGTTGCCGATGGCGAAGGTGGACTGCCCGACCTTCAGGTCGGCCGAGGTGCCGATGGCGAGCGGCGGCGGCGCCTTCGCCACCCGGCCGAGCCGCAGCACCGCAAGGTCGTAGGCCGGCGCGGCGCCGACCACGGTCGCGGAGACCACCTCGCCCGAGGACAGGCGCACCGAGATCGACCCGCCCGACTGGATCGCCGCCTGGACGACGTGGTTGTTGGTGACGACGTGGCCGCCGGCATCCCAGACGAAGCCGGTCCCGGTCTGGGTGTTGCCTGACCGGCCGCCCTCCTGGCCCTGCTCGGATTCGTCGTCGAGGCTCATCAGGTCGGCGCCGCGCGCCGCCCCTTGCGCGAAGACGTGCACCACCGAAGGGCTCGCCCGCTCGAACAGCGCGACGGTGGTCGCCTCCGCCGGTGCGAGGTCGCCGCGGGCGGTCACCGCGCGCGGGACCTCCCGCGAGAACAGGAACGCGGTGACGTAGGGCTGTGCGACGAACAGCGCCAGCAGCACCAGGATGGCGGCCAGCACGAGGCGCGCGAAACGATCCGGCACGATGACGCGATCTCCGACCGACGGGCACGACGACGCGGCCGACCCGCGATCCGTCGACCCTTAACGTGGCATTCAGCCTGCCCGCTTCAACGTTCTCGCACGGGAATGGTCAAGGTGCGGCGCCGCACCGTCGCGCTGCGGCGGAGACGCTAACGGAATGGTCATTCCTCAAGACCACAGTTTCGACAAGACGAAACGAAGTCCTGAGGTGTTCGCGCGCGATCTGCCACCGGTGGTCGGCAATCCGACGCGGGCGATTTGCGACGCAATCATGACCGGTTCCTGACGAGGGTGCCGCAATGATCGTGAAGCTGCCTTAGAGATGCTTCGATGTCTGGGCAAATACGCTGCGTTCCTGATCGGCCAGCCCTGGTGCCGGCCGTGGACGCCTGAACGGACGATACCGTTTCGGAAGGAAAAGAGTGAGATGGAAACCGAGGCCCTCGAACGACCCGCCGATCTGACGATCTGGCGCACCCTGCCGGCAAGCTCGCCGCTGGCGCAGCCCAAGCGCTACGGCACCCTGCGCGAGGCGATCGCCGCCGCCGCCGGCGCGCTGACCGACCCGGCCAAGCAGCCCTGGATCATCACGGACGAGGGCGAGATCCTGTCCCCGAACTGGATCCGCACCTACCTGAACTGAGACGTCGCGCCGGCCCCCCGGACGGGCGGCGCTTCCGCGACGCGACCGCGCCCGGCCCGATGCGGCGGCGCGGTCGCGCTGCCGACCGCCGGCCGCCCACGATGCGCGACGGTGCATAAGTCCGACACGCCGGAGTTTTGTCGTCGGCACTTTCACAAATGTGAATGGCGATCGGCCGAGCAAACCCTAGGGTGTAATCGGCTCGATGAGTTCCCCCCTCTCGTCTGGCTGGCACCGCTGGCCGGACGTTCTCCCGATCGTTCTCGCGCCGGCGGTGCCTAATTGCGATCGCGCAGCCTACTCGGCCGCATCGCGATCGTCGTCGTACCGCTCCGGATTGATCGCGTGCAGCGCACGCTTGGCCGCCTCCAGCGGGTGCTCGGACTCGATCCGCACCGAGGCGAGATCCGGGCTCTTGTAGACGGTGACGATGGTGTCCATCACCTCGGTCAGCGTGGTGCGCTTGTCCTCCGGGGCGGCGATGAGCAGCTGCAGCCCCCACGCCGCGTAGAGATCGACCAGCGCCTGGCTGTTGCGCACGTCGAGCTTCGAGAACGCCTCGTCGAGCAGGCACAGGCCGAAGCCCGGATTCTCGTCGCCCGGCCGGTCGCCCGGATAGTAGGCGCTGGCGAGCGAGGCCGCGATCGCCACGTAGAACGGCGCCTGCGCCTCGCCGCCCGATCCGCGCAGCGCCCGGCTCGACATCGTGGTGCGGTTTCCCGCCCCGTCCCGCATCCCGATCTCGTAGACGAAGTAGTTGCGGTAGTCGGCCAGGCGTGCCGCGTCCTCGGCACCGGAGATCAGGGCGGTGACCTCGGCAAGCGCAGCGGCCATCGGGCCCTCGCCATCGTCCGGCAGCAGCGCCTGGGCCGCGTCGGGCGAGCGCGCCACCTCGGTCGCCAGCGCGTGGACGGCGGCGTAGCGGCGGTCGACCACGGCCTCGAAGGCGTAGGTCTGGCCGGTGAAGCGCTGGGTCGAGAGCCGCTCGTTGAGCGCGTCGAGCCGCGCGCGCACCCGCTCGAACTTGTCGGCGAGCCGCGTCAGCAGGTCCTCCGTCATCAGGCGGCGCATCTCGTCCGTCGCCCGCTCGGCCTGGGCGCGGTAGCGGCGCAGCTCGTGCCCCTCGACCTCGTCGTGCTCGCGCCGGACCCAGGCATAGCCCAAGGTCGCCGGCTGGTCGCCGCGGTTGCCGTCGCCGCGGCCGAGCGGGTTGTCGATCCGCCACTGGGCGCAATACTCGGCGAGGTCGCGCTCGGCCGCGCGGCCGTGCGAGCGCGCGCTCTCGGCCGCCTCCTGCGCGAGGCTGCGCTCGGCCGACGCCGCAGCCGAGATCGCCTTCGCCTCCAGCCCGGCCAGCTCCGCGCGGATCGCGTGGACGGGGGCGGCCGAGAACACCTGCCCGCGCACCATGCGGATGCGCAGGCAATCCCCGCTGGCGAGCCTATGCAGGGCGCTGCGGCGGGCGGCGAAGGCGGCACGCGCCGCCTCGCGCCCGGCCCCGAGCCGCGCCTTCAGCCCGGCCTCCTCGGCGAGCAGGCCGTCGAGCTTCGGTTCCAGCACCTCGGAGAGCTCGCGCAGGTAGGCGATGCGCTCGGCGGTGAGCGCCTTGATCTCCTCGGCGAGGCCGGCGGTGTCGCGCTTCTCGATCGCCTCGCGCTCGGTGGCGAGCGTACGCTTGCGGCCCTCGATCCCGTCGATCTCCTCGCGCAGGGCGTCGCAATCCTCGACGCCGCGGGCGATGCGCGCGCGGATCGCCGCCGCCGTCCGCGCGGCCTCGCGCAGGACCACGGCCTCGCCGCGCAGGCGCTTGGCCTCCGCCACCGCGACCTCGTGGTTGCGCCGGCCTTCGGCGGTGGGGCCACGCTGGCCGCGCGTCATCAGCAGGTCGACCGAGCGGGTCACCGAGTAGGCCATGCCGGCGGTGGTGCGCCCGCTCGGCGCCACGGCGCGGCTCATCCGGCGCAGCTCGGCGTCGTCGCGGGCGAGATCGTAGCCGCCGAGCCGCACGCCGAGGAAGGCGGCGGCGTGCGGGTCGTCGGTCTCGATCACCGAGAGCGGGCCGTCGTCGAAACGGCGCGCCCGCTGGCCGGCGGTGTCGGTCGTCTTCACCAGGATGCAGCGGCTGAAGCGGTCGCGGTTGCCCTGGAGCACGCCGAGCGCCTCCTCGAGCCGGTCGGGCGCGACCACGAGGGCTTCGCGCGCCCGGCCGAGCAGGCCCTCGAGCGCCGGCCCCCAATGCGGATCGACGATCTCCGCGAGCTCGCAGACCGGCACGGCATCGATGTTGCGCCGGGCCAGCTCGGCGCGGAAGGCGACCGTGTCGGAGGAGAGCCGCGCGCCGTGCCCTGCGGCCGGGGCGGGGGCCGAGCGCTCGGCCTCGCTCTCCTGCGCGCGGGCCTTCAGCGCCGTGTCCTCGGCGGCCCGGTCCAGGGCCTCGTCGAACTCGGGCAGCCGCAGCAGGCCCTCGATCAGGTCGGGGAGGGGCCCGTCGTGGCGCAGGGTCTCCTCCGGCGGGGCCTCGCGGCGCAGCCCCGAGCGGGCGCAGGCCTCGGCGAGCCGCGCGGCCTGCGGCGCCACCTGGCGCAGCACCGGCGCGACCGCCTGGAGCTTGCCCATCTGCCCGACGAGGCCGACGAGGTCGGCGACCCGGGCCGCCAGGTCCCGCCGGTCGCGCTCCAGCATCGACAGGCCGATGGTCGAGGCGGCCAGGCGCCCGTCCGTGGCGCCGCCGACGACGAGGGCCTTCTTCTCGGCGATCTCCCCGTCGATGTCGCGCACGAAGCCGCGGCTCGTGGCGACACTCTCGCGGGCGATCCGCAGCGGCTCGGCGCCGGCGCGGAGCTTGGCCCGCACCGCCACGAGATCGTGGCAGCGGCGGCGCAGCTCGGCGCTGGCCGCCCGGGCCTCGTGGATGCCGGAGGCGAGCACCGCGTCGGCCCAGGATTCGTAGCGCCCGGCGAGACGCTTCAGCCGCGCGAGCTTCACCTCCAGCTCCTCGATCGTCTCCAGCAGCCGGCGCCAATTCTCGACCGATTGCCGGACGCGGGCGACGTCGAGCGGCTCGGGGTCGAGGACGAAGCTGCGCACGAAGGCGCTCGAATCGAAGATCGGCTTGAACGCGACCGCGTTCGAGAAGGTGCGCAGGAAGTGGCGCGGGTCCGGCGCCGGCGCAC
Organism: Methylobacterium sp. WL119; assembly: GCF_008039875.1. GTDB lineage: Bacteria > Pseudomonadota > Alphaproteobacteria > Rhizobiales > Beijerinckiaceae > Methylobacterium. The sequence goes on along the minus strand of NZ_VRUU01000010.1, from coordinate 37,715 downwards.
CCTCGCGCAAGGTCGCCAGCACTTCCGCCGTGAAGCGCTCGCCGGAGGAGCGGAACTCCTCGAAGCGCTCGGCCCGCAGCCGCAGGTCCTTGGCGATCTCGGTCCACGGCGCGGTGAAGCTGCCCTCGGCATTGGTGCGCAGGTAGTCGCCGATCTCGAAGCGGTGCCCGGTGGCGATGAAGCGGGAGAGCACCTCCTCCTTCTGGTCGGTCGCCCGCGCGGCGAGCGCCAGCCCGAAGGAGACCGTGCGCCCGCTCTCGGCGTTCTCGAATACCAGGGCGATGACGGTCTCGCAGGCCTCGCGCGTCGGGCGCCCGCCCTCGGCCGGGTCGCTGATCCAGCCGAGGCAGTAGTCGCGCACAGTGCGCGCGCTGCGGCCCGAGGCCGAGGCGTTCAGCGCCAGCCGGCTGGCATTGTTGCCGGCCAGCACGGTGCCGACCGCATCGAAGATCGTCGACTTGCCGGCCCCCGTCGGCCCGACGAGCGCCGCCGCGCCCCGAATCCGGATCTGCTCGCGCCGGATGAGGTACCAGTTCGAAAGGGCGATGTCGGTGAGGCGGTACACCGGGGGCGGGTCCGATCCGGGTGAGGCGGGGGCGCCCAGTTGGCCAACCGCGCGGGCAGACGCAAGGGCGCGCAGAGCACGGACGGCGGGGGCGCCGCGGGTTTTCGGTGTAGAGGGGGGCCGGAAGCCCCTCGATCCCGGGGGAGCGGGCACGGCAGCCATGATCTTGAGAACGCAGCGCACGGGTCCTCGCCGGGCCAGGAGGCTCGGCGTGTCGGCCCTCGTCGGCCTCGCGCTGGCGTCGCCCGCGACGGCGGGGGTCTGCAGGCCGACCGATCGGGGGCGGGGCACCGACGTGGTGCTGCTCGCCGGGCAGTCGAACATGGTCGGGTTCGGCCTGGGCTTCGACGCCGCGCTCGACGGGACGCCCGATCCGCGCATCGGGCAGTGGAGCCAGGCCGGCGGCCGTGGCCGGATCGTGGCCGCGATCGATCCGCTCCTGCATCCGGGGGCCGCCGCGGGGCGGGTCGGCCTCGGCTTGAGCTTCGCCCGCGCCTACATCGCCGCGCGGCCGCCGGGCCGCCGGATCCTGCTCGTGCCCGCGGCCGTCGGCGGCACCGGCTTCGCCAACGGCCGCTGGAACCCCGGCGACGACCTGTTCGAGGCCGCGGTGATGCGCACCAACGCGGCGCTCGCCGCCGCGCCGAACGCCTGCCTCGCCGCGATCCTCTGGCACCAGGGCGAGGCCGACGTCGGCGCGCTGTCCGGCTCGGATTACGCCGCGCGGCTCACGCGCACCGTCGCCGCGTTCCGCGCCCGCATCGGCGGCGCGCGGAACGCGCCGTTCGTGACGGGGCGCTTCGAGCCGGAATGGGTGAAGCCGACGCCCGCGCAGACCGCGATCCTCGACGCGCTCGCGCACCTCGCCGACACGGTGCCGCGGACGGTCGACGTCTCGGCCGACGGGCTGACCGGAAACCCCGGCGACAAGATCCATTTCGACGCGGCCTCGCAGCGCATCCTCGGTCGGCGCTACTTCGAGGCTTTGCGCACGCTGCTGCCCGCGCCACGGGCGGCGAAGCCCTGACTCAGCCCTCGGCCGCCTCGGACCACGCCCGCAGGCGGTCGAGCCACGCGTCCGAGGCGAGCACCAGGATGCCGGGCAGCACGCTCACCGGGGTGACGCGCTCAGCCCTGTCGCGCTCGCCGAGCCGCAGCCCGCCGCGGCGGGCGATCAGGCGCAGGATCTCGATCAGCCGCGTCTCCTCGGGCGGATCGCTGCGGGCGGCGGTGCGGATGCGCTCGGTGACGTCGTCGGTGGTGCACTCGACGAGCCCGTCGGTGGAGACGCGGTGATCGCGCAAGCCTTCCTCGTAGATCAGGCGGAGCGCCAGCAGCACCAGGGTCTCGTCCTTGCGCAGGCGCTCGGCGACGATGTCGTGACGCGGGCCGTCCTGGGCCAGCGTGAGCGAGACCATCTGGTCGCGGTGCGACACGGTCAGCGCGTAGCCGAGGCAGGCGAAGTAGTCGGTGAAGAACGGGGCGTAGTGGCGCGCGATCTCGTAGCTGCGGCCGATGCCGGGGGTGTTCGCGTAGATCACCTGGCCCTTCAGCAGCACCGCGAGCGCGCGGGTCAGCTCCTCCACGTCGGGCGCGCGGGCGCCGGGCGGGGGCGGCTCCTCGCCGTCGACGATGGCGCGGAACGGCTCAAGCATGCCGGTCGCCCGAGATGCGGCGGATGACGAAGTCCGGGCAGTCGAGCCAGCCGTTCGCGAGCCGGCCCTCCACGCGGGCGATCGTGTAGCGCGTGCCGAGCGCGCCCTCGAACAGCACGTCGATCTCGCGCAGGCGCTGGAACACGACGAAGGCGTCGACGTCGGCGACCGCGATCGCCGAGCCGCGCAGGGTGCCGTCGGGCCCGAGGTGGCGGTCGAGGAAGGCGGTCATCGTCTCCGCCGTCACGGTGGTGCGCCGGCGATAGGCCGCCTTCGCCTCGACGAAGGCCTCGATCGCGGGATCGATCTCGAAATCCGGCAGCGCCTCGGTCTCGATCGGGACTTTTCGCCCGCGCGGGATCGCGAGGTGCGGCGTCCCGATCGGCGGGCGCAGCAGCGAGATCGCCGGTGCCACGTCCGGTGGGGCCGCCGCGGCGCCGACCGCGCGCAGGGCCGCCGCCGTGCGCTCGATCCCGGCCGAATCCGGCCGGTCCATGTAGCGGACGGCGGCCGCGATCCGGCGCTCCATCCGCGCGACCACGTCGTCGACGGCGTCGAGGTGCCGGTCGAGTCCTTCGAAGATCGACAGGATCTGGGTGAGGTCGGCGCGCACGCCGCGCTCGGCGACGCGGAGTTCCGCCGCCCTTCCCTCGCGCAGGATCGCCTCGGCGAGCGCGCGGATCAGCAGCGGGTCGCGCAGCGCGCGGCCCGCCTCGCGCACGATCGCCGAGCGGAAGCGGAACGGGTTGTAGCGCGTGTGCAGCGTCCGGTAGTCGCTGATCAGGTGGCGCTCGACGAAGTCCTCGAAGTAGAGGCGGAAGGCGGCGCGCATGTCCTCCTCGTGGAGAATGCGCTCCTCGATCTTGCGCATCGCGCCGGCCAGCCCGCGGACGTGCCCGAGGAAGGCCTGCGCCGCGCGGGCCGCGTTGCCGAGCGCCTCGGAGCGATCGGCGGGGTTGGCGATCGCGCTCTCCAGGCTTCCGAGCACGTCGAGGATCGCGGCGCCGTAGGAGCGGGTCTCGCCGCGCTCCATCCGCGACAGCTCCTCGAGCAGCAGCCGCGCCTCGGGGTCGAAATCGACCACCGGCACGTAGCGCTCGCGCCGCTCGATCAGCCAGCCGGTCTCGAGGAAGCGCCGGAACAGCGCCGAGCGCCGCTCGATCGGATCGACCGGCACCGGCTCGTCGTCGGATTGCTGGTCGAGCGCCCAGTCGGCGGAGAAGTCGCCGATGGCGGCCAGCAGCTCCGCCTTGCGCACCGGGTCGGGGCTGGTGCCCATCACCTTGCGGTGCAGGTGCAGCAGCAGCGCGGCGTTGAAGGCCCGGCTCGGCGAGGCCAGCGGCCGGAACAGGTCGTCGGGAAGCTGCGCGAACAGCATCGTCTCGAACTCCCGCGTTCGCGCAGCCGTCCGCGTTACTTCGCGCCGAGAAGCTCGACGTCGAAGATCAGCGTCGCGCCGGGCGGGATGATGCCGCCGGCGCCGCGGGCGCCGTAGCCGAGCTCGGCCGGGATCACCAGGGTGCGCTTGCCGCCCTGCTTCATCGTGGCGACGCCGAGGTCCCAGCCCTGGATGACCTGGCCGGCGCCGAGGGTGAAGGTGAAGGGCTGGTTGCGATCCCGCGAGGAATCGAACTTCTTGCCCTTCTTGCCGGCGTCGTCGAGCCAGCCGGTGTACTGCACGGTCACCTTCTGGCCGGCCTTCGGCTCGGGCCCGGTGCCGACGACTTCGTCCTGATACTTCAGGCCGGAGGGCAGGGTGGTGTAGTCGGCGTTGGCGGCAGCGGTCATGGCGATCAGCACGGCTCCGGCGATGGGGAGAATAAAGCGAGGCATCGTTCCTCCGTCGGGCCGAGCCTCTTTCGGGCCGCCCGTCGAGGGGCCTCTTAACAGCAGGGCCGGGGCCGAGGCCAGCCGGCGGGGCTTTTCGCCGTCGGCGCACGCCGCGATCGGGCACGGAACGCGGCTTGCGGGGCGGGAGGCGGCCCTTCGCGATTTTCGCCCGGCGCCGGTTGACGCGGCGCCAACCTTGGCGGCCCATTCCACCGCCCGGGCCGCGAGCGCGGCCTTACCAACTTTCCTCGGAGCGACGATGCGCCTGGATCGAACGGACGGCAGCCCTGGCCCGACGCAGACGGCTGGGTCGCACCGCAGGCCGGCCCGGGCGGTCGCGTCGATGCTCGCGATCCTCGCCCTCGCGATGCCGGCCCGAGCGGCCTCGATCGCGCCCGCGGTGGCCGAGCACGGCATGGTCGTGACCGCGCAGCACCTCGCGACCCAGGTCGGCGTCGACGTGCTGAAGCGCGGCGGCAATGCCGTCGATGCGGCGGTGGCCGTCGGCTACGCGCTGGCGGTGGTCTACCCGGCCGCGGGCAACCTCGGCGGCGGCGGCTTCATGACCGTCCAGCTCGCCGACGGGCGCCGGACCTTCCTCGATTTTCGCGAGAAGGCGCCCTTGGCCGCGACCCGCGACATGTACCTCGACAGGGACGGGAACGTCATCAAGGGCCTAAGCGTCAGCGGCCCCCTCGCCGTGGCGGTGCCGGGCACCGTCTCCGGCCTGGAGACGGCGCTCGAGACCTACGGGACGATGGCCCGCGCCGACCTGATCGCCCCGGCCATCGCCTACGCCGAGGGCGGTTTCGTCCTCGAGCAGGGCGACGCCGACATGTTCGCCATCGCCACCCCGGACCTGCGCAGGGATCCGGCCTCCGCCGCGATCTTCGTCGACGGCGATGCGCCGTTCCGGGCCGGCCGGACGCTCAAGCAGAAGGATCTCGCGGGAACGCTCCGGACGATCGCCGAGCACGGCGCGGCCGGCTTCTACGGCGGCCCGGTCGGCAGCGCGATCGTGGCCTCCAGCCAGGCCGGCAAGGGCCTGATCGTCCAGGCCGACCTCGACCGCTACCGCACCCGCGAGCTGAAGCCGGTCGAGTGCGACTATCGCGGCTACCGCGTGATCTCGGCTCCGCCGCCGAGTTCGGGCGGCGTCGTCATCTGCGAGATGCTGAACATCCTCGAAGGCTACCCCCTCGGCGATCTCGGCTGGGGCTCGGTGCAGGCGATCCACTACGAGATCGAGGCGATGCGGCACGCCTACGTCGACCGCAACAGCTACCTGGGCGATCCCGACTTCGTCGACAACCCGACCGCGCGCCTGACCGACAAGGCCTACGCGGCGACCATCCGGAGCGCGATCGATCCGGGCAAGGCCGGCGTGTCGAGCCGGCTCAAGCCGGGGGTGCCGCCGCACGAGGGCAGCAACACGACGCATTATTCCATCGTCGACGGCGCCGGCAACGCGGTCTCGGTGACCTACACCCTGAACGACTGGTTCGGCGCGCGCATCACCGTGCCCGGCACCGGCGTGCTGCTCAACGACGAGATGGACGACTTCACCGCCAAGGTCGGGGTCCCGAACATCTACGGGTTGGTGCAGGGCGAGGCCAACGCCATCGCGCCGGGCAAGACGCCGCTGAGCTCGATGAGCCCGACCATCGTGACCAAGGACGGCAAGCCCGTCCTCGTCACCGGCACGCCGGGCGGCAGCCGCATCCTCACCGTGGTGCTGCACAGCATCCTGAACGTCGTCGATTACGGCATGAACGTGCAGGAGGCGGCCGACGCGCCCCGCATCCACAACCAGTGGCTGCCCGACGTCACCAACGTCGAGCGGTTCGCGCTCTCGCCCGACACCCGCAGGATCCTCGAGGGCATGGGCCACCATTTCGCCGGGCCGCAGCCGGCCAACCACCTCGCCGCGATCCTGATCGGCGCGCCGGTGCTCGGCGGCAAGGCGGTCGGGGCGAACCGGTTCTACGGGGCGAACGACCCGCGCCGGAACACCGGCTTGGCGCTGGGCTACTGAGCGGCGCCCGACGCTGCCCCGTCCGCACACCGGGACCGAGAAAATCCGGCGACGTTTTCGTCGCTGGTGCGTTCCTGGAGGATGAACCCGACACCCGACGATTGGGACCAGCGCGTCGCGCACCTCTCCCAAAAGCTGCCCGCGCCGCTGCAGCGCGCCGTCGGCTGGCTGCGCGAGCCGTCGCGCCTGTGGCTGCGGGTGGGGGCCGCACTGCTGCTCATCCTCGGCGGGATCTTCTCGATCCTGCCGGTGCTCGGCCTGTGGATGCTGCCGCTCGGCCTCGCGCTTCTGGCGCAGGACGTGCCCTGGCTGAAGGTGCCGCTGGAGAAGGCCGCCCGCTGGATCGAGAGGACCTGGGCCGCCCTCGTCGCGTGGTGGCGGCGTCAGAAGCGGTAGGTCAGGTTGCCCTTGGCGCCGTGGTCCTGGGCGCGGGCGCCGATCTGCCCGGCATAGGACAGGCCGACGGTGGTCGAGGGTAGGACGATCCAGCTCAACCCGGTCTCGAGCAGCACGGCGCTGCGGTCGACCGGCGCGCCGCGGGTCAGCGCCGAGACGCCACCGGCATTGAAGGCAAGCAGCGCGTTCGGGGTGACGTCGCCGAGGGCGCCGCGATACCCGACGAGGCCGCGCAGCAGCATCGGCAGGCCGCCGACGAAGCCGTCGATCCGCGCCTCGGCCCGCACGCCCGCGGTCGCGGTGGACACGGTGGCGTCGCGCGCCGCGCCGGTGAGCGCCGCTGCGCCGCCGGTCTCGGAAAAGGCGTCCTGCCCGACGCGGATCACCGCACCGCCGGCAAAGGGCTCCAGCGTCAGGCCGGCGAGGTCCATGCGGTAGCCGATTTCGCCGAAGCCCTGCGCGACGCTGCCGCCGTAAGAGGCGCGGGCGCTGTCGCGAAAGCCGGCGAACGCGACGTCGCGCCGGGTCTCGGTGTCGCTGATGCCGTAGAGGCCGCCGATCCGCAGGTCGAGCGCGCCGAGGCCGATGCCGGCATAGACCGACCCGAACCCGGTCTGGACGTTGCCGCTCGACATGCGCAGCGGGATGTCGAGGGCGGTGTCGGTGTAGCCGGCGGCGGCGCCGACGCGGATCAGGTCGCTCGCGGCGACGTCGCCGCCGATCACGAGGCCGCCGGTGTTGCGCTGGAGGGCGGCAGCGTTGCCGTCCGAGCCGGTGCGCCCGAAGCTGCCGAAGCCCTGGCCCCACAAGCCGACGATCCGCTGGTCGAGGCCGCCGGGGCCGAGGCCCGTGCCGCATTCGGGCACGGAGTTCAGCGGCACCCGGGCGATCGGTGCGCGCTCTGCCGGCAGGCCGGGCGCGGCCGGCGTGCAGGTGAGGCCGGCGCCGTCCGACCAGCGCATCCGATCGAGGATCGCCTCGCGCGCCAGGCCGCCGGACTCGACGAGCGCGGTGACCGCGCTCGCGTGGACTTCGCCCGAGAGCGCGTCGAAGGCCTGCCGGGCCTGGGCGGTGGAGAGCGGGCCGACCGCGTCGTAGACCGCCTGTCCGGCACCGAGCGACTGCGCGCGCCGGCCGGCGGCGACGCCGTTCACCGTCGCGCCGGCGGTGTCGAAGCCGAGGTCGTTGCGGATCAGGTGCAGCTGCACCGCGTCGTCCGCGTAAGTCAGCGACGGCGTCAGGAAGGCGAAGTTGGAGGTGACGGCGGCGAACTGCCCCTGCACGCCGCCCGCTGCCGTGAGGATCGTGTAGGTGGTGTTGGCGCTGTAGGCGCCTGGCTGCGCCTGCACGTCGACGAGGCCGCCGCGCAGGGTCGCGACGCCGCCCGCCGCGATCCGGTCGCTGTTGCCGGCCGCATCCGCCTTCACCTGGAAGATCGAGCCCGCCTCGAACAGCACGTTGCCGTTGGCCGACAGCGTGCCGATCCCGTCGTAGCCCGGCGCCGCGCGGCCGCCGCTGCGGACGCTGAGGCCGCCGAGCGTGCCGATGCCCTCGATCGTCGCGCCGGAGGCGACGCCGACATCGGCCGCGCCGAGGTCGCCGCCGACCCGCAGGCGGCCTTCCGCCACCGTCACGCCGCCGGCGAACGGGCTGTCGCCGGTGAGGTCGAGGCGGCCGGCGCCGGTCTTCACGATGGTGCCGGTGCCGTCGATCGTGCCGGAAAACAGCGCGTCGGTGCCGTTCGAGCCGGCGGTGAGGGTGGCTCCGCCCAGCGAGACCCGACCGTCGCCGTTCAGCGCGGCGACGCTCTGGTCGTAGCCGGCGAGGTCGAAGGTCCCGGCACCGGCGACGAGGAGCGCGCTGCCCGCGGGGAGGGCGCCCGCGATGCCGGCGCGCAGGGTCCCGTTGGTGACCGAGGTGGTTCCGGCGTAGCTGTTGGCCTGGGTCAGCAGGACGGTGCCGTCGCCGCTCTTGGCGAGCGTCCCGGGGCCCGACAGCACCGCGTCCACGGTGCCGCTCTGCAGGCCATAGATCGCGCCGCGCAGCGTGCCGTTGCGGATCGTGCCGGCGGTGAGCACCACCGGGCCGGCGCTGGAGGCGGTGCCGCCGAGATCGAGCGTTCCGCCCCCGACCACGAGGGCCGCGTCCGCCGCGCCGAGACGACCGCTCCCGGTCAGCTGCAGTGTGCCGCCATCGACGCGGGTGCCGCCGGAGAAGTCGTTGGCGCCGGACAGCGTCACGGTGCCGGCGCCGGTCTTCACCAGCGGCCCGGGGCCGGTCAGCGCGGCCTCGATGCCGCCGGACTGCACGTCGTAGACCGAGCCGCGCAGCGTCCCGTCGGCGATGGTGCCGCCGGTGAGCCGCACCAGCCCGACGGCCTGATTCGTGCCGCCGAGGTCGAGCCGCCCGCCCGAGACCAGCAAGGCGCCGTCGGTCGCGCCGAGCGTTCCGGGCGCGGAAGTCGCGAGCGTGCCGGCCGAGAGGCTGGTGCCGCCGGCATAGGTGTTGGCGGCCGAGAGGGTGACGCGGCCGGTGCCGGCCTTCGACAGGCCGCCGGGACCGACGACCGGGCTCGCCAGCGTCGCGTCGTCCGGCCCGTCGCAGGCGAGGCCCGTCGCGGTCGCCACGCAGGCCGCACGGGCCGGATCGGGCGCCGCCATCGACGCTGCCCCGAGGATCAGCGGCAGCACCGCCGTCGTGGCGAGGAGGCGACGGCGCGGCGGGCAGGATACGAGGTGCGGCATGCGGCCCATCCGAAGGCGCGAAGAGACGATCCGGCGATCGCGCGATTGCGCGGTCGTCGGTCCGGTGCCGGGAACGACGGCACGGGGCGGCGGTGAAGACAGGGGCCAGGAGGCCGGGAAACGATTAACGCGACCTCAACCATGCCGAAGAAAAAACAATCGAGGGTTGTTTTTCGGGCTTGGCCGGACGATCCGACGGCGGCGAGGCGCGCTTAGACATCGCCGCGGGCGCGGGTTAGGAGGATCGCATCCCCAGCCGAGGCTCCATGAGCAAACCGAAACCCCTGACCAGCGCGATCCTCGACCCGGAGAAGCGGGCCGACGACGTCGATCAGACCATCCGTCCGCTGAGCCTGTCCGAGTTCATCGGGCAGCGGGCGGCGCGCGCCAACATGGAGATCTTCATCCAGGCGGCGAAGATGACCGGCCAGGCGCTCGACCACGTCCTTTTCGTCGGGCCGCCTGGCCTCGGCAAGACCACCCTGGCGCAGATCGTGGCGCGCGAGCTCGGCGTGAACTTCCGCTCGACCTCCGGGCCGGTGATCGCCAAGGCCGGGGATCTGGCGGCCCAGCTCACCAACCTCGAAGAGCGCGACGTGCTCTTCATCGACGAGATCCACCGCCTCAACCCGGCGGTGGAGGAGATCCTCTATCCGGCGATGGAGGATTACCAGCTCGACCTGATCATCGGCGAGGGGCCGGCGGCGCGCTCGGTCAAGATCGAGCTGCCGAAGTTCACGCTCGTCGGCGCCACCACCCGCGCGGGCCTGCTGACGACGCCGCTGCGCGATCGCTTCGGCATCCCGATCCGGCTCGAATTCTACGACATCGACGAGCTGCAGCTCATCGTCAGCCGCGGCGCGCGGGTGCTCGGGCTCGGCATGTCCGACGACGGCGCCAACGAGATCGCCCGGCGGGCCCGCGGGACCCCGCGCATCGCCGGCCGCCTGCTGCGGCGGGTGCGCGACTTCGCCGTTGTCGCCGAGGCGCCGACCGTGACGCGGGCGATCGCCGACCGGGCGCTGAAGCTGCTCGACGTCGATCCCGTCGGCCTCGACGTGATGGACCGAAAGTACCTGACGATGATCGCGAAATCCTTCGGCTGCGGCCCCGTCGGGATCGAGACCATCGCGGCCGCGCTGTCGGAGCCCCGCGACGCGATCGAGGACATCATCGAGCCCTACCTGATCCAGCAGGGTTTCGTGATGCGCACGCCGCGCGGGCGGGTGCTGACGCAGCACGCCTTCAAGCACATGGGTTTCGCGATGCCCAAGCGCGACCCGATCACGCAGATCGGCCTCTTCGTCGAGGATGAACCCGAAACCTAGCCCGTGTCGTCGCGATGCTGAAGCGACCGTTCGAGGACGGGACACGAAATCGCGTTTCATCGAGTTCCGCTGCGGCGCAACGCCGTCGACGCATGCCGTTCCACCGCTTCAGCTATGCTGTGGCGGCATAGGATAAGGTTCGGAAACTTGTCACATACCACCGCTATAAACTGAGCAAAGCATTGCATAACATCAGCAAATCGATGTTCCGCATACCGCTTCACAACGCCGCGATGTCTCGGTTCGTCGGCTCAGCATGTGCCGGAAGCGTGGCTACGTAGTTCGCACGTGCGGAACGAGCGGCGATCCGACCCGTTGTGCCCGCAATCGCCTGGGGCCTCGACGCACCGGCTAACCACAAAGGATCGTTCTCCTATGAAGCGTACCGCCACCCTCGCCGTTCTCGGCCTCTCGCTCGCCTCGCTGACCGCCCCCGCCTTCGCCCAGGACGCCCTTCCCATCCGCGTCTCGCCGTTCGAGCGCGGCGTCGGCGCCGCCGGCACCGACACTCCCGAGTTCCGCGCCGAGGCCCTTCGCTCGGATGCCGTGAGCATCGAGTCGAGCCGCATCGCCCTGGAGCGTTCGCGCAACCCGCAGGTCCGGAACTACGCCAATCGCGTGATCACCGAGCGTGAGGCCACCACCAAGGCGCTTCTGCCCGAGGGCACGTCGCTGTCCTCCGGCGGCACCGTCGTCTCGGATCGCCAGGGCTTCGACACCCGCATCGACAACCCGGTGGGCCTCGTGCTCGCCCCGGTGACCATCGCCGCCAACCTCGGCACCAGCATCGTCGGCGGCGTCCTCGGCGGCGTCGGCATCATCGACAACAGCCCGACCGAGCCCGGCCGCCGCGTCGCGATCGGCCCGAACGGCCAGAACCGGATCGAGCGCCTGAAGTCGGCCCGCAACGGCCGTGACTTCGACCGCACCTATATCGATCAGCAGGCCCGCTCGGACGCTCGCACCCTCGAGCTCTACGAGACCTACTCGCGCAACGGCGACAACGCCGCCGGTCGCCAGTTCGCCAACGAGGCGCTGCCCTACATCGCCAACGAGCACGGCCACTCGGCCTCGCTCGCCAACCGCATCGGCGGCTGATCCCGCTTCGGCATCGTCGAAACAGATTCACTGACGGAAGGGCCGCCCTGCGAGGGGCGGCCCTTTCGCGTTCGCGAGGGCCTCGTCCTCTCCCTCCGCCCGCCATGCCGTCGCCATGTCTGCCCGTCATCCCGGAGCCGCGCGGCCCCGCGATGACGGGAGGGTGGGGACGGACCCTCGTCCGATCCGTGCCCGACGGGACGTCGGCCCTTGCCACCGTCCCGGACCGCCCTGCGGCAGCAGAAGGACCATCGAACCCGTGACGTCATCGATCGATGCCCACGCGCTGCCGGTGCGCGTCTACTACGAGGACACCGACTTCTCGGGCTTCGTCTACCACGCGAGCTACCTGCGCTTCATGGAGCGCGGTCGCACCGAGCTGCTGCGCGGGCTCGCGGGCGACCAGTCCGAGCTGCACCGGGAGGCGGACGGCCTCGTCTTCGTCGTGCGCCGCATGGAGATTGATTACCTGAAGCCGGCGCGGATGGACGACGTGCTCTCCATCATCACCAGCACGCGCGAATTGCGTGGCGCCTCGATGCACCTGCACCAGGAGGTCTGCCGGGACGGTGTGGTCCTCGTCCGCGCCGAGGTGGTGGTCGCCTGCGTCCGCGCGGGCCGGGCGATCCGGCTGCCCGACGCCCTGCGTCGCGCCCTTGCTCCGGCAACCCTTCCTTAACCAACCCGCCCGCTTATGCGGTGGGAAAGCGACGCCCCGCGTGCACCGCACCCGGCCCTTACTTTCGACAGATTCGAACGCGATTCCCTTTGAATTCGCTCGATGATTTCGGATGGAGCGCGCTGGCCCGCCGGGTCGTCGCGCCGCCGCCGTCGAGACGTCCGAGGACCAAAGCCCATGAACCCCGCAGATGCGATGCAGGCCGCGCCCGTCGCCGACATGACGCTGCTCGGGCTGTTCCTCCAGGCCCACATCGTCGTCAAGTTCGTGATGATCGGGCTGCTCGGCTCCTCGATCTGGTGCTGGGCGATCATCGTCGACAAGACGCTGCTGTTCCGGCGCACCAAGGACGAGATGGATGCGTTCGAGGACGCGTTCTGGTCCGGCCGGTCCCTCGAGGAGCTGTATCGCTCGTTCAACGACCGCCCGGCCACCGGCCTCGCCGCGCTGTTCGTCGCCGCCATGCGCGAGTGGAAGCGCTCGTTCGAGGGCACCGGCCGGCAGATCCAGTCGCTGTCGCAGCGCATCGACAAGGTGCTGGACGTGACCATCCAGCGCGAGGTCGAGCGCCTCGAGGGCCGCCTGCTGTTCCTCGCCTCGATCGGCTCGGCTGGCCCCTATATCGGCCTGTTCGGCACGGTCTGGGGCATCATGACCGCCTTCACCTCGATCGCGGCCTCGAAGAACACCTCGCTCGCCGTCGTGGCGCCGGGCATCGCCGAGGCGCTGTTCGCCACCGCCATCGGCCTGTTCGCGGCGATCCCCGCCGTGCTCGCCTACAACAAGCTCCAGGCTACGGTCGCCAAGCAGCAGTCGCGCCTGGAAGGCTTCGCCGACGAGTTCTCCGCCATCCTGTCGCGCCAGATCGACGAGCGCCTGTCGCTCGCCGCCTGACCGAAATCCGCGAAGGGATCGACACATGAGCATGGCGGCGGGCGCGCAGGGCGGCGGCAAGCGGCGGCGGCGGGGACGCCGCGGCGGCGGCCCGATCAACGAGATCAACATGACGCCGTTCATCGACGTCGTGCTGGTGCTGCTGATCATCTTCATGGTGGCGGCCCCCATGATGACGGTGGGCGTGCCCCTCGACCTGCCGCAATCCAAGGCCTCGCCGCTGAACTCGGACACCAAGCCGGTGACGCTATCGATCCGCCAGTCGGGACAGGTCTTCCTCGGCGAGGACGAGCTGACCGACGACACCATCATCCCGAAGCTGACCCAGGAGGCCAAGTCCGGCTTCGAGGAGCGCGTCTTCGTGCGCGGCGACAAGCGGGTCGATTACGGCCGCGTCGCCCAGGTGATGGCGATCGTCACCGGCGGCGGCTTCAAGAAGGTGGCGCTCGTCACCGAGCCCGAACAGCGGTAGCAGACCTGTGAGGCTTCCCTCCTTCCGCAGCGAACCGGGCTTCTGGGTCTCGGCCGGCACCCATGTCGGGCTGCTGGTCTTCGCCCTGTTCAGCGTCGCTGCGCCCGCGCTTCCCGAGGCGCAGGAGGGCGTGCCCGTCGAGGTGATCACCGAGAACCAGTTCTCGGAGCTGACCAAGGGCGAGCGCAACGCCGAGAAGCCGCTGTCGGACGCCAAGCCGCGGGCCGACAAGAAGGCCGAGAAGTTCGAGGAGAAGGAGCCGGAGAACGCCAATGTCGATTCTCCGACCGCGCCGACGCGCACCAGCGACATGAAGCTCGCCAACGCCGACGAGATGCCGCTGCGCGTCAACGAGCCCGATCCCGCCGCCGAGACGGCGAAGGCCGCCAAGATGGCCAAGGAAAAGGCGGACGCCGAGAAGGCCGAAGCCGCCAAGGCCGAGGCCAAGGCGGAAGCGGCCAAGGCCGCGGCCGCGGAGAAGGCCGCCGCCGCGAAGGCCGCCGCCGAGGCCGCCAAGGCCGAAGCCGTGAAGCGCGAGCAGCTCGCCAAGTTGGTCGAGCGCGAGGAGGCCGAGGCGGCGGCCGCGGAAGCCAAGGCGAAGGCCGAAGCGAAGGCCAAGGCGGACGCGGCCAAGGAAGCCGCGAAGGCCGCCGAGAAGGCGGCGGCCGCCAAGGCCGAAGCCAAGGCGAAGGCGGAAGCCGAGGCCGAGCGCCAGAAGGAGATCGCCGAGGCCAAGGCCGAAGAGGCCAAGGAGAAGGCGGAGGCCGCCGCCGCGGCGAAGGCCGAGGCCGCCGCCAAGGCGAAAGCGAAGGCGGTCGCCGACGCGAAGGCCAAGGCCGACGCCGAAGCGAAGGCGCGCAAGCAGGCCGAGCTGGCCGCTAAGTTCAATGCCGGCGACATCAAGTCGATCCTGGCCTCGAAGGCGCCGTCGCAATCGACCGGCGCCACCGGCCACGAGGTCCAGCGCACGGCCTCGCTCGGCGCCGCCACCGGCACCGCCCAGCGCCTGTCGCCGTCGCTGCGCGACGCGCTCGTCGGCATGCTGCAGCAGCAGATCGAGCGCTGCTACTCGGCGCCTCCGGGCGCCGCCCAGGGGGTGGTGCTGCCGGTGCTCGACATCCGCCTGAACGCCGACGGCTCGCTCTCGACCGAGCCGCGGATCATGCGCGGCGGATCGAGCTCGGTCGACCAGTCGATCGCGCAGGCGGCGTTGCGTGCGGTGCGCCGCTGCGCGCCCTACAAGATCCCGACGCAGTACCAGCCCTATTACAACGACTGGAAGGCGATCAACGCGGAGTTCGAGTTCACCGCGACCTGACCGCCGACGCCGCCTTGACGACCTGACGCCACGACCTCGCCGGCACCCGTTCCAACGCTCCCGGACCAGACCCATGCTGCATCGATCGCTCACCCGGGCCCGGCACGTGCCCGCCGCCCTCTATGGCCTCGCGCTGCTGCTGCTGGCGACGCTCGGCCTCGCCGCGCCGGCGCAGGCCCAGCTTCAGCTCCGCATCGGCGGCGGCGCGTTCCAGCCGATGCCGATCGCGGTGACCGACTTCTCGGGCGACCCGAACCTCGGCGGCCTCGTCTCGAGCGTGGTGACGAACGATCTGCGCCGCTCGGGCTATTTCCTGCCGCTGGAGAAGGGCCGCTTCCCGGAATCGCCGAACTTCGATGCCGCCCCCGGCTTCGAGAAGTGGCGCGCCGCGGGCGTGCAGGGCCTCGTTACCGGCCGCGTCTCGCGCGACGGCTCCGGCCGGCTGAAGGTCGAGTTCCGCCTGTGGGACGTCACCTCGGGCCAGCAGATCACCGGCCAGCAATACGGCACCGACGCCGCCAACGCGCGCCGCGCCGGCCACCTGATCTCGGACAGCGTCTACACCAAGATCACCGGTCTCGGTCCGTGGTTCGACAGCCGCATCGCCTTCGTCGACGAGTCCGGCCCGAAGGAGAACCGCCGCAAGCGCCTGATGGTGATGGACCAAGACGGCGCCAACGTCCGCGCGCTCACCACCGGCGAGAACGCCATCGTCGCGCCGCGCTACTCGCCCGCGACGCAGGACATCGCCTTCATGGCCCAGGCCACCGGCCACCAGCCGCGGGTGCAGGTGATCAACCTCGAGACCGGCAGCCGGACGGCGATGGGCAACTTCGACTCGATGAGCGCGAGCCCGCGCTTCTCGCCCGACGGCCGCCGCCTCGTGATGAGCGTGCAGCAGGGCGGCAACGCCGACATCGTCACCATGGACATCGCCTCGAAGGCGCAGCATTCGATCACCAACGGCAACGCCATCGACACCTCGCCGACCTACTCGCCGGACGGCGGCCAGATCGTGTTCGAATCCGACCGCGGCGGCTCGCAGCAGGTCTACGTGATGGGCGCCGACGGCTCGAACCCGCACCGGATCTCGTTCGGCGAAGGCTCGGCCTCGCAGCCGGCCTGGTCGCCGCGCGGGGACCTGATCGCCTTCACCCGCCAGCGCAAGGGCGGCTTCGCGATCTGCGTGATGAAGCCCGACGGCTCGGGTGAGCGCGTGCTCACCGAGGGCTTTCACAACGAGGGCCCGACCTTCGCGCCTAACGGGCAGTACGTGCTGTTCTTCCGCGACCCCGGCGGCCAGGGCGGCGGCAAGCTCTACATGGTCGACATCACCGGCAAGGTGGAGGCGCCGGTCCCGACGCCGTCCTACGCCTCGGACCCGACCTGGTCGCCGCTGCTCTCGGGGAAGTAGGCCTCGGCCCCGGGGCCACCTACCGGACGGGCTCGACCGCATCGCCCCGACCCTCCGTCGCGAGGGCGTCCCGGGCAAGCGCGGCTGCGCGATCGCGCAGCGCGGCGCGTTCGGCCTGGCCGGCATCCCGCCGCGACGGGACCGGATCGGAAGTCAGCGGCGTCGCTCGCTAGGCGAGGCCGATCGGTTCGCAGCTGACCGTCCGACGGGCTCGATCGACGGCCGAATGCCTGATCAACCTGCCATCATCCCTTCGCGGCGCCTGAACGCATGCAGAAGGGATAATCGGTCGCGCGGCAGCGTTGAGGACGCCACGTGACGGGCGTCGTCCGTTCCAGGCCCCCGATCCGTCGACGGCCGCACGACGGGTCCGCCTCAGCCCCGCTTCTGCGCCTTCGTGTAGCTGCCGATCGCGGCCTGGCAGTTCGGCGACAGGCTGGCGCGGTTCTGCTTGAAGCAGGCATGCACCTCGGGGCTGTCCGGGGCGAACTCGCTGCACAGGGCGAGGTAGTCGCCGGTGCAGTTCTGCTTCAGCGCGGCGCGGTCGGGCACGGCCGACGCGTTCGGCGCGGCGAGCGCGGCGGTGGTGGTGAGGGCGAACGCAACGACGGTACGGACGAGCAAAATCTTCTTCCTCCACGAACCCGGACCAGCCGGGCGGCCGTCCGTAGAGCAGCGCATCCTGGCCGGAATGGGTTAGCTTGGCCGTTTGCCGTCGGTCGCCGGCCTCACCCCTCGCGCAGCAGGCGGTCGCGGGCCCGCAGGGCCGGGAAGATCCGGCCCCACAGCACCGCGACGAGCACCGTCGCGGCGCCGCCGACGACCACCGCCGGCACCGCGCCGATGAGCGCCGCGACCGAGCCGGACTCGAACTCGCCGAGCTCGTTCGAGGCGCCGATGAAGACGGTGTTCACGGCCGAGACCCGGCCGCGCATCGCGTCCGGCGTCTCGCCCTGCACGAAGGTCTGGCGGACGTAGACGCTGATCATGTCGGCCGCGCCCGTGACGAACAGGCAGGCCATCGACAGCGGCAGCGAGGTCGAGAGCCCGAACACGATGATGGCGAGGCCGAACACCGCCACGGCGCGCAGCATCCGCACGCCCGCATGGCGCCGCAGCGGCCGGTAGGCGAGCACGATCGCCATCAGCACGGCGCCGGCGGCCGGCATGCTGCGCAGCGCGCCGAGGCCGAGCGGGCCGACATGCAACACTTCGGCGGCGAAGATCGGCAGCAGGGCGGTGGCGCCGCCGAGCAGCACCGCGAACAGGTCGAGGCTGATCGCGCCGAGCACCACCGGGTGCGCGCGGATGTAGCCGATCCCGGCCGACAGCGTCGCCCAGGTCACCGGCGGCCGCTCCGTGACCGCCGCCGGCCGATAGCGGATCGCCGTGGTCGCGAGCGCCGCCAGCGCGAAGCTGGCCAACGCCGATCCGAACACGACCATCGGCCCGAGCGCGTAGAGGAAGCCCCCGAAAGCCGGCCCGAGCACCGACGCGCTCTGCCAGAGCGAGGCGTTCCAGGCGATCGCGGCGCCGAAGAGGTCGCGCGGCACCAGCGTCGGCAGCAGCGCCTGCAGGGCGGGGTTGGCGAAGGCGCGCGCCGTCCCGATCAGCACGACGAGCCCGTAGACCGGCCACACCGCGCTCGCGCCGCTCCAGGCATAGGCGAGAAGCGCCGCGCTCGTCGCCGCCTGCACCGCGAAGGCCGCCGCCGCCACGAGGCGGCGGTCGTAGGTGTCGGCGACGTGCCCGGTGATCAGCGCGGCGAGCATCGCCGGCAGGAAGCCCGCCAGGCCGACGAGCCCGAGCGCCCAGGCCGAGCGGGTCAGGTCGTAGACGAACCAGCCGACGGCCACGGCCTGCATCTGGTAGGCGAGACCGGTCAGGAAACGGGAGATCCCGAACAGGCGGAAATCGCCGTTGCGGAAGACGGTCCAGCCGGATTGCGCGTGCTCGGGCATCGCCAGCGTCGTGGCGGCCGAACGAGGCCCGGTCAAGCTGCGGCCGGACCGAGCGCAGGGCGTTCGCCGGCGCCGCGCGATCGGTCGGATGCGTCCGGAACGCCCGATCCCGATATTCCGGCTGAGCTTGCAGCCTGAAACAACCGGAAGGTGTTTCGGACAAAAAAGACCGCAGCGTGCTCGACGACCTCGATGCGTCCCGAAGTTCGTCAATGGGCGGCGCGAGCACGTAGTCGTGTCCTGCTAAAAGTCCCGGTGGATCAAATTTTAAGCCTCGCCTGCCAAGCTAAAAGTCATGTCGCGCGCCGCGGGGTACTGACGATGACGATATTCAACCAGAAGATGAGCGCCCTGATCGATGCGATCGATCGGTCTCAGGCGCGGATCGTTTTCGGCCTCGACGGGTGGATCATCGATGCGAACGCGAACTTCCTGACCCTGTTCGGGTATACGCTTTCCGAGATCCGAGGCGCGCATCACGGGATCTTGATGGAGCGCAGCGAGCGCGAGAGCGCGGCCTACCGCGCCTTCTGGGAAGCCTTGGCCCGCGGCGAGACCCAGGCCCGCTCGTTCAAGCGCGTGGCGAAGGACGGTCGCGAGATTTGGCTGCAGGCATCCTACAATCCCGTGCTCGATCGGCGGGGCCAGCCGGTGCAGATCGTGAAGCTCGCCACCGACATCACCGCCGAGACCATGGCCGCCGCGACCAGCCAGGGCCAGATCGACGCGATCAACCGCTCCCAGGCCGTGATCCACTTCACCCTCGACGGGACCGTCACCGACGCGAACGCGAACTTCCTCACGACGATGGGCTACCGGCTCGACGAGATCAAAGGCCGCCACCATCGGATCTTCGTCGACGCGGCCGAGGCCGATTCCCCAGCCTACGCCGCGTTCTGGAAGGCGCTGGCCGGAGGCGCCTTCCAGGCGGGCGAGTTCCGTCGGATGGGCAAGGGCGGCAACGAGGTCTGGATCCACGGCGCCTACAACCCGATCCTCGATCGCGACGGCCGCCCCTTCGCGGTCGTGAAGTTCGCCACCGACGTGACCGCCCAGGTGCACGAGCGCCGCCGCCGCGCCGAAGGCCAGCGCCTGATCGAGGTCGACCTCGGCCACATCATGCAGGAGATGTCGGGGGTGAGCCGGCAGTCGACGGAGACCGCGCGCGCGGCCGCCGAGACCTCCGGCAACGTCCAGGCGGTCGCCGCCGGCGCCGAGGAGTTCTTGACCTCGATCGAGGAGCTGACGCGGCACGCGATCGACGCCAAGACGGCCTCCGACGAGGCGGTCGGCCGCTCCGACGAGGCGCGCACCATCATCTCCGGGCTCACCGCCTCGGCCGAGCGGATCGGCAGCGTGATCACCACGATCCGCACCATCGCCGACCAGACCAACCTGCTGGCGCTCAACGCGACGATCGAGGCCGCGCGCGCCGGGCAGGCCGGCCGCGGGTTCGCCGTCGCCGCCGAGGTCAAGGCGCTGGCGACGCAATCCTCGCGCGCGACCGAGGAGATCGGCAAGCAGGTCACGGCCGTCCAGGAGGCGACCGCGGAGGCGGTGCGGGCGATCGAGCTGGTTGGGCAGACGATCGGGCAGGTCAGCCACATCTCGCTCAGCGTCTCCTCCGCGGTGACGCAGCAGGCGGCGGTGACGCGCGACATGTCGGTCAACATGCAGAACGCGGCCGAGAGCGTCCAGCGCGTCCGGCTGAACATGGACGGGATCGCGGAAGCCTCGCGGACGGTGGACGGCCGCGTCCAGGCGGTGGCCGAGGCGGCGCGGGCGCTCGGCTGACGGAAAGCGGCCTACTCGGCCGCCTCGGAGTCGCGGGCCGACGGCATCGTCGGCGCGACGATCGGGAAGCTGCAGCTGACGCAGGTGCCGGCCCCGGGCCGCGAATCGAGCGACACCCGGCCGCCGTGCAGCTCGACGAAGGAGCGAACGATCGACAGGCCGAGGCCGACGCCGCGGTGGCGGGTGCCCAGCGTGTGGCTCTCGAAGCGGTCGAACACATGGGCGGCGATCTCCGGCGGCATGCCGCGGCCCTGGTCGCGCACGCTGAGCACGAGGTCGCCCGCATTCCGCCGCGCCCGAACGGTGATGCTCTGGCCGGCGCTGGAGAAGCCGACCGCGTTCGACATCAGGTTGAACAGGATCTGGCGCACGCGCTTGCCGTCGACGAACACGCTGCCGATGTCGTCGGGCACGTCGAGGACGAGGTTCAGGTCGGATTCCGCGAGGCGGTCCTCGATGCCGAGCAGGGCCGCCTCGACGGTCGCCTGGACGTCGACGGTCTCGCGCTGGAGCTCGAGCGAGCCGGCATCGATCGAGGCGAGGTCGAGGATGTCGTTGATGATCACCAGCAGCGCCCCCGACGAGCGCATGATGTGTTCGGAATACTCGCGCTGGCGCGCGTTGAGGGCGCCGACCGTCTCGTCGCCGAGCAGCTGGGTGAAGCCGATGATGTTGGTCAGCGGCGAGCGCAGCTCGTAGGAGACGTGGTGGACGAAGGTGTCGCGCAGCTGCGCCGCCTTCTCCAGCGCGTCGTTTTTCTCGGTCAGCGCCCGCTCGACGTTCACGCTCGCGGTCACGTCGATCAGGGTGATCAGCGTCGCGCCCTCGGGCAGGGGCTGAGCGGCGCAGTCGAGCACGGTGCCGTCGACCATCTCGAGCTTGCAGGCGAGGCCGGTGCGGGACTCGAGCCCGACCACCGCGTCGCGGATGTCGAGCCAGGGCTCGTCGGCCGGCGCCAGCACGCGGCACGCCTCGATCACCGCCTCGACGTGCGGACGCGCCTCCAGCGTCTCGGGGTCGAGGCGCCAAGCGGTGGCGAAGGCGCGGTTGGCGAAGGTCAGGCGGCCGTCGGCGCCGAACACCGCCACGGGCTCCTTGAGGGTGTCCAGCGTCTCGGCCTGCACCCGCATCAGCGCGTTGTAGCGGGATTCGAGCTTCATCCGGTCCGAGACGTCGTCGAACAGGTAGGTGAGGCCGCCCTGCGGGTTCGGCTCGGCCAGCACGCGCAGCGTGCGGCCGTCGGGCAGGTACCACCAGGCGGGGTTCGCCTCGGCCGAGCGGTAGGCCGCGAGCACGCCCTGCTTCCAGCTGCGGAAGTCGGCATGCTCCTCCAGCTTCCGCTGGGCGCGGAGATGGTCGAGGATCTCGCCGTCGAGCGGGCGCCCGTCGAGGAAGCCCTGGTCGAGCTCCCAGAGCTGGCGGTAGGCGGCGTTGTGGAAGATCAGGCGCTGCCCGGCATCGAACATCGCCACCGCGGTCGGCAGCTGGTCGAGGGTGCGCACGTTCGCATCCATCTGGCGCTGCAGGTCGGCGCGGACGCTCTCGAGCTCGGAGACGTCGACCGCGATCCCGACCCGCCCGCCCTCCAGGGCGGTCTCGGTGACGTCGAGGATGCGGCGGCCGCCGGCCACCACCGCCGACAGGCGCAACGCGGCGCGCTGGCCGGCGGGGCGGCGCTGGCCGTCCTCGCGGGCGATCATCTCGCGGGCCGGGCGGTCGAGCAGCTCGATCCCGGCCTGGATCGCGGATTCGCGGTTCGCCGCCTCGACCGCGGCGACGTAGGCGGTGTTGACCCAGGCGAGGCCGCCCTCGCGGTTGCGCCGCCAGACCGGCTGCGGGATCGCGTCGAGCAGGCCGGCCAGCGCCGACAGGCCGCGGCGGGCATCCTCGAGGGTCTCGCGCAGCTCCGAGATCTGGCGGCGATCCTCCGTGGTCTCGCGCAGGCGCAGCAGGACGCGCCCGGCCACCGCTTGGCCCTGCGCCTCGATGCTGCGGCCTGACTGGCTGCGCAGGGTGGTGCGGAAGCTCGTGCCCCGGATGCGCAGGGCCTCGACCGCGGTCTCGATCGCCTCGGCGTCGGTCGGCACCAGCCACGTGCCGAAGGCGAGGATGCGGCGGGCGGAGCCGATCGCGGGGCGCGTGCCGTCGAAGGCCAGCCCGACGTCGCCCTCGACCACCGGCTCGCTGCGCCCGTCCCAAGTCACGATGATCTGGCGCTCCGCGGCGAGCAGCATCTCGGCGCGGTCGTGGGCACCGCTGAGCGCGTCGAGGGCCGCGGCCTGCTCGCGCTCGCGCCGGGTCCAGCGCGAGCGCTCGCTCAGGTAGAGCAGGGCGACGATGGTGGCGAAGGCGACGAGGCCGCCGAAGATCGCGGCCGCCGCGACGTTGTGCATGTGCGAGCCGAATCCCCAGGCCGGAAAATCGGCGCCCGCCGCGAGGGACGGAGCCGGGAGGCCGGTCGCGGCGGCGAAGAGAGCGCCGGCCCCGGCGATGCGCCGTGCCGCCCGATCGACCTCCATGATCCGTCCCGTCTCCCAAAACCGCCGGTCGGACCGACGCGAACGAATGCGTGGCGCATGCGGCGCCGGTTCCCCGCGCCCCGTTTCGGGGGAGGGGAGACGCGACGACCTGACGACCTGCCGAACCGGGGGCAGTCTAACGCGTCGGGGATTTGCGCCGGAAGCGGAATTAGCTTGGCCGTAACCGTGGGTCGGCAGGTCGCGTGCGAACGACACACAGAAGACACAGTCCGGCCGGGCGGTGGTGCCTTGACAAACGAAGAGGGCCCGGCGCAACCGCCGGGCCCTCCTGTCTCGCATCGGTCCTGCCCGGCGCGTCCCCGCGCCGAGGGTCTCAGTAGCGGTAGTGGTCGGGCTTGAACGGGCCGTTCTCGGAAACGCCGATATAGGCGGCTTGGTCGGGGCGGAGCTTCGAGAGCTTCACGCCGATCTTCTCGAGGTGGAGCAGCGCGACCTTCTCGTCGAGCGCCTTCGGCAGGGTGTAGACCTGCTTCTCGTACTTGCCCGGGTTGGTCCAGAGCTCGATCTGGGCCAGCGTCTGGTTGGTGAACGAGGCCGACATTACGAAGGACGGGTGGCCGGTGGCGTTGCCGAGGTTCACCAGGCGGCCTTCCGACAGCAGGATGATGCGGTGGCCGTCGGCGAAGGTGATCTCGTCGACCTGCGGCTTGATGTTCGACCACTTGAGGTTCTTCAGGCCGGCGACCTGGATCTCGTTGTCGAAGTGGCCGATGTTGCAGACGATCGCCCGGTCCTTCATCGCCCGCATGTGGTCGAGGGTGATGATGTCCTTGTTGCCGGTGGCGGTGACGAAGATGTCGGCGCGGGGCGCCGCGTCTTCCATCGTCACGACCTCGTAGCCTTCCATCGCGGCCTGGAGCGCGCAGATCGGATCGACCTCCGAGACCAGCACGCGGCAGCCGGCATGGCGCAGCGAGGAGGCCGAACCCTTGCCGACGTCGCCGAAGCCGGCGACCATCGCGACCTTGCCGGCCATCATCACGTCGGTGCCGCGGCGGATGCCGTCCACCAGCGACTCGCGGCAACCGTAGAGGTTGTCGAACTTCGACTTGGTGACCGCGTCATTCACGTTGATCGCCGGGAAGAGCAGCTTGCCCTCCTTGGCGAGGTTGTAGAGGCGGTGGACGCCGGTGGTGGTCTCCTCCGAGACGCCCTTGATCGCGTCGGCGAGACCGGCGAACCAGCCCTTCGGCTTCTCAGCGAGCTTCTTCTTCAGGAGCGCGAAGAAGATCTCCTCCTCCTCCGACTCGGGCTTGTCGAGGAAGGCGGTGTCGCCGTTCTCGGCGCGCAGGCCCAGGTGGACGAACATGGTGGCGTCGCCGCCGTCGTCGAGGATCATGTTCGGCGTTCCGCCGCCATGCCAGTCGAACAGCTTCGAGGTGTAGTCCCAGTACTCCTCGAGGGTCTCGCCCTTGATGGCGAAGACCGGGATGCCGGCGGCGGCGATCGCGGCGGCTGCGTGGTCCTGGGTCGAGTAGATGTTGCACGAGACCCAACGGATGTCGGCGCCGAGAGCCTTGAGCGTCTCGATCAGCACCGCGGTCTGGATCGTCATGTGCAGCGAGCCGGCGATCTTCGCGCCCTTGAGCGGCTGCGACGGGCCGTATTCCTCGCGGGTGGCCATCAGGCCCGGCATCTCGGTCTCGGCGATCGAGATCTCCTTGCGGCCGTACTCGGCCAGGCCGATGTCCTTGACGATATAATCCTGGGCCATTTCGCTTCGCTCCGTGTCGCGGGTTGCCTCTCGCCGAGGCATCTAGCAGAGCGCCGGATACGAAGCAATCAAGACATAAAGATGTCTTTATGCGTTTTCGAACGGCTCCAGGCAGACGGGCCGGCGGCTCAGCTCTTGAGGCGGTAGCCGGTGCGGAAGATCCAGGCGACGAGCCCGAGGCAGACCGCCAGGAACAGGCCGGTCATCGCCAGGCTGATGCCGATGGCGACGTCGGCCGTGCCGAAGAAGGCCCAGCGAAACCCGCTGATCAGGTAGACCACGGGGTTCGCCAGGCTGACGGTGCGCCAGAACGGCGGCAGCATCTCGATCGCGTAGAAGCTGCCGCCGAGGAAGGTCAGCGGCGTCACGACGAGGAGCGGCACCAGCTGCAGCTTCTCGAAGCCGTCGGCCCACAGGCCGATGACGAAGCCGAACAGGCTGAACGTCACCGCCGTCAGCACCAGGAAGGCCATCATCCACACCGGGTGCTCGATGTGCAGCGGCACGAACAGCGCGGCGGTCGCGAGGATGATCAACCCGATCAGGATCGACTTCGAGGCCGCCGCCCCGACATAGCCGAGCACCACCTCGACCGGCGAGATCGGCGCCGAGAGGATCTCGTAGATCGTGCCGGCGAAGCGCGGGAAGTAGATGCCGAACGAGGCGTTGGCGATGCTCTGGGTCAGCAGCGCGAGCATCACGAGCCCGGGCACGATGAACAGGCCGTAGGGCACGCCGTCCACGGTGCTCATCCGCGAGCCGATCGCCGCGCCGAACACCACGAAATAGAGCGAGGTGGAGATCACCGGCGCCAGGATGCTCTGCATCGCCGTGCGCCAGAAGCGGCTCATCTCGAACCGGTAGATCGCGCGGATGGCCGGCCAGTTCATCGGTTTGCCTCTCGATGCCGACGCCCCGGGCCGCGACGCGCGTTCGCGCCTGCCGGCAGCCGGGGGATGGATGGTTCGGACCTCGCGGCGGCCGCGGTCATGCGCGTTCCCTGACGAGATCGACGAAAATGTCCTCGAGCGACGACTGGCTGGTGCGCAGGTCGCTGAACCGGATGCCGGCCGCGCCGAGATCGGTGAGCAGCCCGGTGATGCCGGTGCGCTCGCCCTTGGCATCGTAGGTGTAGACCAGCTCCTGCCCGCCGGGGCCGAGCTCGAGGCCGCGGTCGGCGAGATCCGCCGGCAGCGCGGCGAGGGGGGCCAGCAACTGGAGGGTGAGCTGCTTGCGCCCGAGCTTGCGCATCAGCTCGGCCTTCTCCTCCACGAGGATGATCTCGCCCTTGCGGATCACGCCGATCCGGTCGGCCATCTCCTCGGCCTCCTCGATGTAGTGCGTGGTCAGGATCACGGTGACGCCCTGCTCGCGCAGGCGCCGCACCATGCGCCACATGTCCTGGCGCAGCTCCACGTCGACGCCCGCCGAGGGCTCGTCGAGGAACAGGACCTTGGGCTCGTGCGACAGCGCCTTGGCGATGAGCACCCGGCGCTTCATGCCGCCCGACAGGGTCATCAGCCGTGAATCGCGCTTCTCCCACAGGGAGAGGTCGCGCAGCACCCGCTCGATATGGCCGGGATCCTTCTTCAGGCCGAACAGGCCGCGGGTGAAGCTCACCGTGTTCCACACGCTCTCGAACGCGTCGGTGGTGAGTTCCTGCGGCACCAGCCCGATCGCCTTGCGCGCCCCGCGATAGCCCGAGGCGATGTCGTGCCCGTCGACCGTCACGGTGCCGGTGCTCGGCGTGACGATGCCGCAGACAATGTTGATCAGGGTCGACTTGCCGGCGCCGTTCGGCCCGAGCAGAGCGAAGATCTCGCCGCGCGCGATCGCGAGGTTCACGGTCTTCAGCGCCGACAGGCCCGAGGCGTAGGTCTTCGACAGATTGTCGATGGAGATGATCGGCGACATCGCAGTCCGTGAAGGATGGCCCGCCCGGCAAGGCGAGGACGGTGTGCCCTATAGCATCTGTCGGTTGAGCAGCAGGCCGACCACCGGGCGGCCGACGCGCGCGGTGTCGAATGGCACCTCCTGCAGCTCCGATTCTCGAGGCGACGACGTCAAGCGAGCGGCGATCCGCGTCACTCCCGTTTCGTGGACCGGATCCATCTTTCGGGCAGCGTCGCCCACCGTGCCCTCCTTCCCCCCTGAAGCGGAGGAGGGGAGGCGCACGCCTTTCCCGACATTCTTGCGAAATAGATCGACGCAGTCGCCGGGTGGAAGAGGGCACCAGCGCCATCATCGGCGCTGGACCGCTTCGGTCTCCGGCACGTGAGCGAGGCGAGCGAAGGCACGCGCACGAAAAAGCCGCCCGGAGGCGGCTTGATCGGTCGGTCCTGCCCGGAAGGGTCAGGCCCGCATGCGGGTGCGGATCTCGCCGAGGCTCGAACGCACCAGCGCCTGGGCGGCCTCGCCCTGCATGCGCTCGCGCAGGATCGTCTCGGAGACCTTCACCGCGGCGTCGGCCGCTGCGGCACGGACCTCGGCCTGGGCCTTGGCCTCGGCCTGGGCGATCTTGGTCTCGGCCGACTTGGTGCGGCGGGCGATGAAGTCGTCGAGGCGCTGGCGGCCCTCGGCGGCGGCACGCTCGGCCTCGTCGCGGGCGCTCGCGATGATGGTCTCGGCCTCTCGCTCCGCTTCCGCGCGGCGGCGCTTGTAGTCGGCCAGCACGGCGGCCGCCTCCTCGCGCAGGCGCTTAGCCTCGTCGAGCTCGTGGCGCACGCGGACGGCGCGGCCGTCGAGGCCCTTGGTCATGATCCCGAAGCCGCCGACCTTCCAGACGATCGCCATGAAGACGAGGAAGGCGACCGCGACCCAGAATTCCGCTGTCATCAACATGGTCGGTTCTTCCGTCTCAGTGCGCGGTCGCGGTGGAATCGAGGGCGCGGTCGAGGCTGGCCTGGTCCGGCGCCTGGCCCGTCAGCCGCTCGACGATCGCGGAGGCGGTCTCGCTGGCGATGGCGCGGACGTTGCCCATGGCTTCCTGCGTCCGGCTCTGGATCGTCGCCTCGGAGGCTGCGATCTTCTGGTTGAGCTCGGCCTCGAGCGCCTTGCGCTTGGTCTCGGCGGCGGCGGCGAGCTCGGTGCGGGTGCCCTGCGCGATCTCGCGGGCCTTGCCCTGCGCGTCGCGCAGCGATTTGGCGTAGGCCTCGCCGGCGGCGTCGGCTTCCGTCTTCATCGCCTGCGCCTGGTCGAGGTCGGCGGCGAGGCGCGCGGAGCGGTCGTGGAGAATGCCCTGGATGCGCGGGAGCGCGATGTTGGCCATCAGCCAGTAGAGCAGGCCGAAGGCGAGGGCGAGCCAGATCAGCTGCGCCAGGAAGGTGTGGGTCTCGAAGGGCGGGAACGCGGCGGCGCGCGCCGGCTCCGCGGCACCGGCCGGGACCATGTGGACGTCGGAACCGGCGGGCGGTGTGGTGAGGGAATTCGGCTGCGCCATGGCCCCGTCCGTATGACCTTGAAAGACGATGGAGCGCTCGCGCGAGGGGCGGAGCGCTCACTGGTGATCGGCCGCCGCGACTTCGAACGGCGCGGCGGCGGTGTCGGCGTCGATCAGACGGCGAACAGCAGGAGCAGGGCGATCAGCAGCGAGAAGATGCCGAGCGCTTCCGTCAGCGCGAAGCCGAGGAGCAGCGTGGCGCGCTGGCCGTCGGCGGCCGAGGGGTTGCGAAGGGCGCCTGCCAGGAACTGGCCGAACAGGTTGCCGAGGCCGATGCCCGCGCCGGCCATGCCGAGGCAGGCGAGGCCGGCGCCGATGTACTTCGCAGCGACGGGATCCATAGAAAACTCCTGAAGTGTCTTGAGAGTGCGTCGTTTGCCGCGGGTGGAGCCGGCCTGTTCAGTGGCCGGGGTGAAGCGCGTCGTTGAGGTAGATCGCCGTCAGCGTCGCGAAGACGTAGGCCTGAAGCGCCGCAACGAGGAATTCGAGAGCCGTCAGCGCGATCGTCAGGAACAGCGGGAGGGGCGATAGCACGCTCCATGCGCCTGCGGAAAGCAGCCCGACGACGAAGAACGCGAAGATCTTCATCGCGATGTGACCGGCAAGCACGTTCGCGAACAGACGCACCGACAGGCTGATCGGCCGCGAGATGAACGAGATCACCTCGATCGGCACGAGGAGGGCCAGCAGCGGCTTGGGCACGCCCTGCGGCACGAACAGGCCGAAGAAGTGCGCGCCGTGCTTCATCACGCCGTAGATCACCACGACCGAGATCACCAGGGCGGCGAGGCCGAAGGTGATGACGAGGTGGCTGGTCACCGCGAAGGCGTAGGGGATCATGCCGAACAGATTCAGGATCAGCACGAACATGAAGAGCGAGAACACCAGCGGCATGAAGCGCTTGCCGCCGTCGCCGGTGGCCTGGTGCAGGGTGTCGGCGATGAACTCGTAGAAGATCTCGGCCAGCGACTGCATCCGGCCCGGTACGACCGAGCGGCTCGAGGTGGCGACGATCGTCAGGAGCGCGATGACGCCGACGGCGGCGAACATGTAGAGCGCCGACTGGGTGAACGCGAGTTCCTGATGGCCGAGATGCCCGAAGGGCAGGATCGACTTGAGCTCGAACTGATGGATCGGATCCGGTCGCAAGGCGACGGAGTGCCCCGGGTCGATGCTGGCCGCCATGCCGTCTTCCGCCCTCACGTCTCGTTGCCGGCGGCCCGCATGGCCGAACCGGATCGATGGTCACAAAACACCGGTCGCCCTCACGGATCCCGCGGGGTGTCCCGTCCGGAACGGGCGCCGGCGAAGCCGGATGCCCGCATCACGTTGAAGACGCCAGCGACGAAGCCCAGCATCAGAAGTACGATCAGACCCCAGGGTTTCGTCCCGAGCATCCGATCGAAGATCCAGCCGAGCACCCCTCCCGCGATCACGCCGGCGACGAACTCCGTGGAGAGCGTCATGGCCTGCCCGAGGGAGGACGGACTTCCGGACGAACCCGAACGCGACGAATGAGCGGGAGGGGCCGGGGGCCGCTTCCGTTCGATCTGCGTCTCGAGGCGTCGGAGCCTCGCTGAGAGTTCGCTGTCGGGCGGCGTGGGCCGTCCGGTCTCTCCCTCGTCCCTTGCGTCGTTGCCGCTCACGGCGAGAACTCACATCGGCGAGAGGAACGGAACCGGGCGGATTGCCTCCTTCGAGCGCGGCGCACCTTAGTTTCGGCGCCCCGGGGTGTCAAGGCTCGAAAGGTCGAGCTTAAGGCATTCCAGGCGTTAAGAAAATTACGCTCGGGGCCGTGCGCGTGCGCAGCGTCGCGCGAGACCCGCCCGGAACCCTCACGCACCGAGGATCGGCTTGATGATCTTCTCGATTCCGTCGACCGTCATCTCGCCGGTGTAGCGCTCGCCGTTGATGAAGAAGGTCGGCGTCGAATCGACCTTGAACGTCTCGAGACCGCGCTGCTTCACGCCGTTGACCGCCGCGTAGAGCTTCTGGTCCTTGAGGCAGGCCTCGAACTTCTCCTTCGAGAACCCGGCCTGCTTGAGCATCTGCTCCAGGGCGTCGACCGGCTTCGGGGTGAAGGCCCAGGCCGGCTGCTGGTCGAACAGCAGGTCGGTGATCGGGTAGTACTTCGCCTCGCCGTCGCAGCGCGCCAGCATGAAGGCGGCGGTGGCGAGCGGATCGAGCGGAAACTCGCGCAGCGTGAACCGGACCTTGCCGGTGTCGATGTAGCGCTCCTTGAGCGTCGGATAGGTCATCTTGTGGAAGGCGGCGCAGTGCGAGCAGGTCATCGAGGCGTACTCGATGATCGTCACCTTCGCGTCCTTCGGCCCGAGCCAGACGTCGCCGAGCGGGCCCGGCTGCATCAGGCCGTCGACCGGCACGCTCTCGGCGAGCGCCGCCATCGACAGCTTGGGGAGGATGAGGGCGGCGCCGATGGCGAGGCCCGTGGCTTTCAAAGCGTCGCGCCGGGTGATCATGGCCGTGGCTGCCTCCGCGTTCCGTCCTGTCGTCTTGTTGAGAGTGCGGTAACGGCGCGGGCGCATCGTGGCAAGGCGCCTAGCGCTTCGCCGACGTCGCGACGACGGCGAGCCCGAGCCGGTCGAGGGCGTCGCGCAGGCCGTCGTGCTCGATCGTCGAGACCGCCTGCGCGATCTCGCCGCGCCGGGCCGGGTCGACGGTCGCCTCCGGCGGGCGCCGGGCGCTGCGGCCGACCCGGTCCTGCTGCAGCACGATCCGGCCGACGCAGGCCCAGCCGTAATGGGCGTTGATGCGCTGGATCACCACCGGCGCGAGGTGCTGCAGCTCGATCGCGAACACGCCCTCGACCCGCACCACCAGCGTCCCCGAATCGGGCGCGTCGTCCGTCCGGCGCTTGCGCTTGGGCCATTCGAGCTTCGAGGGCCGGCAGAATCGTGCCAGCCGCTCCCCGACGATGTCGGGCCAGGCGGCGAGGATGTCGGTCGAGGCGAAGCCCTGCGCCGCGAAGGCCGGGCCGATGCAGCCCTCGATCAGTTCCGCCAGCGGTTTGACGCGCGCCATGTTCTTGGGACATCCCGCCGGTTGCGGGCGCGAGGATAGCGCAAGGCCGGCGGCAAAGGGAGCGCTTTCGGCGGAGAGCCCGGGCCGCTATGCCTGCCGGCGATGCCCGCGTCCGAACCCTTTCCGAAGGCCGCCGACCTGCTGGTCTGGTACGACCGGCACCGCCGCGTTCTGCCGTGGCGGGCGCTGCCCGGCGAGCGGCCCGATCCCTACCGGGTCTGGCTCTCCGAGGTGATGCTGCAGCAGACCACGATCGCGGCGGTGAAGCCCTACTTCGCGACCTTCCTCGCCCGCTTCCCCGACGTCGACGCCCTGGCCGCGGCGCCGGAGGAGGCGGTGATGTCGGCCTGGGCCGGGCTCGGCTACTATTCCCGGGCGCGCAACCTCCACGCCTGCGCCAAGGCGGTGGCCGCGGCCGGGCGCTTCCCCGACACCCTCGACGGGCTGCGCAAGCTCCCCGGCATCGGCGCCTACACGGCCGGCGCGGTCGCGGCGATCGCCTTCGACCGCCCGGAAGCGGCGGTCGACGGCAACGTCGAGCGGGTGATGACGCGGCTTTACGCGATCGAGGCGCCGCTGCCCGGCGCCCGGCCCGAGATCCGGCGCGTGACGCAAGCGCTGGTGCCGCTCGACCGGCCCGGCGATTTCGCGCAGGCCGTGATGGATCTCGGCGCCACCATCTGCACGCCGAAGCGCCCGGCCTGCGCGCTCTGCCCGTGGATGACGCCCTGCCGCGCCCGCGCGGCCGGCAACCCGGAGACCTACCCGCGCAAGCTCAAGGCCGTGAAGGGCTCCCTGCGGCGCGGCGCGGCCTTTGTCGTCGTCCGCTCCGGCGACGAGGCCGTCCTGCTGCGCACCCGGCCGCCGGAAGGCCTGCTCGGCAGCATGGCCGAGCCGCCGATGAGCGCATGGGCACCGGACTACGACCCCGCAGGCGCGCTCCTCGACGCGCCCCTCGACGCGCGCTGGAAACGGCTGCCGGGGCTGGTGCGGCACGGCTTCACGCATTTCCCGCTGGAGCTGACCGTGTTTCTCGCCCGCGTCGCGCTGTCGACGCAGGCGCCGACCGGGATGCGCTTCACGCCGCGGCGCGACCTCGACGCGGAGCCGCTGCCCGGCGTGATGAGGAAGGTGCTGGCCCACGCCTTCGATCCGAAGCCGGAATCCGAGGCGAAGCCCCGCGGCCGGCCGAAGCGCGAGCCGCCGCCGATGCCGATGCTGGCGGTCTGGGAAGCGCCCGAGACGGTCGCGGACCCGCCGCGCTTCCGCCCGGTGCCGAAGCCGACGCCGCGCATCGTCGAGCCGCCGGCGCCGACGGACGAGATGTTCGAAGGGGAGCCGGAGGTCGTGCCGCCCGCCCGCAAGCCGGCGCGGAAGACGACGCGGAAACGCTGACGGCGCGCACGCATTCCCTCCGCCCCTCCGCCGCACCCAAGTCAGGCCTGCCCGACTTGGGCACACGAGGTGCGGATCTCGGGCAAGCCCGCGATCCGTCGGGGGGGGGGGCGCGGTTCTAGCCCGCCGCCCCCATCACCGCGCGGAGCTTCGCGCGATAGGTGTCGATCACCACCAGCTTGCCGGCGCGCTCGGCGTGCCAGAACGTCCAGCCGTTGCAGGCGGGCAGGCCCTGGACCAGGGCGCCGACCTTGTGGATCGAGCCGATGGCGACGCCGACGTCGAGCTGGCCGTCCGGCCGCACCGTCGCCTTGAAGCGGCGGCGCTCGTCGGTGAGCACGTCGCCGGCCTTGAGATGGCCGGCCTCGACCACGCCGAGGAACGGCACCCGCGGCTCGGCGCGCTTGGTCGGCGCGACGAGGAGCGCGGCCCGCGACAGCGGCACCACCGCGTCGATGCGCCGGCGCGCGGCGTCGGCGTAGACCGCCTCGCGCTCGCAGCCGATGAAGCGACGCCCAAGCAGCTTGGCCACCGCGCCGGTGGTGCCGGTGCCGAAGAACGGGTCGAGCACCACGTCGCCGGGATTGGTCGCTGAGAGCAGCGTGCGGGCGAGCAGCGCCTCCGGCTTCTGGGTCGGGTGGACCTTGCTGCCGTCGGCGCCCTTCAGGCGCTCGTCGCCGGTGCAGAGCGGGATGAACCAGTCCGAGCGCATCTGAAGGTCTTCGTTGCCGCCCTTCAGCGCGTCGTAATGGAAGGTGTAGCCCTTCGATTCGGCCGAGCGGGAGGCCCAGATCAGGGTCTCGTGCGCGTTGGTGAAGCGCTTGCCGCGGAAGTTCGGCATCGGGTTGGCCTTGCGCCAGACGATGTCGTTGAGGATCCAGAAACCAAGATCCTGCAGCACGCTGCCGACGCGGAAGATGTTGTGGTACGACCCGATAACCCACAGCGTGGCGTTCGGCTTCATCACCCGGCGGCAGGCGGTGAGCCAGTCGCGGGTGAAGCTGTCGTAGCTGGCGAAGCTCGCGAACTTGTCCCATTCGTCGTCGACGGCGTCGACCCGGCTCTGGTCCGGCCGCATCAGCGAGGCGTCGCCGAGCTGGAGATTGTAGGGCGGGTCGGCGAAGACGCAGTCGACCGACGACGCCGGCAGGCGGTTCATCGCCGCGATGCAGTCGCCGACGAGGATCTCGTCGAGGGGAAGGCGCTGGACGGCGGGTACGAGACCCATCCGTGGTGCCGACGAAGCGCGCCCGGTACGCGAGACATGTTTCCGGGCGGCGGCGTCGGCAACCACGGTACGCGGGGAAGCCATGGCAAACACCGGTTACGCGACTGACCGGCAGACCATGGCCCCGTTAAGGTAAAGGTCGCGTTTCCGATTTGCGGAACTTCATGTCCCGGTTTGGGGCTGGCGTTGCTTTCGATCTCTTTCTGGATCGTCGCGGCCTGTCGCGTTCACGTCGCCTTAACCATCCCCGTCACGGCGATTTGCCTTGCCGGGACCGCATCGACCGCACCCGATGCGGCGATTGTCGCGTTCCGCGCTCGCATGTCCGGATGGATCGCTCCAAGCGCCTCGCGGCGACCGGGTCGTGCGCCGACACGGTCGTGGACCCGGAACGACCCGGCGGTGCAGGCAGGCGCCCGCGGCGCCGCGCCCACGAGCCCAGCCCGGCCCCACGCTACGGCCAAGCTCAGTCGCAGGGCGGGCAGCAGGGTTTCGCTGAGCGCACGTCTCGGACCTCGATGGCGGTTCTTCCTGCGTCCCTGTGCGGGGGTATGAAGACTATACCGCACCGTAATCGGGCATTCGCGCCGAGAAAAAGACAAGTCTTCAATGCTTGTGCGTTGCTTGCAGCGGCGAATGCGGACGACATCTTCGAAATTCGGCCGGAATGTGATTCGGCTGCCCAAAATGTGGGGGTCTCATTTCAGCCCCGTTCGGTCTCGATTGGCGCCGCCCTCGTCAACAGCCAAGGACCGAAGCATGCTTTTCCGACCCGTCGCCAGAAACGCCTCCGTCACCCTCGGAACCGCCCTGTCGCTCGTCGCCGCCTCCTTGCCGGCCGCCGCCCAGAGCGGAGGCGCATCCTGGTACGGCAGCGGCCATCGCACCGCGAGCGGCGAGCGCTTCAACCCGAACGGGATGACCGCCGCCCACCGCAGCCTGCCCTTCGGCACCCGCGTCCGCGTCGAGAACCGGCGCACCGGCCGGTCGGTCGTGGTGCGGATCAACGATCGCGGCCCGTTCGTCCATGGCCGCATCATCGATCTGTCCCGCGGCTCGGCCCGGGCGCTCGGCATGGGCGGCACCACCTACGTCTCGCTGCACGTCGTGAACTGATGGGCAGGCCGGCCGGCGTTGCCCTGCACACCGGCCGGCCCCATCTCCGGGCCTGAACCGGAGACGCAGCGCGAAAAGCCATGGCAAAACCCCTCATCGTCGACATCCCGCACGACCTCGGCCGCGACGAGGCGCGCCGCCGCATCGAGACCGGTGTCGAGCAGGGGCGCGCCTTGCTCGCCAAGAGCGGCGTCACCATCGAGAACCTCGCCTGGACCGGCGACCGGCTCGACTTCGCGATCTCGGCGATGAAGCAGAACATGAACGGCCAGATCGACGTCGGCCAGGAGAGCGTGCGCGTCGAGTGCCACCTGCCGCTGCTGCTCGCGCTGTTCGCCGACAAGGTGAAGAAGATGGTCGGCAAGGAAGGCAACCTGCTGCTGACCAAGAAGTAGCACCGGAACACCCGGCGCGACCGCGCCGTTCACGCTCGTCACGCGGCGCGCGCCAAGACGCGCCGCGACCCCAGCGAGGAGCGTTTCCCATGGCCGATCCCGGCGCGATCCCCGAGGTGCCGACGAACCCGACGCCGGCCCCCGACACGCCCTACGACCCGCCGACCGTGCCGAGCCCTGCGCCCGGCCCGGAGATCCCCGGCGAAACCCCGAGCGAGGCGCCCGGCATCACCCCGGCCGAGGTCCCCGGGACCACGCCCGGCATGCCGACGCCGACCGGCCCCGCCGACCCGGTCGCCTGAGCGCATCGGCATTTGTGGTGAGGCGGCCGCGCTGCCATAAGCCCGGCCATGGCCGCCCCACCGCTCCTGACCCTTCAAGACATCGCGCTCACCTTCGGCGGCACGCCGCTGATCGAGGGAGCGGGATTCTCCGTCTCGCCCGGCGAGCGCACCTGCCTCGTTGGGCGCAACGGATCGGGCAAGTCGACGTTGATGAAGATCGCCGCCGGGCACGTCGAGCCGGATCGCGGCGTCCGCTTCGTCCAGCCCGGCACAACGATCCGCTATCTCGCCCAGGAGCCGGATTTCTCCGGCTTCGCCACCACCCTCGACTTCGTCGAGGCGGGCCTCGGCGACGGCGACGCCCATCACCGCGCCCGCTACCTGCTCGAAAGCCTCGGCCTCGACGGCAGCGAGGACCCGACGCGGCTCTCGGGCGGCGAGGGCCGCCGCGTCGCGCTCGCCCAGGCGCTGGCGCCCGAGCCCGACGTGCTGCTGCTGGACGAGCCGACCAACCACCTCGACCTGCCGGCGATCGAGTGGCTCGAGGCCGAGCTGAAGGGCACCCGCGCCGCGATGGTGCTGATCAGCCACGACCGGCGCTTCCTCTCCGCCCTGTCCCGCGCCACGATCTGGCTCGACCGTGGTGTCACCCGCCGGATCGAGCAGGGGTTTTCCGGCTTCGAGGCCTGGCGCGACGCGTTCTTCGAGGAGGAGGAGCGCGACCGGCACAAGCTCGAGCGCAAGATCAACGACGAGGAGCACTGGCTCCGCTACGGCGTCACCGCCCGGCGCAAGCGCAACGTGCGCCGCCTCGGCAACCTGCACGCGCTGCGCAAGGAGCGCCGCGACGACCGCCGCCCGGTCGGCACCGTGACGATGCAGGCTGGCGAGGCCGAGGCCTCGGGCACGCTGGTGATGGAGGCCAAGAACGCGAGCAAGAGCTTCGGCGAGCGCCGGATCGTCGCCGACTTGTCCCTGCGGGTGATGCGCGGCGACCGCCTCGGCATCGTCGGCGCCAACGGCGCCGGCAAGACCACGCTAATCAACCTGCTCACCGGCAAGCTGCAGCCCGACGACGGCAGCGTCCGCCAGGGCACCAACCTGAAGATGATGCTGCTCGACCAGGCCCGCGCGGTGCTCGAGCCGAGCATGACCGTGACCGAGGTGCTGACCGGCGGCAGCGGCGATTCCGTCGTCGTCAACGGCGTCAGCCGCCACGTGGTCGGCTACCTGAAGGACTTCCTGTTCACCCCCGAGCAGGCGCGCACGCCGGTGTCGGTGCTCTCCGGCGGCGAGCGCAACCGGCTGCTGATCGCCCGCGCGCTGGCGCAGCCGGCCAACCTTCTGGTCCTCGACGAGCCGACCAACGACCTCGATCTGGAGACCCTCGACCTGCTGCAGGAGATGCTTGGCGACTATTCCGGCACCCTGATCCTGGTGAGCCACGACCGCGACTTCCTCGACCGCGTCGTCGGCAGCGTGCTGGTCTCGGAAGGGGAGGGGCGCTGGGTCGAGTATGCCGGCGGCTACTCCGACATGGTCAACCAGCGCGGGATCGGCGTGCAGGCGCGCGCCGGCGCCAAGGGAAAAGCCGAGGGGAAAGCCGACGCCAAGAGCGGGGCAAAGGCCGACCTTCGCGAAAGGGCGGACACGGCGCCCGCGTCGAAGGCGAAGCTGAACTTCAAGGACCAGCACGAGCTGAAGACGCTGCCCGCGCGGATGGAGAAGCTGCAGGGCGCGATCGCGCAGCTGCGCACGGTGCTGGCCGATCCCGGCCTCTACGCCCGCGACGCGGCCCGCTTCGACAAGGCGTCGGCGATGCTCGCCCAGGCCGAGGTCGAGCTGTCCGGCGCCGAGGAGCGCTGGCTCGAGCTGGAGATGCTGCGCGAAGGGTGAGCGTCCGCCGGCCTTCATGATGCCGCGATGGCGGTTCAGGTTTCCGGTGCAGAAGTTCCAGGACTCACACATCTCCGGGTGGCGGCACCGGACGGCGTGTTCGAAGCACGGCGCAGCACTCTCTCCCGCGCGAGGGAGGGGACCCGTGCCCGATCATGCGCTCTGTGAGACGAGGATCGCCCGCCATCATCGGATCGTAGCCCGTGCCGTCTCGCCATCCGCCCGCATCGCTTGACGGCCTGCGATCCAAGGGCTGGCTGCTCGG
Organism: Methylobacterium sp. WL119; assembly: GCF_008039875.1. GTDB lineage: Bacteria > Pseudomonadota > Alphaproteobacteria > Rhizobiales > Beijerinckiaceae > Methylobacterium. The sequence continues at coordinate 218 of NZ_VRUU01000010.1, read as the reverse complement.
CTTGCCCGTGCTCGGGCTGATCTGGGTCGGCACCACGCTGTACGCCGGGCCCGGGATCGGCGCGCGGATCGCCGAGGCCGGCGAGGCGGTGGCGCAGGCGACCGAGGCCGGATCGCCCGAGCCCTGGCTCCGCGTCACGGTCCGCGGGCGCGACATCGTCGCCGAGGGCGAGGCGCCGGGGCCGGCCGCGCGCGCGGCGGCCGCGTCGCGCCGGGCGC
>NZ_VRUU01000109.1 GCF_008039875.1 Methylobacterium sp. WL119 | reverse complement strand
CGCGGCCCCTGCCGTCGACAAGGGCTCCGCCCTCTACGGGCGCCCCGAGGGCGGGGACGCCGCCAAGCTCGCACCGATCTCCGGGCCGCCGCTCGCGACGCCGCTGGCGAAGCTCCCGCTCGACAAGCTGACGGTGCCCGACGGCTTCAAGATCGAGGTCTATGCCAGCGGGCTCGCCAACGCCCGCTCGATGCGCCAGAGCCCGGACGGGACTCTGTTCGTCGGCACCCGCGCGGTCGGCAAGGTCTACGCGATCCCGGCGAAGGTCGGGCCTGACGGCAAGCGCGAGGTCAAGACCATCGCCACCGGCCTGCACCGGCCGAACGGGCTCGCGTTCCACGACGGATCTCTGTTCGTGGCCGAGCTCTCGAAGATCTGGCGCTACGACGGCATCGAGGCGCATCTCGACGAGGTGCCGAAGCCGGTGCTGGTCTACGACGACCTACCCAAGGACGAGGCGCACGGCTGGAAGTTCATCGCCATCGGCCCCGATGACAAGCTCTACGTCCCGGTCGGATCGCCCGGCAACATCACGATGCCGCCCGACACCCACGCCCAGATCCGGCGGATGGACCTCGACGGCAAGAACGTCGAGGTGATCGCCCGCGGGGTGCGCAACACCGTCGGCTTCGACTGGAACCCGATCACGAAGCAGCTGTGGTTCACCGACAACGGCCGCGACTGGGTGTCGGAGGACATCCCGAACGACGAGCTCAACGTGCTGACCGAGCCGGGCAAGCAGCATTTCGGCTTCCCGTACTGCCACCAGGGCACCTTCACCGATCCGGAATACGGCTGGGGCCATTCCTGCGCCGAGTTCACGGCGCCGGCGGCGCTGCTGGGCCCCCACACCGCCTCGCTCGGCCTGCGCTTCTACACCGGCGCCATGTTCCCGGCGGACTACAGGAACGCGATGTTCATCGCCCGGCACGGCTCGTGGAACCGAACGCGCAAGCTCGGCGGCGACGTGGTGGTGGCCCGCCTCGGTTCCGACGGCAAGGTCGCCTCGGTGGAGCCGTTCCTCTCCGGCTTCCTGCAGGACAACAAGTATGTCGGCCGCCCCGTCGACGTGCTGGTGGCCGACGACGGGGCACTCCTGGTCTCGGACGACTACAACGGCGCGATCTACCGGATCAGCGCCGCGCAATGAGCCGCGCGATCGCCCCGGCCCTCCTCCTCGCGACGCTCCTCCTCGGGACGGCGACGTCCGCCCCGCTGGGGGAGCGGCTGGTGCCCTGCCTCGCCTGCCACGGCGAGCGCGGCACCTCCGGGACCGAGGGCGTGCCCTCGCTCGGCGGGCAGATGCCCGACTACGTCGTCACGCAGCTGTTCCAGTTCCGGGAGCGGCAGCGCGAGGCGCCGCCGATGAACGACATGGCGTCGGCTTTGTCCGACGACGACCTGCGCGGCTTCGCCGACGCGGTGGGCGCCCTGCCCGCACCGGTCCCTGCCGGCGGCCCGCCCGATCCAGCACTCCTCGCGCGGGCGCAGGCGCTGGTGTCCAAGCACCAGTGCAAGTCCTGCCACGGGGCCGAGCTGACCGGGCGCGACGCGCTCGCGCGCATCCGCGGCCAGCGCGAGGACTACCTCAAGGCGGCGCTCACGGCGTATCGCTCGAACGCCCGGCCCGGCTACGACCCGGCGATGAACGAGGTCGCGCAGACGCTGAAGGACGACGAGATCGCCGACCTCGCCGCCTACATCGCGCGGCTCTGAGCGAGGCTTCAGCCGGTGCGGATCGCCGCGACCGCCCCGCGGGCCGTGGCGAGGAAGCCCGGCTTCAGCTCGAGGGCGAGGAAGCGGGCCGGGTCGACCGGGCCGGGCAGGACCAGATGCTCGGCCAGCACCGGCGAGAACCCGAACCGGGCATAGAACGGCGCGTCGCCGACCAGGATCACCAGGCCCTCGCCGGCCGCCGTCGCCGCGGCGAGGCTCGCCCGCATCAGCGCCGTGCCGACGCCGCGCCCGGAGAAGCTCGGATCGACGGCGAGCGGCCCCAGCGCGAGGAAGCCGGCGCCGCCGGCCGTCACCGGCGCCATCCGCACCGAGCCGACGAGGAAGCTGCCGACCGAGGCCGTGACGCTGAGGTCGGCCCGGTGCGCCGAGCCCTCGCGCAGCCGGAACGCGGTGCGCGCGTAGCGCCCGGGCCCGAAGGCGCGGGCGTGCAGACGCTCGATGGCGTCGCCATCGTCGGGGTTCTCGGGGCGGATGACGAGGGAGAGGGCTGGCACGAGGTTCGGCGTAACAGGTTTCGACGGCGCCCGCAGCCGCTACGCGGCGGCGGCGAGAACGGGCTGCGCGTCGCTCCGCACCAGCCGGTAGAACCCGAACGCGGCGACCCAGATCAGGCCGCCGAAGGCCGCCGCCGTCCCGAGCACGAGGCCGAAGCCGCCACGGTCGTGCAGCAGGGCGATCAGGGGCACCACGAAGCCGCTCGCGGTGAAGCCCACGAAGTAGCGCAGGCTGTAGGCCTTCGCGCGCTGGTGCGCCGGGACGTAGCGCGCGATCATCGCGTCGTTGATGACGACCTGCCCGTAGATCGCGGCGATCGCCAGCACCAGCCCGAGCAGCAACAGGGGGCCGGAGGACGCCGCCGCGAGACCGAGGCCGAGCGGCTGCAGCACCGACAGGCCGAGGAACAGGCTCGGCAGGCCGAAGCGGTCGACGAGGCGGCCCATCAGCAGCTGGGTCAGCGCGCCGAAGACGAAGACCGCGGTGGCGATCGAGCCGATCAGGGTCAGCGACAGGGCCTGCCCGACGCCCTCGTCGATCACCTTCGGCAGCGAGATCGTGGTGACGTTGAAGGTGATGCCGCCGGCGAAGATCGCCACGCCGAACATCGCCAGAAGCGCCATCGGCCGCGTCACCGGGATAATTGCCGCCCCGCCGGCCTTGCGCGCCTCGCCGTCCCCGTCCCCCGGCACCATCGCGACGAAGGCGGTGCCGCAGGCGAGGCACACGAGGCCGGGCACCACGAAGGCGGCCTGCCAGCCGAGCGTCGTGGCGAGCAGCGCCGTCGCGCCCGAGGCGCTGGCGGCGCCGAAATTGCCCCAGACCCCGTTGATGCCGAGGTCGTGCCCGAGGCGCCGCGCGTGGGTGACCAGCATGGTCGAGCCGACCGGGTGGTAGATCGCCGAGGCGAGGCCGAGCACGCACAGCCAGATCGCGAACGCGGTCGGCGTCGCGGCGCTGGCGACCCCGAGGCAGGACAGCCCGTAGCCGAAGAAGAACACCGCGAGCATGTTGCGCCGCCCGAAACGGTCGGCGAGCGAGCCCATCGGCAGCGAGCACAGCCCGAAGGCGACGAAGGCGCCGGTCGCGAGCCCGATCAGCTCGCCGTAGCCGAGGCCGGTCTGGCTCGCGATGGCGATCACCGCGGTCGGGTAGATCAGCAGCACGAAGTGGTCGAGGGCGTGCGCCACGTTGACGAAGCGCAGGGTGCGGCTGGAGAGATCGTCCGGGCTCATCGCGGCGTATCCTTCGGGACCGCCGCCTCATACCCTGACCCGATGGACGGTGTCGGGCCGCAAATGTACGCTCCCGGGCCATTCTTCGACGCGCCCGTGCATGCGCGGACGGAAAGCGACCCTTTGCGAGGATGGGCCATGCCGCCGCGCTCGACCGATGCCGCCGACTACCAGGACGTGCCCCGGTCGGTCGCGGTGATGCCCAAGGCCTTCGCCGCCGCGAGCCGGACCGACCGGCACTTCCACCCGCGCGCACAGCTGCTCTACGCCACCGCCGGGTTGATGATGGCCTCGGCCGACGACGGCACCTGGGTCGTGCCCGAGGGGCACGCGCTGCTGATCCCGCCGCGGCTGCCGCATGCGGTCGCGATGCACGGGGCGGTGGCGATGTGCTCGGCCTATCTCGATCCGCGCGCCTTCGCCGTCCCGGATCGCTGCCGGGTGATCGCGGTGTCGCCGCTCCTCGTCGCGGCGCTGGCGGCGCTCGCCGAGGAGCCGGTGCTCTACGACGAGGCCGGCCGCGGCGGGCATCTCGCCGCCCTGGTGCTCGACGAGATCGGCCGGGCCCCGGAGACGCCGCTGGCGCTTCCGCTGCCGCGCGACGCGCGCCTGCGCCGGGTCTGCCTCGGGCTGATCGAGGATCCGGGCTCGGCCGACGACCTCGATGCCTGGGCGACGCGCGCGGGCGCGAGCCGGCGTACGCTGACCCGCGGGTTCCGCCAGGAGACCGGTCTCAGCTTCGGCGATTGGCGCGCGCGGGCGCGGGTGATCCGCGCGCTGGCCCTCGCCGCCGACGGCCGCCCGGCCGGGCACGTCGCGGCGGCGGTGGGGTATCGCAGCCGCCACGCGCTGCGCGCGACGGTCGGGCGGGTGCTGGGCCCGCACGGCGCGCGGCCCCATATCCCCGGTTGATCAGCCGGAGGCCGATGGGCATGCTCTACGAACTCGCCGCGCTCTCATGCCCCCTGAACGCGCTCGATCGCGCCTCCGAGGGGGCGGCGGCCTGGGTCGGCGCGCCCGAGGCCGGCGGCAGCGTGCTCGGGAGCTGGCGCACCGAGATCGGGATGCTCGGCCGGCTCCTGGTCCTGCGCGGCTTCGAGGCGCCGGAGGCCATGAGCGCCGAGCGCCGTCGCGCCCTCATGTGCGCGAGCCCGTTAAACGCCGGCGGCGTCGCGACCGCCCTGGAGATGGACAGCTACGCCGCCTTTCCGTTCCTGCCGCCGGTGCGCACCGGCGCCCGCGGCGGCGTCTACGAGTTCCGCACCTACCGCCTGAAGCCTGGTGGCCTGCCGCCGACGCTCGACGCCTGGGAGGCGGCCGTGCCGCCGGCCAAGCCCTACACCGACCACCTCGTGACCAACCTGTACGCGCTCGACGGCGCGCCGCGGATCACCCACATCTGGGGCTTCCCGAGCCTTGGGGAGCGGGCGTCCCTGCGCCGCGCGGTGCAGGGCTCGGGGCACTGGCCGCCGAAGGGCGGCCCCGACCACATCGCCGAGGCCGTCTCCAGTATCGGCCTCCCCGAGGCCTGGTCGCCGCTGACCTGATCGTTGCCGCTCAGGTGGCGCGGGCGGAAAAGTCGATGCGCGGGTCGATCCAGACGTAGATCAGGTCGGAGAGCAGGTTCACCGCCAGCCCGAGCAGCGAGAAGATGTACAGGGTGGCGAACACCACCGGATAATCGCGCCCGACGATCGCCCGGAACGAGAGCTCGCCGAGGCCGTCGAGCGAGAAGATCGTCTCGATCAGCAGCGAGCCGGTGAAGAAGGCCGAGATGAAGGCTCCGGGAAAGCCCGCGATGACGATCAGCATCGCGTTGCGGAAGACGTGGCCGTAGAGCACCCGTCGCTCCGACAGCCCCTTCATCCGGGCGGTGAGCACGTACTGCTTGCGGATCTCGTCGAGGAACGAGTTCTTGGTCAGCAGCGTCGAGGTCGCGAAGGCGCCGATCACCAGGGCGGTCAGCGGCAGCACCATGTGCCAGGCGTAGTCGCCGATCTTCTGCCAGGTCGAGAACGTCTCCCAGCCCTCGCTGGTCAGCCCGCGCAGGGGGAACCACTGGAAGAACGAGCCGCCGGAAAACAGGATGATCAGCATCAGCCCGAACATGAAGCCCGGCACGGAGTAGCCGACGATGACGACGAACGAGGACCAGCGGTCGAAGCGGGCCCCGTCGGAGACCGCCTTGCGGATGCCGAGCGGGATCGAGATCGCGTAGGACAGGAGCGTCATCCACAGGCCGAGCGAGATCGAGACCGGCAGCCGCTCCTTGATCAGCTCGATGACGGTGACGTCGCGAAAGTAGCTGCGGCCGAAATCGAAGCGGACGTAGTCCCACAGCATCTTGGCGAAGCGCTCGGGCGCCGGCTTGTCGAAGCCGAACTGCTTCTCGAGCTTTGCGATGAAGTCGGGGCTCAGCCCCTGCGCCCCGCGGTAGCGCGAGCTCGCCTCGCCGCCCGAGGCCGGCCGGCTCGCGCCGCCGAGGTCGCCGGTGCCGCCGGTGACGCGCGAGAGCGTGCCGTCGCCCTGCCCCTGCATCTGCGCGAGCACCCGCTCCACCGGCCCGCCCGGGGCAAACTGCACGATGGTGAAGGTGATCAGCATGATCCCGAACAGGGTCGGGATCATCAGGCCGATGCGGCGCAGGATGTAGCCGAGCAACGAAGGTGTCTCCTGTGTCGCCGACGCCCCGAGGGCCGGGGCTCGGCGGTCCGGCGCCGCGCGTCAGTTCCGGCCGATCCGCTTGGCCTTGTCGGCGTCGAACCACCACACGGCCGGGGCGCCGAGATCGTATTTCGGGCCCTCCGCCGGATGGCCGTAGACGTCCCAGAGCGCGAGCTTGTGCGTGCCGGCATACCACATCGGCACCCAGTAGCGCCCGGCGCGCAGCACCCGGTCCAGCGCCCGGCACGCGGCGTTCAGGGCGTCGCGGGATTTCGCGTCGGCGATGGCGGTGAGCAGCGCGTCGATCGCCGGGTTCGCGATGCCCGACAGGTTGTTGGAGCCCGCCGTGGCGGCCGAGCGCGAGCCGTAGGTCTCGCGCAGCTCCGCCCCGGGCGTGACGCCGCTGGCGTAGCGCCGCGAGGTCATGTCTAAGTCGAAGTCCTTGAGACGCGACTGGTATTGCGAGGCGTCGACCGTGCGGATCGTCGCCTTGATCCCGAGCAGGCCGAGGTTGCGGATCAAGGGATGGGTATGCGGCTCCAGCGCCGGGCTCGAATCGAGGAACTCGATCTCGAACGGCTTGCCGCCGGGCAGCGTGAGCAGGCCGCCGTCGCGGGTGCAGCCGGCCTCGCGCAGCAGCGCGTCGGCCCGCCGCAGCAGCGTGCGGTCCTGCCCCGACCCGTCCGAGACCGGCGGCGTCCACGGCTCGCCGAACACCTCCGCCGGCAGGTCCTTGCGCAGGGGCTCGAGCAGCGCCAGCTCGTCCGGGGACGGCGTGCCGGTCGCCTTCAGGACGGAGTTCTCGAAGAACGAGTCCGTGCGCGTGTAGGCGCCGAACATGATGTTCTTGTTCGTCCACTCGAAGTCGAAACACAGGCCGATCGCCTCGCGCACCCGCGGATCGCGGAACTGGGGCCGGCGGGTGTTGATCCACCAGCCCTGCGTGCCGGAGGGACGGGCATCCGGCACGGTGGTGCGCACTACGCGGCCCTCTGTCGCCGCCGGGAAGTCGTAGCCGGTGGCCCAGACCCGCGCGGTGAACTCCTCGCGGAAGGTGAAGGCGCCGCCCTTGAACGCCTCGAAGGCGACGTTGCGATCGCGGAAATACTCGTACCGGATCGCATCGAAGTTGTTCTGCCCGACCATCACCGGAAGGTCCGAGGCCCAGTAGTCGCGCACCCGCTCGAACTCGATCGCGCGGCCGACATCGACGCGGCCGACCTGGTACGGCCCCGAGCCGAGCGGCGGCTCGAGGCTGGAGGCCGCGAAGTCGCGCTTGGCGTAGTAGGCCGCCGAGAAGATCGGCAGCTGCGCCACGGCGAGCGGTAGGTCGCGGGCGCGGCCGGGGGCGAAGCGGACGACGACGGTCTCGTCGTCGAGCGCCCGCGTATCCGTCATGTCCCGGATCACCTCCGAGATTTCCGGGTGGCCCTTCTCGCGCAGCAGCGTGAGGCTGAAGGCGACGTCCTTCGCGGTCAGCTTGGAGCCGTCGTGGAACCGCGCCTGCGGGCGCAGGGCGAAGGTGTAGGCCAGCCCGTCCTCGGACACCGTCACCGCGCGCGCCACGAGGCCGTAGAGCGCGTCCGGCTCGTCCAGCGCCCGCACCATCAGGCTGTCGAAGGTGAGGTTCATGCCGGCGGCCCCCTCCCCCTGCAGCACGTAGGCGTTCAGGGTGTTGAAGGTGTCGGGCGCCTGGTTTCCGAAGGTCTGGCTCAGCTGCGACGAGAAGCGGCCGCCCTTGGGCGCCATCGGGTTCACGTAGTCGAAGCGCTGGAAGTCCTTGGGGTATTTCAGCTCGCCGAAGCTCGACAGGCCGTGCGAAGCTTGGCTTTCCGCGGCCGCCGCGCGGGGAAGGGCCACGCCGGCCGTCAGCGCGCCCGCGCCGAGGACCAGGGTGCGGCGGGAGACGCCGCTCAACGCGGCGCCCCGGTCTTGGCGGCCGCCGCCGCGTCGTACCACCAGGTCGTCGGGAAGCCGGACGAGCCGTAGAGCGGCAGCACGGCGGGGTGCGCGAAGCGGTTCCAGCGCACCGTCCGCGAGACGTTCGAGGCCCATTGCGGCACGACGAACTCGTGGGCGAGCAGCACCCGGTCGAGGGCGTGGGTCGCCGTCAGGACGCCCGGTCGGTCCTTGGCGAAGATCACCGTCTCGATCAGCGCGTCGATCGCGGGATCCTTGATGCCGATGAGGTTGCGCGAGCCCGGCTTGTCGGCGGAGGCCGAGCCCCAGAACTCGCGCTGCTCGTTGCCGGGGGAAAGCGACTCCGGCCAGGAGCCGGTGGTGACGTCGAACTCGAAGTTGCGCATCCGGTTCTGGTACTGCGCCTGGTCGATCACCCGCAGGGTGGTGCCGATGCCGATGAGCTTCAGCTGCGCCGAGAACGGCAGGATCACCCGCTCGAAGGTGTTCTGGAACTCGAGGAACTCGACGGTGAGCGGCTCGCCCGTGGCCTTGTTCACCATCCGGCCGTCGCGCTGCTCGTAGCCGGCCTCGCGCAGCAGGCGCACCGCCTCGCGCAGGTTCGTGCGCACGGCTTCGGGCGTGTCGCTCACGGGGTTCTTGTAGGGCGCGGTGAAGACGGAGGGCGGCACCTTGTCCTTCACCGTCTCCAGCAGCGCCTTCTCCTCGCCCTCGGGAAGGCCGGAGGCGGCGAGCTCGGAGCCGTAGAAGTACGAGTCGATGCGCTTGTAGAGGCCGTAGAACAGGGCCCGGTTCATCTCCTCGAAGTTCATCGCGAGGTTGAAGGCGCGCCGCACCCGCGGGTCCTTGAACTTGTCCCTGCGCGTGTTGAAGATGAACGCCTGCATGTTGCCGTTGCCGCGATCGGGGAAGGCCTCCTTGATCAGGCGCCCGTCCTTCACCGCGGGGACGTCGTCGTAGGCGGTGGCCCAGTTGCGGGCGATGTTCTCGACGCGGAAATCGTAGAGGTCGCCCTTCAGCGCCTCCACGAGCACCGTCCCGTCGCGAAAGTACTCGTAGCGCTGGGTACCGAAGTTGTTGCGCCCCGCATTCACGGGCAGGTCCTTGCCCCAGTAGTCGGCGACGCGGACGTAGGTCGCCGAGCGGCCGGGATCGAATTTTTCCAGCTTGTACGGGCCGGAGCCGAGCGGCGGCTCCAGCGTCGTCTCCGTGACGTTGCGCGGGCGCCCCTGCGCATCCTTGCCCGTCCACCAGTGCTTGGGCAGCACGCGCAGCTGCCCGATCACCTGCGGCAGCTCGCGGTTGCCGGTCTCGGAGAAGGTGAAGGTCACCTCGCGCGGGCCCGTGGCCTCGGCCTTGGCCACGGTCTGGTAGTAGGCGGCGTAGAACGGGCTGCTCGCCTTGAAGGTCTCGAACGACCAGACCACGTCCTCGGGGGTGATCGCGACGCCGTCGTGCCACTTCGCGGCCTCGCGCAGGCGGTAGGTCACCGAGCCGAGGTCGGGCGCGACGCGCAGCGCCTCGGCGAGCAGCCCGTAGGAGGTGAAGGGCTCGTCCAGCGACTCGGTGGTGAGCGTGTCGTAGAGCAGCGCGATCCCGCCCTCCAGGTCGCCCTTCAGGCCCGAGACCACGAGGTTGAAGTTGTCGAACCCGCCCTGCGCCCCGAGGCGCACGAGACCACCCTTGGGGGCTGCCGGGTCGGCGTAGTCGAAATGCTTGAAGTCCGGGCCGTATTTCGGCTGGCCCATCAGCGTCACCGCGTGCACCCAGCCGGCACCCGCCGCCGGCGGCGCCGGCTCGGATTGCGCGCCCGCGGGTCCTGCGAGGCAGGCGAACGCCAGGGCGGCGGCCAAGGTGCCTGCGAACAATCGTCCGATCACGGGATGCGCTGTCACGAGGGGGCAGTCTCCGGTTCGTCGGTCATCGGCCGTTCGGCGGGCCGTTCCCGCCTGCTTAGGACGGACCGCACCGCCACGCCAACCCGGCGCGTCCGCGCACGCCCTGCCGGCCCGGCGACAACCCGACGGCCTCCGGCGCGTTGGAGCCGATCAGGACAGGAACACCGATGCCGAGCATCCGCCACGACACCATCCCGCTGAACGGCCTCGACATGCACGTCGCCAGGCTCGGCAGCGGCCCGCCGCTGCTGCTGCTTCACGGCTGGCCGGAATTCTGGCTGACCTGGGAGCCGGTGATGGCGCGGCTGTCGGACCGCTTCACCTGCATCGCGCCGGACCTGCGCGGCTTCGGCGCGACCGGGAAGCCCGATGCGGCGCCGAACGACGGGGTCGGCGTCAAGGTCCACGCGCAGGACATCCTCGCCCTCCTAGACGCGCTCGGCGTCGCCCGCGTCGGCGTGGTCTCGCACGACGTCGGCGCCTACGTCGCGCAGGGGCTCGGGCACATGGCGCCGGAGCGGCTGCGGAAGCTGTTCTTCTTCGACTGCCCCTACGGCGGCATCGGCCCGCGCCTCGGCGCGCCCGAGAAGCTGCGCGAGATCTGGTACCAGTCCTTCCACCTGATGCCCTACGCGGCCGATCTCGTCGGCTCGTCGCGGGAGGCCTGCCGGACCTATATCGGCGGCATCCTGCGGCACTGGTCCGGCCCGAACCCGCACGCCTTCGACGACGTGCTCGACGCCTTCGTCGACAACTTCCTCGCGCCCGGCAACCTGCAGGGCGGGTTCGACTGGTATCTCAGCCAGAACGAAGGGCGGCTCGCGATGATCCGCGGCGAGGCGCCCGCGCCGAAGCCCATCGCGGTCCCGACCTGCATCCGCTGGGGCGATTCCTCGCCGCTCTTCCCCTACGCCTGGACCGACCGCCTGTCGGACTACTTCACCGACCTCGACCTCGCGCCGTTCCCCGGCGCGGCGCACTTTCCGCATCGGGAGAAGCCCGACGCGGCAGCGGCCGAGATCGCGCGGTTCTTTTCGGATCTGCGCGGCTGAGCGGCTGCTGAGGTGATCTTCGGCGCGAGCAGGAGTGAAGCCACCGCCTCTTCCCTCCCCCCTCTGCGGGGGAGGGTGGCCCGCGAAGCGGGTCGGGAGAGGGGAGCGCGTTGTCCGGATATGGCGCTCCCCTCACCCGACCCTCGCTGACGCGAGGCTCACCCTCCCCCGCAGAGGGGGAGGGAAACGCGCTGATGCTTCGATATCGACGCGAGAACTCGTCGCCTACGCCGCCCGCCCGCGCCGGCCTTCCACCAGCCACATCGCCAGCACGGCCGCGGCCAGCAACGCCAGGGCTGCCAGCCCGAGCGCCAGGGGATACACCTCGACGCCGCGGATCACCGCGCTGTCGCTCGGGCGGAAGCCGATCCAGTCGGCGCCGGAGAGGCGGCCGCCGCGCACGCTCTGGAGGCGGGGCACCGCGACGGCCCCCGACGCGTCCGCCACCCGCCGGATCGAGCCGCCGGAGGCGTCGGCCACCGGCTTCAGGCGCTCGGTATCGCTGAACACGTCGGCGAGCTCGCGCGGGTTCGGCGGGCCGACGCTGACGAAGGCGGCCAGCGTGCCCGAGCGCAGGGTGTGCAGGCCGAGCTCGGCCGCCTCGAAGGTCGCGCCGAACAGTCCCGGCTCCGAGGGCTTCAGGGTCAGGGTGCTCACCTTGCCGGTCGGGCTCGTGACGGTGACCGGATCGGTCGCCTCCGCCATGGTCTGGCGCTCGACGCGGACCTCGCGGCCGCGCCCGGTCATCTGCGCGCGCAGCGCTTCCTCCTCGAGCGCCGGCTCCTTCATCAGCCAGTGCGCGAGGCGGCGCAGCAGGTCGAGATAGGGGCCGCCATCCTGGTAGCCGCGCGCCCAGAGCCAGGCGTGATCGGACAGCATCAAGGCGACGCGGCCCTTCTCTTCACGCGAGAGCGCGAGCAGCGGCAGGTTCTCGGCGCCCGACAGCAGCGGCTGGTTGCCGGCCCGCGGCTGCGCCGCGACGATGCGGAGCCAGTCGCCCCAGGCCGGCGGCGTGGCGTCGCCCCCGGGCAGCGCCCGCGTCACCGGATGGCGGTTGCCGGTGGCCGTCGCCGTCGGCTTGTAGGGCTGCTCGACGACCCGCCCGTTCGGGTCGCCCGGCAGGATGCCGGCGAGCCGGGTGCGCGCGAGGCTCGCCGGGCCGGCGAATTCCGGGCCCGCCGCGATCAGCAGCGCGCCGCCCTCGCGGACGTAGCGGGTGATGTTGTCGAAGTAGGCCGAGGGCAGCACGCTCTGGTTGGCGTAGCGATCGAAGATGATCAGGTCGAAGTCCTTGATCTTCTGAACGAACAGCTCGCGCGTCGGGAAGGCGATCAGCGAAAGCTCGGAAATCGGCGTGCCGTCCTGCTTCTCCGGCGGGCGCAGGATGGTGAAGTGCACCAGGTCGACGTTGGCGTCGGACTTCAGCAGGTTGCGCCAGGTGCGCTCGCCCTGGTGCGGCTCGCCGGAGACCAGCAGCACGCGCAGCTTCTCGCGGATCCCCTCGATCGGCAGCACGGCGCGATTGTTGACCGTGGTCAGCTCGCCCGGCAACGGCTCGACCTCGATCTCGACGACGTTCGGGCCGCCGTGCTCGATCTTGACCGTGAGGTCGAAGGGCTTGTCCGTCGGCACGGTGCGCCGCCCGATCTCCTCGCCGTCGCGGCGCAGGGCGACGACGGCCGAGCCGGTGCCGCCGCGCTCCATCACCTCGGCCCGGATCGTCAGGTCCTTGCCGACGATGCCGAAGCGCGGCGCCTCCAGCAGCTTGATCTGCCGGTCGCGCTCGTCCGGGTGGCCGGTGACGAGCACGTGCAGCGGCGCCTTGATGCCGAGCGCGGCGAGCGAGGCCGGGATGTCGTGGACCACGCCGTCGGTGAGCATGACGACGCCGGCCAGCCGCTCCGGCGGCACGTCGGCGAGCGCCTGCCCGAGCGCGGTGAACAGCTTGGTGCCATCGTCGCCGGCGGCGTCCGGCACGTCGATGAAGCGCGGCTCGATGTTGGCCAGCGCGCCGAAGCGGCGCTGCAGCTCTGACCGGACCTGGTCGGTTACCGCCGGCCGATCGCCGAGCGCCTGCGACCCGGACCGGTCGACGATCACCGCGGCGATGTCCTTCACCGGCTCGCGATCCTCGCGCACCAGCGCGGGGTTGGCCAAGGCCGCGAGCACCAGGCCGAGCGCCAGCGCCCGGAGGATCGCCGTGCGGCCGCGCGCCAGCAAGGCGAGGACCGCGAACAGCACCACAACGACGGCGAGCACCGCGAGCACCGGCCAGGGCAGCAGCGGCGTGAAGCTGAGGCTCAGCATGGGGTGAGAGCCTTGTGTCCTGGGCGCGCGCGCCGCGCATGCTCCCTCCCCCCTCTGCGGGGGAGGGTGGGCCTCGCATCAGCGAGGGTTGGGAGAGGGAAGCGCCGTATCCGGCACCGTCGCTCCCCTCTCCCCCCCTGCTCCGCAGGGTACCCTCCCCCGCCGAGGGGGGAGGGAGAAGAGCTGGCCTGAACGCGAAGAGATCTCACTGTCCCAGCCGCTCCAGCAGGGCCGGCACGTGGACCTGGTCCGCCTTGTAGTTGCCGGTCAGCGTGTACATCACGATGTTGACGCCGCCGCGGAACGCCATCTCGCGTTGGCGCTGGTCGCCGCCGACCACCGGGTAGAGCGGGTCGCCGCGGCGGTCGATCGCCCAGGCGGCGGCGAGGTCGTTGCCGGTGATGACGATCGGGCTGACGCCGTCCCCCGCCCGCGCCGGGCGGCGCTCGGTGCCCTCGGCGGCCGGCGGCAGCGCCTCGACCCAGGTCTGGCCGGTGGCATAGCGCCCGGGAAAGCTGTCGACGAGGTAGAACGCCTTCGTCAGCACGTGGTCGGACGGCACCGGCTCAAGCTCCGGGATCTCCAGCGTCGCCAGCATCTTGCGCAGGTAGGCGGCCTCCGGCGTCGGTGGCCCACCGGCCCGCGTCGTCAGCGCGTCGCGGGTGTCGAACAGGACGGTGCCGCCGTTGCGCATGAACGCGTCGATCCGCCGGATCGTCGCTTCCGAGGGCTGGGGCCGGCCCGGCGCGATCGGCCAATAGATCAGCGGATAGAACGCCAGCTCGTCCTTGGCCGGGTCGAGGCCGGCGGGCTCTCCCGGCTCCAGGGCGGTCCGCGAGGCCAGCATCTGAGTCAGGCCGGTGAGACCGGCTCGGCTCGCCTCGTCGACCGCCGCGTCGCCTGTGACCACGTAGGCGAGCCGCGTGACCAGTGCCGACTCGATGCCGTTCGGGCGGTTCGCCGGCGGCTCCTCCGCCCGCGCCGGCGGCGCGCCGAGGCCGCCGAGCATGAGCACGCCCGCCATCGCGAGCATCGCCGCGCGGCCGCGCAGGCGGCCGACCAGTCCGTCTGAGCCGCGGTTGAGGAAACCGCCGAGCCAGAGCCCGGCCAGCGTGTCGAGCACCAGAAGCAGCAGCGCCAGCGTGAACAGGCTCGGGCGCAGGTCCAGGGTCTCGGCACCGGCGAGCGTCCCGGTGCGGGCTCCGTTCAGTGGCGCGAGGTCGAGCGCCCTGAGGCGGTCTTCGGTCCGCAGGGCGTTCACCGCGGTGCCGCCGTCGGCGGGACCGTAGAAGCCCGGGGGGTGCTCCGGCGAGGCGCGGTCGGCGTAGTCGGCCGGCACCGCGGTGGCCGAGGCCGGCGGGGTGCCGAGCGCGCCGAAGCCGTCGAGCGCCAGCCGCGGGGCGAGGA
>NZ_VRUU01000108.1 GCF_008039875.1 Methylobacterium sp. WL119 | reverse complement strand
CCACAGTTGGATATGGATGTATACAATAAATATAACTCAGGTTAAGAAGTATATATCTAGAGAACAGATCGAGTTGGAGATACACGCGTGCTGATCATTCTCTTGTGCGGTGCAATGATCATGGCCGCGCTTGGGCTTTGGGTCGGCGCGAGTTGGGGCTGGATCGGCGCAGTGCTCGGCGCACAGCTTGGCGCCGCCCTCGGGGTCGTGCTCGCTGCCGCGTTCAAGCTTCGCCGCTAAAACTACCGAGCCCTGATTGTCTCTTGAGCTCGAGCCCTCGCCCCGGCCCCGTCAAGCTGTCGATTGGAACAAGAAAGCCCTCCCTCGACGTTAAGCACTAACGCGAGGAAAGGCCTTGGCGTGCTCGATAGTCAGGATCGTTCTGCTCGTGCGTCTCTCATCCTGAAAAAGTCGTCTCGGACCGTAGAATTTGCGATCTCCTCAAAGTCGATATTCCGTGTGACCGGAATTGAAAGACCGAAGGTCGCGGTCTATGTGCTCGCCGAACTCGCAAGCACCTCATCGATGGAAGAGGGCATTCCCGTAAGGTCGCTTGAATGATCCGCGCTATGTCTATCGTGATCGCGGCAGAAGCCATTCTGCTCAGCGTTTGCCAAAATTCCTTTGCAGCGTCTGATATTACGATCGCTGCCATTGCCTCGGGCAGGCTATACATCGTTGGAACTACGGAGCGACCTCATCAACAGGTCGTGCTTGACGGTCAGTTCCGAACCGAGTCGGACGAGGCGGGAAAATTCGAGTACACGCTGATCTACCATCCGGCACGTTGCATCGTCAGCGCTACGATTGATGGCAAAGCCTACGAGGCTGTCGTTGGCAATTGCGGACAGCAGGGACCGCCGGGCTCCACCGCCTCGTCCTTACCTATGAGAGGGACCACCAGTGCGGGTCTGGCAACTCAGGGGCCTCCGGGCCCCCCAGGCCCTCCCGGTTCTCAAGGACCGGCTGGTCCCTCAGGCCCTCCCGGTCCGCCCGGGGCACCAGACCCCGCCACGACCTCGGTTCTTGGCTCGGCGCTCCCCGCCGGCCCACCGCCGGTCGTGTCCCAGCCCTCCATGGCCAATAAACCGCTCGGTGCGACAGCCGTCTCTCCAGCAAAGCGTCCGCCGATGACGCAGCCGCCCGCTCCACCTCACCGCCCAGCGATCGCGACTGCGCCAACGGCAAAGGCCATCCGCCCCCCGCCACCTGTTCGCAAGCCCAAACCTAAGCCACAATCCGACCCCGACGACCTTGCGCCCAGCGAAAACTAACGCTCTATGCAATGACAGCGCGACAAGACAAAGCTCAAGTGCTAATTCCTAAAGCCGCTCATCGAACGTTTCAAACAATCAATGCTGACGAAGACCAATTGATCGAAAACCGCCGTAGTTCATGTCATGAGAGAACATTAGATGAAAGTTGCGATTATTCATTACTGGCTTGTTGGAATGCGTGGCGGTGAAAAAGTCGTCGAAGCTTTATGTGAGATGTATCCAGATGCAGACGTGTTTACGCACGTCTATGTTCCAGACTCAATATCGGCCAAAATCAGAAGTCATCGTATTACGACATCATTTATTAGTAAATTGCCAAAATCATCGAAGATGTATCAGAGCTATTTACCGTTGATGCCTTTGGCTCTTGAACAGTTAGATCTCCGCGGCTACGATCTCATTATTAGCAGCGAATCCGGTCCGGCCAAAGGAATTATTCCTCCGCCGGAGTCGCTCCATATCTGCTACTGCCATTCGCCGATGCGGTACATCTGGAATATGTTCCATGATTATAGGGAACGTTCAGGATTTCTGACGCGCCTCATGATGCCGGTGCTTGCACATTACGTACGGAATTGGGACGCAATATCTGCCAATCGCGTCGATTACTATGTAGCAAATTCGAAAACTGTTGCTTCTCGACTACAAAGATACTATCGTCGCGAATCGACTGTTATTCATCCTCCCGTAACAGTAAGAGATTTTTCGCCTGTTGCGTCGGAAGAAGTCAGTGATTACTATCTGATGGTCGGCGAACTAGTCGCCTATAAAAGGCCTGAACTTGCCGTTGAATTATTTAATAGAACCGGCAAAAAATTAGTAGTAATCGGTGGCGGACAAATGCTGCATCAACTTCGTGCTATGGCACAGCCAAATGTTACTCTCCTTGGTTCTCAGCCGTTTGATGTTTTAAAACACCACTACGCCCGATGCCGGGCGCTCATCTTTCCTGGCGAGGAAGACTTCGGAATTGTTCCTGTCGAGGCGATGGCTAGTGGTCGTCCAGTCATCGCGTTCAAGCGCGGAGGAGCCACGGAAACTGTTGTTGAAGGTCGCACAGGCGTGTTTTTCGACGTCCAAAGCTGCGATGCTATACAAAATGCTATTGTGCGGTTTGAAGGCATGACATTCAACACCACGGATATTGTTGCGCACGCAAACGATTTTTCTGAGACCGTGTTTGAGAAAGAAATGCGTGCGTTCATCCGGCGCGCCCTCGACGAAAGAGCAGGGCATTCTCAAGACTTAAGTCATTCAATCCATCAATCCAAAAATTTATCGTCACATTAAAACCTGTTCGCCTGCCGCATACCCGAATGATGTCGAGTACGTCCGCTCTAGAGGCTGTTATGAACTGGCTGCCAACGGCTCGGGCTATCGGGCCACGACCAGTTGCAGCACTTCATCGCCAGCCCAGCCTGGGACGATCGCCCGCTCTGGACGGAGCTGGCCCGTCAGGCGGATCGACTGGTCGGCGGATCCGATGCCTGCCTGGTGATCGACGACACCGCCCTGCCGAAGAAGGGCACGCGCTCGGTCGGGGTGGCGCGCCAGTACTGCGGTGCGTGGGCAAGCAGGCCAACTGCCAGTCTCTGGTCTCCCTCACCCTGGCGCAGGGCGAGGTGCCCGTGCCGGTGGGCTTGCGCCTGTTCCTGCCCGAGGCGTGGACGAGCGATCCGCAACGATGCGTGCAGGCCGGCGTGCCCGAGGCTACGACCGCGCCGCGGAGCAAGGGTGAGATCGCGCTGTCGGAACTGGATCGCCTGAGGGCCGCCGGTCTACGCTTCGGCACGGTGCTGGCGGATGCGGGCTACGGCGTCAGCGCCGCCTTCCGTCACGGCCTGGATGCAAGGGGCCTGCGCTGGGCGGTGGGCATCGTGAAGAACCAGAACGTCTACGCAGCCGACGTGCAGCTCGTGCTGCCGACGGGGCGCGCGCGCAAGCCCTCGCCGGACCGGGAGCCGCGGGAGGCCGAGGCGGTGCTGGCCGACCTGACCTGGCGACGCGTGACGTGGCGCCGGGGTACGAAGGGCAAGCTCTCGGCCCGGTTCGCCGCCATCCGGGTGTGGGCCGGCGACGGTCCGGTCTGGGGCAACAACCGGCATCTGCCGGGCGCGAATGTCTGGCTCGTGGGCGAGTGGCGCTCGTCGGGCGAGCGCAAATACTACCTGTCCAACCTGCCGGCCGAGACGTCACGGCGCGCCCTGGCAGGCACGATCAAGGCGCGCTGGGTCTGCGAGCAGGCCCACCAGCAGCTCAAGGAAGAACTCGGCCTCGACCACTTCGAGGGACGGTCCTGGACCGGGCTGCATCGACACGCGCTGATGACGTGTATCGCCTGCACCTACCTGCAGCACCTGCGCCTCCCCGAACATTGTCGGACGGGGCGGGGAAAAAAATGACGACCCGCCTACCGGGGCCGCCGCCGTCACCCAGCCTGCCCGCCGTGCGCCAAGCCATCATCGGTCAGCTGTTCGCCAGCCTCGTCCTGCCCGTCCTATGTCCGCACTGCCGAAGGCACTTCAGGCTGCCCTCTAACATCAAAGTGCCCAGGTAGTGCTAGCTGCTTGGTGCAGGGCTATCTGTGTTCCGCTGAACCTTGTGGTACCCCTGTGATGAGACAGCATTCAATAACTGCGCGCTGCGGCATTATTAGTCGTGATCCGGTCGGGCGAGTGGACGTAGCTCTCGCACGTCGAAATCCAAGGCAGCGCCTCCGGACTTTAACCACGTCGATAGCAACCGCCAAAGGCTCGTGAATCGTCTGGAATACACCCCTCACTTTCAATGATAAGGGCGGATCAGTTTGGGAAGGGTCAGAGCCTCTCTTTCCCTCTTCGTCGCCCTATCACGAACTACGAGCAGGATAACGACAGCTATTGCAGCCAAGCTTCCCCCAAAAGGCATCGTCACGATAACAGCGATCGCTCCGTAATCAGCCATCCAGGCAGCCGTTGCTATCCCACCGAGGAGGGCTGCCAAAGTGAGTACGGTCATGGTATCCTCATTTGCAACTTATAATTGCATTTGACCATACTGGAGGAAATGCTGCGGTTCCAGTCTGTCGCCTACGCATGAGTACGTAGCTATGGGTAGGGTGAAGCGGTTGTTCATCTCGGCAGCTAGAAGCTATGGCGAGCACGTTGTTGGCCTGCCCCCGTTCGGTGGCCCAGGTACACATTATATCAATCGGTGGACGAAGACTCTTGGGGTTCCGTCGCGCGGGCGGATTTGATTCGATGGGGTGGACCGGACGGTATGCCATGTCGGCTGCGTTGCCGTTGCGCGAGGACTTCAACGCCGACGCTCTGCGACCGCCGGCCCGGACGAGCCGGGAGGCCGGCCAGAGCCGCCGACTGCTGGCGCTGGCTTCGATCTACGCGGGCTGCAGTCGTACGGACGTGGTCCGGATTGGGGCGGTCTGCAGACGGTAGGCGATTGGGTCGTGGCCTCCACCGCGCAGGGCCCGGCCGGGCTGATCGATCGCACGGCCTCCGGCGCCCCGCCTAAGCTGGACGCGGCGCAGCGGCGGGCTCTGGCGCGGGCCATCGAGGAAGGGCCCGACCCGGGCCGGCGCGGGGTGGTGCGCTGACGGCTGAAGGATCTGGTCACCTGGGCCTACGCCAGCTTCGGGATCAGCCTGGACGAGAGCACGGTTAAGGCACTCGGCTTCCGCAAGCTGTCGGTGCGCCCGCGCCACCACGAGTAGGACCCGGCCGCCCTGGCGGCGTTCAAAAAACCTTTCCGCCGCCGTAGCGGCGATCCGTGCGAAGCTGCCGCTCGAGACCGCGATAGAACTGTGGTGGCAGGACGAGGTGCGTGTCGGCCAGAAGAACACCCTGCCGCGACGCTGGGCGCGGCGCGGGACGCCGCCATTGGCGCCCAAGGACCAGCGCACGGCCTTCGTCTACAACTTTGGGGCGATCTGCCCCGGGAAGGGCAAGGGCGCCGGTCTCGTCCTACCTCGCTGCGACAGCTAGGCGATGAATCTGTACCTCATCGAGATCAGCCGCTGCGTCGCGCTCCGCGCCGACGCCATGCTGATGCTAGACGAGGCAGCCTGGCATGTCGCCCACGACCTCGTCGTACCCGCCAACATCACGCTGCTGCCGTTGCCCGCCTGTGCACCCGAACTCAACCCGGTCGAGAATGTCTGGCAGTTCATCCGAGACAACTGGCCTGACGAGATCTTCGTCTCCTACGACGACATCGTCGATCGCTGTTGCGACGCCTGGAATAGGCTCGTCACTCAGCCCTGGAAAATCATGTCCTTTAGGCTGCGTTCGTGGGCCTATCGGTCATAATCACCGCCAATTAATATTAGACCCGCCCTTGCCGGCGCGCTACGACACGCCGGCCATGTGGTTGAAAGGCGATATCGTCCTCACCGTCTCTTTTCATCGACTGCAGCTGCTGTTCGACAAGTGGGACGGAGGACGACGCGTCTACGACGTGCGGGCGCTTGATGACAGAACGTTCGAGTACGTCAAAGAATGTGTCCGGGCGGGGCTTGGTCTCACTTGGCCCCTGTGGGGGTCCAGATCCATATACCGTCTGTCGCCGGTAGCCCCGGCAATAAAGTCCTGTTCGTCGGGCCGCTGCGGACGGTAATCGCATGCCACCGTAGTATCAGAAAGCCCCGTCCTTGTGGCGGGGCTTTCGCTTTTGTGGCCGGAGCATTGAGTCCCTGTTGCTCCTGACAGGCCGAGGTAATGGCGCGTCAACCCGAACTCCTCCCCGACTGGCCGCGCCTCTTGCGCCGAACGTTCAGTTTATTTGGGCATCTGCCGAATTATATGGGTGGTGTTGGGGGACAAATCTGCTGCCAAAGTTCCCGGAGGCTGGTGACTAGATCCCCTTTGTGAAGCATCTTTACGCATTTCAGACGTTTGCAATGATTTAACGGAAACACTCGTCATAGGAACTTCTCTGGAGGGGTAATCTTTGGCTTCCAAAGCCTTCGCCGGCTTTTGATCCCCGCATCCTTTGCATACAGAAACAACCCAAGACTGCCAAAGACCGTTCGTTTTCTCTTCGACTGACTTCGCTTGCTCGCGATGGGCAGAAGCTAGAGTGACTGTATCGAGATCGGATTGCTGTGTTGGAGCTGTTGCAGCACGAAGCTCGTCAAGCCGTACATTCGGCTTTTCCAACGTTCCCGTTGGCGCTGCTACGGTGAGAGAACCTGTCGTGCTGGGCCCACTTCCGCATCCCACGCAGACCTTCGTGCTGATTGTATCGTCTGCGACCTGACGGGGCGTCACTCGGTCAATAGGCTTGACCGACGTTGGGCTCGCATCTCGGCTCGGCGGCTTGGTCTGACCTACCACGGTGGTATTGGGCGCCTTTTCAGTCGAAAGGGGGCCGCCACCTGTTCCCGTCACATCGGGCTGCGCGGAGACAGATCCTATACACAGCGTGCAAATCGCCAATCCAATGGCGTGCGAGCGGATTAGTGTCATGGGTGTCTCCCTGACACCTTAATCAATCACTCTGCCTAGAGTTCAATATTATATTTGCGCCTCGCGCTGTTCACGGTTCGACCCGCTTTTAACGTGGCCCCTATCGCAGAGCGGCACGCGGAAATTTAGTCCACACGTGGCTTCGTTGACGATTAGCTAACCTGCCAATGCCAAGCTTGCGGCGAGCTGGGCTCAGGACCGGTTCGCTGGTGAGATGGACGAAGCACCCGTCGCCCCGTGATCAGATCGGGGGACGGGCCTGCTCATGGTCATGGCGTTATTTAGGATTTAGCAGCCTGAACAAATGGGCTTTGCTGCGTCTCGCCCGCCCTTTACCAACCGATCCATCTCGGCTTCACGATTATAATTCTGCGGATCAATAGCCGTTGAATTTTTCTGGCTGGTCGTCGATGCTCCCGTCGCAGACGTTGCGCCGGTCTCCGTCACGTCGCTGCCGATTGACCCATGAGACCGAATGGCCAGTGCCGGTGCCGGTGCCGGTGCCTTAGAATGATTCGCGGAGTGCGGAAGTTCGCTAAACGAGCGAGCACGTCCGGTGGCTTCCAGCATGGCGGTAGGATTTACACCGCGTCGGCTATTACTTGCCTGTGGCGTCAGGAGGGTGCCAGGGATGACTACCGGTGCGAGGGCAGCGTCCTGTCTGAATGGAGCAGCTGAAATCACCGCCGACGATGCCCCAGCGCCGGGCATCGCAGCCGGCGGCAACGAGCTGTAGGCGGTCGATCCCAACTGCAGCCCTGAACAGCCCCCTACAGCGAGCAGAACCAATCCGAAAGTCGCAATCCGCTTCACCATCTTGGTCGCCCCGATGCGATGCCCGACCTTTCTGGGCGAGCTTTAGCTTGGCTTTTAACCCATGGGTGCTCACGAGGTCCAACTTGCAGCCTGGACGCAGGGGCGGTCCTTAGATCCGCGGCCAGAGCCGAAGACATCAGTGAGGGTCAGGCCGGCATTCAGGGTCCGTTATCGTAACGCGGCCCTGCCCCTACCGTTGACTTAGCCATGCCTGCCGGCCGACATGCCATGTCCGGCTGTGGCGTGCCTTGTGGCGAGTCGTGAGCCGGCATCAGGAGAGATCGCCGCGAGATAGACCCCTGAAAAGCCAACGGCGCCTACCCCTGGCAGGGTGGCGCCGTCGAAACCCGAGTGCCTGTGAAAGGCGAGTCGCTTCCCTTCACAAGCCACATGCTCCCGGTGGGAGTCAAGACGGAACGTGTTTCCGTCAACGGGAAGGCTTTGCCTGGACCCTAGCCGCGGCCCGTGAGGGACCGGGTTTGATGAACTACGCCTATGAAATCCGCCGGCAGGCGGAGGCGGCCCCGCGCGCCGCGTTGCCGGCCGTCACGACTGCATTGTGGAAGGCGTTCGGAGAGGGACACCTGTCCGAAGCTGAGGCCGAGGCGCTGTCCGGGCTGATCGAGGCGCGGCAACTGTCAGGAACCGAACGATCTGCCGAACAGGCTAAGACCCGCTCAGGAGTTCCTAGAAGCCGCGCAGGCACTCGTCCGCGCACAGATGCCTCGATGGTCCGCCGACGGCGCTGGGCGGCCTCTGGACGGCTTCCGCCGGCTAACGCGGCACGGTTCACCCTGGCCGAGCAGGCGGTGCTCGCGCTCGTCGCTGCGGAGACCGTCCGCCAGGGTGACTGCCGCCTCGCAGTTGGGCATCTCGCGGCGATCGTCGGCGTGTCTGAGACCACCGTGCGCAACGCAATCCGCGAGGCGCGCAAGCTCGGGATGGTGACAGTGGAAGAACGGCGTGTGACCGGCTTCCGCAACGACACGAACGTGGTCCGCATCGCGTCCACCGAGTGGACGGCTTGGCTGCGGCTGACGCGGAAAGGGAGGGTGTCGAACCCCCACCCCTTCCAGGCCGAAGAGAGAGGGTGCAAATCAGTGATGCGCACGCATACTGATGTTTCATACCTTGTAAATTTAGGGACTCGGAACTCTCAAAAAGGCTGCCGAC
Source organism: Methylobacterium sp. WL119 (assembly GCF_008039875.1). GTDB lineage: Bacteria > Pseudomonadota > Alphaproteobacteria > Rhizobiales > Beijerinckiaceae > Methylobacterium. The sequence goes on along the minus strand of NZ_VRUU01000108.1, from coordinate 6,116 downwards.
AAGCAGCGGGCGACCCTGCCGTCAGAGCCACATCTGGAATTCGCGAGTTGGGTCGAGCGGGCCGAGCTATGCGGTAGCCGCACACGAGCGTTCGCCATGCCGGACGCGTCTCAGTCTTCGCAGGGTGCTATGCCGCCGGCCTCTCGACGCACGCGCTGTCGGCGGTCGCGAACGCCGGTAGCTTGCTGAGCAGACAGAGCACGTGATGACAGGTCGGTGCGGACCAGTTCCCTGCGCCGGACCCGTGAAGCCTCGGGCCGGGTGATCGCTTGAAGGTCGGTGCTGCGGGGAACAGGAACCGCCGACGCCGGCTTATGGCCCGTTCGAAGCCTCGAAGGAGTGGCGGCCTCGCTTGAGAGGGCAAACAGAGCCACCGCAACAGATCGGGCAGCCTGTTGGCCGCGAATGCGGCACCGTCCACGGTAAGTCAGACCGGTTGCTGAAGGATGAGCAACAACACAAAGGCTTTGGTCCTCGCGCTCACGACTGAAGATTCGGAACTACGTGCGGCGCTCACCGAGGCGCAGGAGCTTCTGATCGAGACCGCCGTCGATGAGGGCGAGATGCATGCTCGTGTCGAGGAGTTGTAGATGGAGTTGGCCGTGGCACGTGCGGACCGTGATGCTTGTGATCAGCCCCCACGAGGCTTTAATGGGGGCGGATCACCTAACCTATCTCGACAAGCGTACCCCGATGCATACATTGCCGGGATGCGCGCTACCCTTGTAGCTCTCGCATTTGTGGGTTCGGTCACGGTCGCAAACGCGATCGAGCCCGACTTTCGGCAGCTACTTGCCGCCGAAGCGCAGGCTACACGGGCTTGTCAGAAGAGCGCCGACATGAGCGGAGCAGACGCCATGCGTCTCGCTCTGCCCGCGCCTCAGCCAACTCGGCTTGCAAGCTATCGGTAAGGGCATGCAACTCGCCGGCATCGACCGCCATCTCGATGAGCTGATCCTGAGCCTCTGCGAGCTGAAGCCGCAGCTCGGCGTTTTCCGTGGCGAGTTCCAGCAGGGGCAGGTCGGGAACAGTCCCGCCTTCTTTCATTCTGCATCCGGTGCGCTGATCGCTCCAGCCGCTGCCGCGCTGAGAGCTGCGGTGATCGCTATGATTACGGTTGCCTCGATCATGCGGAGGCCTTCCCGATCATGGCAACCAGCCGGCCGAAGCCCTCGCGGTAGGACATCCGCTCCGTCTCGCACCACTCCACGAACTGGTTGATGTCTGTGATGGCGGCCCGGAGGTTGAGTTGGTCGGTCGGCTCATCCACGGCGATGCGGCGCTTCCGGCGGGTCGGCACCTCCCGGCTCGGGAAGCCGAGCTTCTCCGCGACACGGTCGATCTCCCGGGTAACAGGCGTTGCCGGCTCAGATGCGCTCGGATGGATCTCGGCGAGCTTGCCGAAGCCGAAGGATGGCTTGGTGTTCACGCGGCTGCCCTCACGTTTAAGCTGCTGACCAGCTCGATGATCTCTTCGGACAGGCGCTCGGCGTTGTCCCGTGCCGCGGGAAGGCCATTCACGAGGGCGGGGTCTAGCTCTGCGAGCGACCGGTTGTACGTGAACATGCTCTTGTAGGCGGCCCGTTCGTTGAGGTGGGTGGTGAGCACCGGGATACCGACTCCCCGCAACTCATCGATGATCATTTTTTCGTTCCGCGTTGGGATCGCCGGCGAGGTCCGCGTGAACAGCACCCGAAACGGGATCATGCGGCCGACGACCTGCTCCTCTTCCTGCACCAGGCTGACGGCACGGGCGGCCTGAGCAGCGTCGACGGCGCTGGCCTGCATCGGGATCAGCACTAGGTCTGAACGCATGATCGCGCGTGAGACCATGCGGCTCGCTGTGCCCTCAAGGTCGACCAGCACGAACTGGCGCGTGGCACGCTCGGCGTCGATCGCCGAGACGATACCGCTCTCGCCGACATCGCCCAGCACCTTCATGGCGGTAGCGCTGCTCCCGCGAGCCCAAGAGGCGATCGGCCGGTTGGGGTCGCAGTCGAGCATCGTGACGGTGGCGCCGTGGGCGGCCAACGTCGTGCCGAGCACGAGAGCGGTGGTCGACTTCCCAGCGCCCCCTTTGGGGTTTGCTATCGATATGACCGGCATGCCGCTGATCTCCTGTCGAAGCGTAGGGTCCGACAGGATAAGGGGCGAACGGTTACCGAGGGGTTAATTCCCTCTTCGAGCGTATGGCACCAGGGGCGCCTATACCCTGCGCATGCAACGCCTACGCTCGGCTAAGCAAGGGTCATCTAGGCTCTGCTATGTAATGATAGCTATCAGTAGAATCCGAGTGACATGGAGGTGTAGGTGGCTCCTGCTGAGACCGCTAAGCTACGCTCAGATTGATGGATTTCCCTCGTAGAGCCCCACGCCGATCTGGCCTGAACACCGCTTCTTCTACCTAATCGATTGGCCCCAGCTCTCGCACGAGATCCGGTTCGTCCGCGCCAAAGGGCAGTGCGAGCAATGCGGCCGACCGCGCGGCCGGGTCGTCCTGCACCTAGGCGACGGCCTGTGCGGGACGAGGACGCCGGGCGCTGGCGCTGTGACTGCGGCCGGCAGCTCGCAACGCAGCTGGCCACCGCGGAGATCGCGGGCGCCGTGCGCCGGACCCGTTTCTACCTCGCCACCGCGCACCGGAACCACGACACGAGCGTGAACGACGCCTGCAACCTCGCAGCCTGGCACCATCAAAGGAGCGCCGCCTCGGCTGGGCGGCCTATGGGCGACTTCCTCCGGATCTTGCGGCACGGTTCACCCTGGCCGAGCAGGCGGTGCTGCAACTTATCGCGGTTGAGACCGCCCGGCGGGGCGATTGCCATCTTGCCGTAGGGCATCTTGCGGCGATCACAAGGGTCGCCAAGACAACGGTGCGCAATGCCATCCGTGAGGCGCGGAAGCTCGGGATGGTGTCGGTCGAGGAACGGCGCGTGACCGGCTTTCGCAACGGTACCAACGTGGTTCACATCGTGTCGACGGAGTAGACGGCTTGGCTGCAGCTGGCGCGCAGCTCGCCCTCTTCGCCGACGGCATTAGGTCTCCCGCTTTAAGGAGGGTGCATATCCGCGAAGCGCACGCCTACTAGAAATTTTTTTGTCCTGTAAGTTCAGGGCTTCAGAACCCTCAAAAGGGCTGCCGACAAGCGGCGCGCGACCCTGCCGTCAGAGCCACGTCCCGAACCTGGAAGGCGGGTAGCACCGGGAGAGCCATGCAGTAGCCGCACGTAGCCGTTTGGCATGTTGGACGAAGCAACCTCGGCCTTGCGAGCGGCCGATCGGCAACGCAAGCCACCTTGGCGCAAGCTTCTCCGACCTAGGCCTGCTATCGAGCCTGCCTCACAGCTGCAGGCAAACGGGATGCGGGATGGTATGGCTATCGGCGCCGAACGTGTCAGGGCATTCACACTGCGAGGCGAGCGCACAACTTTTGGAGCGCTCGGCGGCGTTCCGGATCATGCGGGCCGACAAGGGCTACGACAGCGACGCCATCCGTCGTCAGATCGAAGCGACGGGGGCGGCGCCCAACATCCCGCCCAGTCCAACCGGCAATGGAAGCCGTGCTTCTCCCTCGTCCTGTACAAGGGACGCAACGCCACCGAACGGATGATCGGGCGCCTCAAGGACTTCCGCCGTATCGCCACGCGATACAACCGATTGGCCATCAACTACCTAGCTGCCGTCTGCATCGCCGCTACCGTCAGCCACCAGTTATGAGTCCCCACTTAGGCCCCTGTGTGGTGCGGCTGCCCCCCAGTCTGGCCCCTTCGCGAGGTGTCGCTTTAATATCGCATCGCTTGGGATTCAGAGGGTTGGCTGGCTGTGGCAGCGGTTGGAAAGGGTGGAGTGCGATAAGGTCCCCCCAGGGCGGGCTTGGCTGGAAGGTGCACAACGCGCGCCGTCTCCGTCTCTTGCGTGAGGCGGGGATCCAGTCATCGAGACACCGCAAGGGCTGATCGACGTGACAGAAGACAAACCTGCCGCCTGCCGCAGATACCGGATCGCCGGCCTTGCCGTCGCCGCCGGCTTGGCTGTGGCTGGTCCGGCCGCGTCGGAGACTTTGGAGGGCGCGCTCGCCAAAGCCTATGGGGGGAACCCCCAACTCAACGCCAGCCGTGCGGGCGTGCGGGCGACAGACGAGAACATCGCAATTGCCAAGTCGGGATACCGCCCGACGGTGAGTGTCGAGGCGGATCTCGGACTGCAGTATTATGAAGGCAATGGCGGTGGCGGCACCAGCACTGCGGGATCCGCGCTGGGTAGTACGTCCAGCAGCTTGTTGGGCGGTACGTCGAGTGGGGGGTTAGGCACGACGACGGGTGTCTCGACGGGTATCTCTTCTGGGACCACTGGCGTCTCCACAGGCGGAACAGGGTCTTCCTCGTTAGGTAATACGAGTGGTAGCAGTGGCACGTCCGGCAGCGGTGGAACATCCATAACAAGCACGGGAAGCAATACGTTTCGTCAAACGACCCTCCCGGGTGGAGCGGGTATTACGGTCACGCAGCCGGTTTTCGACGGCTTTCGAACTGACAACAACACGCGTCGGGCAGAGTCGACGGTTTATAGTCAGCGAGAGATCTTGAGATTTACCGAGATGTCCGTGCTGTACAGCGCGGTGCAGTCCTACATGAACGTGCTCAGCAACACCGCGACGCTGGAGCTGAACCGCAACAACGTCGAGGTGCTGGAGGAGCAGCTCCGCCAGACCCGCGACCGCTTCAACGTCGGCGAGGTCACCCGCACCGACGTCGCCCAGGCCGAGGCGCGCCTCGCCGGCGCCCGCTCGCAGGTCAGCGTCGCGGAGTCGGCCCTGCGCACCAGCATCGGCACCTACCGTCAGAACATCGGCGTCGAGCCGCGCCAGCTCGCCCCGGGCCGCCCGCTCGACCGCTACGTGCCGGCCAACCTCGACGCGGCGATCGCGATCGGCCTGCAGGAGCATCCGCAGATCCTCTCGGCGCTGCACGCGGTCGACGCGGCCGAGGCGCAGGTCAAGGTTTACGAGGGGGTGCTGTATCCAACCGTCAGCCTATCCGGCTCGGTCAATCAGCGTTATGATCAGCAGATTGCCAATTCGAATGCTGTCGTTGCGGCAATCGTCGGGCGCGTGACGATCCCGCTGTACCAAGGCGGCCAGGAATACGCGCAGATCCGTCAGGCCAAGGAAACGGTCGGCCAGACCCGCATCCAGGCCGATCAGGTCCGCGACCAGGTCCGCGCTCAGGTGGTCGACTTCTGGGGCCGGCTCGAGGCCGCCAAGGCACAGGTGATCGCCGCCCAGGCCCAGGTCCAGGCCAACGAGGTCGCGCTGAACGGCGTCCGCGAGGAAGCCCGCGTCGGCCAGCGCACGACCCTCGACGTGCTCAACGCGCAGCAGGAGCTGCTGAACGCCCGCGTGAACCTGATCACCGCCCAGCGCGACCGGGTGATCTACTCCTACGGCGTGGTCCAGGCGATCGGCCGCCTCACGGCGCGCTACACCGCGGTGCCGGTGGCCATCTACAGCGCCAAGACCCACTCCGATCAGGTCAAGGACCTCTGGTACGGCGTCCGCTCGCCGGACGGCCGCTGACGGTGGGATGGCACATGCCCAAGAAGCCGCGCGATCTGGCACAGCTCGATTGGGAAGACATCCGCTTGTTCCTGGTCGTGACGGAAGCCGGATCGATCCGTGCTGCGGCCAAGCGGCTCGACGTGCACCATTCGACGGTGGCCCGCCGCGTGCTCAAACTCGAGGAAACGCTCAATCAGCGTCTGATCTGCGCCAGCTCAGCAGGCGTTTCGGCGTGTCACCTCACGCCGAAGGGCCACACCCTTCTCGAGCTCGCGCAATCCATGTTCGATACGGCCCAGAAAATCAGACATTTGCGAACTTAGTCAGCGACGTTCTACGCCACGCGATGCGAACGGGCGTCCGCATCGCGTGATCGCCAGACCTCGTGCAGCCGCCCCCCGAGGATACGACGACGGCTACGCGCGTCCGGCTTCCGCCGCCATCGCCGCCGCCGCCGCGTCGAGCCCCCAGGCGAGGAGGTCCTTGGCTTCCGCGGCGGTCGGCGCCTCGGTGTAGCACCGCAGCTCGGGGGCGTTGCCCGAGGCGCGGAAGTGGATCGT
>NZ_VRUU01000107.1 GCF_008039875.1 Methylobacterium sp. WL119 | reverse complement strand
GGCGCCGGCCAGGTCCGTCACGTCGAGGCTGTCGACGACGAGGGCGGCGCCGTCCGACTGGATGCTGGCCGAGAGCGTGCCGTTCCCAGTGCCGGTCGCGCCGTAGCGCAGGTCGCGCGCCTCGATGGTCAGGCCGAGGTCGTGACCGTGCAGCCCCGCGAGCGCGTTGCCGAGGGGCGGCAGGCCGGCGACGTCGAGGCCGCGGGCGCGGATCTGCGCGTCGAACCGGCCGCGGGTCCGGCCCTCGGCCGGGGTGTAGCGGGCGTTTCCGGTGACCTGCGCCTCGCCGAGCGCGAGCCGGAGGTTGCGCAGGGAGAACGCGGTGCCGGCCGCCGAGACCTCGGCCGAGACCTCGACCGGCCGCCCGTCGAGCAGCGCCGTCGGCGGCCCGTCGAGGCCGAGCCGGCGCAGGTAGCGCCCGAGCCCGTCGGAGGCCGGGGCCGCGAGCGCGACCGGACCGGTGAAGCGCGGGCTCGGATCGGTGTCGATCTCGCCGCTGGCCGTGACGGTCGCCGCACCCGGCGCCACGGCCGAGAAGCGTCGCAGCAGCAGGCCGCCGGTGCGGTCGAGGGTGCCCGTGGCCTTGAGGTTGGACCATTCCTCGAAGCCGAGCACGGCCGCCTCGACCGAGAGGTCGAGGTCGAGCATCACCGGCAGGCCGCCACCCGATTTCGCGCCCACCTTGGGCAGCCCGCGCGCCACGAAGGCCTGCCCGCCCGGCGAGAGCAGGAAGGCGTCGAGGTCGAGGCGACGCGCCTCCAGGGTCAGCCCCGCGCGCCAGCGGCGCAGGTCGATCTGGCCGCTGCCGGAAAGCCGCAAGGCTTGCCCGCCCGGATCGATCTCGGCGTTGACGCCCTCGAACCGGACGAGGGCGCCGCGGGCCTTGAACTTGCCGCCCAGCGCGAACGGCAGGTAGGCGCCGGCGGCCTGGGCCGGCGGGCCGACGACGAGGCGGGCGCTGCCCTCGGCCTCGGCGACGAGCGGGCGCGGCTCGGTGCTGCGGGCGCCGCCGCGCGGATCCGCCGGCACGAAGGCGACGCGGGCGTCGGCCTCGAAGCGCGGATGGGCGTCGCCGCCGCCCGAGAGCTTCAGGGCGACGGCGCCGTCCGCCGCCGGCTCGCCGCTGACCAGGGTGAACGGCAGGCCGCCGCTGGTGCCCGCGACCCGCCAGGGGCCGACGAGGGCCGGCGCCTGGATCTGCACGGCTTCCGCGTAGAACTGGTCGGTGCGCCCGGTCGCGGGCACCACCGTGGTCAGCAGCAGCTGCTGGACGTGGAGGTCTTCGATTGCGAGGTCGCGGCCGCGCAGGGCCTCGCCGAGGCCGGCCGGCACCACGAGGGCGTCGCCCTCGGTCACCGGCAGCTTGACCTCGGCGCGGCCGATCCGGGTCTCGGTGAAGCGGAACGCGCCCGCCAGCAGCGGGCTCAGGCCGAGCTCGGCCTTGACGAAGCGCAGATCGAGGGCGGGCCGTCCCGGCTCGTCGCCGAGATGAAGGCGGTCGAGGCGCAGGCGCGGCGAGGGCAGCAGCCGCACGTCGATGCGGCCCTCGCTGCGCACCGGCAGGCCGAGGGACCGGCTCACGGTCGCGTCGACGAAGGCGCGATGGGTCGGCCAGTCGATGAAGGGCGGCACCGCGAGCGCCGCGACGAGGATCAGGATGACGGCGCCCGCGAGCGCGGTCAGGAGGTCACGCACCGTGATCGTTCCGCATGCACCCCGCGCCACCCGGCGGGTTCACGGCGGGCATAGCACGGCGCGGGACCGCAGGCGCCAGGGCGCCCGCGGCCTCGGTTCAACGCCCGCGGGCTCGGCTCAGCGCCGGGGGGCGACGATCACGCCCGGGGTGGGTTGGGGTGCCTGCATCTGCTGGCTGCGCTGGATCTCCATGCGCGTGGTGTTGTTCTGCGAGGTGAGGTTCTGCTGCAGCGCCCGGGACTCGCCCTGGCGGGCGAAGGACTCGTTGGCGGCGTCGGGGTTGCCCTGCCGGACCTGCGCGAGGGCGGGCGTGGCGGCGAGGGCGGCGATGATGGCGATCGGCACGATGCGCATCGGGCGCTCCTGTGTGGGGGATGTCTGTCGATGATGTGAGCAAGCGGCCGGCCTGCTTCAAGTTCCTGCCCGGCGGCCGCGCGGGGCGGCGACATTGCGTCCGGGCCTCGGGCTCCGGGCCTGGGCGATCGCGCCTCAGCGTCGAGGCCTCGGCGTCCGGGTCTCGACGCCGTTCGCGTTTTGGTCCAGGGATTGCCCATGCCGAACTCTTCGCATGCGACGCCGCCTTCCGACGCGGAGCGTGGCTCCAGCTCCATCGCCGCCCGCGCCATGGGGGCCTTGCGCCCGAGCGCGTCCTCCTATCTCGACGGCCTGAACGATGAGCAGCGCCGCGCTGTCGAGGCGACGGAGGGCCCCGTCCTGGTGCTGGCCGGCGCCGGCACCGGCAAGACGCGGGTGCTGACGACCCGCATCGCCCACCTGATCACGACCGGCCGGGCGCGGCCGTTCGACATCCTGTCGGTGACTTTCACCAACAAGGCCGCGCGGGAGATGAAGCACCGCATCGGCACGCTGATCGGGCCGGCCGGCGAGGGCATGCCCTGGCTCGGCACCTTCCACGCCATCGGCACCAAGATCCTGCGCCGCCACGCCGAGCTGGTGGGCTTGAAATCCGACTTCACGATCCTCGGCACCGACGACCAGCTGCGCCTGATGAAGCAGGTGCTGAAGGACCAGAACATCGACGAGAAGCGCTGGCCGGCACGCGCGCTCGGCCACGTCATCGACGGCTGGAAGAACCGCGGCCTCGGCCCGGACCAGATCCCGGCCGGCGAGGCGCAGGCCTTCGCCTTCGGCAAGGGCGGCGACCTCTACACCGCCTACCAGGCCCGGCTCGTCACGCTCAACGCGGTCGATTTCGGCGACCTGCTGCTGCTCTGCCTCAAGCTGTGGCGCGAGAATCCGGACGTGCTGGCCAACTACCAGGACCGGTTCCGCTACATCCTCGTCGACGAGTACCAGGACACCAACGTCGCCCAGTACCTCTGGCTCAGGCTGCTCGGGCAGGTGCGCAAGAACATCGCCTGCGTCGGCGACGACGACCAGTCGATCTACGGCTGGCGCGGGGCCGAGGTCGACAACATCCTGCGCTTCGAGCACGATTTTCCCGGTGCCGTGGTGGTCCGCCTGGAGCGCAACTACCGCTCGACGGGCCACATCCTGGCCGCCGCCTCGGGCCTGATCGCCAAGAACCAGGGCCGGCTCGGCAAGACTCTGCGCACGGAGGACGAGCTCGGCGAGCCCGTCACCGTGTCGGGCGCGTGGGATTCGGAAGAAGAGGCGCGGCTCCTGGCGGAATCGATCGAGGCGCTCCAGGCCAAGCAGCACCCGCTCTCCGAGATCGCGGTGCTGGTGCGGATCTCGGCGCAGATGCGCGAGATCGAGGACCGCTTCGTCCAGCTCGGCCTGCCCTACCGGGTGATCGGCGGCCCGCGCTTCTACGAGCGCGCCGAGATCCGCGACGCGCTGGCCTACCTGCGCGCGACCAACAACCCGTCCGACGACCTTGCCTTCGAGCGGATCGTCAACACCCCCAAGCGCGGCCTGGGCGACGCGACGCTGCAGCAGCTCCACCTCTACGCCCGCGCCGAGCAGGTCCCGCTGCTCCACGCCGCGCGAAAGCTCTGCGAGACCGACGAGCTCAAGCCCCGCGTGCGCTCGACGCTGCGCGCGCTCACCGAGAGCTTCTCGCGGTGGGCTCGGCTCGTCGAGAGCAACCCGCATTCCGAGGTGGCGCAGACCATCCTCGAGGAATCCGGCTACACCGAGATGTGGCAGAAGGAGAAGTCGGCCGACGCGGCCGGGCGGCTGGAGAACCTCAAGGAGTTCGTCCGCTCGATGGAGGAGTTCCCCGACATGGGCGCCTTTCTCGAGCACGTCTCGCTGGTGATGGAGGCCTCGGAGGCCGAGGGCGCCGAGCGCGTCTCGCTGATGACCCTGCACGCGGCCAAGGGGCTGGAATTCGACACGGTGTTCCTGCCCGGCTGGGAGGATGGCCTCTTCCCGAACCAGCGCGCCCTCGACGAGAGCGGCCGCGCGGGCCTCGAGGAGGAGCGTCGCCTCGCCCATGTCGGGCTGACGCGGGCCCGCAAGCGCGCGAAGCTGTCCTTTGCCGTCAACCGCCGCATCCACGGCCTGTGGTCCTCGACCATCCCGTCGCGCTTCATCGACGAGCTGCCGGAATCGGCGGTCGACGTGATCGAGGCGCCGGCCCACTTCTCCGCCGGCGCCTCGCGCTTCGACCGCAATCCGCAACCCTTCGGCTCGAGCTACGGCACGCCGGGCTGGCAGCGGGCGCAGGCCAATACCGGGCAGCAGAACAACTTCGGCAAGGGCGCGGCGCACACCACCGCCCGCGGCTTCGGCGCCTCGCCCGGCGGCGGGCGCGGCGGCCCGCGACAGATCGAGGGCGAGCTGATCGCCAAATCCACCGGCACGCCCTCGGCCTTCGAGGCCGGGATGCGGGTTCTGCACACCAAGTTCGGCCCCGGCGACGTAGCCGCCGTCGACGGCAACAAGCTCACCGTTGACTTCGACAAGGCCGGTCGCAAGATGGTGCTCGACAGCTTCCTGCAGCCGGCCTGAGGCCGCTCGCGGACGAGCGTGACGTCGGGCGCAGGACACGACCTTGGGCGGACCGGACACGGCCCCATCCCCCGACCGTCCCGGCGCACCATCCGCCGTCGTCCGAGCCATTTCAGCAACACCTGCCGGGCCCCGTCATGCGGCCGTCGCATCGCCCGACTCTATGGTGCGCGCGTTGCATGCTCCGGCAACGACCAGGCGGGCCGCGCAGCGGCTCGTCTTGTCCACAAGCTTCGTGTCGAGGGCCGGAACCGGCTCGAGGCAGCGTCATTGCTTCCGAGAGGAGAGATAAGCCCACGATACGAAGGTTAGAGCGAAGAGCGGTTTCTGGTTAGCAAGTCCTTTTGGTTGGCAAATCCCACGCGGAGTGTTGATCGATGAAAAGACGGCGCGCACGACTCGAGCTGGTGGAAGACCGCACGGTCCGGCTGCACAGGACCCGCTTCGACGAGGAACGAAACCTAGGCCCGATCCAGCCGCTGACCGACCGGCAGGCGGAATACCTCGACGCGCTCGCCCTGAACCCGCAGGTCATCGTGCTCGGCCCGGCCGGCACCGGCAAGACCTACATCGCCGGCACACGCGCCGCCGACCTGCTGCGCCAGCGCCGGATCGCCAAGGTGATCATCACCCGCCCGAACGTTCCCGGCGGCCGTTCGCTCGGCTTCTTTCCCGGCACGCTGGAGGAGAAGATCGCGCCCTGGGTCGCTCCCCTCACCGAGGCGATGAAGGAACGGATGGGCGCCGCCGCCTTCGAGATCGCCTTGAAGGCCGGCGACATCGAGATCGTGCCGTTCGAGGTGATGCGCGGGCGCACCTTCAAGGACTGCCTCGTGATCCTCGACGAGGCGCAGAACACGACCACCGCCGAGATCAAGATGTTCCTCACCCGCATCGGCGACGCCTGCCAGGTGATCATCAACGGCGACGTCTCGCAGACCGACCTGCGCGAGACCTCGGGGCTGCGCACCGTCATCCACCTGATCAAGAGCCGGATGATGCCGATCCCCGTGGTCGAGTTCACCCGCGACGACATCGTCCGCTCCGGAATTTGCGCGGAGTGGGTGAAGGCTTTCGAGGAAACGAATCTGTAAGTTGCGAGTTACCAGCGGCGGGTCGAAGCGGAGACCCGCCGCGCTTCACCGGCGCGACGTCCTTCTCTCATCTCCCGGACCCGGGAGATGACATGGGTGCCGCGGCCCGACGACAAGAAACAGGATTATCTCCGTGAGGAAACTGACCTTCGCCGTTGCCGTTCTGGCCTCGCTCGGCGCCGCCGCCATCACCGCCCCCGCCTCCGCCGCGCCGGCGGATTGCCCCGGACTCCGCGGATTCCTATGTCGAGGCGCAGGCCGGGTTGCGGCTGCGAGCTTTCGGAGACCACATGCCCCCCTCCAACCGCCTGTTCGACGACTTCGCCCGCCTGATGACGGATGCCGCGGGCGCCGCGCAGGGGGTGCGCCGCGAGGCCGAGACCGTGATCCGCGCCCAGGCCGAGCGGCTGATCCGCGACATGGACATCGCCTCCCGCGAGGAGCTCGACGTGCTGCGCGACATGGTCGCCACCCTGCGCGCGCAGAACGAGGCGCTGACCGCGCGGGTTGCGGCGCTCGAGGCCGATGCGGCGCCGGCCGCGGCCGCTGCGTCCACCGCGGGAGCGAGCGAGGCGATCTGATCCGACGCGCGGGCGACCGGCGCGAATCGGTCTCGGCGGGGCGGCGGGCTTGTACACAGGAAGCGCGCGCGAACGATCCATTTCCTGTTCACCGGCCGGGCGAAGCGCTTTGTGTCGCGAGTCCGCGCCGGTTTATAGTCGGTGACGCACTGATTCGCCTTAGCCCGCCGAAGACCGGGAGCCGCCAAGTCGTCATCGCGCGATATTCCGTCCCATCGGGACAAGTGATTTCGTGTCGTGACATGGTTCCGAACTTTGGTTATTTATTGTTCACCATGCCGCGGCGCCGTAATACGGCGGCGTCATCTCGGATCGTCATGCCACAGCTTCACGTCGACATCGAAGGCTACGATCGGATCGAGCACCCGCTCGATGTCGTGGAGCGTCTTGCCGCGCTCCGCGACTGGATCTTCGATCGCGCCGAGACGGACGAGATGTCCGTCGTGGTGGCCGGGCGCTGGACCGAATACCAGGTCGCGTTCACCTGGATCGAGGACGTCGAGGCCCTGCACGTCGCCTGCGCCTTCGACCTCAAGGTGCCGGATCGCCGCCGCACCGAGGTGCAGCGGCTGATCGCGCTGATCAACGAGCAGCTCTGGATCGGGCATTTCGACCTGTGGTCGAGCGACGACGTGGTGATGTTCCGCCATTCGCTCCTGCTCGCCGGCGGCTCGGTGCCGACGCATCCGCAATGCGCGATGCTGCTGAAGTCGGCGGTGGAGGCGTGCGAGCGCTACTACCAGGCCTTCCAGTTCGTGCTCTGGGCCGGCAAGTCCGCCCGCGAGGCGCTGGACGCGGTGCTGTTCGAGACCGAGGGCGAGGCCTGAGGCCCGCCATGGCCGCTCCTCCCGCGGCGGGCGCCCTGCCCGCCTCCCTCACCCTCGTCGGGGCGGGCAAGATGGGCGGGGCGATGCTCGAAGGCTGGCTCGCGGCCGGCCTCGACCCGAAGCGCACGACGATCGTTGAGGCCGATCCGTCCGATGCGCTGCGCGCGCTCTGCACCGCCCGCGGCCTCGCCCTCAACCCGGCCACGGTCGCGCCCGCCGCCGTCCTCGTCCTCGCGATCAAGCCGCAAGGGTTCGCCGACGCCGCGCCCGGCCTCGACCGGATGATCGGCCCGGGCACCGTCGTCCTGTCGATTCTGGCCGGCAAGACCGTGGCCGACATCGAAGGCCGCTTGCCGAGCGCCCGGGCGATCGTGCGCGCAATGCCGAACCTGCCCGCCAGCATCGGCCGCGGGGCCACCGGCGCCGTCGCGAACGCGGCGGTGACCGCAGGCCAGCGTGCCGCCGTCGCGGCTCTGCTCGGCGCCAACGGGCTCGTCGAATGGGTCGGCTCGGAAACCGAGATCGATGCGGTCACCGCCCTGTCGGGCTCGGGTCCGGCCTACGTCTTCCTGATGGTCGAGGCGATGACCGAGGCCGGGATCGCCGCCGGGCTCGATCCGCAGGTCGCCGCGCGGCTTGCCCGGGCCACGATCTCCGGCGCCGGCGCCCTCCTCGACGCGAGCGACCTGCCCGCATCGGAATTGCGCCGCAACGTCACCTCGCCGGGCGGCACCACCGCCGCCGCCCTCGACGTGCTGATGCGCGACGACGCGCTTGGCCCCCTGATGCGGGAGGCCGTCGCGGCGGCCAAACGGCGGGCGGGCGAGCTGGCCGGCTGAGGCTCGACGCCATAGGGCATGCGGGGCTCCTCCATCCCACTCCCTCATCCTGAGGCGCCCGCGCCAGTGGGCCTCGAAGGAGCCCTCCGGGAATCGCGCGCAAGCTGGAAGCCTCCTTCGAGGCCTCCGCTTCGCTGCGGCACCTCAGGATGAGGATGGTGGACGGGATCGGCTGAAGGCTCGATCCTTCGGCCTCACCGGTCCAAGCTTGCAGGAACCAGCGCCACCCGATCGAGCCCCTTGGCCAGCACCGATCCGCCGGGCGGGGCGTCGCGGAGTTCGCGCCAGTTCACCCCGGCGCCGTCCGGCAGGACGACTTCGCCGTCGAGGCGCATCGGGGCGCCCGCCTCGATCGCGGCGAGGCCGTCGAGGAGGCTGTGCGTCACGGTGGCCGGCCAGAGCAGGTCGAGGTCCGAGGTCGTGGAGAGGTAGGCGAGGCCGGTCAGGCTTTGCCACAGCAGGCCGCCGAACACCTGCGAGACGACGCCGTATTCGGCGGCCAGCGCCAGCACCGCGTCGACGGCGAGGTGCCAGGCCGGCGGCGCGGATGGGCGCGCGGCGGCGAGGGTCACCGGAGGGGACGGCGTGGCGTCGGCCCACGGCACCGCGAGGCCGATGCGGCGCTTGCCGGCGGCCGGCGGCAGGGGGAGCCCGGCGGGCAGATGGTCGCCCTCGTCCGGATGACGGCGCCGCACGATCACCGGCCAGCCGTTGGCGGCCCAGGCCGCGACATGCGGCACGCCGTCGAGGTCGGAGCGCCCGGCGAGCAGCCGGTCCCAGGCCTCGGGCGCCACCACGAACAGGTCGTGGCGGCGAAGCGTCGTCACGCGCGCGCCGCGTCGACCACCCGCGCGGCGATGTCGTGGGCGACGGGACGACCGCCGCGATCCTTGCCGAGGGCGTCGCGGGCGTCGTGCGAGGGCGGCTCGCCGATCAGGGCCGCGATCTGCGGCCCGAGGGGCTTGGCGGGATCGAGCACCACCTGCACCGCGCCGGCCTGGACCATGTTGTCGAGGCCGGGTGCGAAGACGGGGGTGGATTTCGCCATCGCCTCGAGCTTCTCCAGCGGCAGCTTGGTGACGCGGGCGACGGAGGGCAGGTCCATCACGCTCGGGTTGGCCCCGGGCAGCGCGACCAGCACCCGCGTCGCGAGGGCGGTGGCGATGAAGGCGCCGGCGGCCGAGTGGCCGTAGATCAGGCCGATCGTCGGGTGGCCCTGCGCATCCGCCAGCAGCAGCGCCTTGGCGAGGTGGGCCAGGCACTCGTTCAGCCCCAGAAGCTCGTCGCGCCGGCTCATGCGCTGGCTGTCGGAATCGACCAGCACGAGGACCGGCGTGGCGCCGCCGGCCCGCACCGTCGCCAGCACGGCGGCCGAAAGGGCCAGCGCGCCCTCGATCCCGAGCGGCGTGTCGCCGTCGACGCCGACCACCGCGAGGTCACGGTTTTCGAGCGGCCCGCGGCCGGTGATCAGACCGTCGGCGACGGCGACCGCGTGGCCGACGGGGAAGAGCGAGGCCAGGATCTCAGCGAGCGTCATGTGTCGTCCCCTCGAGCCCGGCGACGAGGCCGTCGAAGTCGGCCGCCGACAGGGCCGGCACGCCGGCCGGGTCGTTGACGCCGAGGCGCGCCCAGATCTCGGTGGCGTCGCGGCAGTCGCCGAAGCGCGCAATGCGGTCTTCGAGCCGCGCCTGCTCCGCTTCGAGCGTCGCGAGGTCGAAGGCCGGTGCCCGGCCGATCAGGTCGAGGGCGGCGGCGCGAAACGCCTCCACGGTGTCGTCGCAGAACCGGTCGGCGCCGCCGGCGAGGCGCCGGTGCTTGCCGCCCATGGTGCGCCAGACCAGGGCGCGGTCCTTCGAGTCGAATTCCTCGGCGCCCTTGTTGGTCTCGATCACCTCCGGGCCGGAGACCGAGATGCGCCCGCCCTCCGAGACCGCGAGGCGCGAGCAGGTTCCGGCGATCAGGCCGCCGCCGCCGAAGCAGCCGGCGCGGCCGCCGACGAGCCCGACCACCGGGATGCCGGCGCGGCGCAGATCGGCGATGGCGCGCATGGTCTCGGCGATGGCGGTCTCGCCCGCATTGGCCTCCTGCAGGCGGACGCCGCCGGTGTCGAACAGGATCAGCACGGCCTCCGGCGTCTCGGTGACCGCGGCGCGTAAAAGCCCGACGAGCTTGGCGCCGTGCACCTCGCCGAAGGCGCCGCCCATGAAGCGGCCCTCCTGGGCGGCGAGGTAGACCGTGCGGCCGTCGAGCCTGCCCCGGCCGACGACGATGCCGTCGTCGAAGGCGCGGGGCAGGTCGAACAGCGGCAAGTGGGGGCTCATCGCCCGCTGCTCCGGGCCGACGAACTCTTCGAAGCTTTCCGCGTCGACGAGCGCGGCGACGCGCTGCCGGGCGCTGGCCTCGTACCAGCTCAAGCTCATCGGCCGGTCTCCATCAGGCGCGCGCCCTGGAGCAGGCGCAGCGACACGGTGTCGGGCCGGGCGCCCCCGTCGTTGATCGCGATGCGCAGGCCGCCGGGCTGGGCCCGCGCCACGAAGTCGGCCGCCACCGCCTCCCAGACGTCGCCGTAGCCGACGACCGGCGTCGCGATCTCGATGGTGCATTGGTCCGGCGGCAGCACGCGCTCCAGCAGCACCTCGAGGTTGCCGGATGCGACGACGCCGGTGATCGCCTGCGGCTTGGTGCCGGCGAGCGGTCCTTTCGTGGTGTGGCGGAAGGTCATCGTTTCCATGTGACATCGTCCTCCTGCGCCCAATGCCATCCGGCGGGATCGCCGGTCCCCTCTCTCGAACGCGAGAGGGGGCCGCGTGCCGCGTCCCGCGCCTGCTCTCTCAGCCCGATCATCTCACCAGTTCCGGAACCGGGCCGGCGGCTCGTACAGGCCGCCCGACGTGTGCACGAGGTCCTTGATCGACTTCGCCGCGAGCAGGCTGCGGTCGGCGTCGAGCGGCTCGATCCCGAGATCCTCCGGGCGGCGGACGATGCCCCGGGCGCGCAGGTGCTCGACCTTGGCCTTGTCGCGGCCGCGCCCGACCTCGGTGTAGCCGGCCACGCCGCGGATCGCCTGCTCGCGCTCGTCCGCGTTGCGGCAGAGCAGGAGGTTGGCGATGCCCTCCTCGGTGACGATGTGGGTGACGTCGTCGGCGTAGACCATCACCGGCGCGAGCTCGAGCCCGATCGTCCGGGCGAGCTCGAGGGCGTCGAGGTGCTCGACGAAGGCGGGCACGAGCCCGTCGCCGAAGGTCTCGACGAGCTGCACCACGAGCTTGCGCCCGCGCATCAGCGCCGGGTCGCCGGTCTGCTGCGCCTCGCGCCCGGCCTTCATCCAGGTGTCGGACGGGTGGCGGCGGCCGTGCGGGTCCGAGCCCATGTTCGGCGCGCCGCCGAAACCCGCGACGCGGTTCGTCGTCACGGTCGAAGAGTGGCCCATGAGGTCGATCTGCAGGGTCGAGCCGATGAACAGGTCGCAGGCGTAGAGCCCCGCCGTCTGGCAGAAGGCGCGGTTCGAGCGCAGCGAGCCGTCGGCGCCGGTGAAGAAGATGTCCGGCCGCGCGGCGATGTAGCGGTCCATGCCGACTTCCGAGCCGAAGCAGTGCACCTGCTCGACCCAGCCCGCCTCGATCGCCGGGATCAGCGTCGGGTGCGGGTTCAGCGCCCAGTTGGTGGCGATACGGCCCTTCAGCCCGAGCCGCTCGCCATAGGTCGGCAGCAGCAGCTCGATCGCCGCGGTGCCGAAGCCGATGCCGTGGTTGAGCCGGCGGATGCCGTACTCGGCGTAGATCCCCTTGATGGCCATCATCGCCATCAGGATCTGCGTCTCGGTGACGGCGGCCGGGTCGCGGGTGAACAGCGGCTCGACGTAGAACGGCGTGTCGGCCTCGACCACGAAGTCGATCCGGTCGCCGGGGATGTCGACCCGCGGCACCGTCTCGACGATCTGGTTCACCTGCGCGATCACCACGCCGTTCTTGAACGCGGTGGCCTCGACCACCGTCGGCGTGTCCTCGGTGTTGGGGCCGGTATAGAGGTTGCCGGCCCGGTCGGCCGAGACGCCGGCGATCAGCGCGACGTTCGGCGTGAGGTCGATGAAGTAGCGCGCGAACAGCTCGAGGTAGGTGTGCACCGCCCCGAGCTCGATCTGCCCGCCGTAGAGCATCTTGGCGATGCGGGCGCCCTGCGGGCCGGAATACGAGTAGTCGAGGCGCTTGGCGATGCCGGTCTCGAACACGTCGAGATGCTCCGGCAGCACGATGCCGGACTGGACCATGTGCAGGCCGTGCACCTTGTCCGGGTCGCAGGCGCTCAGCCCGCGCGCCAGGCAGTCGGCCTGCTTCTGGTTGTCGCCTTCGAGGCAGACGCGGTCGCCCGGGCGCAGGACGGCTTCGAGCAGGTCGACTACGTCGGCGGCCGCGACGACCTTGCCGTCGGCGTGGGCGCGGCCGGCCGCGATCCGCGCATCCCGCGCCGTCCTCTGCCTGCGCCAGTCCGTCATCCCGATCCCCAAACCGTCGATCCGCCCGCACGCTGTCGGCATGCGATCGCGGGTCAGACACAGCAATTCGTATGCGAATGATCCGTTCGATCACATGATCGTATACCAGCTTGCCGATCTGTCAATATTTTGCATACTCAGTGGCAACGAAGACGAATCACGAAATCGGGACGGATACGCCGGATGCCCCGTGCCATCGCGCCTCCTCGACCATCGCCCGGCCCGATCGGGAGTGCCCCGCACAGGAGGCTGCGGCCATGATCATCGCCGGCGTCGCGCTGCTCGCCGCCTGCACGCTGATCGGCGTGTATCTCGGCGATCTCCTCGGGATCGCGCTCGGCGTGAAGGCCAATGTCGGCGGGGTCGGCATCGCCATGATCCTGCTGATCGCCGCCCGCGTCTGGCTGATGCGCCACGGCCGCCTGAGCAAGAACGTCAAGTTCGGCGTCGAGTTCTGGGGCGGCATGTACATTCCCATCGTCGTCGCGATGGCCGCCCAGCAGAACGTCGTCGCCGCGGTGAGCGGCGGCCCGATCGTGATCATCGCCGCCTTCGGCTCCCTGGCGATCTGCTTCGCCGCGGTGGCGCTGCTCAGCCGCATCGGCGGCCGCGACCCGGGCGGTCCGGAGGTCGAGCACGGCGGCGCCCTCATCGGCGGCGAACCCGAGGCAGCGCGGGCCGACGCCGCGGCGATCCCGGCGGGGCGGACGCGATGAGCGGCCTGTGGCACGGCCTCGAGCACGTCTTCGTCGAGCAGAGCCTGGTTGCGGCCTTCGCCGTCGTCGGGGCGCTGATCCTGGTCTCGAACGTCGCCGCGCGGCGGCTCACCAACGGGCGGGTGCACGGCTCGGCCATCGCCATCGTGCTCGGCCTGGTGCTCGCCTATTTCGGCGGCGTGCTCACCGGCGGCAAGAAGGGCCTGGCCGACATCCCGGCGCTGGCCGGGATCGGGCTGATGGGCGGGGCCATGCTGCGCGATTTTGCCATCGTCGCCACCGCCTTCGAGGTCGACGTGATCGAGGCGCGCCGGGCCGGCCTCGTCGGCGTGCTGGCGCTGGCGCTCGGCACGCTGCTGCCCTTCCTCGTCGGCACGCTGACCGCGGTCGCCTTCGGCTACCACGACGCGGTCTCGATCACGACGATCGGCGCGGGCGCGATCACCTACATCGTCGGCCCGGTCACCGGCGCGGCGCTCGGCGCCGACTCGACGGTGATGGCGCTCTCGATCGCCACCGGCGTGACCAAGGCGGTGGGCGTGATGGTCGGCACGCCCCTCGTCGCCAAGCTGATCGGCCTCGACAACCCGCGCTCGGCCATGGCCTATGGCGGGCTGATGGGCACGGTCAGCGGGGTGGCCGGCGGCCTGGCCGCCACCGATCCCAAGCTCGTGCCCTACGGCGCGCTGACCGCGACCTTCCACACCGGCATCGGCTGCCTCGTCGGCCCGTCGGTGCTGTTCCTGACGGTGCGGGCGATCGTCGGCTGAGCCCGGCTTCGCGGGGCGGGAGAGCCATGGACGCGGGCCACGAGACCGAGGAGCGGGCGCTGATCTCCGATCGCATCCGCGACGCGCTCACGGATGCGATCGCGGCGGGCGAGCTCGCCGCCGGCACGACCCTGGACGAGCAGACGCTGGCCGACCGCTTCGGCGCCTCGCGCACCCCCGTGCGGGAGGCCCTGCGCCAGCTCGCCTTCGGCGGCCTCGTGGAGCAGCGCCCGCGCCGCGGCATGGTCGTCGCCCGGATGACGCCCGAGCGGATCATGGACATGTTCGAGGCCACCGCCGAGATCGAGGCTTTGTGCGTGCGGCTCGCCACCCACCGCATGCGCCCGCTCGAGCTCAGCGCCCTGATGGAGCTGCACCGGCGCTCGGGCGCGGCGGTCGAGGGCGGCGACCTCGACGCCTACGACGGCCTGAACCGCCAGTTCCACGAGGGGCTCTACGCGGCCACCCACAACGGGTTCCTGGCCGAGCAGGCGCTGGCGATCCGCACCCGGCTCTCGGCCTTCCGCCGCACGCAGCTGCGCCAGGGCGACCGCATCCGCCGCTCCCACGCCGAGCACGGCGCGATCCTGGCCGCGATCGCCGAGGGCGACGGCGAGGCGGCGGCACGGCGCATGCGGGCGCACATGCTCAACGCGGCCGGGGCGCTCGGACGCTACATCGCCGAGCATCACGCCGACTGATCCTCCCGGAGCGCAAAGGCGCGCCCGCCCGGCTCAGCCGGGCGGCGGCCCGTCGATCATCCGGCGGAGGTGGTCCAGAAGCTCCCGACGCTGCCCGGGCTGATCGAGGGTGGCCCACAGGCGCAGCAGGGTGAGGCTCTCGGCGATCCGATCCCCTTCGTCGAGCGTGGCGAAGAACGCCGTCGTCGGAATGCCGAGCGCCGCCGCCAGCTCGTCGAGCACCGGGTTGCGCGGGCGCGCCGTCCCCTCGTCCGTCGCCACGTCGTCCCCCCTCGC
>NZ_VRUU01000106.1 GCF_008039875.1 Methylobacterium sp. WL119 | reverse complement strand
CCCCACCCCGAACCCGCGTCGCCTCGTGCTGGCCGGCGCCTCGCTGATCGCGCTGGCGCCGTTCGTCCTGCCCTCGTCCGCGCAGGAGGCGACCGCGCCGCGCCGCGGCGTCGGCGAGCCCTCGGCGCAGGGCAGCGTGCGCCTGGAGGAACTGACCGTCGAGTCGCGCGACGGCACGGCGGCGCGCGTCGTGGTCCCGCGCGAGGATCCGCGCGGGCCGATCGACGGCTACGTCGCCAAGCGCACGCTGACCTCGACCAAGACCGACACGCCGCTGATCGAGACGCCGCAATCGGTCAGCGTGATCGGCCGGCAGCAGCTCGACGCGATCAAGCCCCAGCAGATCGGCGAGATCATCAATTATTCGGCCGGCGTGTTCGGCAACGCCTTCGGCCCGGATTCGCGGGTCGACTTCTTCCAGATCCGCGGCTTCACCGCGAGCGACACCGGCCTGTACCGGGACGGGCTGCAGCTGTTCAACTACGGCTTCGCCTCCTACAAGGTCGATCCGTTCGGGGTCGAGCGCGTCGACGTGCTGCGCGGCCCCGCCGCCGTGCTGTTCGGCCAGGGCGGCCCCGGCGGCCTGATCAACATCATCAGCAAGAAGCCCCCGCTCGAGCCGTTGAACTACGTCGAGGTCGGCGGCGGCTCGTTCGGCCAGAAGTACCTCGCCTTCGATTTCGGCGGCCCGGCCGACAACGAGGGCCACTGGTTCTACCGCCTGACCGGCATCGGCCGGCAGGGCGGCACGCAGGTCGACGGCCTCGACGAGAACCGCGGCTACATCGCGCCGAGCTTCACCTACAAGCCGGACGGCGCCACCACGCTCACCGTGCTGACGAGCCTGCAATACGACGACACCGGCCGCATCAACGCCTTCCTGCCCTACCAGGGCACGGCGCGCCCGGACGTGTTCGGCGCGCGCATCCCGCGCAGCTACAACGTCCAGGACAAGGACAACAACGTCTATCGCCGGACGCAGTACAGCCTCGGCTACGAGTTCGAGCACGTCTTCGACGACACGTGGACGTTCCGGCAGAACCTGCGCTACGCGTACAGCGAGTCCTACGACAACTCGTTCAGCATCAACGGCTACGCCGACCCGCTGCAGACGCAGCTGGCGCGCTACCGCTTCCGCGCCACCTCGCGGATCGGCGCGTTCAACGTTGACAACAACGCGGTCGCCCGGTTCGACGACGGCTTGTTCCGGCACACCTTCCTGGTCGGGCTCGACTACAAGAACGTGCAGCTGAACGACAACCAGGCGACGGGCGGCTTCGTCGGCCCGGCGGTCGCGAACTTCAACCTGCTGGCGCCGAACTACGGCTCGCCGACCGTGGCGGCGGCGCCCTACCTGGTCAACTACGACGTCTTCCAGCAGGTCGGTCTCTACGCGCAGGACCAGATCAAGCTCACGCCCGAGCTGACCCTGGTGCTTTCCGGCCGCGGCGACTTCACCTCGAACGAGGTCAACAACCTGCTGGCCAGCACCGTCACGCGCCAGACCGCCAACGCCGGCACCCAGCGCTACGGCCTGATCTACAACTTCGATTTCGGCCTGGCGCCCTACGTCTCCTACGCGAGCTTCTTCAACCCGCAGATCGGGACGAACTTCTTCAGCCAGCCGTTCAAGCCGACCACCGGCGACCAGTATGAGGTCGGCGTGAAGTACCAGCCGCCGGGCTACGACGCCTTCCTGACGCTGGCCGCCTTCGACCTGACCCTGGCCAACTCGCTGACGATCGACCCGAGCAACAACCTCAACCAGCTCCAGCTCGGCGAGACGCGCTCGCGCGGCTTCGAGGCGCAGTTCGTGGCCAACCTCACCCGCGACCTCAACGTCACCGCCTCGTTCACGACCTTCAACATCGAGGTCACCCGCGGCGACGTCGGGGTGATCGGCCGGGCGCCGACCGCGACCCCGGAGACGCTGGCCACCGTGTTCGCCGACTACACGATCCCGGGGGGCGAGTGGCGCGGCTTCGGCTTCGGCGGCGGTGCGCGCTACGTCGGGCGCTCGTTCGCGGACACCGCCAACACCCTGACGGTGCCCGAGCGGGTGCTGTTCGACGCGGTGGTGCACTACACCCGCGACAACTGGCGCTTCGCGGTGAACGCTCAGAACATCGCCGACAAGCGCTACGTCTCGGCCTGCCAGTCGACGGCGGCCTGCTTCTACGGCGAGGCCCGTCGCATCACCGCGAGCCTGAGCTACAAGTGGTGAGCCTCCCGCGGGCGGCGCGCGCCGCCCGCGTCGCCTGCCATGATCCTCGGCTCCCTATGATCCTTGCCCCGGCTCCTGCCGCGCCCGCTCGCGCAGCAGGTACTTCTGCACCTTGCCGGTGGAGGTCTTGGGCAGCTCCCCGAACACGATGGTCCGGGGCATCTTGTAGGCGGCGAGCCGCCCGCGGCACCAGCGGATGAGGTCGTCGGCGCTGGCCGCGGCGCCGTCCCTGAGCTCGACGAAGGCGCACGGCGTCTCGCCCCACTTGTCGTCGGGCTTGGCGACGACCGCGGCCGCGGCGACCGCCGGGTGCTTGAACAGCGCGTCCTCGACCTCGATCGAGGAGATGTTCTCGCCGCCCGAGATGATGATGTCCTTCGAGCGGTCCTTGAGCTGCACGTAGCCGTCGGGGTGCTTCACGCCGAGGTCGCCGGTGTGGAACCAGCCGCCCCGGAACGCCGCCTCGGTGGAGGCCGGGTTCTTGAGGTAGCCGCGCATCACCACGTTGCCGCGCATCATCACCTCGCCCATCGTCCGGCCGTCCGCCGGCACCGGTTCCAGGGTCTCGGGGTCGCGCACGTCGAGGCCCTCGAGCACGGGATAGCGCACGCCCTGGCGGGCCTTCCTGGCGGCCTGCGCGTCGGCCGGAAGGTCGTCCCACTCGGCATGCCACGCGTTGACGACGGCCGGGCCGTAGCTCTCGGTCAGCCCGTAGAGGTGGGTGACGGCGAAGCCCGCCTCGCGCATGCCCGCCAGCACCGCCTCCGGCGGCGGCGCGGCGGCGGTGAAGAACGCGACCCGGTGGGGCAGGGGGCGGCGCTCGGCGTCGGAGGCGTTGATCAGCAGCTGCATCACGATCGGCGCCCCGCACAGGTGGGTGACGCCGTGCTCGGCCATCAGCGCGTACATCGCCTCAGCCCGGACTTGGCGCAGGCAGACATGGGTGCCGGCCACGATCGACAGCGTCCACGGGAAGCACCAGCCGTTGCAGTGGAACATCGGCAGCGTCCAGAGATAGACCGGGTGCTGCCCCAGGCTCCCGGTGACGACGTTGCCGAGCGCCAGCAGCGCCGCGCCGCGGTGGTGGTAGACCACGCCCTTCGGGTCGCCGGTGGTGCCGGAGGTGTAGTTCAGGCTGATCGCGTCCCACTCGTCGTCGGGCATCGCCCAGTCGTGCTCGGGATCGCCCTCGGCGAGGAACGCCTCGTAGTCGCGGGTGCCGAGGGCCTCGCCGGCGCCGGCATAGTGCGGATCGTCGTAATCGATCACCAGCAGGCTGCGCCCGGTCTGCGCCAGCGCGTCGCGCGCGACGCGCGAGAACTCCCGGTCGGCGACGAGGACCTTGGCCTCGCCATGATCGAGGCAGAAGGCCAGGGCCGCGTCGTCGAGGCGGGTGTTGAGGGTGTTGAGCACCGCGCCGGCCATCGGCACGCCGTAGTGGCACTCGATCATCGCCGGCGTGTTGGCGAGCAGCACCGCGACGGTGTCGCCCCGGCCGATCCCGTGGGCGGCGAGCGCCGAGGCCAGGCGGCGGCAGCGGGCGTAGAGCTCGGCATAGCTGCGCCGCAGGGGCCCGTGGATCACCGCGACCTGGTCGGGAAACACCCGCGCCGCCCGGTCGAGATAGCCCAGCGGCGTCAACGGCTGGTGGTTGGCCGGATTCCGGTCGAGGTCGCGGTCGTAGATCGTGTCGCGGCGCATGGCGGCCTCCCGGCGAGCAAGGCCCGGACAGTACCGCGCACGGCAGCGTGATCCAACGGCCTGCGGCCGCCCGGATCAGTGGTGGCGCTCGGCCCGGAGCTCGCCGAGGGCGCGCGGATCCTGCAGGAACTTGGCGAGCTCGAAGCCGATCTCGATCATCAGGCCGTCGATCAGCTTGGTCAGGTTCGCCTCCCCGAGGCCGTCGGCGAGGGCGCGGAGCGCGATGGCGTGCTCGGCCATGCGGTTCACGAGGCGCTCCGTCTGGCGCAGGTCCGCCGACCGGTTCTCGGTGAGATCGATCGCGATGCCCCGCCCCTGCGCCGTCCCGTCGACCGCATTGCGCTCGACGCGCCCGCGGATGAGGAGCTTGCGCACGCCCGCCGCCGATTCGACGGTCCGGAACTCGGCCTCGACCGGCCCGCCGATCTCGCCGGCCGCGTGCAGGCAGCTCTCGACCCGGCTGCGGTCCTCGGGATGGGTCCGCTCGAGGAACGTGTCGATCGATACCCCGCCGGCGGCGACCTCGGGATCGAGGCCGAGCAAGCCGGCGAAGTCGCCCGACAGCGTGAGACGCCCCGCCCAGTGATCGTGCACCCAGGCGCCGACGACGCCGGAGGCGTCGAGGACAGCCCGGAGCTCGTCGTTGGAGTGCGGGTTCGGAGCCTGTGCCATGCAACTCCTAAAGGCCGGCGGCAGCAAAAATAAACTTGAGGTACGATCGACGGACGGGATGGCGCCCTCGAAAAGCAATCTAAGGCATCGCTTCCTCTAAGAAAAGTGAGAACCGACAGGGAGCCCTCGAAAACAAACTTGAGGTTGGAAAAACCCTCCGCATCCCGGGTCTCGGGCCGCGTTCCGGAGCCGGCGGATGGCGAGCGGATGCCGGCCGGCCCGAGACGGCGCCCGCCTCCGTTAACGGCCTCTTAACCATAACCGACGCGATATCGGGATCACGGCATCCCTGGGTCACAGGATCCTCGCCTTCGCGCGGAGCTCCCCGATTCTAGGTTGCCCGGAGCGCGTGCGCCGCAACTCCGGCTTTGGCCTGCGAACGGGACGGCGGCATGCCCGCGCCCGGCAGGACGCCGGATCGTGCCGCACCGCGACGCGCATGCGCGCGCTTTTGAGCCAAGGCAGCTTGAACCGAGGACCGGCCGATGAAAGCGATCACCTTCGTCACCCAGAAGGGGGGCAGCGGCAAGAGCACGCTCTGCATCTCGCTCGCGGTCGCCGCACAGGAGGCCGGCCGCTCGGTCTGCATCCTGGAGATGGACCGGCAGGCCACGATCTCCGACTGGCTCGACCACCGCACCGCGGAGGGCCCCGAGGTCGCGCAGATCGATGCGACGCAGATCGACGCCGTGATGACCCAGCTTCGGGACTCGGCCTACGACTACGTCTTCATCGACACGCCCGGCGTCGATTCCACCGGCACCCTCTCGGCGATCCGCGCCGCCGACCTCTGCATCATCCCGTGCCGGCCGACGCCCGCGGACCTGCGCGCCTTCAAGCCGACGCTGGCCGCCGTGTACCGGCTCGAGAAGAAGTTCGCCTTCGTCCTCAACCAGACGCCGCCGCGCTCCTACCGCATCCGCGACGCGGCCGACGGCCTCGCGGTGCTGGGCATCCTGCCCGACGTCAACATCGTGGCGCGCACCGACCACCAGGACGCGATCGGCGTCGGCCAGGGCGTCACCGAGTTCAACCCGAAGGGGCAGGCGGCGGGCGAGGTGCGCCGGCTGTGGTCCTGGATCGAGAAGCGCACGCAGGCGGGCAAGGTCGGATCGGGACAGGCGGTCTCGGGCAAGCCCGTTTCGGGCCAGATAGGATCCGGCAAGGCGGTGAAGCATGTCGAAGCCGCCTAAGCTCAATCTCGCCTCGATCGTCGCGGCCTCGGTGCCGGCCGCACGCGCCGTGCCGCAGACCGCCGAGATCGTCCAGCTCGACCGCGGCGCGAGCCCGCCGAAGCGCGGGCCCGCCACCCTGAAGGAGCGCGCCCGGCAGATGTCGGTCTATCTCGAGCCGCCGGTCTACGACCAGCTGCGCGACCTCGCCTATGCCGAGCGCACCAAGATGCACGCGATCATGCTGGAAGCCCTCGACCTGCTGTTCAAGCAGCGCGGCGCCCGCTCGATCGAGCAGCTCTCGGAGCCGCTTCAGCGCTGAGCCTCCGCAACCGCACCGGCGAGATCACGGGTACGGGCCTTGCCCCCGCCCGGTCTCGCCGATCCGCGTGCGAGCGGTTTCTGAACGATCCTGGAACGTCTTGGCGCCGAACGCTCAAGCGATGCGGGAACGCGAAACCCTGTGAATCGCAGCGGTCGGACGGCGCGCGGCGCGTTCCGTTCAGGCTTCCTTTACGGCGTTCGGACAAGTGTCGGTTCGTTCGGTCGCCGCCCCCTTGTGCAGGGGGCGAGCCGGACGCCCCGGCGTAACCGCTCCCGTGCGGGCCGGACCTTCGGCACGTGGCGTACAGGCGGATCCGGTGGGCATGGCGCGTTCGACGCTTCTTCGAATCCCGGATTCGCGCCGCGGCCCGCTTCCCTTGCGGCGCCTGCTCGCGGTCTCGGCGATCGCGCTGGCCACCGCCAACTGCAGCACAAACCCGCAGAAGTTCGCCGGCCCCGCCGGCAACGGGCTCGACCCGAAATACGGCGTGAAGACCAGCCCGCGCCTCTACAACGAGGGCGACGTGATCCCGAAGGGCGGCGGACGCCGCTTCTCGGGCAAGCCCTATGTGGTCGCCGGCCGCACCTACGTGCCCAAGGAGGATGCCCGCGGCTACGTCCGCGAGGGCCTGGCCTCGTGGTACGGCGCCGCCTTCCACGGGCGGATGACCGCCAACGGCGAGGTGTTCGACCGCCACTCGATCGCCGCCGCCCACCCGACCCTGCCGCTGCCGAGCTACGTTCGCGTCACCAACACCGCGAACGGCTACTCGATGGTGGTGCGCGTCAACGACCGCGGCCCCTACCATGCCGACCGCGTCATGGACGTCTCGGAGGAGGTCGCCCGGGCGCTCGAGTTCCACAACAAGGGCACCGCGCACGTGCGCGTCGCCTATCTCGGCAAGGCCTCGGTCGCCGGCTCCGACGACCGCAAGCTCCTGGCGACGCTGCGCACCGACGGCGGGCCGGCGGGCGTGCGCACCCCGGTGATGGTGGCCGATCTCGGGCCCTCGGAGGAGCCGGAGCGGTTCTCGCGCACGACGCCGGCGCCGCTGGCGTTCAAGCCGGCACCGGAGCGCGAGGAGCGCGACGAGGCCCCCGCCCCGCATCCGGTGCGCGCGCCGATCGTGCTGGCGCGGGCGGCGGTGGCCGTGCCGGCCGCCCTGCAGCCGACGGCCGTGCGCGGCCAGGCGTTCCGGCCGGCGCCGGTGCGGGTGGCAGGGCTCAACCCGGCCGCGGAGCGCATGGCGCCGGCCTCCGCGCCGATCGCCCGGCTCCCCGGCAAGGACGCGCCGGTCCGTCTCGCCGCGACTTCGCCCGCGACGCGCACGGCCCAGGCCGTGCCCGCACGGGTGCCGGCGGCCCGGCCGGGCTCCGTCCCGCCCGCGATGCCGCCCTCGGCCAAGCTCGCGCTGGCCCGGCTCACGGGCGCCGCGGCCCCGAGCGACAAGGGCTCGGGCGACAAGGGAACGGCCCGCGCAGTCGTGAAGAGCCGCGTCGACCTCGCCGCGAAGCCGCCCGGCAAGCCTGCCGACAAGCGCGGCGCGCGGCTCGCCGGGATCTACTGACGAGCCGGCGCCGTCCCGTCCTGGCGGAGCCCGGTCGTCCGCGAGACGACCGGCGGTCCCGCGGTCGCGGGGAGAGCCGGCGGGCCGGGACGACCCC
The DNA here is from genome assembly GCF_008039875.1 of Methylobacterium sp. WL119. Classification (GTDB taxonomy): domain Bacteria; phylum Pseudomonadota; class Alphaproteobacteria; order Rhizobiales; family Beijerinckiaceae; genus Methylobacterium. The sequence continues at coordinate 7,316 of NZ_VRUU01000106.1, read as the reverse complement.
CTGCGTATCCCTGCGGCCGGGGGATCGTTCAGGTCCCGGCGATCTCGGCCCGAAGCAACCTCGGATCGTAGAAAAACCCGCCTCGGTCGGTGCGCGGGCAGGTGCGCTGCGTCATTTCGCATTCGATCCGGCGCGGAAACCGTAATATGGTCACGCTTGTTATCCGAGGCGGGATGTTCGCGAGCGTGGCGGCCCGGCCGCACGGGAGTCTTTTGATGCGCAGGACCTGGGTCTTCCTTCTGGCGGCGGCCTGCGCGCTCGCGACGCCGGCCCGCGCGCAGGTCTTCCAGACCGCGGCGCCGCACGCGATCCTGGTCGACGCCGATTCCGGCTCGGTGCTGTTCGAGAAGGCGGCCGACGAGCCGTTCGCCCCGGCGAGCATGGCCAAGCTGATGACCACCGACATCGTGTTCGACGCCCTCAAATCCGGGCGGCTGACGATGGAGACCGAGTTCACGGTGACCGAGGACGCGTGGCGCCGGGGCGGGGCGGGGGGCGGCGGCTCGTCGATGTTCGCCCAGGTCAACAGCCGCATCAAGATGCAGGACCTGCTGCGCGGGCTCGTGGTGCAGTCGGGCAACGACGCGGCGATCACGATCGCCGAGAACATGGCCGGTTCCGAGGAGGCCTTCGCCGCCATCATGAACCAGCGCGCGAAGGAGATCGGGCTGACGCGCTCGACCTTCCGCAACGCCACCGGCTACTCGGCGCCCGACCAGCGGGTCACCGCGCGCGACATGGCCAGGCTCGCCGCGCACATCATCGACACCTACCCGGACCTGTACAAGATCTTCTTCGAGCGCGAGTTCACCTGGAACAAGATCAAGCAGCAGAACCGCAACCCGCTGCTCGCCCTCGACATCGGCGCCGACGGCCTCAAGACCGGCTACCTCGAGGAATCCGGCTACGCGCTCACCGGCTCGGCGGTGCAGAACGGCCAGCGCCTGATCATGGTGATCTCCGGCCTCAAGACCGCGCGGGACCGTGCGGCCGAGGCGCGCAAGCTGATGGAATGGGGGTTCCGCGCCTTCGAGCCGCGGCAGGTGTTCACCCCCGGCGAGACGGTGGCCGAGGCCTCGGTGTTCGGCGGCGCGTCGGGATCGGTGCCGCTGGTCGCCAAGAAGCCGGTGCGGGTGCTGCTGCCGCGCGGCTCCTCCGATCGCGTGACGGCGCGCGCCGTCTACCAAGGGCCGCTGGTCGCCCCGGTGGAGGAGGGCCGCGAGGTCGGCCGCCTGAAGATCATGCGCGGCGATGCGGTGGCGCTCGACCAGCCGCTCTATGCCGGCGCCTCCGTCGAGGCCGGCACCATCCAGCAGCGCGCGATGGATGCCGCGTTCGAGTTCGGCACCGGCCTCGTCCGCCGCGCCTTCGACAAGGCGGGCAAGGGCGAGAAAGCCGGCGACAAGCCTGGCGAGAAGCGCGCCAACCCGTCGTGAGGACCGAGAGGCGCGGCCCCATGCTGCCACCACCGCGTCGGCAGCCATGACCGCTTCGACCCCGACCGCTTCGACACCTCGCGGCGTCTTCATCACCTTCGAGGGCGGGGAGGGCGCGGGCAAGTCGACCCAGGTGGCCCGTCTCGCCCGGACGCTCGGCGCGCACCGCACGGTCACGACCACCCGCGAGCCCGGCGGCTCGACCCGCGCCGAGGAGATCCGCACGGCGCTGCTCGCCGGGGTCGCCAAGCCCTACGGGCCTTTCGCCGAGGCGCTGCTGTTCTCGGCCGCCCGCATCGACCACCTCGACCGCCTGATCCGCCCGGCGCTGGCCTCGGGCGAGGTCGTGCTGTGCGACCGCTTCATGGATTCGACCCGCGCCTACCAGGGCGCCGCCGGCGGTCTCGATGCGGAAGCCGTCGCGGCGCTCGAGCGGGTCGTCGTCGGGCCGACGCGGCCCGACCTCACCCTGATCTTCGACCTCGACCCCGAAATCGGCCTGGCCCGTGCGCGGGCGCGGGCGGCCGGGCAGGGGGCACAAGGGGCGCAGGCCGCACCGGACCGCTTCGAAGCCGAGGCGCTGGCCTTCCACGCCCGCCTCCGCGATGCCTTCCGGGCGATCGCGCAGGCCGAGCCGGCGCGCTGCGTCCTCGTCGACGCGGCGCGCGATCCCGATGCCGTCGCGGACGCGGTCCGCGCAGCGGTCGCCGGCCGCCTGCCCGGCCTCCTCGACGACACCGAAGGCCGCACCGATGCCGCCTGATCGCGCCCCCGACGACGTCGAGCCCGGCGACCTTCCCGGCATCGTCCGCCCGCGCGAGACGCTGCGCCTCGTCGGCCATGCCGAGGCGGAAGCGGCCTTCGCCGAGGGCATCGCCTCGGGCCGCCTGCACCATGCCTGGCTGATCGGCGGCCCGGGCGGCATCGGCAAGGCGACCCTGGCCTACCGCGTCGCCCGCCGCCTGCTCGCCGACCCCGACAGGGTCTCGCGCGCGCCCGGCCTCGACATCGCCGCGGGCGATCCCGTGACGGCCAAGATCGCGGCGCTCTCGCACCCGAACCTCGTGGCCCTGCGCCGCCACCGGGTGCCGACCGCGAAGACGCTGCCGACCAGGATCCCGGTCGACGCGGTGCTCAAGGCGCTCGAGCTGTTCGGCTCCACCGCGGGCAATGCCGGCTACCGCATCTGCATCGTCGACAGCGCCGAGGACCTGAACGCCAACGGCGCCAACGCGCTGCTGAAGATGCTGGAGGAGCCCCCGCCCCGCGCGCTGTTCCTCATCGTCAGCCATGCGCCGGGCCGGCTCCTGCCGACGATCCGCTCGCGCTGCCGCGCCCTCGCGCTCCGGCCCCTGGACGCGGGCGCCGTGGCGGCGGTGGTGTCCGGCTTCCCGCCGCCGTTCCCGGCGCCCTCCGCCGAGGCGCTCGCCCGGGCCGCCGACCTGTCCGAGGGCTCGGTGGCGCGCGCCGTCGCGATGCTCGATCCGGCGATGCAGGGGCTGGTCGCCGAGATGGAGACCCTGCTGTCGCGCGCCGACCATCCGGATTGGGGCCGCGTCCTCAAGCTCGCCGACAAGCTCGCCGGGCGCGAGGCCGAGCCCCTGTTCGCGGCCGGCCTGGAGACCGTCGAGCGCTTCGTCTCGGCCGAGCTCCACCGCCGGCGGGCGGAGCCGCCGGCGCGCCTTGCGGCCCTGGTCGAGGTGTGTGAGAAGTTCGGCCGTACGGCGCGCGAGGCCGCGACCTACAATCTCGATCGCCGGCCCGTGGTCCTGTCGCTGTTCGCGGACCTCGCGGGCGCCGTGCGGACCGGCTAGAGCATCGTCCCGAACGGTGCCGGTTCGGCGCCGGCGAACGCGCACGACGCCGCGCCGGAACGGCGCCGATCCTGCAGAGCCGCGTATCCGGGAATGTCCGACGTGACCGCCAAGACGAACAGCACCAAGACCTTCAGCATCACCACGGCGATCTCGTACCCCAACGGCGCGCCGCATATCGGCCACGCCTACGAGGTGGTCGCCACCGATGCGATCGCGCGCTTCAAGCGCCTCGACGGCTACGAGGTGCTGTTCACCACCGGCACCGACGAGCACGGGCTCAAGATCCAGCAGACGGCGTCGCGCGCCGGCACCACGCCGCGCGCCTTCGTCGACGGCATGGCGGCCCGGTTCCAGGCGGTGGCCGACCGGCTCGACTGCGCCTACGACCGCTTCATCCGCACGACGGAGCCCGCCCACACCGCCGCCGCGCAGGAACTGTGGCGGCGGATGGAGGCCAACGGCGACATCTACCTCGACACCTATGCCGGCTGGTACTCGGTCCGCGACGAGGCCTATTACGGCGAGGACGAGACCCGCCTCCTGGAGGACGGCACCCGCCGCTCGCTCGCCACCGACACCCCCGTCGTGTGGATGGAGGAGGAGAACTTCCTGTTCCGGCTCTCGGCCTACGCCGACCGCCTGCTCGCCCTCTACGAGGCGCAACCGGACTTCATCAGCCCCGAATCGCGGAAGAACGAGGTCGCGAGCTTCGTGCGCTCCGGCCTGAAGGACCTGTCCGTCAGCCGCACCACCTTCGACTGGGGCGTGCCGGTGCCCGACCGGCCCGGCCACGTCATGTACGTCTGGGTCGACGCGCTGACGAACTACCTCACCGTCACCGGCTTCCCGGACGAGGCCGACGAACGGCGGAAATTCTGGCCGGCGGACCTGCACGTCATCGGCAAGGACATCGTCCGCTTCCACGCGGTGTACTGGCCGGCCTTCCTGATGTCGGCCGGGCTGCCGCTCCCGAAGCGCGTCTTCGGCCACGGCTTCCTGCTCTCGAAGGGCGAGAAGATGTCGAAGTCGCTCGGCAACGTCCTCGACCCGATCGACCTCGCCGACACCTACGGCGTCGACGCCGTGCGCTACTTCGTGCTGCGCGACGTGCCCTTCGGCGGCGACGGCAGCTACAGCCACGAGGCCATCATCACCCGCATCAACGCGGACCTCGCCAACGACCTCGGCAACCTTGCCCAGCGCTCGCTCTCGATGATCGCCAAGAACGTGTCCGGAGCGGTCCCGGAGCCGGGTGCCTTCACCGAGGCCGACCGGACACTGCTCGCCGCCGCCGACGCCCTGCCGGCGCGGGCGCGGGCTCTGATGGACGACCTCGCGCTCCATTCCATCCTCGCCGAGATCTGGGCGGTGGTGGCCGACGCCAACCGCTACTTCGCGGCCGAAGAGCCGTGGAAGCTGAAGAAGACCGATCCGGAGCGGATGGGCACCGTGCTCTACGTGACCGCGGAGGTTCTGCGCGCGGTCGGCATCCTGGTGCAGCCCTTCGTGCCGCGCTCGGCCGCGAGCCTGCTCGACGTGCTGGCGGTGCCGGCCGACCGGCGCCTCTTCGCCGACGTGGGGGAGGGCGGCCGCCTGACGCCCGGAACGCCGCTGCCGGCGCCGAGCCCGATCTTCCCGCGGTTCGAGAAGCCCGAGGCACCGGCTGCGTGAGCCGGCCGTTCCCGCCACACCGAACCCCTCGCCCAGGCTCCCGGACCGCATGCTCGTCGACAGCCACTGCCATCTCGACTTCCCCGACTTCGCCGCCGACCTTCCGGGCGTGATCGCCCGGGCGAAGGCCGCCGGCGTCGGCCGGATGCTCACGATCGCGACGCGTGTCGCCAAGGCCGACACCTACCGCGCCATCGCGGAGGCGCACCCGGAGGTCTGGTACACGGTCGGCACCCATCCGCACGGCGCGGCCGAGGAGCCGGACGTCGCGCCCGAGACCATCGCGGCGCTGACCGATCACCCGCGCTGCATCGGCATCGGCGAGGCGGGGCTCGACTACCATTACGAGGACGCGGCGCCCGAACCGGTTCAGGAGCGGGTGCTGCGCGCCCACATCGAGGCCGCCCGCGCGACCGGGCTGCCGCTGGTGATCCACGCCCGCGACGCCGACGCCCACATGGAGCGGGTGCTGACCGACGAGATGGGCCGCGGCCGGTTCTCGGCGGTGCTGCACTGCTTCTCGTCGGGCGCGCGGCTGGCCGAGGCCGGCGTCGCGCTCGGCCTCTACGTCTCGTTTTCCGGGATCGTCACCTTCCGCCGCTCGACGGCTCTGCGCGACATCGCCCGGCAGGTGCCGCCCGACCGCATCCTGGTCGAGACCGACGCGCCGTTCCTCGCCCCCGAGCCGCATCGCGGCCGGACCAACGAGCCGGCCTACACCGCCGACACCGCCCGGTCGCTGGCCGGGACCCTCGGCCTCGAAGCGGAGGCCTTCGCCCGCCTGACCACCGCGAACTTCCATCGCCTGTTCGCCAAGGCGGACCTGAAGGCAGGCCCGTCCGCGTGACAACCGGCGCCGTCCTCGGATACCACCCGAGCGGGAGGTCCGGATGGCGACGCTGACTCTGCGCATCCTCGGTTGCGGCTCGTCCGGCGGCGTGCCCCGCGTCGGCTACGGCTGGGGCGCCTGCGACCCGCACGACCCGAAGAACCGACGCCGGCGCTGCTCGATCCTCGTCGAGCGCCGGGAGGGCGAGGCCGGCACGACGCTGCTGATCGACACCTCCCCGGACCTGCGCGAGCAGCTGCTCGATGCGGGGGTGACGCGCCTCGATGCGGTGCTGTTCACCCACGCCCATGCCGACCACACCCACGGCATCGACGACCTGCGCCCCCTGGTGATCCAGATGCGCGCGCGCATTCCGGTCCATGCCGATACGCTCACGAGCGACCTGCTCCGCGCCCGCTTCGGCTACTGCTTCAAGACGCCGCCGGGCAGCGCCTACCCGCCGATCCTCGACCTTCGCGATCTGCCGATCCACGAGATCGTCGCAGTCCGCGGGGAGGGCGGGGCGATCGAGGCGGAGGCGCTGCCGGTCGAGCACGGCAACGAGGCGGCCCTCGGGTTCCGCCTCGGGCCGGCCGCCTACATCCCGGATCTCAGCCTCCTGCCCGAGGCGAGCCGGGCGCGGCTCCACGATCTCGACCTGCTGATCATCGACGCCCTGCGCGAGACCCCGCACCCGACCCATTACTCAGTCTCGGAGGCGCTGGCGTTGATCGCGGACGTGCGCCCGCGTCGCGCGATCCTCACCAATCTCCACACCGACCTCGACCACGCGACGCTGGCGGCCAAGCTGCCGCCCGGCGTGGTGCCGGCCTATGACGGCCTGACCGTCACCCTCGATCTCGATCGGCCCGCGCGGGCGTACGGGGATTGAACCTGATGCCGGGTTGGGCGCGCGCCTGACGGTCGCGCGATCGGCGGCAGATGGCGGAGCTCGGGCCACCTGCTCGGGCGATCGCCCGGCCGGCCGGCCGGCCGACGGACGTCGATGTCGTGCCGAACGACTCCGCGGTCCAGTTTCGCGAAGACCCCGTGATCGCACCGTCAAAGGGTTCGGCAGGCTTCCCATCCGCGCGGACGGTGGCCCGACGCCTGCCGTCCGAGAGCCGCAGCCACTGACGCGCGAAGAGGACGGGTGGGGATGAGTCGACTTCCCGGAGAGGCCTGCCGTCGTCGTCGGAACCCGGGAGGACCGCGTCACACGCCTGTCGCGGATTTTATGGATTTCTCGGCATTTGGCTGTTGACGGGCTGCTGGGTGGTCCGTATACCCCTGTTCATCGAGACGGGGCGGCGGCGACGCGGTTCTGGACTTGGTCCACCGACATGACGAGCGATGGGGCAGCTGGCGAGAGCCGGGTGGCCTGGTGTTTGTGTCGGCGGTCTTGTCGGTTTTGTGTTTAGCTTTCGGGTTTGACGCGGGGTTGACAGGGTATCGGCGGGGGCTTAGACGCCTCCCACCGCTGAGGCGGACCACCGACTGGTTGGTTCGGTATCACGGGTTTCCAAGACGGGCAAGGTGGTTTCGGGGCATTATGCTCTGGGA
>NZ_VRUU01000105.1 GCF_008039875.1 Methylobacterium sp. WL119 | reverse complement strand
TGCTCGGCCTCGTGCAAGAGCAGGGCGTCCAGCTTGGTATGGTGTTCCTCGATGGCACCAACGTGCGGGCGCATCAAAAGGCGGCAGGGGCTGCCAAAAGGGGGGATCTGGGGCCGAGCGAGACGCTCGTGAAGCGCTTGGCCGCTCACGTGGCGGCGATAGTTCCAAGGCTTGCGTGATCGCCGACGGGCAGGGTCGCGCCATCGCCTTCCGGCTGGCACCCGGTCAGGCTCATGAACTGCCTCATGCCGTCCCCCTGCTCGACCAACTGACGGGCGTGCCCAAGTGGGTCGTCGGGGACCGCGGCGACACCCGTCACGCCTTTCGCCAGCACATCTGGAACATGGGCGCGACCGGCGATCCCACCCCAGCGCCACGAGGCGCCCGTCGCGTGCCCAGACTGGATCGACAACAACCGCAGTCAGGTCGAGCACCTCTGGGCCAGGCTCAAGGAATGGCGTGCCATCGCCACCCGCTACGAGAAGACCGCCGCCAGCTTCATGGGCGTCCTCTCCCGCGCTGCAGCTCTCGATTGGCTCAAGCGATGACACACCCTAGATCCTTCACTACGCTGACGACAGCGCCTTCCCGGTAAAAGTCGATGCGGTAGGTCATGCCCGACCATGCCATGCGCTCTCACCGGGGCGAAGGTAGGGTCCAGACCCCGGCCATATTGATTGGCTCAATGTAAGGGATGCTAACCCTAGCCTTCGGCCCGGAACTGACGGCAGACGAGTGGGTGGCGCAGCATGCCACGGAGCATTGGGATCCGGTCCGCGGACTGGCGCTTCAGCTCGCCAAAGCTCTCATCTCGGGCACACCTTCGCGCAAGACGTAGCCGCGGCCCCAGACCGTCTCGATGTAGTTCTTGCCACCCGATGCAGTAGCGAGCTTCTTCCGCAGCTTGCACATGAATACGTCAATGATCTTAATCTCTGGCTCGTCCATGCCGCTGTAGATCTGATTGAGGAACATCTCTTTGGTGATCGTCGTGCCCTTCCGTAGGGCAAGGAGTTCCAGCATCTGGTACTCTTTAGCCGTGAGATTGGTCGGGATACCGGCAACCTCGACGAACTTCTTATCGATATTGACCGTGAGGTCGTCGATCGTGACGACGGCCGCTGCATGCCCCTGTGAGCGCCGAACAATCGCCTGGATGCGGGCCACGAGCTCGTCCTTGTGGAACGGCTTGGTGAGGTAGTCGTCGGCACCGAAGCCGAGGCCCTTCACCTTGTCCTCAATGCCAGCCATGCCCGATAGGATCAGGATTGGCGTCTTGACCCTGGCGAGGCGAAGGCTGCGCAGCACTTCGTAGCCCGACATGTCGGGCAGGTTCAGATCGAGCAGGATGATATCGTAATCGTAGAGCTTGCCGAGATCGACTCCCTCCTCACCGAGATCGGTGACAAAAGGATTGAACCCAGCCTTTTTGAGCATCAGCTCGATGCTCTGCGCTACCGACGCATCATCCTCGATTAGCAGAACCCGCATCGTCCAACCCCAAAAAATCTCAGAAACTCCTGATGCGGTATCCCTAACAAAAGCTTGACGCTCGATTTGCCATGTCGTTATGCAAAGCGATATGTCTTTCAAGGGTAATAGTATGACTGGTGGTGCGATGCTCGTTTCGGGGCGCGATGAGTTCGAAATGACGGCCGACCTTGTCGCCGCCTACGTCTCGAACAACCGGGTGTCGTTGAGTGAGCTGCCTGGTGTGATCGCCTCCGTGCACGCGGCGTTATATGGCCTTGGCAAGGAGGAGACAGCCGAGCTCGCCGCTGAGAAGCCGACGCCGGCCCAAATCCGCAAGTCAATCACCCCCGACGGCATGGTCAGCTTTGAGGATGGCAAGACCTACAAGACGATGAAGCGCCACCTCACGCTTCGCGGGCTCACACCGGATAGCTACCGTGCGAAGTACGGCCTGCCGTCTGACTACCCCATCGTATCGGCCGCCTACTCTGCCAAGCGGTCTGAGCTGGCGCGTTCACTCGGCCTTGGCCAACTGCGGCGCAAGGTAGCCGCTAAGGCTGCTGATACAGGAGAGACGATCTCCGAGGCACCCAAGACCCGCGTTGAGAAGGCCAAGGTCCGGAAGAAGGCCGCCGAGACGGCTTGAGGCTGCTCAGCAACCATTTTTATGCGCTGGCGTACACCTTCACAGCTCCGCCGCATTCCAAGCGCCGTCTGAACGGTACCTTCGGGAAGGGAGCATCAGATCATGGCTGGAAGCGATCACGAGCCTACCATTCCACCCACCGTGCCGATCACGGGCGTGAACGTCCCAGATCCAACCACCGGCGGTAAGCCTGAGAACAAAGACCCGGTGGTCGAGGCTCAAAAGAAGCCGAATGATCCGGACAAGGCTGCCGAGGACGGTCAGGCCTAGCTTCTCACGAGCTGCGCTCGGGCCGGATCAGCATCGTAAACCTCGATAGGCCCTAGGGCCTACCGAGGCGGTTACACATTGATCCTATCAAGCTGCTCGAACGGTGGCGAGGAAGCATCCGACTTCAGCTGCAAGGGTCTCGGACTGACGCGACAGCTCTGAGGCTGCGCCCAGCACCTGGCTCGCCGCAGCGCCCGTCTCTTCGGCCGCACCGGCCACGCCAGCGATGTTGCTCGTTACCTCGCCCGTACCCATCGCTGCCTGGCTGACGTTGCGCACGATCTCCTGCGTCGCCGCCCCCTGCTGCTCGACCGCCGCCGCGATGGACGTTGCCACGCTGCTGATCTCCTGGATCCGCGCGGCGATGCCACCGATCGCCGTCACGGCTTGACCGGTGGACGCCTGGATGCGTGCGATCTGTCCCGAAATCTCATCGGTCGCCCGTGCCGTCTGCGAAGCCAGTTCCTTGACCTCGGCGGCGACCACCGCGAAACCCCGTCCCGCTTCACCGGCACGCGCCGCTTCGATGGTGGCATTCAGCGCCAGGAGGTTGGTCTGTCCGGCAATGGTGGAGATCATGCCGACCACGTCGCCAATGCGCGATACCGCCGTGCTCAACTCCTGCACCAAAGCTCCAGTCTGATCGGTTTCAGCGACGGCCTGCTGCGCCAGAGCTGCCGAGCCATCGACTTGGCGGCTGATCTCCTGAACCGATGAGGCAAGTTCCTCGGCCGCCGCGGCCACCGTGTTGACGTTGGTGGCGGCCTCCTCGGCGGCGGCGGCCACGGTGGTGGACTGGCTCGCCGTTTCCGTCGCCGTCGCGGTCAGGGTCTGGGCGGTGGCCTGCAGCTCGGTCGCCGACGACGACACCATGCCAATGATCCCGCCTACAGCTGCTTCGAAGCCATCCGCCATCTGACGCATGCCGGCCTTGCGCTGTTCCTCGGCCGCCACCCGCGCCGCTGCGGTGTCCGCTTCCAGCTTCCGCGTCTGGATCAAGTTGTCCTTGAACACGCTCACGGCGGCGGCCATGTCGCCAATCTCGTCGCGGCGGGTTTGGGACGGGATTTCCACCGTGGTGTCACCGGCCGCCAGCCTAGCCATAGTACGGGTCATGCGCTCGATCGGACGCGCGACGCCGAACAGGCTGAACAACATGGCACCGATGGCGGCTGTCAGCGAAATCGCCATCGCGATCCAAGCCGTGATCATGGCCGAGGCGGCGTTGGCCATGCTCAATTCGCCGCTGCGCTGGGCCCCGTCCCGGTTCAGGTCCACAGCCTTCTGCAAGGCGCCGACAGCACCCCTGTTCAAATCGGCCATTTCTGCACTGACGGTGAGCGCCAATGCGTCAGCCTTCCGACCTGCCTTCATGAGGCCGATGACGTTCTCCTGGCCCTCTGTGTAGCGAGTCCACAAAGGCGCAAAGGTATCGTAGATCGCTTTCTCCTCGGGTGAGCTGATCAATGGCTCATAGGTTCGGCGTAGCCCGTCGATGGTTTTAAGGGAGGTCCTCAGGCTATCTTCGTTCTTTTCCAAAGCCTGCGGGGTTTCCGAGGCAACGACAAAGCGGTACAATTTAACCCGCACATCGCGCGTCGTCGTGCTGATCGTGTTTACGACGTTGACAGATGGAAGCCAGTTCGTCGTCGTTTCGTTCACGTCGCGCTCGATTGCCCTGAGCTTGAGGACGCTAGTTGCACCCTGCCCAGCCGCGGCGACGCCGAGCAATGCCATCGAGCCAATCAGAATGGATTTGAGAGAGACGCGCACGATAGCAGGCCTATAGCAGTTTGATCATTTGTATATTCAGTTGCAGTGGTTAATAACTCGTTGTACGTTCTTGGTGGATGGCTTCAAAGATTAGTGGGGGCTTACAGCATATCGATCGGCTGTCCTTGCTAACTGCCGCAGCTCCCGCTCGATCTCGTCCTTCTCGACGTGGAACTGCTCGGGATCCCGGTGGCTCGGCTGAAATCGGCGGATGCGATCGGCGATGGTGTCGAGGTCTGAGCGCATGAACTGGCGGCAACGCGAGGGTCCTAAGGCAGGCGGACCCGGATCGTCGTACGTGCAATCCTGCAGCTTGGGCTCCAGTTCGGGCTGTCGGTAATAGCCGAAGGCATCGAGACCAAGGCCGAGCATGCCTGCCTGCGCACTGAGGGCTGTCAGGAAGGGTAAAGCTACCTGTTCGGTAGGCCGATGTCGGCTGACGCTTTTGGGGCAAGCTATGTCATAGGCGCAAGTGCTGAGCGGACGCTGGCTACGCGGCTCGGGACGGCCTTAGCGATACGCAAACATGGTTTGCGGAACCAAGCCGCTTCAAATCAAACCTGCTCCACCAGATGCTGGGACCAACATCTAGCTAGTGAGATCCGGGTTCCCCCGCCGCGCGATCAGGTAGGGGCGTGGCCGAACCACCGTTTGAAGATGCGGCGATACCACCACGATCGCTGCCCGTGCTCGTACTGGATGAAGTCGCTATCGTTAGCTGACAACCAACAGCAGATTGGGATTAGCTGCTCCTGAAACCCGAACGCAGTTACGGCCTGATCGCTTGGCTTCGTAGAGCGCAGCGTCCGCAGCACGAAACAGCTCCGCCGGTTCTATAGCGATGGTTTCAGGGATCTGAGCCAACCCGCAGCTCACTGTAAGCACCCTATGCGTGCTACTCGCATGAGGGAGCTTCCAGCCCGTCACAGCTTCTTGGATACGGCTGGCAACGATCTTGGCACCCTCCTCGCTCGTATCTGGGAGGATGACAGCAAACTCCTCGCCGCCGATGCGGTATCCGGTATCGCCAGAACGGCTGATGACGGCTTCCATTGATCGAGCGATGAGCTTCAAGGCCTCATCGCCCTTCTGATGCCCGTAACAGTCGTTGAACCCCTTGAATGAGTCGGCATCCAGCAGGATTAGGGAAAGTGGCTGCAGCGTTCGTACGGCACGCGACCATTCCCGAGCTAGGACCTCATCGAAGCGACGACGATTGGACAATCCCGTCAACCCATCAGTCGTTGCCAGCCGTTCGAGCTTGACGTTCAGGGCGCTCGTAGCAATCTCGGCAATTTGCCGCCGATCGAGTTCGCGACGGAACAACCACGTTAGGCCCATGGTGGCTGCACAAAGAGACAGTACGGCTCCTCCGAGAGTTAGAGCCTTCTGCCACCAGTCTGCATAGATATCTTTCGGAGGGATCGCAGTGCTGAGTTGGAGAGGTTGGTCGCTAACGTGGGTAAACTCGAAGCGGCGCTCGCCTTCCCCGATCATCGCTGGACCGTTAAAGCTGCCTTTTTGCCGAGCCATGATCAGGCGATAGCTTGGCTGTTGAGCAACACTCTTACCAAGCAGTTGCTGGTCGAATGGCTCGCGCATTAGGATTGATCCGCCCGGCCCGTACAAGGTTACGGTACCGATACGGGCCACGCCCGCGGCAGCGAACAAGCCTCGGAAGTAGTCGAGATGGATGGCTCCGGTAACAACACCGGCAAACGAGCCGTCCGAGCTTGACAGGCGGCGGCTCAGCATGACCACCCATTGCCCCGTCAGGCGGGATATGGTCGGTGGGCTGATATGCAAACCGTCATCGTCATGAGCTGTAAAGTACTGAAAGTACTCGCTATCGGCTCGGTTTAGCGAGCTCGGCGTGACCGATTGTGAGCTGAGAACGACATCGCCAGCCGCGTTCATCACCATGATGAAGCCGAACCCGAGGCCGGTCGCCGAGCGATCGAACAAGATCATGTGACGAAGTTCGGGCGAGGCCTGCGCCACGTCCGTTCGCTTCATACCGTCGACTACCGCCTGTAACGATAGGCCATAGAGCTCGATATTGCGGGCGATATCGCGCTCCAGCACCTGCAGCAGGCTACGGGAAGTGATCTCTGTCCGGCGGGTCGCATCCTCTCGCATGTCCCACAACATTACGGCGGACACGCTGCAGAGACCGGCCACGCAGGCGAGGTTGAATGCCGTCAGCGAACGCGCCGAGTGGGTCCAGCGTCCAAGGCGGGCGAAGGGCGATCGGATTGTCATAAGCAGTCGTTATGTTCTGCACTCCGATTGTAGCCGAGGAAGCTTAACGATTTTCCATCACTCGACACCGTTCGATGGATTAATCCCGTAAGTTGTCGAGTGTTGATCTTGAGGCCTGGCGCCGCCACGCTGAGGGCAATGCGACCACCCGGGGCACCTACTTAACACGGTCATTCCGACGTAAACGCAACAACCTCTCAGCGACATCCTGGGGGCCGATAACCGGTGTTATCAGCGTCCAGCGTTATATCACCACCTTGGGTCAGGTTGCGTCACTGGCCCAGAACTAATGGTGGACGAGTGGGCGGCACCGTACGTGGACTGTCGGAGCTGTGTCACGGACTTGTCCCGAGAAGGGCGAGGGTACGATCCCCAGTTGCACGCGCCCACAAAGTTGCAGACGCTGCGTGGTTGCATGGAAAATACGGACATAAATTAGAATTTTACATCAAAAGACAGTTTGGGATGTTGGATTTCCGACATAGTCGTTTCGGTCTATTTCTTTCGAGGCGAGATGCATCAGGTACTGACCCGGAAGTTGGAAGGCTTCGAGGACCTATCGGATAACGATCGCCGAGCCTTGGATGGCTTGGCGCCACGCATCCGGCAGGTCGGTGCACGGGTCGATTTGGTCCGAGAAGGCGACGAACCTGAGAACGTCCATCTGATCCTTGATGGCATCGCTTGCCGCTACAAGGTGCTTCCGAACGGCAAGCGCCAGATTATGGCACTGCTGGTTCCAGGAGATTTCTGCGATCTAAACGTGTTTATCCTCGATCAGATGGACCACAACATCGGTACGATCTCCGCGTGCCATGTCGTCGACATCCCGCGGCGGGCAATCGAGGAAATTACCCAGGCCTATCCGCAGATTACGCGGGCCTTCTGGTGGTGCGGTCTCGTCGATGAGGCGGTGCTTCGAGAGTGGCTGGTCAATCTCGGTGGCCGTGCACCGGACCAGCGTCTTGCTCATCTCCTCTGCGAATTGCTGGTCCGGCTAGATGCCGTCGGGAAGGTCACGAACGACAGCTACCCCTTTCCGTTCACGCAGGTGGAGCTTGCGGATGCGATGGGCTTGTCCACCGTTCACGTTCACCGTACGCTTCGAGAGCTTCGTGATCTCGGCCTGATCACGATCAAACGGCGGGTTCTGACGATCCATAACGTCGAGCAGCTCAAGTCGTTTTGTGGGTTCACCCCGAACTACCTCCACCTCAAGAACACGCGTTGGGGCGCACGCCGAAGCGAGCCGTGGCTGAACGAGCTACGGGGAAGCTAGGCATGGATGCGCGAGACAACGTCGAGACGTTGCTCGTGCTGCAGCCGATCTTGGTTGACACCGGCAGCCCGGATCGGGAAGGACGTCTGGTCCTAGCAAACGGCCTGCTGATCGCGGTGTTGGTGCGCCTCGATACTCCGGACCACGAAATGGGCAGGGGTTGGTTCGTAGAGGCGGCCTTCGGACGTCTTTTCGGAGTGTTAGCGCCGATCTTCGACACGCTGGAAGAGGCCACTCGATGGCTGCGCCAGCACCGAAAAGCGTGATTGAAGCAGGATTGGTGCTGCAAAGTTCACCCGACGGCATGACAGCCGAAGTAGCACTGACGATCCTCGTCAAGCACCATACCGTGATGGCCGAACTGCCGCGGGATCAACCGCGTACAGCGCCTGTTGTCAGACGCTCCAGGATTTTCCTGCCGCATCTCTATTGTCTGGAATTACAGTGATTGAAATTTTGCTCGCCGCTGCTGTTGCGGCCGTGCTCTCTACACCTGCCTTCGCCCAGTATCAGGACGTGCCCGCGAGTACGGGTAGGGTCGGGCCGCGCGGCGTGCCTGGTGTCGTGACCCGCGAGCCAGGTTCGACCGGCGAGGAGGGCGCTGCTACTTATTCACCGACTGGACGTGCCGAGGATGGAATTTCGGACGACTCGGCGGTTTCCGGCAACGAGGGACAGCCTTCACGCCTAAGCTCGACCGGCAGCGGTGGCGGAAGGTAGCACCTTCAGCACTATCAGTCTGCCGTTACTCTTCAGCCCGCCCGGTTCGCCGCGGCGGGTTTTGCATGCCGCCAGCTGTGCAAGCTGCTGGGTCAAAACGATCAATTCGACAGGATCTGGCATCTTGAGTGATGAGACGTTCATACCAGGCGAGCCAAGCGTTCGTCCCATAAATGTCACGGGAAAGATTTGCGGCTTTGTACCGCCCATTCGCGACAATCTCTTAAATTGTTTATATGTCCACTAGATAAATCATATTTTTTGATCACTTATGATTTGTTTATTGAAACCATAAGGTCGCACGTCTGAACCTCTCGATCACGCTGCCTGTTCTGTTTCTACGTCCAGCATATTTGGGCGAGCGAGGTTTACGGGTGACGGAACATATCTCTGGTCAGGACAGCCGCCAGGGTAAGCGTGGCAGACCAGCCCTCTATGTCTTGATCGTAAGCGTCGGATTAATGCTCACTTCCTTGGCTGGGCTAATGATTTGGCAGGGAGCGAACTCCCCTCCTGACTACGCCAGCCAGAGCCAAGCCGCGTCGCGGAAGCAGATCACCGGGTCCGAAAGCGGCAGATCGGATGTCACGTCATCTGCGAACAGCAGTGGTGTGCCTGGCGGCAATCCAGCCTATCCGCAGCCAGCCGCACGCAGGGCCAACCCATGAAATCGGCCGAGACGACGACGACCGATGTAGCCGAAATCGCGGTGCTTGCGCGCGCCAAGCGCAACTTCCAAAACAATGGTTTGGGAGATCGAATGTGGGGTGCCCCCGGCGCTGCAGATGAGCCTCCGCTCAGCGAAGCTTTTTTTCTGAGCGAGGACCAACGTGCTGACTTCATCGCAGCTGCACGAGCGGAGATCGAGGCCGAGAATGGCTCTCCGCATCAAGCAGACGCAAGCGCTCCTTATATCGAAGGCGAAGCCATGAGTTTCGGTATCAGCGCGCTGTACGGAAGCCGCGACGATGCGCAGTCGGCGAAAGGCACGTTGATCGCATCCGGCATCCCCGAGGGGGCGATCCGGCTTATCGTTTGCCCTGCCAAACCTCCGGTCGGCTGCAGCGAGCCTGGAGAGCCGACCCCTGCCGACGGCGTGCTTCACAGACAGCTTCGCGAAATCGGTCTACCGGCTGCGGCGTGGGGATCTTACTGCGCGAAGCTGGCCGGCGGAGGAGCGATGCTGAACCTCCACGTCGAGGAGGCGGAGGTCGAACGTGTAATGGGCATTCTAAAGGACCATGGCTCAGTCGACGTGGAGCAACGTGTCGCGACCTGGGACTTGGAAGGCTGGGGCGGTACGTCGCCGGTCTCGACCGAGGGGTGGGGTGGCTACTCGGCAACTTCGACGGGTGGCACGAAAATCACTGCCAGCCAGGACTAGCACCATGGCGCAGATACGTCCCCAATCCGAAATGACCGACCTCGATGCGGTACGTCGTTATGCGGTGAGCGTTATCACTCAGTCTCAAGGTGAAGCTTTGGAGATGAGAGCGATTACCCTTGCCCTTCTCGGGGGGATCATGTGGCGCGGGGTGCCAGGTTCGACCACAATGACCCAGAATGCAGACGGCAGAAACGCTATTCTCACGACCACCCTTGGAGATCGACGTCTAACTTTTAGTTATGATGAGTCGACCGAAACGATAAAAATGCGTGAAGATACCTTGGATGGACCAATTATTCACAGCTTCTGTAATCGGACCTTGCTAATAGATTTCGAACGAACATTCAGCGTGCTATGGAGCTGAAATCGCATCATGAAATTAATCGATAGGCCTTCTGCGGCTTCAACGCGAACTACCTCCATCTAGATCTTCGAATAATGTAGGCTTGATTTCGATTAGTATTGCACAGATATTCAAAAGAATTATGATACAGAATAGAGGTAGATACTAAATACTTAGATGGAGGCGAAGTATCACTACAGTTCGCGCGCCATCATAGTGACTCTGGCATCCATAATGCGATCGCCATGTGAGTCGTGAGCGTTTGCCGTAAAAACGGTTCTTCCTTGATTATTCTCTCCATCGTGGAGCATTGTCGCCAGTGTCTGCCGTAAGACTTGTGCCAGCTCGTCGGGTCCGGAAAGAACAAGGCCTTCTTTCTCATGTACCTGTGCTTGATCTGACGTCGATATAAAATAACGCGGCATGGATAGCTTTCTTGCGATTATCAGTGTTCTGTGCCAGGTCGGTTTGGCCGTGGTGCCTCACCGTGGTCTTTTACGAAGCTTGAGCGTTCAGGATCGCCCTTAGACTTCGCTACTCTGCCCCGGAGCACAGATGCGACTACAATGACCACCATCAGGGTCAGGATCGCCAAACCAGCAATAAGATATTCATTTCCCGGCATGTTGTCTGCCTTTATAAAATATGGGTTATATCGCTTTCGCGTCAGCTTAAAACGAAGCCTTTAGAGATGATCGATTTTTAAGGCTAGATCGTTGCAGTGACTACTATAGCGGTTACCATGCAGTAGGATAAAACTAATATGAAGCTGAAAGACATAGTACCTGAACCTTGCCGGCGCCATCAAAACACGGTTCCGTCAGCTGGATCCGGGGGGCAACAACCAACGGAACCGGTCGATAGTATCTTCACCGGAACTCCGGTCAGCGCAGACTAGATAAAATATCTGAGGCGGTATGATCAATTGCTAACTATCTGTGAAGTTTTAATCCTGCTGCGGATTAATTCTCAGGCATGCAGCAGTAATTAAATCGCGCGCCCATTCCCGGCCGAGGTTGGAGGGGGCAGACCTCTGGCTTACCCAACTTCACGCGTTCCAGGGTACGAGCACTCTCGCGTTCGAACTAGCGCGGTGTCATCTCGCCTCCGTCCACGTGTCGAGCTAACTGCGTCCGATAGGCTACTGCAGCTTCCTGATCCGGGCTGAACGTGACGTCTGCTCGCACAGCTGCACCCGTGCATTCCGCCTATTCCTTGTATGAGATGCGCCGTGCATCACGATCCGCTTTGAGGCGCGCAATCTCATCCCGGAACACGGCTGTTAGGCAGCACCTGCGCTTAAAGGAACCCGCTCCCCGAATGCCCCTTGAAAGCGTTCGCCCGCCGAATGTAGCCGACCACCGTGCGCGGATCGCGATGGCCCGACATTTCCATAATGCGAGCCAGGTCCGCGCCACGCTCGGCCGCCGTGGTCACGAACCCCGCTCGTAGGGAATGCCCGCCGAACGCCGCAGGATCGAACCCGGCCGCCCCCGCGTACCGCTTCACGATGTCCCCGATGCTGCGATCCGTCAGCGCCTCGGCTCTGATCCGGCCTGACCGCGACACTGGCCGGAACACCGGCCCATCCGTGATCTCGGCAGCCGCGAGCCAGTCCCGCACCAAGGCGACTGGCCGGACATGCCGACCGTGCGGGATCGCCTTCTCGACCCCCCTGCCCTCCTGGTCTGTCTTCGAGCGCCGGATCAGTACGCGCAGGCCATCGGTGTGGTCGGTCAGGTCCGAGACGAGCAGCGCGGCGAGTTCCGACCGCCGGAAGGCACCAGCGAACCCAAGCCCGAGTAAGGCCCGGGCGCGTTTGCCGGCGAGCCGAGGCGAGACGTGCGAGAGCATGGCCGCCAGCACCTCGGCGGTCGCGGCGGTCTTCTGCCGGATCTCCGTGTTGGGGCGCCGCCGAATGCCTTTGATAACCGCGTGCACCGTTTCGTGCGCGCCGGGGTCCGGCAGCCCGGCGAGCTTGTGCGCGTAGGCGATGGCGGCGAGCCGCCTGCCGATCGTGGACGAGGCCCGCCCGGCTGCCGCCTCATGCGAGAGGAACGCCGCCACCGTCTCGGGCGAGGCCGGCAGAGACGAGACCCCATGGCCGTCGCACCAGGCCGTGAAGGCCGCCGCGTCCGACTTGTAGGCGCGGACCGTGGCGCTGGTCTTCGAGGCGCGCTGATAGTCCCGCACCAGGGCGAGGGCATCGGCCGCCAGGTTGATCCCGGCGACGTGCAGAACCGCGACGGATCGCATCGAGGGTTCAGATCTCGGCATCACAGCCCTTCCCCGCGCCGAGCGCATCCGCGATCATCCCGCCAATCGCCTCGTCAGCCCAATCGTTCGGAAGGCCCACGTAGTGCCCCGGCCGGCGGATCATGCCGCAGAGGAACTGACCGTCCTCAAATTCCAGCGCCTAGCTGTCGAAGCTATGAAGGTTGTTCACCCGGGGCGGGGGTGAGAGGCTGGGGTTGCGAAGCCAACCAACCCTGACCGAGCGCCCCGGATGAACACCCATCAGCATGCCCGCATGACGGTCCATGGTCGAGCTCTTCTGGTGAACCGGATCCTGGTCGAAGGCTGGCGCGTGGCCGAGGCCGCGCAGGCTGCGGGCCTCAGCGAGCGCTCGGCCTACAAGTGGCTGGCCCGCTTTCGGGCGGGCGGCGCGGGGGCACTTCGCGACAGAAGCTCGGCGCCCCTCCGGCCAAAGGTGCGCGTCACGCCCGCGATCTGCACGCAGGTCGAGGCCCTGCGGCGCACGCGGCTGACGGGGCAGACCATCGCCGAGCGCCTCACCATCCCGCGCTCCACCATCGGCCGGGTCCTGCGCGGTCTCGGTCTCGGCCGTCTGAGCGCGCTGGACGTTCGGCCGCCGGTCATCCGCTATCAGCGCGAGAGGCCGGGCGAACTCATCCACATCGACACGAAGAAGCTCGGCCGGATCGACGGCGTCGGTCACCGCATCACCGGCAACCGGCGCGACGGCCGGCGCGGCATCGGCTGGGAGGCCCTACATGTGGCCATCGACGATGCCTCGCGTCTCGCCTACACGGCCGTCCTGCCCGACGAGACCAAGCAGAGCGCCATCACCTTCATGAGTGAGGCGCTGGCGTTCTTTGCCCGACATGGCGTCACCGTCGAGCGCGTGATGAGCGACAACGGCGCGGCCTACCGCAGCCATGCCTTCCGCGACCTGCTCGCCGAGGCCGGCCTGCGCCATGTCCGGACCCGGCCCTACACGCCGCGCACCAACGGCAAGGCCGAGCGCTTCATCCAGACCTCGCTGCGTGAATGGATCTACGCCGAGCCCTACGCCTCATCCGCCGAGCGGACACAAGCCATGAGCCCCTGGATCGACCACTACAACACCAGCCGAACCCACTCCGCCCTCAGCCGACAGACACCCTGGCAAAGCCTGAACAACCTTCTGGGCAACGACAACTAGCACGCGCCCTCGGTCGGATGGCCGGGAATGTGGTCGAGGGCCACGCCGCAAGCCTGCGTCGCGCAGCAGTAGCCGCAGCCGTTGTAGGGCGAGCCGTGGGCGGGTTTCGCCGGAAGGCGCTCGCCGTTGGTGCCGTCTATCAGAATGATCGCTGCCATTGAGACCGGCTACCGCTTCAAACTTTCGAGAATGCGTCTTATCGGAACTTACACGCCATCAATGTCAACCGCAAGGTGCGTACACCGTAAACCTAAACCTAAACTCAAACGATAAACCTAAACCGGTTACCTAGAGGTCAAGCTAAACGGTATTGTTGGACCTTAGACCTACACCGTTTTAGAAAGCGCGCCGGAGGTGAGTCGATGCGGGTTGTCACGATCTTGGGTTTGAAGGGCGGAAGCACGAAGTCCACGCTCACGGCGCACCTCGCTGTGGCTGCTCACCACGCCGGTATTCTGAGCGCGATCGTGGACACCGATCCTCAGGCGACGCTTCGGATGTGGTCCACACGAAGGCAGACGGACGGGCCGCCGGTTAGGCCAGAGACGACGCCGGACTTCCTTGAACCCACACTGCGCGAGTTCGAGAAGCAGGGTGCCGAGTTGGTCCTGATCGATACGGCGGGTAAAGCCGAGATCATGGGCAAGCGAGCGGCTGAGTTGTCCGACCTCGTGCTGATCCCATCGCGCACGTCGTTGGCCGACATGGATGCCGTGCCGACCTCACATACGATGGCCAAGGGCCTGGGCAAGCCGAACTTCGTCATCTTCACTGATGTGGATGTGAGCGGTGCGAAGAAGGATGTGAAGGAGGCGGCTGCGGGGTTCGTCTCCCGCGGTATCCCGACCGGTCGCGAGCATGGTGCGCCCTTCATCTGTCACCGCAAGGGCTACAAGTCTTGCCTGATCGACGGCAGCACGATCCAGGAGATCGAGCCGAACGGAAAAGGGGCTGAGGAGATCGATGCTTTATTCCGTTGGGTAGCAAAGCAGGTGGGTATCAAGGTGAAACGCAAGCGGACGGAGAAGCAGAATGGCTAAACGGCCGAGCCTGTCCGCATCGTTCGTGGTTGGAGAGCAGCCTATCCTGGACCCTACACCTCAACCTAAATCTACACCTCAACTTCAAGGTTTAGGTACACCTACACCTAAAGTGCGCGACCATCGCGAAAACCGACAGGCGTTCACGGTGTGGCTGGACCGGGATCTCATCGCAAAGGTGCGTAGCCTGTCCCGCGAGCTGGTTGCCGAACACGGCCGGGCAGGTAACTCCATCGAGGCGCTGGTCACCGAAGCCATGCACGAAATTCTTGCAAAACACAGCCGGTAAGGGGTGCACCAGAGTTGGACTGACGTGCTACGCGTTCCCGCTCCCCCCTGTGATCCGGCATTCCGCTCGGCCAACGTTAGTCAGGCGCTTTCAATTTGCCATCGTGCCGCTAGCTTCATTTGCAGCGAGCGGTTGAGGTCGATGGAGCGGTCAGCACACTTTATGGACACCACACCACTGCTCAGCGATCACCAAGAGGCTCTGGTCAAAGCCGCTGAAGAAACGGTCCTGGAGCCATTGGCAGACTTTCCGCATATCGAGCTGCGTTCGGGCGTGGAGCCGTGGGACAAGCGGCGCACCGCCGGCAAAATCCTACGTATCGAAATTCCTCATAAAGCTCATTCCGTACTGAATGTTAGCGCGGATCGTCCAGATCCGGTGATGCTGATCGAGGCAGCACATGAGGGCCGGCAATCGCACCTCATTCCTCTCCGCATCGCCCGCATGGCTTCCTCACCATTCGCTTTTCTCCGTGGGGCTGCTCAGGGCATGGCCTGGGACCTCGCTCATGGTCCTCGCACCGCAATCGATGTGGTTTTGAACGGGGACGCACACATTTCCAATTTCGGCTTGTTCGGCACCCCACAAGGCGATGTCGTATTGGATCTCAACGACTTCGATGAGGTCACAGTTGGACCGTGGGAGTGGGATCTCAAGCGGCTCTGTGCGAGCATCGAGGTGGCAGCTCGCGACGCTGACGTGCCCCCACCTGAGCGTCGGGAGGCGACGCTGAGCGCCGTGGCAGGCTACCAGCACACGATGAACGATCTTGCCCCTCGCGGATCGCTCGAAGTCTGGCAGTCCGCATCGCGAGCCGACGATCTTGTCTTCGCCGG
>NZ_VRUU01000104.1 GCF_008039875.1 Methylobacterium sp. WL119 | reverse complement strand
ACCCTGCGGAGCAGGGGGGGAGAGGGGACCGCGTCGTCCGGAGACAGCGCTCCCCTCTCCCGACCCCTGCTCACGCAGGGGCCACCCTCCCCCGCAGAGGGGGGAGGGAGGTGGCGCGTGTTTGTCGCCCTCGTCGCGATCCTCGTCGCCATCCCCCCCCTCGCCCTCTGGCGCTTCGCCGCCGCGCTGCCGCCCCTCGACCTGGCGCAGGCGGACCTGCGCTCCACCATCGTGGTCGACGCCCGCGGGACCCTGCTGCGCCCGTTCGCGACGCCGGACGGGCGCTGGCGGCTGCCGGTGACGGCGGCGTCCGTCGACCCGCGCTATCTCGCGATGCTCACGGCCTACGAGGACCGGCGCTTCGCCGACCATCCCGGCATCGACCCGGCGGCGACGCTGCGCGCCGCGTGGCAATGGCTGGCGCACGGACGGATCGTCTCCGGCGGCTCGACCCTGTCGATGCAGGTCGCCCGCCTGGTCGAGCCGCGCGCCGAACGCTCGCTCGCCGCAAAGCTGCGGCAGATGGTCCGCGCGGTCGCGCTCGAGCGGCGCTTCGGCAAGGCCGGCGTGCTCGACCTCTACCTCGCGCTCGCGCCCTATGGCGGCCCGGTCGAGGGCGTGCGGGCGGCGGCGCTCGCCTATTTCGGCCGCGAGCCAGCCCGGCTCTCGTTCGCCGAAGCCGCCCTCCTCGTCGCCCTGCCGCAGGCGCCCGAGACCCGCCGGCCGGACCGCTTTCCCGCCAACGCCCGCCGGGCGCGGGACCGGGTGCTCGACATCGTCGCCGCCCGCGGCGCGATCACGCGCAGCGAGGCCGCCGCCGCCAAGGCCGAGCCGGTGCCGGACCTGCGACGGCCGTTCCCGATGGCGGCGGCGCACGCGGCGGAGGCGGCCGTCGCCGTCGACCCGTCGGCGAGCGTGCTGCGCCTGACCCTCGACGGCCGGCTCCAGGCGAGCCTCGAGCAGCTGGCGACGGAGCGCGCGCAGGCCGCGGGGCCCGGCCTGTCGGCGGCGATCCTGGCGATCGACAACCGCACCGGCGCGGTGCTCGCCCAGGTCGGCAGCGCCGGCTACCGCGACGCCGCGCGCCGCGGCGCCATCGACATGACGCTGGCGGTGCGCTCGCCGGGCTCGGCGCTCAAGCCCTTCATCTACGCGCAGGCCTTCGAGAGCGGGCTTGCCCATCCCGAGACGCTGCTCGACGACCGCCCGGCCCGGTACGCGGCCGCCTACGCGCCCAAGAACTTCGACCTCACGTATCAAGGCACCGTCACCGCCCGCCGCGCCCTGCAGCTCTCGCTCAACGTGCCCGCCGTCGCGTTGATGGAGGCGGTCGGCCCGGCCCGCTTCATCGCCCGCCTCAGGGCCGCCGGCGCCGCGATCCTGCTGCCGCGCGACGCCGCGCCGGGCCTACCCGTGGCGCTGGGCGGCCTCGGGATCACGCTGACCGACCTCGCCCGGCTCTATGCCGGCCTCGCCCGCGGCGGCGCGATGCCCGACCTGATCCGCCGCGCCGACCGGCCGGCGCCGCCCGACTCCGCGCGCCGCGTCGCCGAGCCGGTGGCGGCCTGGTACGTCGCCGACATCCTGCGCGGCGCACCGCCCCCCGAGAACGCGCTGCCCGGCCGCATCGCCTACAAGACCGGCACCTCGTTCGGCTATCGCGACGCGTGGGCCGCCGGGTTCGACCGGCGGGTGACGATCGCGGTCTGGGTCGGGCGGCCGGACGGCGCCGCGGTGCCGGGCCTCGTCGGGCGCGCGGTCGCCGCGCCGATCCTGTTCGACGCGTTCGCGCGGTTCGGCGGCGAGCCGGAGCCGGTGGCGCAGCCGCGCGACGCGCTGGTCACCACGTCGGCCGGCCTGCCGCCGCCACTCCGCCACATCCGCCGCGACGCCCCCAAGACGCTGGCCGCCGCCGACACCGCGCCCCTGAAGATCGCCTACCCGCCCGACGGCGCCCGGATCGATCTCGGGCTTCAGGATCACCCGGGCGAGGCGGCGCAGCAGGCGCGCCTCGCCCTGAAGGCGCTGGGCGGCGTGCCGCCGCTGACCTGGATGGTCGGCGGCCGCCCGGTGGCCGATTCCCCCCGCCGCCAGTCCGAATGGGTCCCGGACGGCGCCGGCTTCGCCCGCATCTCGGTCCTCGACGCGACCGGCGCGAGCGACAGCGTCGTGGTGCGGCTGGAATAGGCGCGCCGGCATCCCGGTGCCGATCGTGCGCGTCGCACGCCTCCAGAGGTTTGCCGGGTCTGCGGGCGTGCTCGCCGAGCCGGGCGCATGGGACGGGCGCAGACCGCCTTCGCGACGAGCCTCCACGCGGAGGACCGAGCGGATCGGGCGCCCGATTGCACCGCGTGTCGCCCGATCCTATGGCGATCGTGGCGGCGGCCTCGTCCAAGGCGAAGGTTCAGGCCGTGCTGGCGCGGGCGCAGGAGAGCGGCCTGATCGCGAAGAAAGGCGGGCGGATTTCCGGGCGCGTGTCGCCGGAACTGATCGAGCGCGCGAAAGCCCGCACCGGCATCCGGTCGGACACCGAGCTGGTGGAGTTCGCCCTGGCCAACCTGGCGATCGAAGACGATTTC
The DNA here is from genome assembly GCF_008039875.1 of Methylobacterium sp. WL119. Lineage (GTDB taxonomy): Bacteria > Pseudomonadota > Alphaproteobacteria > Rhizobiales > Beijerinckiaceae > Methylobacterium. The sequence goes on along the minus strand of NZ_VRUU01000104.1, from coordinate 13,206 downwards.
GCCGACGTGTTTCGAGCGTTGAGAGGCACGGTCGATCCCGGGCTGGACCTCGGATTCTAGCGCGTGGCGTTCGACTTCCGGTCCGCCGAGCGGGTTCGGAGGCAGGCTCCGGTCAGGACCCTGGGACGCCGACCCGACGACCGTCTTCCGTTTCTCGGGACGGAGGCATCGGCCGGGAACGGCCTTCTCCTCGATACCTGCGTCTACATCGACCAGATGCAGGGCAGGGCGCCCGCGATCGTCGCGGATCTGCTCGCGATCCGGCTGGTGAACCACAGCACCGTCGCCGTCCAGGAGCTGATGCATACGGTCGGCGTGCTGGATCCGGGCGTCGCCCGGACCGAGGGCGCCGTCGCGGCGATCGAAGCGGCGATCGATGCCATGCCGGCGCATCGCCTGTTCGTGCCGGATGCCGACATCCTCGCCCAGGCCGCCGTGTATGCGGGCATGCTCGCGCGGGTTCAGGGCTACGGCCGCGACGAGCGGATGAAGGCCCTCCACGACTGCGTGCTGTTCGTGCAGGCGATGAAGCACGGGTTCGCCGTGCTGACCCGCAACGTGCGCGAGTTCGACGCCCTGCTTCAGATGCGGGCGGACGGGCGGGTGCTGTTCTACCGGACCTGAGGGGGCGCGCGGGGCGGCGGACCGAGCCGGGCGCCTGCCGCTCCGGTCCGAGGGCCGGCCGGCGATCGGCTTGCCGCGTCGCGCCTCCCCCGTAACCCTTTGCAAAGGCGGATGTGGCGTCTATCCGTTCGGGCAGGGCCGCCCCGCGGCCGAGTTCCGCGTCGCCAAGCCCGCGGCCGAGTTCCGCGTCGCCAAGCCGGACGACCAAGTCCGAAGACCAAGTCCGAAGAAAACGCCCGGAGCGTGCCATGAATGCCGTGACCCTCGACGCCCTCGACCTCTCCGCGCTGCTGTGCTCCCGCGTCTGCCACGACGTGATCAGCCCCGTGGGCGCGATCGTGAACGGGCTCGAGGTGCTGGAGGACGACCAGGACGAGTCGATGCGCGAGTTCGCCCTCGACCTGATCCGCAAGAGCGCGCGCCACGCCTCCGCCCGCCTGCAATTCGCCCGGATCGCCTTCGGCGCGGCGGGCTCGGCCGGCGCCTCGATCGATCTCGCCGACGCGGAGAAGGTCTCGCGCGGCATGTTCTCCGACGAGAAGACCCAGCTCAGCTGGAGCGCGCCGGTGGCGCTCTACCCGAAGAACAAGGTCAAGCTGCTCCTCAACCTCGTGATGATCGCCACCGGCGCGATCCCGCGCGGCGGCCTGCTCGACGTGACGGTGACCGGCGACGGCGAGGCGCCGACCCTGGTGCTGGTCGCCAAGGGCTCGCATGCCCGCATCCCGCCCCATGTCGAGGCGCTGATCGCCGGCACGCCCGAGAACGGCGTCGTCGATGCCCACGGCATCCTGCCCTACTATGCCGGCCTCGTCGCCCGCGCCGCCGCCATGAACGTCCGCTTCTCCATCGAGGGCGACACCGTGACGATCCGCTCGGAGCCGGTCGCCGCCGCGGTCGAGCCGGTGATCGAGACCGCCCCGGAAAGCTCCGAGGACGACCGCCCCTCCGACAGCGAGCCGTCCGACACCCTGCTCGCCTGAGGAGCACCGGCTTTTCCCTCCCCCCGACGGATCTCGGGCCCGCCCGAGATCCGCACCCCGTGTGCCCGAGGCGGGCGAGCCCGGCTTGGGTGCGGGGGAGGCTTGGGTGCGCCGTCCACGCGCGAGACGCACGCGGGAGATCCGCCGCGCTGCGTCACATTGAGCGCGTGCGCGACTCCCGGGAAACTTGGCCGGCGGGCGCCGGGTCTCTCCCATAGGCGCGGCCGGGCTCCGGCCGCCGATTAGGAGATCCGAACATGGCCCTCGACACGCGCGACATCTACGTCACGGCGCTGAAGAACACGCATGCCCTGGAGATGCAGGCGCTCCAGATCATGGAGCGTCAGGTCGAACGGCTGCAGAACTATCCCGAGATGGAGGCGGCGCTCCGCCGCCACATCGACGAGACCCATGGCCAGCGCACCCGCCTGGAGGAGGCGCTGCACGGCCTCTCCGAGAGCCCCTCGGCGCTCAAGGAGGGCTTTCTCGGCTTCGTCGGCAACATGATGGCGCTGGGGCATGCCCCGGCCCAGGACGAGATCCTGAAGAACGCCTACGCCAACCACGCCTTCGAGAACTTCGAGATCGCCGCCTACACCTCGCTGCTGGCGATCGGCGAGGCGGCGGGCCAGCAGGGCCATGCCGCGGCCTTCCAGCAATCGCTGAAGGAGGAGGAGGGCATGGCCGCCAAGGTGCGCGAGCTCGTGCGCCCGACGACCCTGCGCTACATCGAGTTGACCACCGCAGGCGCCAAGGCCGACCGCTAGGCCGGGCGAAGACCGGACCGCGACGCGGTCGATCGCGTCGCGGTCCGGCTCCCCGCGACGGCGGGGCGGCGGCCCGCCGGACCTCATGGGTCCCGACCCACGGGCCTCGGGATGAGCGGGCCGCGTCCCTGGGGCGTTGCCCGCGACCGGCTTTGCGCCCTATGTCGGACGGGTCGGCCGTGCCGGCCCGCCAGGACGAAACAGCCCGATGCGCTTCACCGGAACCGAGTCCTACGTCGCGACGCCCGACCTCACAGCGGCCGTCAACGCCGCCATCGTGCTGGAGCGGCCGCTGCTGGTGAAGGGCGAGCCCGGCACCGGCAAGACGGTGCTGGCCGAGGAGATCGCCAAGGGGCTCGGCGCCGACCTGCTCACCTGGAACGTCAAGTCGACCACCAAGGCGCAGCAGGGCCTGTACGAGTACGACGCCGTCTCGCGGCTGCGCGACTCGCAGCTCGGCGATCCCCGCGTCTCGGAGATTTCCCACTACATCCGCCGCGGCAAGCTGTGGGAGGCCTTCACGGCCGACGCGCGCCCGGTGCTGCTGATCGACGAGATCGACAAGGCCGATATCGAGTTCCCGAACGACCTGCTGACCGAGCTCGATCGCATGGAGTTCTTCGTCTACGAGACCGGCGAGACGGTGAAGGCGGCTCGCCGCCCGGTGGTGATCATCACCTCGAACAACGAGAAGGAGCTGCCGGACGCGTTCCTGCGCCGGTGCTTCTTCCACTACATCAAGTTCCCGGACGCGCAGACGCTGGGGCGAATCGTCGAGGTGCACTATCCCGGCATCAAGCACTGCCTCGTCGAGGAGGCGTTGCGGGTGTTCCTCGAGACCCGCGAGGTGCCGGGCCTCAAGAAGAAGCCCTCGACCTCCGAGCTGCTCGACTGGCTCAAGCTCCTGGTCTCGGAGGACGTCGACCCCGAGACCCTGCGCGAGACCAACGCCCGCAAGCTGATCCCGCCGCTGCACGGCGCGCTGCTCAAGAACGAGCAGGACGTGAGCCTGTTCGAGAAGCTGGCCTTCATGATGCGGCGCGAGGGGCGGGGGGGCTGAGCCTTCCGCTCTTCCCCTCCACCCCCTCATCCTGAGGTGCCGGCAGCGAAGCGGAGGCCTCGAAGGAGGGTTCCAGGGACCGCGCGACCTCGGGAGGGCTCCTTCGAGGCCCGCTCGCGCGGGCACCTCAGGATGAGGCGATGAATTGGGGGCAGCGGAACGCCGCCTGCTACCTTGGCCAAAACGCGGCCGTCAGATCGAGAGAACCAAGAGCCGCCGCATGAAGATGAAGAAACTCGGCCGCACCGGCCTCGACGTGTCCGCCCTCTGCCTCGGCTGCATGACCTACGGCATCCCCGAGCGCGGCCCCCATCCCTGGACGCTGCCGGAGGACGAGAGCCGCCCGCTGATCCACCAGGCGCTCGACCTCGGCATCAACTTCTTCGACACGGCCAACTACTATTCCGACGGCACCAGCGAGGAGATCGTCGGCCGGGCGCTGCGCGATTACGGCGACCGCGACAGCCTCGTCGTCGCGACCAAGTGCTTCTACCCGCTGACGGACCGGCCCAATGCCGGCGGGCTGTCGCGAAAGGCGATCTTCGCGGCGATCGACGCCAGCCTGAAGCGGCTCGGCATGGACCACGTCGACCTGTTCCAGATCCACCGCTGGGACTACGAGACCCCGATCGAGGTGACGCTGGAGGCGCTGCACGACGTGGTGAAGGCCGGCAAGGCGCGGTATCTCGGCGCCTCGTCGATGTATGCGTGGCAGTTCTCGAAGGCGCTCTACACCGCCGATCTCCACGGCTGGACCCGGTTCGCGACCATGCAGAACCACGTCAACCTGCTGCATCGCGAGGAGGAGCGCGAGATGCTGCCGCTCTGCCGCGACCAGGGGATCGCCGTGCTGCCGTGGAGCCCGCTCGCCCGCGGGCGGCTGACCCGCGACGCCGACGCCACCAGCGCGCGCCAGGACAGCGACGCCGTCGGCAAGGGCCTCTACGACGCGGCGGCCGACGCCGACTGGGCGATCATCGCCAAGGTCGCCGAGATCGCCGAGGCCCGCGGCGTGCCGCGCGCGCAGGTGGCCCTGGCCTGGGTCGCGGCCAAGCCCGAGGTCGCCGCGCCGATCATCGGCGCCGCGAAGCCCGGCCACCTGACCGATGCGGTCGCGGCCCTCGACCTCGTGCTCACGGACGACGAGATCGCGGCGCTGGAGTCGCTCTACACCCCGCATCCGATCGTCGGGTTCGCCTGATGCGCCGCCTGCTGCTCCTGCGCCACGCCAAGTCGGACCGGCCGGCGGGCGTCCCCGACATCGACCGGCCCCTCGACGCCCGGGGGCGCGAGGCCGCGCCGCGGATGGGCGCCTACCTCGCGAGCGAGGGCCTGCAGCCCGACCTCGCCCTGGTCTCGCCCGCAAAGCGCACGCGGGAAACCTGGGAGGCGGTGGCCGCCTCGCTCGGCGCGGTTCCCGCGCAGATCGTCGAGACGATCTACGAGGCGCCGCCGGCATCGCTGCTCGAGGCGGTCCGCGCCGCCCCCGATTCCGCCGAGACGCTGATCCTGGTCGGCCACAATCCCGGCATGGAGGCGCTGGCCGACCGGCTGGTCGGCGCCGGCCCGCGCGCGGCGCGAAGCCGCCTCGCGCAGGGCTTCCCCACGGCGGCGCTGGCGGTGATCGAATTCGATGCGGATAGCTGGGGCGCGATCGACGGCGACGGCCGCCTGGAGCGGTTCGTGCGGCCGAAGGACCTCAGCCCGGACCTGACGGATTAAGTCATCGTCCTGAAGCCGGTTGCAGGCTCTCGGACGAATCCGATGCCTGCGCCCGGCGCCTCAGAGATCGCCGAAGGCCAATTGCCCCTGGTTGCGCCGGGGCGCCGGGACGATCTTTGCCTTGGCCGGGGTGCTCTTTCCCGCGGCGCGCTTCGCCGCGGGGGCCTTGCGCGCCGTCGGCTCGCCGCGCAGGCGGGCCAGGGCCTTGTCGCGGGCCACGGCCTCGGGGGCGTGCGGATCGCCGTCGAGCCACTTGCCGCGCTTGATCACCTCGTTGACCCGGCCCTGGTTCACGCCGACCTTGAAGGCGATCTCCTGCTGCGTCATGCCGGTGGAGGCGTGCAGGTCGAGGATGGCGTGGGCCAGCTCCGGCGTCATCTTCTGGCCGGTCAGGCGCCGGGCGGGCTTCACGGTGCGGATCGCGCGGTCGCGCTCGCGCAGGCGCTCCAGCAGGGCGAGCGCCATGTTCATGCCGTGCTCGCGCAGCGACTCCTCGAATTCCTTCAACGTCGCCATCGGCGAATGATCCTTGTGCGGGCGAGACCGCCCGGAACAGGGGGAGAACGTGCCGCCTTCGCATCGGTTGCGCAAGGCGTCGCGGCTGCGGCATCCCGGGATGACAGGATGCCGGCGCCGTCATCCACCGGTAAAACCGCCGCGCTGGCCCTCGCCCCGAGCCTCGGCTAAACCCGCGGACCCGCGACGCCGGCCCCGCGACAGGACACGCGACCCGCATGATCAGCCCGATCCTCACCGTTCCCGCCTCGGGGCCCGCCTCGAACGGCTCGCTCGCCGCGGCCCTGGAAGGCGGCGCGGTGCTGATGTTCCCCGATCTCGACTTCCCGTTCAGCGACTTCGAGCGGCGCTTCACCGAGCGCCCCTTCGCCGACGGCAAGGCCAAGAACGTCAACATCCGGGGCGAGGCCGCGACCCTCCGGGGCGCCGCCGGCACGCCGGAGGAGCAGGAGGCGCTGCGCCAGCTGCTGGTGCGCTACCGGGCGTTCTCCAAGGACCTGATCGCGCGCCACCTGCCGGAATACGCGAGCGGGATCAGCCTCGCCGGCACGTCGTACCGGCCCTTCGACGTCGACCGGCGCAAGATGAGCTGGCGCCGCGACGACACTCGGCTGCACGTCGACGCCTTCCCCTCCAACCCGATCGGCGAGAAGCGCATCCTGCGGGTGTTCCGCAACATCAACCCGAGCGGCCAGCCGCGCCTGTGGCGGGTGGGCGAGGATTTCGGCTCGATGGCCGACAAGTTCCTGCCGAAGCTCCCGGGCTACTCGGCCCTCTCGGCGCGGCTGCTCGCCGCCCTGCGCATCACCAAGGCGCGGCGCTCGGAATACGACCACCTGATGCTGCACCTGCACGACGCGCTCAAGCAGGACGCCGACTACCAGGCCGGCGCGCCCCAGGCCGACGTGGAGTTCCTGCCGGGCCAGACCTGGGTCACCTTCTCCGACCTCGTGATGCACGGCGCCATGGGCGGCCGCTACATGCTGGAGCAGACCGCCTACCTGCCGGTCTCCGCCCAGGCCGACCCGGACAAGAGCCCGCAGCGGATCCTGGCGCGCAAGCTCGGCCGCCCGCTCCAGTAGGCCTCCGGCCGCAAAGGACACGACACCGATGATCCTCGAAATCGCACAGGTCGAGATCAAGCCCGGGATGGAGGCGGCGTTCGAGGCCGGCATCGCCGAGGCCGCGGAGATCTTCCGGGTCGCCGCCGGCTGCCGCAGCTTCGACGTGCGGCGCTCGGTCGAGCATCCGCAGCGCTACCGCCTGCTGATCGAGTGGGACACGCTCGAGGCCCACACCCGGGACTTCACCGGCTCGCAGCCGTGGCAGGATTACCGCGCCCTGGTCTCCCCCTGCTTCGCGAGCCCGCCGGCCGTGGAGCACACGGAACGGGTGCTGAAGGCGTTCTGAGGACGCGCGCGACGCCGACGGCCCCTTCCACCGTCATTCCGGGGCGCCGCAGGCGAGCCCGGAGTCCGGACACGCCGACGCGAAAGTCATGGGCATTGTCGGCGGCTCTGGATCCCGGGCTCTGCTTCGCAGCCCCGGAATGACGGGGTCGGAGCGGATCGAGCGCTTGCGTCGCCCGCCGCCGCCGACGATGCTCGCGCAAAGCTCGGGCGAGACAAGAAGCACATGATCCAGCGTCCCCTCCGCATCGGCACCCGCGGCAGCCCGATGGCGCTGGCCCAGACCGGCATGGTCCGCGACCGGATCGTGGCGGCCAACCCGGGCCTGGAGACCGAGCTCGTCGTCGTCACCACGGTGGCCGACAAGATCCTCGACCGGCCGCTCTCCGAGATCGGCGGCAAGGGGCTGTTCACCAAGGAGCTGGAGCAGGCGCTGTTTTCCGACGAGGTCGACGTGGCGGTCCACTCGATGAAGGACGTCGAGACCTGGCTGCCCGAGGGGCTGGTCATCGCCTGCATCCTCGCCCGCGACGACCCGCGCGACGCCTTCCTGTCGCCGCGGGCCGCCGGGCTCTCGGAATTGCCCGCGGGCGCGCGGGTCGGCACCTCGTCGCTCCGGCGCGCGGCGCAGGTGCTGATGCGGCGCCCCGACCTGCGCATCGTGCCGCTCCGCGGCAACGCCAACACCCGGATGCGCAAGCTCGAGGCCGGCGAGTGCGACGCGACGCTGCTGGCGCTCGCCGGCCTCGAGCGCCTCGGGCTGGAGGGCATGGCCCGCTCGGTGCTCTCGGTCGAGGAGATGCTGCCGGCGGTCGCGCAGGGGGCGCTCGGCATCGAGGCCCGCGCGGGCGATGCCGAGATCCACGCGCTGCTGGCGCCGCTCGCCTGCGCCCGCACCACCACGGCGATCGGCGCCGAGCGCGCGCTCCTGGCCGAGCTCGACGGCTCCTGCCGCACGCCGATCGCGGCGCTGGCGCGGATCGAGGGCGACACGCTCAGCCTCGACGGCCTGCTCTTCCTCCCCGACGGCAGCCGCCACTGGGCCGCCTCGCGCTCGGGCCCGGTCGCCGACGCCGAGCGGATCGGGCGCGACTGCGGCGCGGCGATCAAGGCGGCGGCGGGCGAGGTCTACACGAAGCACCTGCAGTAGGGGCTATCCGCGACGCGCGCTTCCCTCCCCCCTCTGCGGGGGAGGGAAGGGACGGGTCGCGTCGTCCCCTCACGCCACGCTGCGCTCGATCTGCTCCTCGTCGCAGATCACGCCCGCCGTGCCCTCGTATTCGGCGGCGAAGTCGTGGGCGGCCTGCACCGGGGCCGGGGCGGTGCGGTCGGCGGCGAAGGTGGCGAGGAACGAGCGCATCACGTGGCGCACGCCGGCGTCGTTGATGGTGCGCAGGTCGTCGTTGTAGTAGCGGCCGGCATTCACGTTGCTGGTGACGATGTCGTAGGCCGGGAAGTACACCGCCCGCGGGTCGCCGGAGGCGCAGGCCTCGCCGGCCGCCACCCGCAGCACCGACTTCGAGTAGCTGTTCGACTCCATCACGTGCCGGTCCATGTAGGTGGCGATCATCGGCACCGGCGAGACCGTGAGGATGATGCGGGCGGTCGGGTTCACGCTCCAGAGCCGCTCGAGGAAGCCCTGCAGGTCGGCGAGCACCTCGGCCGCGCCGGCGTTGACGCATTCGTAGAGCGCCGGATCGTAGCTGCCGCCGGCGACGCCGGGCGCGAGCGGCAGGGCGGCGCCGTCGGCGCGCCAGCGCCAGCCCTCGGTCAGGCCCAGCGTCAGCACGAACACGTCGAGGGTCTCGAACAGGCGGCGCACCTCGGCCAGATGCGCGTCGCGCGCGGCGACCACCGCGGCCTCGTCCGCGAAGCCGGCGGGCTCGACGGTGGGGCGGAACGGGTCGACGTAGCGGCCGTCCTCGCGCAGCCACGCCTTCAGCTCGGGCTCGAACCGGCCGTAGGCCCGGTCGAACAGCTGCACGAACTGGCGCGTGTAATAGAGGTTGCCGTACCGGGCCGAGAAGGTGCCGAACTGGCGTGCGTCGGCCTCCGCCGGCGCGGTGCCCTCCGGGGCGGCTTCCGTCACGTAGTAGTTGAAGCCTTCCGCCCGAAGCGCCTCGGCGACGCGCTGGGCGAAGCACGATCCGCCGGTGGCGACCTTGTCGGCCTGGCCGATCGCGAAGGGCGCGCGCGGCCGCGGATCGACGGCGAAGGGGGCGACGTTGGTCACGACCTTGCGCCAGAAACGCTCGGCCGGTAGACCGCTATAGGGGTTGGACGTCATCTTGTAGACCCTTCCTCCGACCTCCGGCGCAACCGCCTCGGCGACGCGCCCCGAGCTTCTTCGCCCCACCCGATGCACCCGGCGCGTAACGTGGCCCTGTCCGATCTGCCTAGGCGCGCCCGCGGCGCGTTCTCGTTGTCGCCGCCATCCTGGGCGACACCGTGGCGCGCCAAGCCCGCTGCCGATGCGGGTCGGCGCGGCCCGCGCATCGCGGTGCTCGGCAACTGCCAGGCGCGCGGCGTGGCCCAGGCGATGCGGCTGCTGGCGCCCAACAGCCCGGTGCGCTTCCTGCCGATGGGGACGCTCGGGCGCGACCTCGGCGACATCGACGGGCTGGTGTCGACGCTCGCCGCCTCCGACCACGTGTTCTCGCAGCTGTTCCCGGCCGGGCTGCTCCCCGGCGGCGACATCGCGGTCCTGCGCCGGCGCGACCCGCGCACCAAGCTGTTTCCGACGATCGTGTTCTCGGCCTTCCATCCGGACATGGTCTATGCCGGCCGGGTCGAGGACCTCGCGGCGCTGAAGCTCGCGCGCTCGCCGCTCGGGCAGTACCATTCGGCGATCGCCCTGTGCGCCCACCGCCTCGGCCTCACCGCGACCCAGGCCGGGCGGCTGTTCCGCGAGGACGTGTTCCGGCGGCTCGGCTATCTCGACCAGTGGGAGCCGGCGGTCCGCGAGCTGATCGGCGGCGGGGCCACGGTCGCCTTCGGGCTCGAGCGCGAGATGAGCCGCTGGAGCCGGCGCGGCGCCTTCATGCACGTGATCAACCACCCGAAGGTCTTCGTCGTCGCCGACATCGCCCGGCGCCTGCTGGTCGAGAGCGGCTTCGCGCCGGAGCCGGTGGAGATCGAGGACTACCTCGGCGACGAGCTCGCCCGCGACGTGGTCTGGCCGGTCTATCCGCCGATCGCCGAGATCTACGGGCTCACCGGCTCGTACCTGTTCAAGACCAAGCCCCGCGGCGACGCCTTCCCGGTCCTGTACGACCTGCCCGGCTTCCTGGCGGCGAGCTTCGCCCTGTACGACGCCGCGGAGCCGAGCGACCTCGCCTGCGCGCGGGTCGAGGCCTGGATCGGCGCGCCGGAGATCGTCGCGATGTTCCGCTCCGCGGCCGCGTGAGCCGGGGCGGGTCGCGTGACGCCCCGGCGCGACCGGGCGACGATCACATCGCGGCGCGGAGCGGCTCGTCGGTGACGCCCTGCGCCATCATCCGCACCACCTGCTCGATGTCGCGGATCTGGAACGGCTTGCGCAGGTAGAGGCCGCCGCGGACGGCGCGCGGCGGCAGGCCGGGGGCGGTCGAGGTGTAGACCACCGGCCGGTCGGGATGCATCGCGCGGAAGGCCTCGGCCACGCTCCAGCCGTCGATCAGGCCGGGCAGGCGGATGTCGGTGAACAGCCAGTCGATCGTGCGGCCGCGCTCGCGCAGGATCGTCAGCGCGGCCTCGCCGCTCGACGCCTCGATGACGCGGATGCCCTGCGTCTCGCACAGCGACGCGACGATCTCGAGGAGCAGGTAGCTGTCCTCGACAATGAGCACGCTCTGGGCGGGATGCATCGGGGTGGATCCGGTCGGCAGGTTTCGCCCCAGTGGAGGCCGCGAGCGTTAACGCTTCCCTAACGCGCGCCGCCCCCGGCCCCGCATGCCCACGCGGGCTCGCCCGCGACGCGCCGTTGTTGCGCCGCCGCAACGCTCCGGTCGAATCGACGCTTGCGCGAGGCCGGGCCGCGCGGCCGCCGCAATGCGGGTGCCTGACGGGGCCCGCGACGTCGGTCCTAGCGCCGCGAGTCCTGCGTGCGCCACGACACATCGGCGGCGGGCCGGCTCCGTTGGAAACCCGGCGTCAAGCTTGATGGAACCTTCGCTTAACCCGACAGGCTTAAAGCCCAATCTCGTTTGATCGCGCGGACATCAACGCGCCGACCTGCCGCGACCCGGGACCGGGCCGGCGCACACCGTCCGCTCGTGGAGTGACAGACATGCCCCGATCCGCGCGCTTCCGCGCCGCCACCTTCCGCGCCGCCTCCCTGAGCTTCGCCCTCTGCGCCGGCCTCGCCGTCTCGGCCTGCAGCAGCGACAAGGACCTCGCCGACGCCTCCGCCTTCGGCGGCGGCGCCTCCACCCCCGGCAGCGCGCAGGACTTCGTCGTCAACGTCGGCGACCGGGTGTTCTTCGAATCCGACTCGACCGACCTGACGCCCACCGCGACCGGCACCCTCGACAAGCAGGCGGCCTGGCTGCAGCGCTACCCGCGCTACAGCTTCCTCATCGAGGGCCATGCCGACGAGCGCGGCACCCGCGAGTACAACTTCTCGCTGGGTGCCCGCCGCGCCCAGGCGGTGAACGACTACCTCGCCTCGCGCGGCATCGCCGCCGGGCGGATGCGCACCGTCTCCTACGGCAAGGAACGCCCGGTCGCGGTCTGCAACGACATCTCGTGCTGGTCGCAGAACCGCCGCGCCGTGACGGTGCTCGACCGCGGCGCCGGAAGCTGACCGCAGGCGCGACCTTCGTCGCCCGACGACCCCGCCATCCTGCCTCCACCACAACGCGGCCTCCTCGGGCGGGCGTATCGGGGCAGGGGCGAGCGGGGGACGGCACCCGCCGCGACGCGTCCGGCCGACGCGTCCGGCGCGGCTCGCCCTCTCGCCACGTGTCGGCAGAGGTTGCCGAGGATGGCGGCCCAGCCGCTGCGCTGCTGCGCGATGGGGACATCGGTCTCGGGATCGAACGCGACCGTCACGCCGGTCCGGTCGCCCAACGCGGTGAACTCGACCACCGCATGACGGTCGCCGAAGGCGTATTCGATCCGTTCGTTCGGGACGATCCTGGTGTCGGTGCCCGCGACATCGAAGCCCATGCTGCCGTCCTTCGCCGCCATGCGCGCCGTGAACGTGCCGCCTTCCCGAAGGTCGACGGTCGCCGTCGGACAATGCCAATCGTCGGACGCGAAATTCCACTGCGTGATCCGATCCGGCATCGTGTAGGCGTCCCGGACGACATCGACCGGTGCGGACGCCGTCGCTTCCACGATGATCCGTTCCTGCGGCATGGGGGCTTCGCATCCGGCCGTTCGGGACTTCGCGGCGGGCATCTCACACTAGGCCGGTCGTGGCGGCAACCTCCGCGGCGCCGCCGCATGCGGCCGGCCCCCTAGGCCCGCCCTCGCCGTGCGGCTCGAGGGGCCCCGAGCCGGCATCGCCTTAACTTTGCCGTGCTGGAGCGCATCTGCTACCGGCCTCGCGCCGACCTTGCGCGCTCCCTGTCACGACCGGTGCCACCATGCTCCGCCGCCTGCTTCTCGCCTCCTGCGCCGTCCTCAGCCTCGCCGCCCCGGCCGCGGCGCAGGACGCCTCCGAATTCGTCGTGCGCCTCAACCGGATCGAGAACCAGTCCCGGATGATGGCCGGGCAGATCGAGACGCTGCAATACGAGAACCGGCAGCTCAAGGAGCAGCTTCGGAAGTTCCAGGAGGACGTCGAGTTCCGCCTCAACGAGAAAGGCGGCGGCAAGGCCGCGCCCGCGCCGAGCCGCGAGCCGGCCGGCGCCGTCAACGGCGGCAATCCGGGCGCCGCCCGCCCGCAGAAGCGCGGCGACGCCTTCGACCCCGAGCAGAGCCCCGGCCGCCCCGGTGCGCCGATGCAGCTCGGCGCGACCCAGCCCTCCGCCCCGGCCGCGGCGCCTGCGCCGGCCGCCGCCGCCCCGATGGCCCAGACCCGGCGCCTGCCGGAGCCGGCGATCGACGACGGCGAGGATGCCGAGACCCGCGGCGCCCCCGGCTACGACGAGCCCGTCGACCTGTCGCCGCCCGCCCGCGTCGGCACCACCGGCGCGCTC
>NZ_VRUU01000103.1 GCF_008039875.1 Methylobacterium sp. WL119 | reverse complement strand
GCCTCGGCCCCGCCCGCGGTCGCCGCCGGGGCCGCCTCGTAGCCGGCCGCCTCGATCGCCGCGACGAGCGCGTCGGCGGTGACGGTGCCGGCCGCGACCGTCACCCGCGCCTGCTCGGTGGCGAGGTTGACCGCGGCCGTGGAGACGCCGGGCACGGCCCGCAACGCCGCCTCCACCCGCCCGGCGCAGGACGCGCAGGTCATGCCCGTGACCGCGAGATCGACGGTCTCGGCCGCGACGTCGTAGCCGGCATCCGTCACCGCCTGCGCGAGGGCCGCGGTCGGCACTGCGCCCGCGACGGTGACGCTGGCGCGCTCGGTGGCGAGGTTCACGGAGGCGCTCGCGACGCCCGGCACCGCCCGCAACGCCGTCTCGATGCGGCCCGCGCAGGACGCGCAGGTCATGCCCAAGACGGGCAGGGCGACGGTGCGGGTGTCGGCCGGCGCGTGCGGGTCGGTCGCGGTCGGGGTGAGCGTGTCGGCGTCTGCGTTCAGCATGGAGCCGAGATGGGGCTTCCAACGGTGGGAAGGTCAAGGCCGGATGGTGAAGGCTGGAACGGCGCCGGATGCGGGGATCGGCTTTCAGCCGTCGGCGGTCAGGGGCGCGGCCGGCTCCAGTCGTCGCGGAGCCGCGGGCCCGCGCCGACGGCGGCAGCGAGCCAGGTTCGGCGCCGCGCGATCAACCGCGGCAGCGGACGTTCGACCCGCACGCTCGCGGACCGGGTCGCGCCGGCCCCCGGAGCGGCACCCGATCGATCCGTCACCGCCCCTGCGATCCGAGGCGCTGTGGACCCTGCATGGCCGCCAGCCTGGCGCCGGCCGGCGGGCCGGTCGACCGCCGCCGCTTCAGGCGGTGCGGGGGCCGTCCGTTTCAGAGGTCGGGGGCGCCGATGCGCGCGCTGGGCCCGGGGAGCGCCGGATCAGTGCCGCGCATGCCGGCACCATGCCGATGCCGAGCGGAGCATGCTGCCGGGCTGCTGCCGATCCTTCGAGGGATTGCGAGGTCAGTATCCGGTTCGTTTTTCTCACTGAACGGATCGTCAAAACTGTAATTCCGTGCCAGAATTCGTGACTTATGAAATCAGACCTTGCTGTCGGGTCGGCGATCGATATGCTGTCGATCCTGAGAAGGCGAAGCTTCCGTTTCCCCTTTGCTTCGATTCTCACACTCAGCCCCGCCGGCTCGAGCCGCGCGGGGCTTTTCGTCGTGCCTCGCGGGCGACCGGTCCGCGGCGATCGCTCCGCATCGGCCGATGGACGCGGTTCGCGACGATCGCGGCCACCCGACATGACGATGCCGGCTCACGGGGAGCCGGCATCGTCGGTCGATCGGTCGTTGGCGATCAGTACTTGCGGACGAGCGGGGTCGGCGCGGCGACCGCGGCGGCGGCGGTGGTGTAGAGCGGCGCGATGAAGCGGACCCAGCCGCGGGTCTCGTCGGCGAACGGGCCGACGCCGCGGTCGGCGACGGTGCGGGTCACCATGAGCTGCGTCTTGAAGATGCCGAAGTCGTAGCCGATCAGGCCGCCGGCCGCGAACGTGCCCTGCTTCTGGTAGTTCGCGTAGATCGCCCGGTTCCGGTTCACCGGCAGGTCGGTGTAGCCGTAGGCCACGGCGCCGATCTCGAACTTGCCGAAGGTCTTGGTCGCGGTCAGGTCGATGTAGAGGCCGTCGGAATTCGGGATCGGGCCGAGGGCGGCGCCGACCTGGCCGCCGAAGCGCGGCGCGTCGTCCACCTGCAGGATGTGGGTGAGCGCGGCGGTCAGGTTCCAGCCTTCGCCGGTGTAGGAGATGCCGCCGGTGTTGCGGATCGAGGTGCCGGCGACCTGCGGCAGCACCGGGGTGGCACCGCCGGCGATGCAGGCGGCGCCGGGAGCACCGTTGCAGAGCGAGCCGCGGTCGCCGACGCCGACATAGGCGCCGACGAGGTAGGCGGCGCTGATCTTGTTGCCGAGATCCCAGGCGAAGATGTTGCCGATGAAGGGGTTGTAGAAGTAGCTCTGGTCCTGGTTGGCGACGCCGGCCGGGTTGTTCGTGCCCACGAACACCGACGGGACCGCGATCACCGGCATGATGGTCGCGCCGAGCACCTTGTAGCCGGTCGACCAGACCAGGATCGGCACGTTGACGCCGACGTCCGGGCTGTTGCGCGCGTCGCCGCGGCCGGTGCTGAAGGTGTTGATCGCGTAGACGCCTTGCGGCAGCGGGCCGTAGGCGAGGCCGACCTGCTCGCCGGGCTGCGTGACCGGACCGGCCAGAACGGTGGTGCTCATGCCGACGGTGAGGGCGACCGCACCTGCGGCAAGCCAGGTCTTCATCATGTTCTCGTTCCTACCCCAGGGATCTCGAATGTCGGGCACGTCGCCTCGAGACCATCGTGCCGAAGCTCGCTTGTCCGGTGCGAGTTCTGTTCGGCGATGGCCCAAGCGCCGTCTTGCGGTCCGACCTCTTCCGTCTCAACCTGGAGAATTATTCTACAGCGTCGCCCAAAAAAATAGCGGTTTCAGGCACCTTAGTGCCAAGATTGGGCCGCCGTTGCACAAAGGCTGCACTTTCCGCGGGCGGCGGCCGGAGCCTCATCAGCACCGCCCGGGCCTGAGCCCCCGATGTGATGCACATCGCCTCGACGCGCGGGCCCGCGACGGCTCGAATAGGATCGAGGACGGCCGATCGATCGGGGTTCGTCCGGGACGTCCGCACGAATAGGGCGGCAATAGGCGGACCTCGCGCGCCCGAGGGATCCGAACACGGGGGGGACCCGGCTCGCGGCCCGCGTCCGAGAGCGGGGCATCGATCCCCGGCGCAGGGGCCGGACCGCGCCTCGGGCGGGGGAGGGCGGCCGGTCTTTTCGGAAGGCCCCCGGGCGATCCGCGGCGCGCCGTTATCCGCCGCCGTGCAGCGTGCGGCCGAAGAGGGCGCGCATCGCGTGCCAGCCCTGCTCGGCGGCGTCGGGATCGTGGACGGGGAAATCCGGCATCATCCAGCCATGCGCGGCGGGATAGGTCCGCGCCGTGTAGCGCACGCCGGCCTGCGCCAGGGTGTGCTCCAGGCGCGCGGCCATCGCGGGCGGATAGCTGTCGTCGTTCTCGGCCGCGGCGATGTGGATCTCCGCCATCAGCGCGGGCGCGAGCCTGTGGGGGCTCGTCGGCGCATCGGTGGCGAGGTTGCCGCCGTGGAAGCTCGCCGCGGCGGCGAATCGGTGGGGGTAGGTTCCCGCCGCGGCGAGCGCCATGCCGCCCCCCATGCAGAAGCAGACCGCACCGACCCTGCGTCCCGCGACGTCGTCGCGCGTGTCGAGATAGGCCAGGACGGCACCGGTATCGTCCGCGGCCTTGATCGGGTCGGTCGTCGCCATCAGCGGGCCGAGGATGGCGCGGAAGCCGGCCGCCAGGACGTCGCGCGGCACGAACGGCCCGTAGGGGCCGTAGCGGTAGAACAGATCCGGGACGAGGACGACGTAGCCGGCATCGGCGAGCCGTTGCGCCATGTCGAGCATCGCCGGGCGGATGCCGCCGGCGTCCATGTAGAGGATCACCGCCGGCCACGGCCCGCCACCGGCAGGCGTCACGATATGCGTCAGGCAGGCGCCGTCGCGTGTCCGGATCGTGGTCTGCTCGGTCGCCATCGAAGCCTCCTCGGCAGGACATCGGCGATGTCCGCGCCGGACCATCTACGGCCGCGGGCGGACCGGCCGCAAACCCGTCGACCCGGTCGAGCGAAAGGCGCGCGGCGCGGCGGCGCATCGGGTGGATCTGCAGTCCTGGCCGATGCGCGCGATCGGCCAGGGCTTCGCAGGGTTGAGGCTCGCTCCGCGGACCGGTCCCCGCTCACAGGGCCCCGAGCGTCACGGTGCTTGCGCCGAGCTCGGCCGAGGCGGGGACATCGGGCAGCCAGCGCACGGCGCCGGCGGTCGCGAAGCCGCCCTGCTTAAGGACCTGGGCGGCATTCGTGGCGATGCCGCGGGTCCGGTAGGCGACGGTGAAGGCGGCCGGCGCCTGGAAGCGCTCGGCCGACGCCTCGGCAACGGATGCGGGCCGCCACCGCGTCAGGTTCGGCACGAGAAGGCCGCCCTGCGCGCGGACGTCGGCGGCGCCGAGCGCCACGCCCGGCACGTGATAGCCCGCACCGAGCACGGCGGGCACGGCGACGGCGTTTCCGGTGGCGGTCGCCTCGGAGGCGGGGGCCGCGGCGAGGGTCCCGATGGTCAGGGCCAGGGCGGCGGCGAGGGTGATGGTGCGGTGGGTCATCCGTCGATCCTCAACTGCGACGGGGCTGCCCGTCGTTCGATGAGGCGAAGATGCGAACGGCCACTCTATCGATCAAACAGATGCGATCGATCCCAAGTATCGATGGCGTAGATATCTTGTCCGTCTTGCGGACGCCGCTCCGCGCCCTTCTTCAGGCATACGGCGATCGGTCGGCCGCAGCGGAGGCGGGCCACGCGTCCGGCGCGCGCGATCGAGCCCGAGAACCCGAGGCGAGAGACCCGAGGCATCGATCCCATGAACGACCCGATCTCCACGACCCAGGTCACGATCGAGCACGTGACGCTGCGCTCCCCCAAGTCCTTCGAGGCGGTGCGGTCCGCCCTGGAGGCGTCGGTGCCGCGCCTCGACCACGCCTATGCCGAGCTGCTGCTGGACGGGCAGGTGGACGCGGCGCGCGACCTCCTCGAGCGCCAGGCGCCGCTCTCGATCTTCGGCGCCCGCGACCATGGCGGGCTGCTCCGCACCGCCGGGCTCGTGCGCAAGGCCGTCCAGTACGACATCGGCAACCCGCTGACGGCCGCGCGGATGACCCGGCACATCCTTTCGGCCGCCCTGTACGCGCCGGTCCGGGTGCTCCTGCGCGAGGATGCCGAGGGCCGCGTCGCGTTCGAGTACGACCGCCCGGCCACCACCTTCGGCCAGTTCGGCGCCCCCGAGGTCGACGGCGTCGCGCGCGACCTGGACGAGCAGCTCCGCTGCGTCCTCGCCGCGGCGGCCGCCTGATCTCGCCGGACGGGCACGGCGGCCGGCGCGGCCGGATCCTCGCCATCCGGCCGCCCCCGAGGGAGCGGCCGATCGCGGCCCGTGGGCCGACCCATCCGATCGCGCCCGGGTCCGCCGCGGAGGCGTCGCGGCGCGCCTCCGGCCGCCCGTTCCCTCACAACCCCAGCGCGCCGCCGTCCGAGCGCGGGTCGTGCGTCGCCTCGATCCGCCCGTTCCTGGCGTGGCGCACCAGCATGCCGGCGTGGCCGAGCGAGTCGATGTAGGCGCCGCCGAGCTCCTCGATCCGGTGGCCCATGCGCTCGAGGGCGCGGATGCAGGCCGGGTCGAAGCGGTCCTCGACCTTCACCGTCAGCGATTCCGCGCCCCAGGTGCGGCCGTAGAGCAGGCGCGGGGCGTCGACCGCGTCGGCGGGGCCGCGGCCGTAATCGGCGTAGCGGGTGAAGATCTGCGCCTGGAACTGCGGCTGGCCGTCGCCGCCCATCGAGCCGTAGGCCATCACCCGGCCGTCGTCGAAGCAGGCGAGCGCCGGGATCAGGGTGTGGAACGGGCGCCGTCCCGGCTCCAGCGGGTTCACGGCGTCGGCGTCGAGCGAGAACGACGTGCCGCGGTTCTGCCAGTGGATGCCGGTCTTCGGCAGCACGCAGCCCGAGCCGTATTCCCAGTAGATCGACTGGATGTAGGACACGGCCAGGCCGTCGGCGTCGATCGCGCCCATCCACACGGTGTCGCCCTCGCCGGGGTTCCGCAGCGGGATCGCGGCGGCGCGCGCCATGTCCACCTGCGCCGCCTCGCGGGCGAGGCTTTCGGGCGTGAGGTAGGTCGCCGGGTCCGAGGTCAGGCGGTCGTGGTCGGTCACCACCCGGTCGCGGATCGCGAAGGCGCGCTTCGTCGCCTCGATCAGCCCGTGGTAATGCGCCGTGGTCTCCGCCTGGCGGATGTCGAGGCGGTCGACGATGCCGAGGATCAGCAGCGCCGCCAGGCCCTGCGTCGGCGGCGGGAAGTTGTAGAGCGTCGCGTCGCGGCGGCGGATCGAGAGCGGCGCGCGCTCGCGCGGCTGGTAGGCCTTCAGGTCGGCCCGCGTCACCGGCGCGCCGAGGCGCTCGAGGTCGGCGGCGATCTCGCGGCCGACGTCGCCGCGGTAGAAGTCGTCGAGCCCGGCATGGGCGAGCTGCTCCAGGGTCGCGGCCAGCGCCGGCAACCTCCGCACGTCGCCCACCGGCCACGGCTTGCCCGCCTTGAGGAACGTCGCGGAAAAGTTCGGGGCGTCGTGGAGGGTGTCGAGCTCCTTCGGCACGTAGCGCCCCTCCGAGGGCGAGACCGGGCAGCCCTCGCGGGCGTGGCGGATCGCGTCGGCGAGCAGCGTCTCCAGCGGCAGCCTGCCGCCGAGCGCCCGCGACAGCTCCAGCGCCAGCCGCCAGCCGCCGACGGCGCCCGCGACCGTGACGCAGGCGTCGGGGCCGCGGGACGGGATCGCGTCGAGCTCGCGCTCACGGTAGCGCGCCCGGGTGGCGAGCGCGCCGGCCGGCCCGCAGGCCTCGATGCCGCGCACCCGGCCGCCCTTCTCGCGCACCAGCCAGAACCCGTCGCCGCCGATGCCGTTCATGTGCGGGTAGACCACGGCGATCGTCGCGGCCATCGCGGTCATCGCCTCGATCGCGTTGCCGCCCTGCGCCAGCACGGTCTGCCCGGCCTGCGCGGCGCGGTGGTGCGGGGCGGCGACGGCGCCGTGGGAGAAGACGGGTGTCTCGGGCATGGTCTCGCTCACGGCTGGCGACGGATCGGCCGGCTGTACGAAAACCGTGCCGCGGGCGCAAAGCCGCGGGTCTCGACGAAGGGATCGCGCGAAGCGCCGACGCGGCCCCCGCTCCGGTCCGGGAGAGGGTCGGGGTGCGACCTGTCCGGAAAGACCTGTCCCCTCACTGTGTCCCTCTCCCGCATCCAAGTCGGGTCTCTCCGACTTGGACACAGGACGGGCAGGTTTGGGCACACGACGTGCAGATCTCGGGCAAGCCCGAGATCTGTGAGAGCGAGGAGATCCGCGCTTCATCGGCCCTCCGAAGCATCCCTTCGGCCCGGAACCCGGCCGGTGTGCTTAACCTGCACGGGACAGGCCCGTTCGGTGGGGCTAGGATCGGGCCACGAAGGCTTCAGGGTTCAGTCGTGTCGCGTCCAGCCCCCCTTCCGCGCAGCCGCCTGCTCCCTTGCCTCGCCGCCGCGATGCTCGGCCTCCCGACGCTTGCGCAAGCGCAGCAGGCATCGCCGGCGCCCCCGGTCATTCCGGTGATCCGCGAAGGCGCCGGCGGCGACGTGCGGACCTCGGTGGCGCAGCCCGAGACCACGAGCCAGACCTCGGGCGGCTATGCCCGCTCGGTCGAGCCCTATCTCGGGCCGCTCGGCGATCCGTTCGGCCTGCGCCCGGTCCTGAAGGAGCGGGGCATCCAGTACAGCCTCACCTACATCACCGACGTGCTCGGCAACCCGACCGGCGGGATGCGGCAGGGGGCGGTGGTCGAGGACCGGCTGAACCTGCGGCTCTACCTCGACCTCGACAAGCTCGCCGGCTGGCAGGGCGTGAGCGTGCACGCCAACGCCTACTTCATCCACGGCACCGGCCTGTCGCGCTACTACGTCGGCAACCTGCTCGACGTCAGCGTGATCGGGGCGCTGCCCGCGACTCGGCTCTACGTGCTGTGGTTCGACCAGCAGTTCCTCGACGGCAAGCTCGGCCTGCGCATCGGCCAGCAGGCCGCCGACACCGAGTTCTTCGTCAGCCAGACCGCGACGCTGTTCGTGAACTCGAGCTTCGGCTGGCCGGCGATCACCAGCGCCAACCTGCCTTCCGGCGGCCCGGCCTATCCCGTGGCGGCGCCGGCCGTTCGCGTAAAATTCGAGCCCGGCGGCGGCCTGTCGTTCCAGGCCGGGATCTACGACGGCGATCCGGCCGGCGCCAACCGCCCCGGCGACGACGCGGAGGAGCAGCGCCTCAACCGCACCGGCACGAACTTCCGCACGAACGACCCGGCCCTGATCGTGGCCGAGGCGGCCTATTCCTACAACACCGAGAAGGGCTCGACGGCGCTGCCGGGCACGGTGACGTTCGGCGGCTGGCAGCATTTCGGCCGCTTCGACGACCTGCGCCGCGACACGCTCGGCCTGTCCCTCGCCGACCCGGCCTCGTCCGGCGTGCCGCGCCAGCGCCGGGGCAATGCCGGCCTCTACGCGATGATCGACCAGAGCCTGCTGATCGAGCCCGAGAAGGACGACGAGGGCCTGTCGGTGTTCGTGCGCGCCTCGCTCTCGCCGACGCGCTCCAGCCTGATCTCGGCCTACGTCGATGCCGGCCTGGCCTACAAGGGCCTGATCCCGGGGCGCGACGACGACACGATCGGCGCCGGCATCGCCTATGCCCGCTACGCCGACGACGCCCGCCGGGCCGACACCGACACCATCCTGTTCACCGGCACCGCGATCCCGCGGCGGCGGGCCGAGACCGCGCTGGAGGCGACCTACCAGGCGCTGGTGGTGCCGGGCTTCACCGTGCAGCCGGACGTGCAGTACATCATCCGCCCGAGCGGCGGCGTCGCCGACGCGGACGGGCGCCGGCTGAAGAACGCCACCGTGCTCGGGGTGCGGGCGACCGTGCAGTATTGAGCCCGGGCGGCGCGCCGGCCCGCGGCCGCGAGGCCTGCGGGTCAGCCCGGGCCGTCCTCGTCCGGGACGGTGTCGCCGAACGGCACCGTGAGCACGCGCTCGCCGGCCTCGTCGGCGATCTCGAAGCTGCACACCATCCAGTCGCGGATCAGCGTCAGGCGGTCCTGCGCGATCATCCGGCGGGCGACGGCGAGCGCCCGCGCGCGGGCGGCCTCCACGTCGGCGAGCTCGTCGCCCTCCTCGTCGATCGCCAGCCCCGCCGGGCCTTCGCGGTGCCGGACATGGAAGAAGTACCGCGGCATCACAGGCTCCCGATCAACCGGGCGTACTCGCGCTCGGGCAGGCCGTAGCCGTCGTCCACGACCGCCTCCAGCCCTTCGCGGCTCAGGATCGTGATGCGGCCGCGCCGCGCGCGGATCAGGCCGTGCCCCTCCAGGGCCTGGACCGCCAGGGTCGTGCTGCTGCGCTGCGCGCCCAGCATCAGGGACAGGAACTCGTGGGTGAGCACGAGGTCGTCGCCCTCCAGCCGGTCGTGGCACATCAGCAGCCAGCGGGCGAGGCGCACGTCGATGTTGTAGGCCGCGTTGACGAAGGCGGTCTGCGCCGTCTGCAGCATCAGGATCTGGACGAAGCGCAGCAGCAGCCCGCGCAGGGTCGGGCTCTCGTCGACCGCGGCCAGCAGGTCCGCGGTGGCGATGGACAGCATCCCGCCCGGGCTCTGGACGAAGTGGTGGAACGGCGACCGGTCGACGGCGAGCAGCACCGGCGCGGCCCCGACCAGGCCCTCCCGCCCGATCACGCCGATCTCGACCCTGCCGGCGGCCCCGCTGACGATCGAGGCAAGGCTGTCCTCGGGGAAGTACAGCGTCCGGATCGGCTCGTCGGGCGTGATCAGGGTCTGTCGCAGCTCGGTCGCGACCGGCTGCAGGGCCGGCTGGAGCAACGCGAAGTCGGCGGGCGAGAGCGCCCTCAACAAGCGGTTGCGGACGCTGGATCGCTGCGGTGCCGGCATCGCTCGGTCCCGATCGGGCAAGAGCACGCGCTGTCTCCCAGGCGCCCGCGCCTCGTCTCCCCGGCAGGCGATGGGCCAGATGAGCGCTCGCCCGCGGCGAGGTCAATCGAAAAGTTTCGCGCCTCGATGTTTGTATGATTGCAGACAGACCCAAGTGTTGGCTATCGTACTGAAGCTCCCGTGCCTCTTCCGGGCGGCATTCGCGTATGTCTAGAATTCGAAACCTTGCTCTCTGCGCTGCCCGAAGGGGCGGCCGCCTTCGCGTCCGGAGATCCGAATGAAAGACGTGGCCCAGCAACCGGCGGTGCTGGTCGCCGAAGCCGACGCGATCGTCGCCATGGATCTGAGCGACGCCCTGGAGGGGGCGGGCTACCGGGTGATCGGGCCGTTCGCGACGGCGGCCGAGGCGCTGCTGTCACTGGAGCGGGAGGCGCCGAGCGTGGCGGTCGTCGACCTGGTGCTCAAGGAAGGACCCTCCGACGCCCTGATCGCGCGGCTGCGCCAGTGCCGGCTGCCCTTCCTCGTCCATTCCGGCCTCGAGCGCGACGACCCCGCCGCCCGCGACGTCCGGGACGAGCCCTGGCTGCGCAAGCCGGCGCTGCCCTGGGACGTGGTGGCCCTGCTCGATGCGCTGACCCTCGACGAGCCGGCCATCGACCAGCCCGCCCTCGACGAGCCGGCTTTGGCCGCCGCCGGATCGGCGCCGGCGCATGAGGGGGCGGTCCATGCGCCCCCGACCCACGTCGAGCCCGTCGGCCGCGCGCCCGCCGGCGATGCGCCGACCGCACCGGTCCGGCGGCTTCGGGCGGCGAGGGGCCGCAACCCGCTCGTGCGCAAGCTCGAGGGCTTCGCGGCCCTGTCGGAGGCCGACGAGGCGCTGCTGGAGCGGATCAGCGCCCCGTCGCGGATCGTCCCGTCGCAGACCGACCTCGCCCGCGAGGGCGACGCGCCGCAGGGCGTGTTCCTGATCCTGGAGGGCATCGCCTGCCGCCACAAGGTGCGCGCCACCGGCACCCGCCAGATCACCGCCTACCTGGTCCCGGGCGACCTCTGCGACCTCGACGTGGCGTTGCTGGACGCGATGGACCACTCGATCACCACGCTGTCGGCCTGCCGCGTGGTCCTGATCCCGCCGAGGACGGTGGTCGAGGTGATGGAGAGCCATCCCCGGATCGCCCGCGCGCTCCGGATGACCACGCTGGTGGACGAGGCGACGCTGCGCGAATGGCTGGTGAACGTCGGCTGCCGCTCGGCCCTGGAGCGGCTCGCGCACCTGTTCTGCGAGCTTCGCATCCGGCTGCAGGTGGTGGGGCTGGCCGAGGACGACAGCTACGACCTGCCGCTCACGCAGCTGGATCTCGCCGACACCACCGGCCTGTCGAACGTGCACCTCAACCGCACGCTGCAGGAGCTGCGCCGGTCCGGGCTCATCGAGTTCCGGGGCAAGCGGGTGCGGATCCTCGACCTGCCCCGGCTGAGGGCGCTGGCCGAATTCAAGCCCAACTACCTCCATCTCGGCGAGCGGGCCGCCGCATGAGCCTGTTCCTGCAGCCCGTGCAGGTCGCCACGGGAAGCGACGACCACGAGAGCCGGCTCGTCTTCTCCGACGGCTTCCTCGTCGCCGTGCTGGTGCGCCTGTCCGACCAGCACGAGGACGGGGCGGGCCGCTGGTTCCTGGAGGCCGGCTTCGGGCCGCTCGACGACCCGCGGGCCCCCGTCTTCGTCGACCTCGACGCGGCACAGGCCTGGATCCGCGACCGGCTCGGCAAATCCTGAGCTGGGCAAATCCTGGGTTCGACAAGCCCTGGGTTCGGCAAATCCCGAGCTTGCTCCGCCGGGGCGTGCGGGTCGCGGCGCGTTGCCGGACGGCTCGCCGTTTCGGCGCCGCGCCGCCCGCAGCGCCCTATCTCCGATCCATGATCATCTTCGATTGGGTCGTCGGCGTCCTGTTCGGCGCGGTGCTTCTGGCCGCTTTCGCGCGGCGGATCGGGGCGCCGTATCCGGCCTTCCTGGCGCTCGGCGGCGTCGGGCTGGCCTTCGTGCCGGGCGTGCCGAACCTCGAGCTCGACCCCGAGCTGGCGCTGGCGCTGTTCCTCGCCCCCGTGCTGATGGATGCCGGCTACGCCACCTCGCTGCGCGACCTGCGGGTGAACTGGCGCCCGATCGCCGGCCTCGCCTTCGGCGCGGTGGCGGTGACGACGATCGCCGTCGCCGTCGTCGCCAAGCTGCTGGTGCCGGGCATGCCGCTCGCCGCCTGCATCGTGCTCGGCGCGATCGTCGCGCCGCCCGACGCGGTGGCCGCGCTCTCGGTGCTGCGCCACGTCTCGCTGCCGCACCGCCTCACCACCATCCTGCGCGGCGAGAGCCTGCTCAACGATGCCGGCTCGCTGCTGATCTACCGGCTCGGCGTCGCGGCCGCCGCGAGCGGCGCCTTCCACGCCTCCGAGGTCGGCCCGACCTTCCTCGTCGGCGTGGTCGCGAGCCTGGTCGTCGGGCCGCTCGCGGGGTTCGCCTTCGTCGCCGGGATGCGGCGGGTGCAGGATGCGGCCAGCACCATCGTGCTGCAGTTCGTGGCCGCCTTCGGCATCTGGATCGCGGCCGAGCGCCTGGAGATGTCCGGGGTGCTGACGCTGGTCGCCTTCGCGATCACCGTGGCGCGCGGCACCCCCGGCATCACCGCGCCGCGCACCCGCATCATCTCCTACGCGGTCTGGAACACCGCGGTGTTCGTGCTCAACGTGCTGGCCTTCGTGCTGATCGGCATCCAGATCGGCCCGATCCTGCAGCGCCTCGCCGGCGCCGACCAGCTCGGCGCGCTCGCGCTCGCCGGCGCGGTCTTCGCCACGGTGGTGCTGGTGCGGATCGCCTGGGTGCTGCCGGCCTCCGCCCTGCCCGGCCTCGCCTTCGCCGAGCCCGGCCGCCACGCCTTCCGCGGCGCGATCGCGGTGTCGTGGGCGGGGATGCGCGGCATCCTCACCATCGCCACGGCGCTCGCCCTGCCGCAGGGCTTCCCCCAGCGCGACCTCATCGTGTTCGCCGCCTTCGGCACGGTGCTCGGCACCCTCGTGGTCCAGGGCCTGACCCTGAACCCGCTGCTCGCCCGGCTCGGCCTCGAGGACGACGACCCGGTCGGCCGCGAGGTGGGCCGCGCCCGGGCCGAAGCCTACCGCGCGGCGCTCGACAGCCTCGAGGGGGCCGAGGACGACGCCGGCACCGAGGCCCTGCGCGAGGAGCTTCGCGGCGCGCTCGCGGCGGCCGAGGACCACGACGAGGGCCGCGCCCCGGAATCGCTGCCCACCGACGGCCTGCGCCGCCGCGCCATCGGCGCCGCCCGCGACACGGTCATGCGCCTGCGCCGCGAGGGCGCGATCGGCGACGACGCCTACTTCGTGCTGGAGGAGGAGTTCGATTGGGCCGAGTTGAACGCGACGCCGAAATCGGAGACGTGAGACCTGAGGCTTCGTCCGCAGACGCCCGGCGTCGAGGAGCGCCAAACGATCCGGCCATCGCCGATCGACCGGATGCACGCCGGACCACGGACGTCGCGCGGGGACCTGGACGTCCCGGGGCGGTGCCTCACGCCTGGCGGCCCAGCGTCTCCTCCACCAAGCGCGGGTTCGTCGCGATCATCGCCAGAAGGACGAGCGCAGCGCCCCGCGGCTGCCGGCGCCGGGTCTCCCACTGACGCAACGTACCGACGGGGACGCCGATGCTCGCGGCGAAGGCCGGCTGGGCCTTGCCCGTACGCCGCCGGATCTCGGCGACGTCGATCGCATCGGGAACGTGGACGACCATGCCGGATACGGCCTCGCCCCCCCCATGCGCCGCCGCCTGCTCGAGCCCGGCGACGATATCGCCGAACACGTCGTTCGTCACGTCAATCATCGGCACGCCCTTCCTTGAGCTTCAGGCTCCACTGGCGCTTCAGGCTCTTGGTCAGGCCGTGCATGACCTCGATCTGCGCCTTGGTGAAACTGGCCTGCTGTCCTTTCGACAGGATCGACAGAAGATAGGCCGGCACCCTGTCGCCGAGATAGGCCACCATCACGCGGTACCCGCCCGAGCCGCCGAAGCGGACCTTCCGCACGCCGCCCGAACCGCGAACCACATCGCCGCCGCTTGGATCGGCTGCGACCTGATCGACGATGCGCGCGCGTTCGTCCGGCGTGAGCCCGAGCCTGTCGCAGCGTGCGAGGTACGGCGCCGTCTCGGACACGGTGTGCGGCGGCCTTGGCATGGTGCGATATAGGTCATTGACACCGTCAGTCAATGGCGCAGTCGCGGGCGGCAGCATCCGCTTCCGCGACAGTCCTTCGCGCCGGAATACGGCGAGGCTCCGCGACGGACGCGCCCCGCCGAGCCGCTTCGCCTCAGCCCGCCACGCGCGCCTCGATCGCGTCCCACACGCTCACCGCGAGGTCCGGGCCGCCCAGGCGCTTGATCGCGCGGATGCCGGTCGGGGAGGTGACGTTGATCTCGGTGAGGTGCCCGTCGATCACGTCGATGCCGACGAGGATCAGGCCGCGGCGGCGCAGCTCTGGGCCGATCGTGGCGCAGATCTCGCGCTCCCGCTCGGTCAGGTCGGAGGGCCGGGCGGCGCCGCCGCGGACCATGTTGGAGCGGATGTCGTTCAGGGCCGGCACGCGGTTGATCGCGCCCATCGGCTCGCCGTCGACCAGGATGATGCGCTTGTCGCCCTCGGTGATCTTCTCGAGGAAGCGCTGCACCACCCACGCCTCGCGGAAGGTGACCGAGAACAGGTCGAACATCGAGCCGAAGTTCGGGTCGGTCTCGGAGACGCGGAACACCGCCGCGCCGCCGTGGCCGTGCAGCGGCTTCATCGCCACGGTGCCGTGCTCGCGGCGAAAGTCCTCGATCTCCGCCTTGTCGCGGGAGATCAGCGTCGGCGGCATCAGGTCGGGGAAGTCGAGGACGAAGAGCTTCTCCGGCGCGTTGCGGACTTCGGCCGGGTTGTTCACCACCAGCGTCTGCGGGTGGATCTTCTCCAGCATGTGGGTCGCGGTGATGTAGGCCATGTCGAAGGGCGGGTCCTGGCGCATCAGCACCACGTCGGCCTCCGACAGGTCGATCCGCTCGATCTCGCCGAGCGTCGCGTGCGCGCCCTCCACGTCCTGCACGGTCAGCGCCTGCACCCGCGCGGTGACGCGGCGGCCCTGCATCGAGAGCCGGTCGGGGGTGTAGTAGATCAGCCGGTGGCCGCGCGCCTGCGCCTCGAGCAGCAGGGCGAAGGTGGTGTCGCCGGCGATGCGGATCGCCTGGATCGGGTCCATCTGGACCGCAACGGTCAAAGCCATGTCGTCGGGCTCCACTCATGACGCGGCCGGCTCCCTGGGGAATCGCCGCATCCCCCCGGACCGAGCCGGCCGCTCGTCGTCCCCATCGTCGCTTCGGGCGCGTCGCGGACGCGCCCGGACCGCTCAATCCTCCGGCATCGACTTGCCGCCGGTGCGCTTGTCGTAGTCGCCGATGGCGTTGCGGCACTCGGGCGACAGGCGCTTGCGGTTGCGCGTCATGCAGGCCTCGGCCGCCGGGCTGTTCGGGTCGACGCCCGCGCAGAGGCGGAAATAGTCGTTGGCGCAGCCGAGCTGCAGCCCCTGGTCCTCGCGCTGGGCCTGCGCCGGGCTGCCGGCGAGCGCCAGCAGGGCGAGCGGGAGGGCCGCCAGCGCCACGGGGCGGAGCATCCGGGGCAGCCTTGCGCCACGGGCGTGTCGAAACGTGTCCAGTCGCATCCAGCGTGGTCCTTGCTTGTCGGTCATGGAATCCCGGGCGGCGGGTCCGCGAGGGGCGCATCCGCGAATGGCACGGCATATCGGGCCCGACGGTCGCTAGGCAAGCGCCCTGACCGTGCGACGGTTCCGCTTCGGCCGCTCCGCCACCGCAACGCAGCATCGGCCGCGATCCCCCGGGCGACGGCGTCCGCCGGCACGGATCGGCCCGGCGCAGAAGAAGGGCCCCGCCCGGGTCGCGAGCAGGGCCCAGTCGTTGGGAGGAAACGCCCGCCATGGGCGGATCCGATCCTGCAAGGGGCAGGCCAACGGCGTGCCGGGGCCGGCACGCGCCGCGCGACGAGGCTCCGCACGCCGTTCTTGCGAGCGCGTCTCGGGGAAACGATGCGTTAACCATGGCGTGCTGATCTGCCGGCCATCGACACGCCGTCGCCCTTGCCGACGCCCCGCCCCGGGGCCCGGGCGCGATGCCCGGATCAGCCGACAGGTGCCCCCCATGACCGTCTCCCGACCCGCCGCCCTCCGTTCCGACCCGCCGGCCGTCGACGACGTCGCGC
>NZ_VRUU01000102.1 GCF_008039875.1 Methylobacterium sp. WL119 | reverse complement strand
GATGCCGCCCGTGGCCCCCGAACGATCTCGGGGGCCACGGGCGGCATCCGCGCGGCCGGGGTGCCCGGCCGGGGCGAATACGGGAAGACGTGGAGATGCGTCAGGCCGCATTCCGCGACGAGGTCGAGGGAGCGGGCGAACTGGTCCTCGGTCTCGGTCGGGAAGCCGGCGATCAGGTCGGCGCCGAACACCGCGTCCGGCCGCAACCGCCGCACCTCCCGGCAGAAGCGAATCGCGTCGGACCGCGCATGGCGCCGCTTCATCCGCTTCAGCACGAGGTCGTCGCCGGCCTGCAGCGACAGGTGCAGGTGCGGCATCAGCCGGGGCTCGTCGGCGAGCGCGCGCATCAGGGCGTCGTCGGCCTCGATCGAGTCGATCGAGGACAGGCGCAGGCGCGCGAGGTCCGGCACCGCGGCGAGGATCGCCAGCACCAGCGTGCCGAGGCTTTCGGACGCGCCGGCGAGGTCGCGGCCGTAGGCGGTGAGGTCGACGCCGGTGAGCACGACCTCGCGGCCGCCATGGGCGACGATGCGCGCCACCTGATCGATCACCGCCGCGGGCGCCACCGAGCGCGAGTGCCCGCGCCCGAACGGGATGACGCAGAAGGTGCAGCGGTGGTCGCAGCCGTTCTGCACGGGGACGAAGGCGCGGGTGTGCCCGGCCACGCCCGCGATCCGCGTCGGCGCGGCGTGGCGGGCGGCGAACACGTCGCCCACGGCATCGCGCGGACGGTCGGGGTCCGGCCCCCATGCGGCGGGGGAGAGCTTGTCGCCGTTGCCGACGAGGCGGGCGACCTCGGGCATCGCGGCGTAGGCCGCGGTCTCGATCTGCGCGCCGCAGCCGGTGACGACGATCTCGGCGCCCGGCCGCTCGCGGTGCAGGCGGCGGATCGCCTTGCGCGCCTGCCGCCCGGCTTCCGTCGTGACGGCGCAGGTGTTGACCACGACGAGGTCGCGGTCGCGCGATGCCGCCTCGGCATGGCCGCGCATCACCTCGGCTTCGACGGTGTTCAGCCGGCAGCCGAAGGTCAGCGTCTCGACCGCCATCAGGCGGCGTCCTGCGTGAACAATTCGGGGGCGAAGCGGCCTTCGGCGACGAGGCAGACCGGGCCGGTCATCAGCACGTGGTCGTCGGCGCGCCACTCCACGAACAGCTCGCCGCCGGGCAGGCTCACGGTGGCCTGCCGGCCGATCATCCGCAGGCGCGAGGCGGCGACCACGGCGGCGCAGGCGGCCGTCCCGCAGGCGAGCGTCAGCCCGGCGCCGCGCTCCCAGACCCGGAGCTTGATCGCTTCCCGCCCCCGGACCTGCGCGATCGAGATGTTGGCGCGCTCGGGGAAGATCGGGTGGTTCTCCAGCATCGGGCCGATCTGCCCGAGGTCGAACGTGTCCGGGTCGCGGTCGGTGAAGAACACCGCGTGCGGGTTGCCCATGTTCACCGCGCCCGGCGAATGCAGGATCGGGTCGTCGATCGGCCCGATCTGCAGCTCGATCCGCCGCGTGTCGGGAAAGGGGTCGCGCAACGGGATCTC
Source organism: Methylobacterium sp. WL119 (assembly GCF_008039875.1). Taxonomy (GTDB): domain Bacteria; phylum Pseudomonadota; class Alphaproteobacteria; order Rhizobiales; family Beijerinckiaceae; genus Methylobacterium. The sequence continues at coordinate 14,532 of NZ_VRUU01000102.1, read as the reverse complement.
GTTCCAGGCGAGCCGGGGGCGGCCCATGTCGACGGTGAAGGAGCGCTCGGCGACGCGCTTCACCTCCACGCGGCCGGCATCAGTCTCCAGGACCAGCCGCCCGGTCTCGACGGGGCGCGCCATGGCCGGGTCGTCGAGCATCGCGTAGGCGACGCAGCGGGTGCCGTTGCCGCAGGCGCCCGATTCCGAGCCGTCGGTGTTGTAGATCCGCATGAACGCATCGGTGCCGCGGCTTCGCGGATCGTGCAGCACCATCAGCTGGTCGAAGCTCGAGGACGGGTCGGCCGCGATGGCGCGCGCCTCGGCGGCGGCGACGCGGACGCCGCTGCCGCGCAGGTCCAGCACCACGATCGCGTTGCCGGCGCCGTGCATCTTCAGGAAGCGTCTGTGGGCGAGTGCGCTCATGCGGCCATGGTGGTTCGAGCTGCGTCGTCGCGGGATGCGGGGTCGGGCCTCCGAACGGCCCGTCGTCGAGGCCCCGTATATGGCAAGGCCGGCGTCCGACGCGAGGGGCGGCTCCGCGCGCGCCGGAGCGTGGCAGATCCGCCGCGCCCGCACGCCGCGCTTCGGAACCTGCATCGACGGCCTCGCGAAGACCGGTGTTCGTCACTACGTTTGGGCGTGACGGGACCGTGCCGATTCGGTCCGCGGCGGCCTTCGGTCGTCGCCTCGATGCCTTTGCCGGAGCGCTGCCTTGACCCGCCCTCGCCTCACGCTCGCCGCCGGCCTTCTCGGCGCCGCCGTCCTTCCCGTCCTGGCCTTGCCGGTCCTGGCCGAGCAGCCCCCGCCGCCGGCCTCGACGGCGCCCTCGCCCGCGGTGACGGACCCGCTCCCGACCACGACCGCGCCGAACCCGCCCGCCGATCCGAACAAGTCGTCCGCGCCCGCGCCCGAGAAGGCGATCACGTCGCCGACCCTGCCGTCGGCGCCCGCTCCCGCGCCGGCGCCGCCCCCGGCACCGCCTCAGGCCTCCGGGCGGAAGACCCTGGTGGAGACCCCGGCCAACGCCGACGACGTCGACGCGGTGACGCTGCCGGCCAAGCCCGCCGCGATCCTGTCCGGCAAGGCGAAGTGGGAGGAGGCTGTGCCGAGCCTGAAGGAGGCCTTTGCCAAGATCGAGGCGGACCTCGCCAAGGCCGGCATCGCCGCGACCGGGCGCCCGCTCGCAGTCTTCACCCGCACCGACGACGACGGCTTCGTCTACGAGGCGATGATCCCGGTGGCCTCCGCCCCCGAGCCTGCGCCGAGCGCCGCCGACGGCCTGCACTTCGGCACGACGCCCTCCGGCAAGGCCCTGCGCTTCCCGCACAAGGGCTCCTACGACGACATCGACGGCACCTACGAGACCCTGACGACCTACCTCGACGCCAAGGACATCGTCGTCCAGGACCGCTTCATCGAGGAGTACGTCACCGACCTCAACGACAAGGCCGACGACAAGCTCGACGTGAACATCTACGCGCTGACGCGGTAACGTCGACGCGCCGACGCGGTGGACCTGCGACGTCGCGCGGGCGGAACCGGCGGGAATCCTCGCGGATTCCGCCCTCATGCCCAGCGCGAACCGCCACGACCTCTTCGCCGCCGAACGTCCGCCGCGCCCCACCGCCGCGGTCCCGGAGGACGCGCCCGCCGACCTCGCGGCGAAGGCGCTCGAGATTCACCGCAGGCTGTGCCCGGTCTACGGCTGCCCGATCCCGTATTTCCACAGCCTCGACCCGCTCTCGGAGCTGGTGTCGTCGCTGCTCTCGCACCGCACCCGCAACGCCGATTCGGGCCGCGCGTTCAAGGCGCTGCGCGCCCGCTATCCCGACTGGGCGGACATGCTCGCCGCGCCGGTGGAGGCGATCGAGGACACCATCCGCGGCGTGACCTGGCCGGAGCTGAAGGCGCCGCGCATCCAGGCCGTGCTCCGGGCGGTCGAGGCGCGCCACGGCAGCCTGTCCCTCGCCTTCCTGGCCGACATGCCGGTCGAGGCGGCGCGCACCTGGCTCGAGGCGATCCCCGGGGTCGGGCCGAAGACCAGCGCGGCGGTGCTGTCGTTCTCGGTGCTGCGCATGGCGGCGCTGCCGGTGGACAGCCACCACCACCGCGTCGCCCAGCGCCTCGGGGTGATCGGAGCGAAGGTGGATGTCGGCCCCTCGCACCCGATCCTGCGGGCGCAGCTTCCGGCCGACTGGTCGGCGCAGGACCTCTACGACAACCACGAGATCCTGATGCTGCACGGCCAGCAGGTCTGCCACCACCGCAAGCCCGCCTGCGGCCGCTGCGTGCTGCTCGACCTCTGCCCGAGCGCGCAAGGCGCCTATCGCGAGCCCTAGCAGCCCTCGCCTTGACCGGTTCGTCCCCCGGGTGCCAGAAACCCGGCCTTCCAGGGACGCGAGATCGCCTCGGCCCGGCATTCGAGGGACCGCGCCGATGGCCGCGTTCAAGGAACTGGTGTTCTCGGGCGTGCAGCCGACGGGCAACCTGCATCTCGGCAACTACCTCGGCGCGATCAAGCGCTTCGTCGAGATGCAGGCGCGCGAGGCGCAGTGCCTGTACTGCGTCGTCGACCTGCACGCGATCACCCTGTGGCAGGACCCGGAGGCGCTCAAAGGCCAGATCCGCGAGGTCACGGCCGCCTTCCTGGCCGCCGGCATCGATCCGAAGCGCTCGATCGTGTTCAACCAGAGCCAGGTGCCGCAGCACGCCGAGCTCGCCTGGGTGTTCAACTGCGTCGCGCGGCTCGGCTGGCTCAACCGGATGACCCAGTTCAAGGACAAGGCCGGCAAGGACCGCGAGGCGGCCTCGATCGGCCTGTACGACTATCCCGTGCTGATGGCGGCCGACATCCTGGCCTACCGCGCGACGCACGTGCCGGTGGGCGAGGACCAGAAGCAGCACCTCGAATTGACCCGCGACATCGCGCAGAAGTTCAACACCGACTTCGCCGGCTCGATCGCCGCGCACGGGCACGATGCGGGCGCCGGGTTCTTCCCGATCACCGAGCCGCTGATCGGGGGACCTGCCGCCCGCGTGATGAGCCTGCGCGACGGCACCAAGAAGATGTCGAAGTCCGATGCCTCGGACAATTCGCGCATCAACCTCACCGACGATGCCGACGCGATCGCCAGCAAGGTGCGCCGGGCCAAGACCGACCCGGACGCCCTCCCCTCGGAGGTCGCGGGCCTCGCCGGCCGGCCGGAGGCCGACAACCTCGTCGGCATCTTCGCCGGGCTCAAGGGCACGACGCGCGACGCGGTGCTGGCCGATCACGGCGGCGCGCAATTCTCCGCCTTCAAGGGCGCGCTGGTCGAGCTCGCCGTCGAGACGCTGGCGCCGATCGCCACCGAGATGAAGCGCCTGACCGCCGACACCGCCCACATCGACGCGGTGCTGGCCGACGGCGCCGAGCGCGCCGAGGCGATCGCCGCGCCGACCCTCGACGCGGTCAAGGACATCGTCGGCTTCGTCCGCCGCACCCGGCTGCGGAGCGTGTGATGGCGATCCGGGCGCTGGTCTTCGACGTCTTCGGCACGCTCGTGGATTGGCGCTCGGGCGTGGCGCGGGAGGCGGAGCGGCTGCTCGCGCCCTATGCGGCGGCGCTCGACGGCGGCGCCTTCGCCGATGCGTGGCGGGCGCGCTACGGGCCGTCGATGGAGACGGTGCGGTCGGGCGCCCGCGCCTACGTCGACCTCGACGCGCTGCAGGGCGAGTCGCTGCCGGAGGTGCTCGCCGCCTTCGGGATCGCCGGGGTTCCCGAGGCCGTCCGGGCCGAGCTCGTCCAGGCCTGGCACCGGCTCGACGCCTGGCTGGAGGTGCCGGAGGCGCTGGCGCGCCTGCGGATGGGCCACCTGCTCGCGCCGGTCTCGAACGGGCCTGTCCGGCTGATGGTCGACCTGGCGCGGCGCAACAGGCTGTGGTTCGATGCGATCCTCGGCGCAGGCTATTCCCGCGACTACAAGCCGAAGCCGGCCCTTTATCGCGACGCCGTCGCGGCTTTCGGCTTCGCGGCCTCCGAGACCCTGATGGTCGCGGCACATTCGAGCGATCTCGCGGCGGCCGCGCAGCACGGGCTGGCGACCGCCCACGTCGCCCGTCCGCGCGAGCACGGGCCGGCCGGCGGCGAGACGGCGCCGAGCGTGCCGGTGACCTTCGCGGCCGCCGACCTCGCCGACCTCGCGCGCCGGCTCGGCGCCTGAGGCCTAAGCCTCGCCGCGGGCGACCAGCGCCTGGTATTCCGGAACCTCCAGGCGGCCTTCCTTGGCGACGCGGGCCTTGTCCGCGTCGGAGATCACGTCGCCGGCGAGATCGAGGCGCTTCCACGCGGCCAGCGGCGTCTCCCTGCCGGGGGTCGGGACGTACTTGTTCTGCGCGACCTTCTCGTACTTGTGGATGTAGCGCGGGCAGTTGACCCAGATCTTCACCACGTCGACGCGCACGAGGTACTTGGCCTCGGTGTAGCGCGCCATCAGCGGGTCGTCGCGCAGCAGCGTGGCGGTGCCCTGAACGCGGATGCGGTGCGGCGTCTCGAAGTCGATGAAGAGCAGCCCGACCTTGGCCTGCCCCTCGATGTTGCCCATCGAGTAGAACATCCCGTTGCCGTCGAAGCCGGGGAACACCAGCGTGTGGTCGTCCGGCACCTTCACGAAGCCGGGGCTGCCGCCCTTGTACGAGACGGTCGGCATGCCGTCGGGATCGACGGTCGACAGGAAGAACATGTCGCGCGAGCCGATGAAGGCCGCCTCGTCGTCCTGGATCGTCTCGTGCACCCATTGGGTGTCGAGGCGGTCGGCGAGCTTGGTGGTCTTGAATTCCTGCTGGAGCGCGCGGTGCGCGTCCGAATAGAGCGAGGCCATGGTTTCCTCCTGAGCCGGCCGAGCCTCCGCGATCCTTGCGTCGCCGAGTTGTCCCGGAATTTCGCGGCGGCACTGTCCCCTCAAACGTCCGCGCGGGCAATTGCCGCGTTTGGCCGGCGCATGAAAAAGGCCGACCCCGCTTCCACGGGGCCGGCCTTCCTCGTCGACGGTCGTCGGGAACGGCGCGACCGAAGGTCCGAAGAGAATCAGTTCTTGGTCTTGTCGACCAGCGCCTTCTCGGAGATCCACGGCATCATCCCGCGGAGCTTGGCGCCGACCTCCTCGATCGGGTGACGGGCGAGCTTGGCGCGAGTGGCCTTGAACGAGGTCTGGCCGACCTTGTTCTCCAGCATCCAGTTGCGGGTGAAGATGCCCGACTGGATGTCGTCCAGGACGCGCTTCATCTCGGCCTTGGTCTCGGACGTGACGATGCGCGGGCCGGTGACGTACTCGCCGTACTCGGCGGTGTTCGAGATCGAGTAGTTCATGTTGGCGATGCCGCCCTCGTAGATGAGGTCGACGATGAGCTTCACCTCGTGCAGGCACTCGAAATAGGCCATCTCGGGGGCGTAGCCCGCCTCGACCAGGGTCTCGAAGCCGGCCTTGATCAGCTCGACGAGGCCGCCGCACAGCACGGCCTGCTCGCCGAAGAGATCGGTCTCGCACTCTTCCTTGAAGGTGGTCTCGATGATGCCGGCACGTCCTCCGCCGTTGGCCGAAGCGTAGGACAGGCCGAGGTCGTGGGCGTTGCCCGAGGCGTCCTGGGCGATGGCGATCAAGGTCGGCACGCCGCCGCCCTTGAGGTACTCGCCGCGGACCGTGTGGCCGGGGCCCTTCGGGGCGACCATCAGCACGTCGAGGTCGGGACGCGGCTCGATCAGGTTGAAGTGCACGTTGAGGCCGTGGGCGAACAGGAGGGCGGCGCCCTGCTTCATGTTCGGCTCCAGCGACTCCTTGTAGATGTCGCCCTGCAGCTCGTCGGGGGTGAGCATCATCACGACGTCGGCCCACTTGGCGGCCTCGGCGACCGACATCACCTTGAAGCCCTGGCCTTCCGCCTTCTTGGCGGTGGCCGAGCCCTCGCGCAGCGCGATGGCGATGTCCTTCACGCCGGAATCGCGCAGGTTGAGCGCGTGGGCATGGCCCTGGCTGCCGTAGCCGACGATGACGACCTTCTTGCCCTTGATCAGGTTCAGGTCGGCGTCGCGATCGTAGTAGACCCGCATGATGTGTGTCCTCTCTCGTGAAGGGGTTGTGGTTAGCGCTTGGGCTGGCCGTAGAGGGCCAGGAACTGCTCCACCGCCCGGGCGGCGTCGCGTCTGATCTCGGCGGCGTCGAAGACGATCGCATCGCCGAGCAGAAGTCTGATCTGCACGTCGCGGCCGACGAGGCCGAAGAAGGTCCGGAAGGCGGTCTCGCTGTCGTCGAAGGCGAGAAGCCCCGCCGCGCGGCCGGCCTCCAGCACCGGCTTCAGGCGGTCGCCGATCGCGAAGCGCCCGTTGGCGAGCACGATGCTGCCGAGGTTGCTCTTCCGAGACGCCGCGTCGCCGATGGCAATGCGGTTCAGGGCGATCGAGGCCCGGCTCGAGATCACGCCGAGCCAGGTTGTCGCGAAATCGCGAAGGCTCTCGCTCAGGGCGGCGACGTCGAGCGCGCGGGCCTCGTACTGCCCGGCACGCACGCGCGAGGCCTGCCATTGCACCGTCGCTGTCAGCAGGCCGTCGCGGTCCCGGAACCACTTGTACAGCGTCTCCTTCGAGCAGCTCGCCCGGCGCGCGACCGCATCCATGGTGAGCTGGTCGCCCGCCTCCACCATCAAGTCCAGGACCGCATCGAACACGGCCTGCTGGCGGACCGAGGGGGTCGCGTCGTGGATCGCCGAGCCTGCTGCCATCGGGTGCCGAGCCGTACCGTACCGTACGGTTCGCCTGATAGGGTGATTCGTCGCCGGCCGCAAGGCGTCCAGTCGCAGGCGCGCGTCAGGCGGGAAGCGGCAGGCCCTCGCGGGCGAAGACGGCCTGCACGGCCGGCCGCTCGGCCATCGTGCGGGCGTGGGCGGTCCAGGACGGGAAGCGGGCCGGCATGTCGAACCGCAGCGTTGGGCCGCGGGCCCAGACCCAGAAGACCATCAGGTAGGCGTCGACCACGCTGTAGCGATCCTGCACAGCCCAGCCGCCGTTCGAGAGCCGGACCTCGGTCATCGTGCACAGGTCGCCGAACGTGTCGGCCGCCTTGGCGCGGATGCCGGGCAGCGCCGCCTCGTCGTTGCTGTAGCGCTCCGGCCGGCGAATATGGGCGTAGGCCGGGTGATGGTTGATCGAGAGCCAGCACAGCCACTCGTCGGCCACCGCCTGCGCCTTCAGGTCCTCGGGCCAGAGCCTCGCCTCCGGGTGCGCGCGGGCGACGTGGCGCAGGATGGCCGAATTCTCGGTGAGGACCCAGTCGCCCGCGACCAGGGCCGGCACCCGGCCGCGCTCGTTGATCGCGAGGTATTCCGGCGCGCGCTGGTCGCCGGCGGCGAGGTCGAGGCGCACGGTGTCGTAGGGCGCGCCCGCCTCCTCCAGCGCGATGTGCGCGGCGAGCGAGCAGGCGCCGGGGGCGTAGTAGAGGGTGGTCATGGGCGCGCGCTTGTCTCTGCCGCATCGCCGATGCGCACGCCGATGAGAGCGGCCAGCTTCGAGCGGACTTCCTGCAGGATGGGGGCGGGAACGGCTCCGAGAGACCGGAGCGTTCGGGCCTTTCGATCGATCGAGCGAGCCTGATCGACGAGGATCGCCCCCGCCGCGCCGACGCCGTCGGGCAGGAGAACTTTCGTCGGCCAGGGATCGAGGTTCCGTGTGATCGGGCAGATGATGATCCGTCGGGTCAGCGTGTTCATCTCGAGGGTCGAAACGATCAGGGCCGGACGTCGCCCGCGCTGCTCGGTCCCAAGGACAGGATCGAGGTCGACGAGGATCAAGTCGCCGGGGCGGAGGATGCGTTCAGCGGGGATCGTCGTCATCGATGATCTCGGAGCCGACATCCGGCCCCCAATCGACGGTCGGAGGCTCGAAGTCGGGTCCGAGCCGCCGCATCTCCGCGGCCATCTCGGCCATCGTGTAGATCGGGAAACCGTTCACGAAGCGCCGCGCGGGCTCGGAAGCGGATGCGACCCGGACAGGATGGATCTCGACGTCCTGGCCGACCACCAACCCGAGTTCGCGCACGTCGTCTTCCGACACCGCGAGGACGAGGTCGTCCCCTTTTCGTTCGAGCCGTGCCCGCATCCCCAGCCCTCCGGCATCGCGACGGCACCTTAGCACCGTCGTCGGAAATCCGTCACATCGGGTCGGCGCCGCGGCCCATCGCGGCGATGCCGGTGCGGGAGATCTCGACGAGGCCGAGCACGGTCATCAGGCGGATGAAGCGGTCGATCTCCTCGGTCGCGCCGGTCAGCTCGAACACGAAGGAGGTCAGCGTCGCGTCGAGCGTCTTGGCGCCGAAGGCGGCGGCGAGCCGGAGCGCCTCGCCGCGATGCTCGCCCTGCCCCGCCACCTTCACCAGGCAGAGCTCGCGCTCAAGCGCGCTGCCCTGGAGGGTCAGGTCGACGACCCGGTGCACCGGCACGAGGCGGTCGAGCTGCGCCTTGATCTGGTCGATCACCGCGTTGGTGCCGGCGGTGACGATGGTGATGCGCGAGAGATGGCGCGCCTCCTCCGTCTCCGACACCGTCAGGCTCTCGATGTTGTAGCCGCGTCCCGAGAACATCCCGGAGATGCGCGCGAGCACGCCCGGCTCGTTGTCGACGATCACGGCGAGGGTGTGCCGGTTGACGGCCTCGATCCGGCCGGCATCGGGGTAGTGGGTGTTCATGGCGTTCATCGCGGGGCGCGTCCTCGTCGTCCAGTTCGTTCGATCCGCGGTCTCGCACCCCTGGCGCGAGGCAAGCACGGCTGCGCGTCGCCGCCGAGGCGGCGGACCGCAGCCCGACCCCAGGGTCGGGCTGCAACTAAGAGGCTACACCAGCATCTTGCCTTCCTCGGAGATCACGTCGCCGATCTCCATGCCGGTCTCGCCGAGGTAGTCGGAGAGCAGCATCTCGTTGTGCGCCTTGCCCGACGGGATCATCGGGAAGCAGTTCTCCTTCTTGTCGACGATGCAGTCGAACACGACCGGCCCGTCGTAGTCGAGCATCGCGGCGATCGACGCGTCGAGGTCGCCCGGCTTGTCGCAGCGGATGCCCTTGGCGCCGTAGGCCTCCGCCAGCTTGACGAAGTCCGGCAGGCTCTCCGAGTAGCTCTGCGAGTAGCGCGAGCCGTGCAGCAGCTCCTGCCACTGGCGCACCATGCCCATGTACTCGTTGTTCAGGATGAAGATCTTGACCGGCAGGCGGTACTGCACCGCGGTCGAGAGCTCCTGCATGTTCATCAGGATCGAGGCTTCGCCCGCGATGTCGATGACCAGGCCCTTGGGATGGGCCAGCTGCGTGCCGATGGCCGCGGGCAGGCCGTAGCCCATGGTGCCGAGGCCGCCCGACGTCATCCAGCGGTTCGGCTCCTCGAACTTGAAGTACTGCGCCGCCCACATCTGGTGCTGGCCGACCTCGGTGGTGATGTAGGTCTCGCGGTCCTTGCACGCCTCGTAGAGGCGCTGCACCGCGTGCTGCGGCTTGATGATCGTGCCCGAGGGCCAGTAGGCGAGGCACTCGCGCGCCCGCCAGGTGCGGATCTTGGCGAACCACCCGTCGAAGTTGGACTTCTCGGGCTGAGCCGGGAGGGCGCGCCATGCCTCCAGCATGTCGGCGAGCACGGATCCGCAATCGCCGACGATGCCGACGTCGACCTTGACCACCTTGTTGATCGAGGAGGCGTCGACGTCGATGTGGATCTTCTTCGAGAACGGCGAGAACGCGTCGAGCCGGCCGGTGATGCGGTCGTCGAACCGCGCGCCGACGCAGATCATCACGTCGCACTCGTGCATCGCGAGGTTGGCCTCGTAGGTGCCGTGCATCCCCAGCATCCCGAGGAACCTGTCGTCGGAGGCCGGGAAGGCGCCCAGGCCCATCAGGGTCGAGGTGACCGGATAGCCCGTCTCGGCGACGAGCTCGCGCAGCAGGCGCGAGGCCTCGGGGCCGGAATTGATCACGCCGCCGCCGGTGTAGAAGACCGGGCGGCGCGCCTGCGCCATCAGCTCGACGGCGGCGCGGATCTTGTCCGCATCGCCCTTCACCGCCGGCTTGTAGGTCTTGTGCCCGTCGACCGAGGGACGCTCGTAGAGCCCGCTCGCGAACTGGATGTCCTTGGGCAGGTCGACGACGACGGGGCCGGGGCGGCCGTGAGAGGCGACGTAGAAGGCCTCGTGCAGGATGCGCGGCAGGTCGTCGATCGATTTGACCAGGTAGTTGTGCTTGGTGCAGTGGCGCGTGATGCCGACCGTGTCGCATTCCTGGAACGCGTCGGTGCCGATCAGGTGCGTCGGGACCTGGCCCGTGATGCAGACGAGCGGGATCGAGTCGAGCAGCGCGTCGGTCAGCCCGGTGACGATGTTGGTGGCGCCGGGACCCGAGGTGACGAGCACGCAGCCGACCTTGCCCGACGAGCGGGCATAGCCCTCGGCGGCGTGCACGGCGCCCTGCTCGTGGCGGACCAGCACGTGCTTGACCGCGTCCTGGTGAAAGAGCGCATCGTAGATCGGCAGCACCGCGCCGCCGGGATACCCGAACAGCGTGTCGACACCCTGATCCTGGAACGCCCGGATGACCATCTCGGCCCCGGTCATGACCTCGCCGCCCATCGTCTTCCTCCTGCTCGCCTTGCTGGTCTTCGTCGTCTCGATGTCGTCGATCGGCGCGGGCAACAAAAAAGGGCCCCGCGAGGGACCCTGCATGCGCCACCGCCCGGATCGCGGCCCTGAGATCAGGGCCGCCCCGTCGGTGGCGCTTCCGCTACGAAAAGGATCGTCGTCATCGGGATCGATCTCTCGCCCAACGCGGGCCGCCCGCATGGCGCTCCGCGTGAAAAGTGACCGGTGTCTTAACGAAGGCCTCGGCGATGGTCAACGGCATTCCGGCGGAGAGCCGGGCCGCCGCGAAGGATCCGGCCTCTGCGAAGCATTTGCCGCAGCCCGGCCCGACGGCGCGCGGCGCGATTGCCCCGCATCGGCGCCCGGCCTATCACCGATCCTCGTCCCCCCTTCCAACGAGCGCGAGAGCACGGAACGCCGGTGGCCCAGCCCGAGACGGCCTCGCTCAGCTACCTGCTCCTCGACGTCGCGGGCACCCCATGCGCGCTGCCGCGATCCGCGGCCGGCGAGGTGCTGCCGCTGCCGGTCCTGTTCCGGCCGCCGGCCTGCGGCGGCTGGCTCGCGGGGTTCCTCAACCTCGGCGGAGAGCCGGTTCCGGTGGTCGACCTCGCGCGCCTTCTCGGCCTGCGCGAGGGCGCGCACGACCCGGGCCCCTACGCCCACCTGATCCTGACGCCGGACGCCGCCGCGGCCTGGCTCGTCGACCGGGTGACCGACCTCGTCGCCGTCGAGGCCGCCGCGATCCGGCCCGTCGCCGCGGGCGCGAGCCTCAACGGCTGCGTCTCCGCCGAGATCGCCCGGGGCGACCGGCTGATCCACGCCCTCGACCCGGCGCGCCTGCTCAGCGCCGAGGAGCGCGCCCGGGTCGGCCACCTGACGCGGGCGGCGAAGGCGCGCCTCGCCGCGCTGCCGGCCGCCTGAGCGGAAGGCGCGGGACCCCATGCGTCGGCCGCCCGGTCCGAGCCCCCACGACGATCCGGGCTACGCGGCCCTCAAGGCGCGGATCATCGCGCGCACCGGCCATCACTACTACGCCGACAAGGACGACCTGCTGTTCGACCGCCTGCGGCGGCGGTTCAAGGCCTGCAACGTCGCCGATGCCGCGGCCTACGACGCGCGCCTGAACGCGGGCGCCGGCGAATGGGCCGCGCTCGAGGCCGAGATCACCATCGGCGAGACCTTCTTCTTCCGCTACGCCGAGCAGTTCACCGCGTTGCGCGAGACCATCCTACCCGGCCTGATCGCCGGGCGCGCGGCCGAGCGCAGCCTCCGGGTCTGGAGCGCCGGCTGCTCGACGGGGGCCGAGCCCTACTCGGTGGCGATCCTGCTGCACCAGCTGCTCGGCCCGGCCCTGGCGGACTGGCGCGTCGCGATCGTCGGCACCGACATCAGCGTCGCCGCCCTCGCCACCGCCCGGGCGGCCGAGTACGGCCGCTGGGCGCTGCGGACGCTGCCGGTCGAGGAGCGCTTGCGCCACTTCCATCGCATCCCGGCGAGCCCCGGGGCGGCCCGCGAGGGCGGCTACGCCCTGCGGCCGGAGTTTCGCCGCATGGTGCGCTTCGAGCGCCAGAACCTGATGAGCCTCGTCGACGGGACGGCGGCCGAGGGTTTCGACGGGTTCGATCTCATTCTCTGCCGCAACGTGCTGATCTACTTCAGCGCCGAGACCGTCGCCGCGATCGTGCGGGCGCTGGGCCGGCGCCTGCGGCCCGGCGGCTGGCTGCTGATCGGCCATGCGGAGCCCCATCCGGCCTTCGCGGGCTGGCTCGATGCGGTGAACCTCCCCGGCACGGTCGCCTATCGCCGCCCGCTCGAATCGGCGTCACTGCCCGCGCCTCCCGATCCTGCCGAGCCGGCCGGGCTCGAGCGTCCGCCCGCCGCCACTCCCATCGAACCCGGTCCGGCTCTCGAGGCGCTGCTCGCGGTGCCTGCCGGAGACGCCGTCGCCGAAGCGATCCGTCCGGTGCCGGCGGCGAGCGCTCCAACCGTCGTCGACGAGACGGCGGAGGACGTGGCGCGCACGATCCGCATGCTGGCCGATTCCGGCGACACCGGCGCGGCGTGGCGCCTCCTGCGGAACGCGCTCGCCGCGCGGCCGACCGATGCGTCCCTTCGGCTCTACGAGGGCCTGCTCGCGCTCGGGTTCGGCCGCGAGGCCGAAGCCGAGCGGGCCTTCCGCGGCGCGCTCTACCTCGATCGCGGCTACGTGATGGCCCATTACCATCTCGGCCTGCTGCTCGGAGCCCTCGGACGGACCGCCGACGCCCGCCGGGCGCTGGACAATGCGGTCGCCTTGAGCCAAGCGCTGCCGCCGGATGCGGCGTTGCCCGAGGGCGACGGGGCGCGTGCCGGGGAGATCGCCCTGAGCGCGGCGGCGATCCGCGACGGCATCGGAACGGGGGCGGCGTGAACGCGGCGGATCGCCAGATGGAACGGGGCGACGGCCGGCGCGCGCGCGAGGCGGCGCTGCGCGCGGACCGTACGGCCGCCCTCGCCCGGCGCGGGGCGACGGCGCGCGAAGCCGCGCCGGTCGAGGCCCATCTCATCTGCGCCTGCGGCCCGGAGCGCTTCGGCCTGCCCCTCGCCGACGTCGCGCGGGTGGTGCCCATGCGATCATGCACGCCCGTGCCGGGCGCGCCGCCCGCGATCCTCGGCCTCGTCGCCCTGTCCGGACGGATCGTCAGCGTCGTCGGCCTCGCCCGCGCGCTCGGCCGCCCGGACGCGGACCGCGTCGAAGGCGGCCACCTCGTCGTCCTTCGCACGGCCGCAACGCCGACCGCGCTCGCCGTCGACCGCGTGCTGGGGCTCGCCCACCTCGCCGAGGCCGCCGCGGCGGAGGGCGGATTCGGCGGCGAAGCGGTTTCGCGCTATGCCGCGGCCGATCCCGGCCCGTCCGGCCTCGGCGACTTCGTCGTCATCGACCTGCCGCAGCTGCTGCGGCGCACCCTGCCTTGAGGCGCGAGACGCGCGCGATCCACGACGCCGCCCGACCCGGAGCATCAGCCGCCTTGTCGATCTCGATCGGAAAACGGATCCTCCTCGGCTTCACGGCCGTGACGGTGGTGCTGATCGCCCTCGGCCTCTACGCGATCGGCCAGATCGGCTCGGTCCGCGACGCCACCGACACCATCGTCGCCCGCGACCTCGCGGTGCTGCGCCAGCTCGACATCCTCGGCAACCAGACGCGCGACCTCGGCATCCTGCGCCGCAACGCGGTGATCGCCACGCTGATGAAGGCGCAAGGGCAGCCCATGCGCGACGAGGACGTCCTCACCACCTGGCGACGCACGGCCGCATCGACCGACGCGCTCTTCGACGACCTGATCCGCGAGGCCGACGCCTACCGCGCCCGCGCCCTCTCGGTGGATCGGACGACGGCCTGGGACCGCCTGCACGGCGTCCTGAGGCAGGCCGTCGCGATCTATCGTCCGTACCGGGATGCGAGCGAGGCGCAGCTCGTGGCCGCGGTCGGCGGCGACGTCACCGGCGTCGAGGCCCGCAACGCCGAGATCGGCCGCGCCTACGAGGCCACCATCGCCGCCGTCGAGCGCACCCGCGTCGCCCTCGACGAGAGCATCGCCGTGGGCCAGCGCGGGATCGGCGCGATCCACGAGCGCTCGCGGCTCTCGATCCTGCTGACGCTGCTCGCCAGCGTCCTCCTGGCGATCCTCGTCACGATCCTGATCAGCCGCGCGGTGGTGCGTCCGCTGGAGAGCGTGATGGCGTTCGCCGAGACGGTCGGCGGCGGCGACCTGTCCCAGACGCTGCAGGTTCGCGGCGGCGACGAGATCGGCCGGCTGTCCCGTGCGCTGAACGGGATGGTCTCTGGGCTTGCGGACTTGGCCCGGACGAACCGTGCGGCGACGTCGGACCTGAACGCGGCGGCGGCCGAGATCCGCGCCTCGGCGCA
>NZ_VRUU01000101.1 GCF_008039875.1 Methylobacterium sp. WL119 | reverse complement strand
AAGGTGGGGTGCGAGGACGTCCTCGAGGGGGACTCCCCGCGCGGGGGCCGGCATGGGGCGGGCCGGCGCTACCGCGCCTTGGCGGTGCTACCGCGCCTTGGCGGCGCGTTCCGCGGCCGGGTCGCGGGCCGGGGCCGCCTGCGCGGGGCGGAGTTCCGCATTCGTGCCGCGGACCTCCTCGAACCGGGCCATGCGGACGGCGCCGATGGCCCCAGGGTGATCCGCTCCTGCGCCGTCGCGTCCGTGGTGGCGCCCGGGAGGGCCGTCAGGCCGGCGGCTGCGAGGAGGGCGGCGGCCAGCGTCTTGGTGTGGTGAGGCATCGATTTTCTCCTTCCGGTTCGCGTTCCCCCCGCCGGCCCAGGGGAATGATGAGGATCAGAGTAGACCGGTCGTCTTGGTTTTGCGCAGCCACGCGTGCCGTTGCCGGCGCCGAGGGGATGATCAGTGCGACGCGAGGCCGAGGATGCGCCGCGTCGTGCCCAGGGCGGCCTCGAACGGGGCGTCGGTCCGCCCGATCTTCGCCATCAGGCTGGCGCCGAGCCAGACGTGATACAGGTCCTCGGCGGTCGTGTGCGGCTCGCTCGCGATCGTGAGCGAGCCCTCCGCCACGCCGGCCGCGATCGCTCGCGACAGGCGTTCGATGATCCCGGCGGTGCCTGCCTTCAGGGCGAGGCGCATGGCCTCGGACAGGTCCGAGACCTCCGCCGCGAGCTTCACCGCCAGGCACCTGCGCCGGTCGTCGATGCCCCCTTGCGTCGCCTGCCACTTCCGCCAGTAGGTCATCAGGCGGTCGGCCTGGCTCAGGCTCGGCTCGGCCAGCATCGCGTCGAGCTCGGCGAGGTAGGTGTCGAAGTAGTCCTCCAGAAGCGCCTCGCCGAACGCCTCCTTCGAGCCGAAGTAGTGGTAGAACGATCCCTTCGGCACGCCGGCCGAAGCGAGGATCTCGTTGAGCCCGACCCCGGAGAACCCCTTGGCGCCCACGAGGCCGTAGGCGGTGTCGAGGATGCCCTGGCGGGTGTCGGTCTGTGCGGTGACGCGTGCCATGACCGGGAGATAGCTCGGATTAGACCGGTCGTCTAGTCGGGCCGAAAAGATTTTTCCCGGCAGGGGACGCGGCGGGCGAGACGAAGTTCGGGGCGAGCGTTCGAGGCGGGGGCCGGAAGCGTTCCGGCATCGGCTGGAGCAGGCCCGTTCGCTCCGCCGCCAAGCGAAGGTGGCCGCGCTGACCCTTCGGCAGAAGGCGGAGCGGGCTCGCAGGCACGCCGTCTCCCCTCCGGAACCGCGACCGCGGCGTACGGACCGGTCGTTGCCTGACGTCGGAACCGCCGCGCCCGCCGACGCTCCATCCCCGTCCCGACCGCCCGCATCCGAGCAGGGTTCGGCCGGCCGGATATTGCCTTCCGCCATGCGCGATCGGACTTGGCGCACCGAGGATTCCGATCGCACCCGGATTAGGAGGTTTTCGTCGGGTGCGGTATCAGAGTTCGCGGCTTCGAACTCTTCGGAGCGGCCATCGCCATGCCGGAGTGCTCCGCAGCTCCTCGTCTTGACGACCTTGAGACGGACATCAGGAGCGTATTCGATGATCGGTGACGGCAGGCCTCTCGCCATCCTCATCGCGGAGGCGGACCAGCTCGTCCGCATGGTCACCGCCGACATGCTGACCGATCTCGGCTACCGGGCCATCGAGGTCGGCACCGCCGCTGAGGCGCTGGCGGTGCTCCAGGGACCGGACACCGTCCGCATGCTGATCACGGGGCGCAGCATCGTCGGCGACGGCGTCGCCCTCGTCCATCTCGTCCACCACCGCTGGCCCGGCGTCGGCATCATCGTCACCTCGGGCGCGGGCGCGGATCTTCGCAGCGCGCTGCCGCCGGGGACGCGCCTGCTCAGCAAGCCGTACAAGTTCGCCGACCTCATCCAGGAGGTCGAAGCCGGCCTGGGGCAGGTGCGGGACGAGCCCGCGACCGCGCCCGTGCTGCCGAGCGGCGTGCCGCCCCACCGGGGATTGGAGATGGGCAACGGCGTGGGCGCCCTCGCCGCCCCCTCGACCGAGCCGGACAAGTCCTAGCCGCCGCCCGCGGGATGCCCGGTCCGGATCGCCCGCCGCAGCGAAATTTCCCACGGCAGCCCCGTGCGCGGCCCGAACAGGATGCCCGTGAGGGCAGCCCGGTGCTCGATCGGACGACGCCCGCCCTGCAGCCAACGGAACGCGCCGTTCGCCGCGGGAATGCCGGCATAGGCGGCCGTCTGGATGCCAAGGTGGCGCACCGTGCTCACCGGCTTCGTGCGACGCGACATCGATCATCGTCGGGTCGCCGATGCGGTCGATGGCCTGATGCTGCGCGGCGACCCCGGCTTGCGCGGCGGCGGCGGTCGTGACCTGATGACCAGCCGGGTGATGCGCGCTCGGCCCCTGGTCGCGGAGCGGACATGCAGGCGTCACCCACTCCCTCCGCGGGCGTCGCCGATCAGTCGCGCCGCGCCGCGGTCGCCGCCTTCATCGGCACGACCATCGAGTGGTACGACTTCTTCATCTACGGCGTCGCCGCTGCGCTGGTGTTCGGCCCGCTGTTCTTCGCGGGCGAGACCCCGTTCCTCGGCACGCTGTCCGCGTTCGGCGCCTTCGCGGTCGGCTTCCTGGCGCGGCCGGCCGGCGGCCTCATCTTCGGCCACCTCGGCGACCGCTTCGGGCGCAAGCGCGCACTCATCGCCACGCTCGTCATGATGGGGCTGGCCACCAGCGCGATCGGGCTGCTGCCGACCTACGCCTCGGCCGGCATCTGGGCTCCGGTTGCCCTGGTGCTGCTGCGCCTCTTCCAGGGCATCGCGGTCGGCGGCGAGTGGGGCGGCGCCGTGCTGCTCGCCGCCGAGCACGCCCCCCGCGGGCGTAGCACGTACTTCGCCTCCTTCGCCCAGCTCGGCAGCCCGGCCGGGCAGATCCTCTCGCTGCTGGCGTTCCGCCTGGCCGGGCTGATGGACAAGGAGGCGTTCCTCGCCTGGGGCTGGCGCCTGCCGTTCCTTGCCAGCGTCGTGCTCCTGGCGGTGGGGTTCGTCATCCGGCTCGGCGTCGCGGAATCGCCGGCGTTCCAGGCCGCGCGGGCGGCCGATCGGGAGGCGCTCGCCCGGGCGGCGCCGATCCCGGAGGTGCTGCGCACGCAGCGCGGCCCGCTGCTGATGGCGATCGCCGCCAACACCTTCGCCATCGCCTCGGTGTATCTCTACCAGGTGTTCCTGATCACCTACGCCGTGCAGTACCTGCATATCGAGCGCGCGGTGATCCTCGATGCCCTTCTGATCACCGCCGGGGTGCAGTTCGTCGTCCAGCCGGTGGCCGCGCGCGTGGCCGAGCGGCTCGGCGACGAGAGCCGCTTCCTCCAGCTCTCGCTCCTTTGGTGCATCGTCACGCCCTACCCGCTGTTCCTGTTGCTGGAGACGCGCTCGTTCGCCGCGATCACGCTGGGCCTGTGCCTGATCCAGCTCGGTATCGCGAGCTTCTACGCGGTGGTGGCCGGCTACGTCGCCGGCGCCTTCCCGACCCGGGTGCGCTACACCGCCATCTCGATCGGCTACCAGTTCAGCGGCGCGGTGGCGGGGGGCCTGACGCCGATCGTCGGCACGGTGCTGGCGGAAGCCTCGGGTGGGGCGTGGCTGCCGATCGCGCTGTTCGGCACGACGCTCGCGGGCATCTCGCTTCTCGGCATCACGCTGCTGCGGCCGCATGTCCGGGCGCTGCGTCGCTGGGGCGAGGATGAGGCGGCGACCTGATCGCGGCTTGCCGGTCCCCGTTTCGCTTCGCCGCGCCGCTCGTTCCGCAGGACCGCCACCGTGATCGTGGGCGATACGTCATGTCGTCCGGCGGCAGGCCGGCCGGCGTCGCGGGCGAGGGCGCCGGCGACCCGTGAGATCCATCGCGGGGGACTCGCCTCGATCCGGCCGGAAGGGGGCCGGCCATCCGAGCCTCGCTGTTGTCGCAGCCGGGCTCTTCGGAATGGCGGCAGGACGCCTGCGGTCAGCCTCCGAGCGCGGCGGCGCCGCGATAGGCGTGTGCGGCGTGGCGGGCGGGCAGGCGGTCGCCCTGGCCGAACAGCTTGTTTCTGAGCGAGCCCGGCGTGTAGGCGGTCTTGTACAGGCCGCGGTCCTGGAGCTCGGGGATCACGAGGTCGATGAAATCCGAGAAGCTTTCCGGCACGACGAGGCGGCTGAGGTTGAACCCGTCCACCTCGCCCTCCTCGACCCAGGATTGCAGCTCGTCGGCGATGGACGCGGCGTCGCCGGTCAGCACCGCGTAGCGGCCGCCGAGGCCCATTTCCGAGAGCAGGTCGCGCTTGGTCAGCCCGCGCTTGGCCGCCGCGGCGGTGGCCGACTGGATCGCGTTGCCCGGGGCGTAGGGGATCGGCTCGTCGAGGCCGTAGCGGGCGAAATCGATGCCGGTGGAGGCGGAGAAGTGGGCGAGCCCGGCCTCGGCGCTGGCGTAGCGCATGTACTCGGCGCGCTTGTCCTCCGCCTCGGCACGGGTGCGGCCGGGGATGGCGGCGATGCCGATGAACACCTTCACGTCCTGCGGGTCGCGCCCGGCGGCGGCGGCCTCGGCGCGGATCGCGCGGACCGAATCGCGGGCCGACGTCTTGTCGCGCGCCGAGATGAACACGCACTCGGCGTGCCGTCCGGCGAAGGCCCGGCCGCGGCCGGAGGCGCCCGCCTGGTAGAGCACGGGCGTCCGCTGGGGCGAGGGTTCGCACAGGTGGTAGCCGTCGACCGCCAGAAACTCGCCGCGATGGGAGACCGGCCGGATCAGCGCCGGATCGCTGAACACCCGCGCCTCGCGATCCCGGCGCACCGCCGCGTCGTCCCAGCTTCCTTCCCAGAGCTTGTAGAGCACCTCGAGATACTCGTCGGCGTAATCGTAGCGCCTGTCGTGCGCCGGAAGCGCCTCGCCCCGGCCGCGATGGGCGCTCTCGAGGTAGCCGGTGACGATGTTCCAGCCGACCCGCCCGCCGGTGAGATGGTCCAGCGTCGAGAGGCGCCGGGCGAAGGTGTAGGGCGCCTCCGCGAAGACGTTGAGCGTGATGCCGAAGCCGAGATGCTCCGTCACCGCGGCCATGGCCGGAACGATCAGCGTCGGGTCGTTCACCGGCAGCTGCACGGCTTCCCGCGCCGTCACGTCGATGCCGCCGCCGTAGATGTCGTAGACGCCGAGGATGTCGGCGATGAACAGCCCGTCGAACAGGCCGCGCTCCAGAAGCTTCGCCTGGTCCGTCCAGTAGCGCAGGGTGTTGTACGCGGCCGAGCGGTCGCGCGGGTGGGTCCACAGGCCGTGGTTGATGTGGCCGACGCAGTTCATGTTGAACGCGTTGAGCCGGATCTGCTTTCGGCCGTCGCTCATCGCGCCCGGAGCCTCCGCACGACGCTGTCGCCCGTGAATTGCACGAGGCAGACGAGAACGATCAGGATCGCGATCACCACCGACATCACGGTCGTGTCGAAGCGCTGGTAGCCGTAGCGGATCGCCACGTCGCCGAGCCCGCCCGCGCCGACCGCACCGGCCACGGCCGACGCGCCGATCATCGACACGACGGTGATGGTGAAGCCGCCGACGATCCCCGGCAGGGCTTCGGGCAGCAGCACGTGGAGCAGGATGTGGCGACGGCGGCAGCCGATGGACTGGGCCGCCTCGACCAGCCCGGGATCGACCTCCCGCAGCGAGACCTCGGCGATCCGCGCGAAGAACGGCGTCGCGCTCACCGCCAGCGGCACGATGGCGGCCCAGACGCCGATCGTGGTTCCGACGACGAGCCGGGTGAACGGGATCAGCGCGACCAGCAGCACGATGAAGGGCACGGCGCGGAAGCCGTTCACGACGAGGCCGACCAAGTGGTTCGCCGGCGGCGCCGGGAAGATGCCGCCCGGCCCGGAGGTGACGAGGAACAGCGCGAGCGGGATGCCGGCGACCACCGCGATCCCCGCCGAGACCCCCACCATGAACATCGTGTCGAACGCCGCCTGCCAGAGGCGGTCAATCATCTGCGGCGACATAGCCGATCCCCTCGACGGTTTCCCCGATGGCCCTCAGCCGGGCCTCCGCCTGCATCCCCTCGGCGGCGATCAGCAGGCGGCCGACGGCATGCCCCTGGATGCGCTCGACGCCCGCCTGCAGAAGCCGCACCGATCCCCCCGTCGCCGCGACGAGGGCCGACAGGTCGGGCGCGGAACGCCCGGCATAGGTGATCCGCAGCACGGCCTGCGCGCCCGGCGCGGGATGCGACAGGAGCCGCTGCGCCAGGTCGTCCGGCACGTCGCGGGTGAGGGGCGCCAGCAGCGCCCGGGTCGCCGGGTGCTCGGGCGCGCCGAACACGCGCCAGACCGGGCCGGATTCGGCGATCCGCCCGGCTTCCAGCACGACGACGTCGGTGCAGATCTCGCGGATCACGCTCATCTCGTGGGTGATGAGGATGATGGTCAGGCCGAGCCGCCGGTTGATGTGCCGCAGCAGGCCGAGGATCGACAGGGTGGTCTCCGGGTCCAGCGCCGAGGTCGCCTCGTCGCAGAGCAGGATCTCGGGGTCGCTGACCAGGGCGCGGGCGATGCCGACGCGCTGCTTCTGCCCGCCCGAGAGGCGCGACGGATAGGTCTCGGCCTTGCCCTCCAGGCCGACGAGGCGCAGCGCCTCCGCGACCCGCCGGTCGACCTCCGCCCTGACGACGCCGGCCACCTTGAGCGGCAGGGCCACGTTCTGCCGGACGGTCTTGGCCGACAGGAGGTTGAAGTGCTGGAAGATCATGCCGATGCGGCGGCGCAGGGCCACGAGACCGTCCGTGCGCAGGGCCTCGATGGGCTCGCCGTCGACCAGCACGCGGCCCGATGTGGGCTCCTCCAGCCGGTTGACAGTCCGGAGCAGGGTCGACTTGCCGGCACCCGAGCGGCCGATGATGCCGAAGATCGCGCCGGACGAGACGTCGAGGCTGACGTCGTCGAGGGCGCGGACCTCGCCGCCCGCGGAGCGATAGGTCTTCGCGACGTTCTCGAACCGCACCGTGCCGACGCCGCGCCGGGCCGCGTCTTCCCGGGCCACCGGGACCGCGTTTGCGCCCGTCGCCTTCGGCGCGGCCGGATCGATCGATCCGAGACTGTCCAGAGCCAAGCTCGCCATCGTCAGTTCTGCCACGCGAGCAGGTACAGCTTGTCGCTGCCGGCAAAGGATTTGTCGATCTGCTGCTTCACGGCCTCGGAGTTCTGGAAGATCTGGACGAATTTCCGGATCGTCGGATCGTCCTTGCGAGCGGCCTTCGTGACGAAGCTCACCGCGAAGAGCTTGTCCTCGATCCCGGAATAGATCAGCCCGCTCGTCGGATCGAAGGCACCGGCGGCGACGATGAAATGCGGATACCCCTGCGCGAGATCGACATCGCCGGTGATCCGCACCAGTTGCGGCCCCTCGACCTCGGTGAATTTCAGCGTCCTCGGGTTCTCGACGATGTCGTCGACGGTGCCGAGGAAGCCGACATCGTCCTTGAGCTTGATGAGGCCGGCCTTCTGCAGCAGCAGCAGGCCTCGGCCCTGGTTCACCGGATCGTTGGCGATGGCGACCTTGCCCCCCACCGGGACCTGGTCGAGGCTCTTATGCTTGAGCGAGAACAGGCCGATGTTCTGCAGGATGCCGAGCCCGACGATGTCGAACCGGTAGCCCTTCTGCTTCGCGGCGTTCTCCATGAAGGGACGATGCTGGAAGAAGTTCAGATCGATGTCGCCCCCGTCGAGGGCGACGTTGGGCGTCGTCCAGTCGCTGAACTCGATCACCTTCACGTCGATGCCCTGCGCCTTGGCCTCCTTGGCGGCCGCGGTGACGGCGTCGCTGTAGGCGCCCGGCACGGTGCCGATCTTCAAGGTCTCGGCCTGGGCCGCCATCGCGCCCATGGACAAGAGAACGACGGCGAAAGTCTTCAGGAAGCGCATCGGTCGTGGACTCCTGTCGCTCGGCCCGGCGAAGCCGGGGCAGCGGGCGGGGATGAGGGGGCAGAGGGTCGATCGGTGGGCCGGAGCGGCCTCGCCTGGGCCGTGCCGGTCAGGACGGGCGGACGGGGACGACCGAGCCGCGGTAGCGTTTGCGGATGAAATCCGCGACCTCGGCCGAGGTCAGCAGGGTTCCGAGGCGCAACACGCGGGGATCCTTCGCCAGGCCCTCCGTCGTGACGAGGACGTTCGCGTAGGGGTTGCCCTCGGCCCGTTCGAGCGCCAGCGCATCCCGCGCAGGCTCCAGCCCCGCTTCCAGCGCGTAGTTGCCGTTGATGACCGCGAGCGCCACGTCGTCGAGGGAGCGCGGCAGTTGCGGGGGCGCGATCTCGACGAACCGGAAGCTCTTCGGGTTCTCGACGATGTCGTCCACCGTCGCGTTCACGTCCGCCTCCGTCGCCCGCAGCCGGATCAGGCCGTTGGCCTGAAGCAGCGACAGCCCGCGGTGGGTGTTCGAGACGTTGTTCGACAGGGAGACGACCCCGCCGGCCGGCAGATCCGCGAGCGCCTTGGCCCGGCGGCTGTACAATCCCAGTGGCTCGACATGCACCGCCGCCACGACGGCGAAGCGCATCCCCATGGCGGCCTCCTCCGAGCGGAGGAAGGGGACGTGCTGGAAGAAGTTGGCGTCGGCGTCGCCGTCACGCAGCAGGGCGTTCGGGCGCAGATCGCCCGAGATCTCGATCACCTTCAGCGGCAGGTCGGGGGCGAGCGTGTCGCCGACGAATTCGAGGATCTCCGCATGCGGCAGCGAGGAGGCCACGACCCGCAGGGGCGCCGACGCGGCGCGGGCCGGCCCGACGCAAAGGGCCAGGGCGCCGGACAGGAAGACGCGACGGGTCGATGCAGGCACGGCGCACGCTTTTCGATGGAATTTCGATGATGAAGACTGGTCTTGGTATCTCGAAACGAAGGTCTCGCATCAAGAGCAGCGATTGCCGAATTTCGGCCCGTTCGAAGGGGATCGTCGCCGTGTTTCGCGGCGGGAGGATAGCGATGTTCTCCCGGCCCCTTGCCGCGACGGGGCTCACGCCGAAGCGGCGGCCCCCGTCGCGGCGAAGCGGCTGGCAGGGCGCGCGAGGCCGAGATGATCCCGCAGGGTGGTCCCGGCGTAGTCGCGCCGGAACAGGCCGCGCCGCTGGAGGATCGGCACGACCGCGTCCACGAAGGTCTCCAGGCCGTCCGGAAGCACGTCCGGCATCAGGTTGAAGCCGTCCGCCGCGCCGGCCCGGAACCAGGCCTCGATGTCGTCGGCGATCGCCTCCGGCGTGCCCGCGACGATGCGGTGGCCGACGCCGCCGCCCAGGGCCCGCAGGAGCTGGCGTACCGTCAGCGCGTCTCGGCGCGCGAGCGCGACGGTGCCGAGGAACATCGTGTGGTTGGCATCCGGCGGCAGCGGCAGCGGATCGGGCAGCGGCTTGTCGAGGTCGAGGCGGGCAGGATCGATCCGCAGCGTGCCCGCGAGGCGCGCGAGGCTGTACTCCACCGGCACGAGGTCCCAGAGCGCGTCCTGGCGCCGCCGCGCCTCGGCTTCGGTGGAGCCGATCACGGTGGCGAGGCCCGGCAGGACGACCAGCGCGTCGGCCCCCCGTCCGTAGCGCGCTGCCCGCGCGCGCAGGTCGCGGGCGTAGGCGGCGCCGTCCTCGATCGTCTGGGCCAGGGAGAACACCGCGTCGGCGGTGGCGGCGGCGAGCTCGCGCCCATCCTCCGAACCGCCGGCCTGGAAGGTCATCGGGCGTCCCTGCGGGCTGCGCGGCACCGTGAGCGGCCCGGCGACCGAATAGTGCGTGCCGCGATGTTTCACGGCGTGGACCTTGGCGGCGTCGACGAAGCGGCCGCTCGCCCTGTCGCCGACGAACGCGTCGTCCTCCCAGCTGTCCCACAGGGCGTGGACGAGGTCGGTGAACTCCCGCGCCCGGGCATAGCGCGCGCCGTGCGCCGAGGCGCCCGCGAAGCCGAAGTTGCGGCCGGCGGCGGCATCGGCCGTCGTCACCACGTTCCACCCGGCCCGGCCGCGGCTCACGAGGTCGAGGCTCGCGAAGCGGCGGGCGAGGTTGTAGGGCTCGTTGTAGGTCGTCGAGGCGGTGGCCACGAGGCCGACATGGCGCGTCGCCGCCGCCACGGCCGCGAGCACCACGGTCGGCTCGAGGGCGTTGAACGGCCGGTGGTCGATCCGGTCGTTGATCGCGGGCGTGTCGGCCAGGAAGATCGCGTCGAGCTTGCCGCGCTCCGCGATCCGAGCGACGCGCACGAAGTGGTCGATGTCGACGAAGGCGTCTGGCCGGCTGTCCGGCAGGCGCCAGGCGGACGGGTAGACGCCCGAATGCAGCAGGTTGACGTTGAGGTGCAGCTGGCGGCCGCTCATCGATGGTCTCCGGTTCAGCGCACGCGCGGCAGGATCTGCTCGGCGAAGCGGCGCATCTCCGCCTCGAACGGCTGGAACTGCAGCATGAACAGGTCGATGCCGGCGGCGTGGAAGGCGCGGATGCGCTCGGCCACCGTGTCGTAGCTGCCGACCAGCCCGGCGGCGGTGCCGCCATTGGTTCCGACGTGCCGCGAGGCGGCGGCATCGGTCTTGGCGAACATCACGCTCGCCTGATCGGTCCGGGCGCGGGTGTCGGCCCGCAACGGCGCGTCGCGCTCTGCGAGGGCGAGGAGGCGGGCATGCTCGGCTTGCGCCTCGGCATCGGTGTCCCTGGCGATCACGAAGGCCGAAAGCCCGTAGCGCAAGGGGCCGTTGGCGGCGGGACGCTGGCGCAGGTCGGCGATCAAGGCCGCGACGTCCCGCAGCGGTTGGCCGTTGATGAACCACACGTCGGCGTGGTCGGCCGCCAACGCCCGGGCCGGCTCGGATTCGCCGCCGAGATAGATGGTCGGCCGCGGCCGGAAGGTGCCGGCCGGGCGGAGCCGATACTCCTCGACCTGGAAGTGCGCACCCGCGAAGGTCACGGTCTCCCCGCGCATCAGCCGGTCCACGAGGCCGATCCATTCGCGGCCGTAGGCGTAGCGGTCGTCATGGGCCGGAAAGGGCAGGCCGGCCCGCTCGAACTCCGCCTTGTTCCACGCATTCACCAGGTTCAGGGCGAAGCGCCCGCCGCTGATATGCTCGATCTGCAGCGCCATCTTGGCGAGCACCACCGGGTGGTACAGTCCCGGCTTGATCGCCGCGATGATCTCGATGCGCCGGGTCAGCGCCGCGAGCGCCGCCGCTCCGGTCCAGGCCTCGAGCTGGTCGCGCCCGGAATCGTAGGGGTTCATCGTGTGCTGGGCGACCAGCACCGCGTCGAAGCCGAGCGCCTCCGCCTCGAGCACCAGGGCGCGGTTGCGCTCCCAGCCGGCATCGTCCGGCTCGTCGGGATCGTGGTGGGAGGCGCGGGAGCCGTGGACGGCGGCCCAGATGCCGAAACGGGGAGCATGGGCCACGGCGTCAGCCCCGGCCGACGGGGGGCTGGAAGATCGGCACGTCGGTGGCGTCGATCCGGCGCGGGATGAGCTTGGCCTCGTAGAACACGTCGGCGATGGCCTGCTGCTCGCCGAGCTGGGCGCGCTCCACCGGCTCGACGGCGTAGGTCCGGCGGCTGTTGGCTGCGGCGACGACCGCGGGCGGCAGGTCGCCCCAGATCGGGGCGAGCAGCGCCACGGCCGCCTCCGGGTTCGCCTTCATCCAGGCACCGGCCTCCACCAGGGAGCGGTAGACGGTCGCCACCACCTCGGGCTGTGCCGCGACGAAGCTGTCGTTCGCCAGATAATAGCGGTGGTAGCTCGTCAGCCCGCCGCCGTCGGCGATGACCCGCACCGGGCGCTTGGCCTCCGCGAAGGCCAGAAACGGGTCCCAGATCGACCAGGCG
The DNA here is from genome assembly GCF_008039875.1 of Methylobacterium sp. WL119. Classification (GTDB taxonomy): domain Bacteria; phylum Pseudomonadota; class Alphaproteobacteria; order Rhizobiales; family Beijerinckiaceae; genus Methylobacterium. The sequence goes on along the minus strand of NZ_VRUU01000101.1, from coordinate 4,983 downwards.
TCGAGGCTGCCCTGATCGAAGGCGACGGCTCCGTCCGGCGCCTGGAGGTAGGCGGGCTTGATGTCGGCGAACGTCAGGCCGGCGCGCCTGAGCGCGGCGGCCAGCACGTAATGGCTCCCCGAGCCGCGGGAGACGCCGACCGTCTTGCCCTTCAGTTCGGCCACGGTCCGGATCGGGGACCCGGCCGGGACGATGATCGCCTCGGCCGCGGGCGCGCCCCGCTCGCGGGCGTAGAAGGTGAGCGGCGCCTTGGCCGACTGGGTGAAGATCGGCACGGCGTCGGCGACGTCCGCATGAATATCCACGGCGCCGGCATTCATCGGCTCGATCACGCTGGTGAACAGGTGCCAGGACGGCGTGAAGCCCAGCGGGGCGAGCCGCTCGGCGAGCGTGCCCTTCACCTTCAGCACCGTGAACAGCACCGACGAGCGCTGCATGCTGATCTTCACCTCGCGCGGCGCCGCGCGTACGGCCGGCGCACCGAGCGCCAGGGCAGCGGCTCCGCCGAGCCCGGTGCGGAGGAGCGAACGGCGGGAGGGCGCGATCCGCCACGGGGTCTCGTCGGTCATCGAAGGCTCGCACATCGGCTGGAAGGCGGGAGAGAGGCCGATACGGCGGCGGCCACGCCGTCTCGGGCCCGCCCGCCGCTCGCCGGCTCGCGTATTGAAGTCGAGCAAGGGCGTCGGATCAAGAAACCACGGTTTCGATTTTCCCCGGATGCGTGGAAGCGCCTTCTTCGATCGGCTTGTCGGAGAGCATACGTCTCCTGTCTGTTCGTGAGCGGCGGTATACGGACAATACTGAGATCCTGCCGAGCGATCGGTCCAAGCTTGATGATCCAGATCTGGACTGGGAAACCGTCTTCTTTCCTGTCGGCACAGATCGAAACGAAATTACCTTGTCCTCCTCAAAGCCAGGGCAGACATTCCAAAAACATGTGCTTGCACGATGCTCGGCTTGAGGTCGGAGGGCAATTCATCGATTTATCGGTCACTCTGTCGCGCAGTCGGCCGGAATCGGGAAATCGTGTTCATGTCTCAGACGGATGCAGGCTGGGGTGCGGGGCCGAGCGGGCGCTACGAAGAGCTCGCGGACCGGTTCCGCCCGGTCCTCGCCGAGATCCGCGCCACGGCGATCGAGCGGGACCGCAGCCGTCGCCTGCCTCATGCCGAGATCGGCTGGTTGCGGGAAGCCAACTTCACCACCCTGCGCCTCGCGCCGGCCGAGGGCGGCCACGGCGCGAGCCTGCCCGAGCTGTTCGCCCTGCTGGTCGAGCTATCGGCCGCGGATTCCAATGTCACCAATGCGCTCCGGGCCCATTTCGGCTTCACCGAGGATGCGCTCTGCTCGTCGTCGCCGGAATGGCGCGCGGCCTGGATCGGGCGGATCGGAGCCGGCGAGACCATCGGCAGCGGCGTCTCGGAAACGGGGCCGGCCAAGGTCGGCGCCTTCGACACGGTGGTGCGCCGGCGTGACGGCGCCCATGTGGTGGATGGCCGGAAATTCTACACGACCGGCTCGCTGTTCGCGGACTACATCCACCTCTCGGCCGAGGACGAAGCGGGCGGCCCGGTCACCGCGGCGGTGCCCGCGCGCGCGCCCGGCGTGACCATCGTCGACGATTGGGACGGATTCGGGCAGGCGCTCACCGCCAGCGGCACCGCGACCTTCGAGGGCGTGGTGCTCGATCCGGGCCTGATCAAGCCCGATCCCGCCCGCTTCCCCTATGCCATGGCGTTCTTCCAGCTCGTGCACCTGGCGACGCTGGCGGGCGTCGGCCGGGCTGCGGCCGACGACGTGGCGCGGCTGGTGGCCGAGCGGACCCGCGTCTACAGCCACGGCAATGCCGGGCGGACGGCCGACGATCCGCAGATCCAGGCGGTCGTGGGCCGCGTTCGGGCCAACGCCTACGCGGCGGGCGCGATCGTGCTCAAGGCCGCCGAGGCGCTGCAGAGGGTTTACGACGCGCACCGTGCCGGATCGCCGGATGCGGAGCGACAGGCGACGCTCGCCGATGTCGAGGTCAACCAGGCGGTCGGCGTGGTCACCGACCTGATCCTGACCGCGACGACCTGCCTGTTCGACGCGCTCGGCGCCTCCGCGGTCAAGGTCGGAACCGGGCTCGATCGCTACTGGCGCAACGCCCGCACCATCGCCTCGCACAATCCGCGGATCTACCGGGACCGCTCCGTCGGCGCCTTCGCGATCTCCGGCGCGGCGCCGCCGCGCCAATATCGCGTCGGATCGGCGTGAGGCGGCGACGGGCATGGGACGCCGCGACCGCATGCGCCTGGGCGCGTTCCTGTATCCCGGCGGACACCATGTCGCCGCAGGCGGCATCCGTCGTTGCAGGCCGATGCCGGGATCAACGCCGCCCATGACCGGCAGATCGCCCGCACGGCCGAGGCGGCGAAGTTCGACCTGATCCTCCTCGCCGACGGGGTCAGCGTCCGCGGCGACGACCTCGACGCCCTGAGCCGGACGGCGATCCGCTATGTCGGCCAGTTCGAGCCCTTGACCCTGCTGTCTCACCTCTCGGCGGTCACGGAGCGCATCGGCCTCGTGGCGACCGCGTCCACGACCTACAACGAGCCGTTCCACGTCGCGCGCAAGTTCGCCTTCCTCGACCATCTGAGCGGCGGCCGCGCGGGCTGGAACCTCGTTACCTCCGCCGACCCGCGCGAGGCCTGGAATTTCAGCCACGCGAGCCACCTCGCCCATGCCAACCGATCCGCCAGGGCGGAGGAGTTCGTCGATGTCGTGCGCGGCCTGTGGGATTCCTACGCGGACGACGCCTTCGTGCGCGATCGCGAATCCGGGCGCTTCTTCGATCCCGAAAGGCTGCACCTCCACGCGCACGAGGGGGCGCATGTTTCGGTGCGCGGCCCCCTCAACGTGCCGCGTGCGCCGCAGGGGCATCCGGTCGTGGTGCAGGCCGGCTCCTCGGAAGCCGGCAAGGCGCTCGCCGCCCGCACCGCCGAGGTGATCGTCACGGCCGAGCAGACGCTGGAGGACGCGGCCGCTGGGAGACGCCATTCCGGACAGCCTAGGCCGCCAGCCTGCGCGCTTGCGCGGCGGTCGGATCGACCGTCAGGGCGATTTGACCCGATGGCGGGGCGGTCTGCACCGTGCTTTCGGCAGCCGGGCTGACGCCGAAGGTCGACAGCGCCGCGACGAGCTGCGACGCCTGCGTCTGGGTTCCGGGATCGATGGCGGCCGCGCCGTTCGAGACCGGCGACGGGTTCGTCCGGAACCGCAAGGCGACGTCCGCGATGTCGCCGCGAGAGCCGTCGGCCCACGTGAACCTCCCGTCGGCCAAGATCGTGTTTCCGTGATCGGGGCGACCATCCGGCGTGGCGTTCAGATCGATAGACACGATGCCCAGATCGCCCAGGGAGTGGAGCGAACCGGGGTCCGATACCGCGGTCCCGGACGCATCGACCCAGACCTTCAGGTTGCTCCAGCCCGCATCATGCGCATCGAGCACGCTGTCATGGTTCGTATCCGCGGCTCGTAGGGCTTCGAAGGTCGGCACGAGATCGGCAGCATCGGTCGGGGTCTGGGCACCGCTCGGAAGGTCGACGAGATAGCCTTCGCCTGGCGTTCCCCATCCTGTCTGAACCCGGCGGCCGTCGTTCCCCATATCGAAGCGCGCGGGCGAATGGTCGGCGTTCACGGTCTGAACGCCGTCATGGGCGAGGTTGAGGATCAGCGGGTCATCAATGCCACCAAATGAACCGTCGTCGCCGCCGTCCCCGTAGTCACCACCGTCACCGCCGTCGGGATCGAAGCCATCCCCCAGATAGCTTGGATCTCCTTCATTGCTGTAATAGGCATTGTCGTACGGAGCATTACCCTCGTAATCGCTCATTGCATCAGCCGGACTGGGAGTTGAAATCTGATCTCCTGGCGCCAGCGAGTATCCATCTCCTGTTCCGTTGAGAGACGCCTGCGTTTGGGGGCCGAAGAAGATCCCGGTGGTCTGGTGATCGATCGCATCCGAATTCTCGCGGTCATCGCTGACATTGAGTGTGTCGGGATTACCGTCTGTATTTCCGACGTAGATGCGTTCGTCGGCGCCCCCGTTGATGGTGTTTCCCCCGCCATGGACGGCAATGCTGTCGCCGGTGTTGAGATTGATCGTATTACCAGAGCCGTCGATGTTCGCGGCCGAGTTGGCGGTGAGGTTGATGCCTTCACCCGATCCACTGATGACCTCGTTCACGACCCCGGGCGCGGTGTTGACGGTCGAGCCGCTGTCGCCGAGCGTCAAGGTCTGCTGGTTGTTGATAAGGCCGACAGTGCCGCCACCGTTGACGGTAGCCGTAGTTCCAACACCAAGTAGGTTGACAATATCGCTGCCGTTGTCTCCGTCTATTGTGTTTTCTTTTCCATCCACGACGACTGTTGTTCCACTGTCTCCCAGAGCTTGAATATGATTATTTGAGCAATTTATAGTAACGGAAGCACCAGAAGCAACATCGATTTCTTCATTGCTGGCATTGATGGTCGCTGTTTGAGCGGAAATAAACGCATGCGTGGTTCCACTCGCATCTGTCCATATCACTGTTGGGTTTGAGGCTGGATCATCCGCCGTTGCCGACAAGGCTGTAATGTTTGTATTACTAGCTATTGTCGAATTTGTTTGGTTTTCTGTACTCTGTAAAACTGTTCCCGGATTAGATTAAGGAGGCTCTGCAGTAGCTATACTGTTCAATGTATCGATAGATTTACTCAAATAATCGCCAACTGAGTTCAATACATTGGAGTTAGCAGAGCCTATCTGGCTTTCTAGATTGTTGAAGGCGTTTGTAATTTGATCAATATGATTTAGCGCTAAACCTGTGGCATCTGCGCTAGTGGTACGAGTCTAACACTTGGTGCCCGCGCTTTGCGGCCTGGATGATGCGATCCGGGTCGGCGGTCCAGACGAAGGGCTTCGGATTGCCGTTGCTCTCGGCGATGAAGCGTTTGATGGCGGCC
>NZ_VRUU01000100.1 GCF_008039875.1 Methylobacterium sp. WL119 | reverse complement strand
GAACCGGCTCGATCGCCGCCCACTCCGCATCCGTCAGGTCAAACCGCGCCATTCACAATCCTCCATGCCGGAGGATCAACGATCAGGGCGAGCGACCGTGCCAGCCGTTATGAGTTCGCGACCTAGTGTTGATGCGCAGAAACCACCCCTCTGCGACTAGCACGCAGAGGAACCGCTTCATCTTCCCCGGATCAGTGGTGCCGTCGTAGATGCGGATGACATCACCGACCTTGAGAGAAATTGGCATCAAAGGCGCAGGCGCGGTCCGGTTTCTTCCAGATCGGCGATCACTTCTGGGTTCGCCATCTCGCCTTCAAGGAAGTCGGCGTAATGCATGGCCTGTCGGCCAGCGATCTCCGCATTCCGGTATGCCGGGTGGCGGTGCGACTCGTCAGTGCGCCCCTTGAAGTCGAGGTGCCCATAGCGCTCCCAGGCCGCTTCAAGAGCGTCCACGTCCGTCTCTGACAGTCGATCTAGGTCGGGCGCCCTATGAGGATAGACGCAGTAATTGTTCTGGACCTCAAACGGGAGGTCCTTGCTAGCCGTCTTCAACTCCTCCAGCGCCAGCGGATCGCGCTTGAGGATGTCGTAGGTCATCTGCGCCACCGGCCCATATTGCAGGGCGTTGTAGCGATCGCCCACGATGGGGCGGCCCCATTCGTTGAGGTGGTCCTTGTCGGCGAAAAACAGCAGCTTCAGGATCGAATGGAAATCGATCCCCGGCCGCTTGGTCGCGAACCACACAATGACCTCAACGGCCTTATGTGGGTTCGTCTGAAATCGGATGGCCATGCTTCCTACGTCCGGCGCATCAAGCGCCGTATCCCAGTTGCGACTCATCATGTAGCACGCGGGCCGCTTTTGCCTATTAGGCACAGAGGCGCAGGAGTGCCGACCCTCGCCACTAGGCCGGAATTGAAGCTGCCGGCGAGCTACCTCAGTGCTCCGTGAGGTGCCGCAACGTCCACTCGTCCACCGTCAGTTCCGGGCCGGTGACGCAGAGCATGCCGTTCGTGACGATGCCGAGGCCGTCGGCGACCCATGCCTGCCAGTCCTCGACGTGGATGTCAGACCCGGCGCCTGGCGGGCGATCGGTGAGGATCAGGGTTGGGCACCGGCCCCAGCCCGCCTTCAGCTCATCCGGCCGGCAGCACGCTCCTCGGCGACGTAGCCAATGTACCAGTCGAGCTGTTCGGCGAGGCGGTGATCTCCGAGACTGGGTGAAGCTCGGAACGCCTCAGCGGCGGCGTTGACCGATGGGTAGCCGAAGCAGACCACCGCGAGCCCTTCGTTGATCTGCTCGTCCAGCTCTGCCTCGGACATACGATCGAAGCGGTTGTCGCTCTGCTGCTTCTCGATCTTGCGGAGGCGGAGGTCGATCACGCGGGAGGTCATTGCTGCATTCCTTCTTCGAGACGGGCTAGGCGCTGATGCAGGTCCGTGACCTCGATCGCGCGGACGTGGGCGTCTACGGCCTTGCCGATGTCGGCGGCCTCGGACGGGGTTAGCTCGCCGGCCGCAATGGCCTGCAGGAGGGCGTGTGTGGCCTTCGGCAGGTCGGCCGTGGTCTCGATCGCCGGCAGGTCGAAGATGACGTGTCGGTCTTTCCGCACGGGCGCGAGGTGGTCCAAGCAAAGTCGCAGCGCAACCGTGTCACCCTCGCAGGCGAGTTCGATGGCCTTGCGGGTTAGAGTCTCGGCCTCACCTTCGAGGAGGGCTTCCATGGCGAGCGTGGTGCGGTGGCGGGCACCCTTCGGGCGACCGGCTGGGTTGCCGCTCTGGCCTTGCTCGAAGGGTTTTCCGTCGCCTCGCATCGTCAGCACTCAGGGGGTGGGTTGACTGAAACTACAGCCCAACAACAGCAAGGCCAGCGCGTTCATGATCTTATATAGCACTGGCTAAGAGGTTTCACGATGCAGAGGATGTGGGGCATGGCGTGCCATTCTGCTTCGTGAGGGCCAGCGCCGCGGCGCCCTCGGCGAAGGCATACAGCGCAGCGACGGCGGCTTGATTGCGCACGTCCGCCGAATTAGGCGCAGTCTCCATCGTGATTGCAGTGGTACGAGCGGCGTGGATGGCAGCACGTAGGCCAGCGTTGTAGGCGGCGCGTTCGCGCTGGTTCATGCTTGTGCTCCAAGGTATTTTAATCCACGTCGGCGCGTGCGCGGCGTCACGTCGAGAATGAAACCGGCACCCCATCTTAGTTTCAAGCAGAAGGAAACAGGCCCGATCCAGGGATTGTCCTGCACAGGAGTTTGAACACGACCATGAAGACCCGTATCGCCGCCATCGCCACCGCCCTTATTGTTGGCGTTGCCTCGATCTCGTCTGCAATGGCCTATGATCGGCCCGCCCGGCACACAGGGTTCTCGCCCTACGAGGTCGAGACGATGGGTTCGTTCAACGAGTACGACGCTGGCTTCCACCGTGACCCGGCGACCTGCCCGATGAGTTCGGCCGCCGAGGGCAACGCCAACCAGCAGCACTTCCCGGTGAAGCAGTACGGCCAGACTGCCGGCGGAAACCGCTGCTGATCGGCTGACAGGTTCACAGGCATGCAAATGAAGCTGTTCAACTACCTGATGATTGGAGCTTTCGCTTGCGGTCTCGTCGCAACGGCCGTGGGTACGGCGAGCGCTGTCGTCGGCTTCTGATCGCAGAGAGGCCAGGTCCGGTTTGAGGTTCGAGCGGCGGGGCGAGAGCCCCGCCGTTTTGGTGTGCGCGGTTGGCCGGACCTGGGTAGGGGCAAGGCTCTCCCATGGGGTCATCGGTAGCAGGGGCAATGGTCGGCGGTACGCTCGCGACGCTGCCCCTGGTCGCCGCAGCACCGGCAGCGTTCGGGGCGGGTGCTGGCGGTCTCATGGTCCGCTCGGGAGTGTCGCTGGCCAGCGGAGCCGCCCTGGGCGGTGCTGACGCGGCCGTTCGCAGTGATGGCGACCTTGGATCGATCGGCGGTGGCGCGGCACTCGGAGGTGCCCTGGGTGCTGTCGGGCCGGGGCTTGGTCATGTCGCCGGCAAGGTGGTCGGCGCAGTGCGTGGCGGGACGAGGGGCGAGCCGGTCCTGCGCGAGGCCCTGCATGGTTTCCCGGAGGCAGACCTCGCCGCAGCACAGGCATTGCGCGAGCAGTCTCTCAACCTGCCGGGCGGTGGGGTGCCTCTCAGCTTCGACGAGGCGTTGAACCAGGTCACAGGCGGCCGGGCCACGCGCCTGTCACAGATCGCTCGCGTCACAGCGAACTCCGGTGGTGAGGCGGGGCGCATGACCGGCGAGTTCTACGCCGCCCGCCCCGGGCAGGTGGAGCGAACCAGTCGCGCCAGCTTCGACCTGCTCGGCTCGGGTCCGGTTTCGCCCTCGGCGCTCGGCATCGAGGCTCAGACCGCAGCGCGTGCCGGGATCGCGCAGACGCCCGAGGGCATGGCGCTGACGCGGGCTCGCGAAGCGGTCGGCCCACGGCTGGGCGACGATGCGGCGGGACAGGTAATCCAGCGCGATCTCCGCGCCACGGCAGATCTGCGCGAGGCGGTTCGCCAGGGGCAGGCGGCCCGCGACTACGGTGCTGCTCGCAACGCACCCGAGAACGCTGGCATCGAGCGTATGGTGACGGTGGAGCGACCTGGCGAGCCGGTTGTGACGCAACCGGCCTACTCGCGACCGCAGTTCACCGACGATGCTCCGCGCCCGCTCGAAACCTTCACCCGACCTGCGGCGGAGGCTGGGAATGCCGGGTCCGAGAGCCTTGCCCGCTTCATCGCGCGGAACGGCGGCCTGGATCTCACAGGCGATCTCCGGTCCCAGGACTTCCACCGGTTCAATATCCCTGGGGCCGGCACCGTGGCGCGTGAGGGCGGCAAGCCGCTGGACAGCTTCTGGCGACCCAAGCTGATTGAGGCCGGGTATCTCCGCCCTGATGTTGACGGCGGGATGCAACGCGACATTCGCGGCGAGTTGTTGCGCAAGCTCACGAACGAGCGCCGCGGCGTCCCGAGCTACCCGATTGGGCAGGAACGTGGCCCGGTGTCGGCCGGTCCCTCGCGGATGGCCGACGACTACAGCGCCTCCCTGTCCCTTGCTGAGAACCGCCTGAACGAGGACCTCGCCCGTGTCGGCGTCGATCCTGAGAGTGTGCATCCGGACATCCGCTCACGGACGTTGGGCGCCTTGATGCGAGGCGAGCGCGTCGATCCGCTCGATGCTTACGAGCGCACGGTCGGAGCGATGAAGGGGCCGCTGCAGCCCTACTCACGGTTCACCACCGTGACGGAACAGATCCCGGTCGTTCGGTTCGGGCAGATCGATCCGCGACCGGCACTAGATGCGATCGGCGAGCAGGCCCGCACGGCCAAGGGCGATGTCCGCAGCGCGCTCGGCAACGCTCTGCGCGACCTGTTCGAGCCCGGTGGCGAGGTCGACATGAGCATCGACGGGCTGCTGCATGCCCGCGAACGGCTCGATTTTCAGATCCGCTCGGCTCAGGAGGTCGGGGACGCAACCAAGGTGCGCGACCTGACAATCACGCGCAACGCCCTCGACGGCCAGCTCAAGGGCGTGCCCGAGGTCGCGACCGCGGATGCGAACTTCGCTACGAACAGCCGCCCGCTGGAGCCTTTCACCGGCAACACGCCTTTGGGCCGCATCGTCCGGCAGGACTCGCTCTCGGGCCGGATGGCGACGCCTACCGAGCAAGTGCCGACGCATCTGCAGGGCGCCTCAGCGACGCGCGAGTTCCTGGCGAACGCCACCCCTGCAGCCCGGCAGGCCTACGAGGGCAACCTCGCGACGCGGCTGATGGACAGCGCTACGGATGCCCGCGGCAACATCACGGCAGAAGGGCTGATGAAGGCGATCCGGGAGCACGGCGACGTGCTCGACGCAGCGCCCGGTGTTCGGGATCGGCTCGCCGATGTGGCTCGCGCCCGTGACGCACTCGCTCTGGTCGATAAGACGCCGCTCGGAAAGGTCGCCGCCACCGATGAGACCGGGGCAGCGACCCGTGCCTTGTTCCCGGCCAACCCCTTGCCAAACAGCCAGGGCGAGGTCGGTGGCGCTATGGCGGCGCTGGCTCGCAACAACCCGCCCGTCGCCCGCGCATTGGCCCGGACGCATCTGGAAGGTGTGTTCAACGAGGCGACCCAGACCGTGCGAGGGGTCGCTCAGCAGTACGGCGGGGCTGGGTTCGCTTCCGCCGTGAGGGGCAACCCGCAGCAGCGCACCAACCTCGACGCGGCCCTGCGAGCGCTTCCGGACGGGGAACACACCGGCAGCGTGATGGATCGCCTCCTGACTGCCCTGGAAGCGACGGGCTACCGGCCTCAGCGGGGCAGCGACACGGCATTCAATCAGGCAATCCAGAAGCAGCTCGGCAGCGGTAAGACGCCGGTTGGGCAGGCGGTGAGCGACGTGGTGTCGAGCGCGGCCTTAGGCGGGGCCTTCGGTGGCCTGCACGGGGCTGCCGGCGGAGCGTTCGTCGGCCTGCGCAGCGGTGTTGGCGACGCGGTCACACAGGCGCGGATGATGGGTAACACGGCGGCGGTTGCGAGGATGCTGCTCGATCCGGCCATGGCGCCGAGCCTTCAGGCGCTGGCTCGCAAGCCGGCGGGCAGCCGCGGGACCGAGGATCTGGTGCAGCGCCTGCTGCTGCTGGCCCGGTCCAGCGGGATGCAGGGGCGCGAGCCACGACCGTTGGGGCGGTAGAAATCGAAAACGATTGAACCTGGCCAAGCCGATCTGGGACACACAAGAGTGCGAGGGGCAGGGCTAACTTCTCATCCTTCCGCAACCTGTCTGGTCCAGGGCAGCCCAGGCTGCATCAGCGACCAAGCAGGTTGCCCGATCCGCTGTAGTGGTCCTGCTTGACCCCTCTGGCTTCATCAAGGCAGTCTTGATCTGGCCGCCCATTGTGTCGTTGGGCACGGCGCTCATCTACCAAGCGTCGCGATACGCTGCTGGGCGTAGAGACGATCGATTTCAGCAACCGCCTGCTGGCGATCCTTCATCGCGGACTGCAGCATGGCGACGGCAGTTATCGAGGCTGGATCCGTGGCACCGAAGCCCGCCTTCAACGTCTCGATCCGCTGCTTGGCCAAATCGTCGCGCCCTTCGTACCAAGTGCGCAGATCCTGAAGCGCCTTGCTGTAGCCGGCGCCCTCCTCGCGGGTCAGGTTGTGTGCTTTTGTACGCCCGCTCATGCCATTACCTACTTCTACACTGGCAGCGGCACTGCCAGAATTGCCTCGACGTAGACCCACGTGTGGCCGATCGAGATTAAGTAAGACGAAACCGCATCGGGCATGCCGAACGCAGACTGAGGCTACCACATGGCTAAGCCCGCCCTACCGATGCCTTAGATACGCGATGGGGCTCTGTCGACGGGGTTGCCCGTCGCTTGTTGGCAGTAAGTAATTGGCTCGACCTTGTCGGACTAGGTAAGCCTGGCTACAGCGCGCCATGGACAAGCTCGACGCTCTTCTCGACCGCCTCAAAACCCGGCAGCGCGACCTCATCATGGAAGCGGCTCAGTACGATACGATGCCGGCCGACAGCACGCTGAAGCGCATCGCGGAGCTTGAAAACGCGATCGCGGCCGTGGAGGCGGTGGCCGACGAGGAACGGCGTCCGCGGCGGTAAAGATGACAACGTAATCGGTCATCCTTCAGCAACCTGGATGCTGCAATGTGCTAGGCGCTGCATCAGCGGCCAGCAGGTCCTTCCGATCCGCTGTGGTGGTCCTGCTTGCCCCCCCCAAGCGGGACCGCCTCCCTCACCCTAAATGGGTTGCCTACGTCGCCGAGTGAGGGGGCGATATGCAGACAGAGTCCAGGATCGGAATGGCACGGCGCCGCTGGCAAGCTCTCCGTCCGTTTGAGGGGCATACGAAGGAAAGCCTGCTGCGGAAGATCGAGTGCCCGGCCATCCGCGAAGAGGTCAAAGAGCAGGCTCGACGCGAGCTCCAGCTTCGCTCTGGGAGTCGGATTTTCAGTTAGCTCGCTACAGGCAAAAGTGTGCCACCTTGACCTATGTGTTGGCGGCCGCAGAAAGCTTAGCCTAAAGCGCTGGTCATCGCGGCTCTTGCCCTGGCCTTCCGCGCTTGAGAGACATGTGTGCTCCCGCCTCTGATGCGCGGAGAGCCTGTGCCTCGCTACTTCTTCGACATTCACGACGGAGTCCACCAACGCGACGACGCGGGCACTGAATGTGCCAATCTGCAAGCCGCTGCGCTTGAAGCGAAGCGCTTGCTGCCTGCCATTGCCGTTGACGAGATCCCCAAGGATGGCGAGCGGCAGACGATCACGGTCGTCGTAACGGATGAGGAGGGGCACGCCGTCTACTCAGCCGCCCTCACCTTCGTTGGCACATGGCTGCTTCGGTAGGCCCTGGGCCGTCACCTGCGCCATTGGTTAGGAAGCGTACGGCGCGTGCACGCGCTTGTGACAGCCAATGGCCAAGCTGTGTGCTACCTTAGCGCGGCTCCTGATATGGGGGCATTAGATCCAAGCCCAACCTCGGCGCGCTCTTAACCGAGTGCGCTTTTTCTTTGAAATTCAGTATAAAAGACGCGTGCTCTGAAGCTTGGCTTCTGGCAATGCAGTGGGACGGCGCAACGGACGGGTTTGATGGCGGGCGAGGACAGGATTGGCTTCGATGGGCTGGACAAGCCGCCGATGCCCCCACGCTACCGAGCTATCCTCATTGGAAAGAGCGGTGAAGTCCTTGGAATGACTCGCTTGAACGTGGACGACGATCCAAATGCGATGGTGGAAGCTAAAGCTCTCGTGAATGGACACGCCGTCGAGTTATGGGACGGTGTGCGCTTCATAGACCATTTTCCAACTCCTGACTGACCTTCTCAATATCTAGGCCGGCAACGTGTGGATGCTGCGCGTCCGTAGGTTGTCGTCGAGTGCTCGCAGCATGGTCCGAAATTCCGTATCGCGTGGCTGGCAGGTGTAGGGGTCGGTCATCATGCCTGCTGCCTCGCGCGGATCATCCAGGCATCACGGTCCGCACGCGCCACGGCCAACTCCATCTGCAATTCCTTGAGCGAAGAACGTCTACCAAAGACCGCCCAGCGGCGTTGAACGGCGAGCATCCGAGCAGGCTTCGGATTTCTACTCTGGTGTTGCCGCGCGGGTCTCGCCGATCGAGCTACAACCGTCCAAGCCCGTGATCCACGGGAGACTTCTATGTACCGATCGATTGCCGCTGTCCTTGCCATCTCAATCAGTCTGGCTGCGTGCCAAAGTGCAGCGCCCGGTCCCCAACAGACAGCCGTTTTTCAAGAAGACATCGCGCGCCTCAAGGCCGAGCGCGATGCCGGACGCATCTCATATACCGAGCGGGCAGAGCGCACGGGTGCAGCGGTGCGAGCGAGCGTTACGCTAAGCCCAGATCAGGAAGCGGCAGTCGCCTACCGGACGCAACTGGCTCGCCGCGTAGATGCGGGCGAGATGACGCCGCGACGATTCGAACGTGAGAGCGCTCGTACCCTGGAACGTGTGAAGTCGGGCAAGCAGGGCGCTTAACGGTCGCAAACCGAATTGACGAGCTTCTTGTTGCTTATAGCGCTTCTGCAGCCGTTTAGGCTGGTCTCTGTCACCTTTGTGGATGGTGCTCCTGCTAAAACAGTGTGCTGGTGACAGGACCAATACCTGATAGGATCATGGACGCTCAGATCGAACGCTGCGCGCTCACAAGGAGTAACCCTTTGCTGAAGACCATGTTTCTAGCGCTGAGCCTGCTCATTGCAGGGTTATCTCTCGCACCTGCTCCCGCTTCCGCTGCGCAGATTGGGATCGCCGCCATCCCTGAGACGGCACCGGCAGTCGAGCCTGTACAGTTTGGCTACGGCTATGGACGCGGTGGTTACGGTCGGGGCTACCGTGGTGGCTACGGTTATGGTGGACGTGGCTACGGCGGACCGCGCTTCGGCCGGGGCTATGGCGGTTATGGCCGCGGCTACGGCAGGGGCCGCGGCTACGGCTACGGCCGTCGAAGCTTCTACTGACCGATCCAAGCTCTCCGCTGAAATGCGGAGCGCCCCTCATGATCTCGGTCAACCAGCTATCCAAACTAACGCCAGCACGCACATCAGGAAGGCCGCGGAGGTAGCGAGCACGGCCGTGACCTCGCGGTGATCGAGGAGGGCGATGCGGACGGTGGCGATCATGGCAGCAGGCTGGATGAGTGGTGGGGCCAATCACCATAATTGCCGAAGCTTGTCTATTCGGTGTCTCGAAAGCGGTACTTTTGGCGAAACCCGAACCTGTCGCTCCACGGCAACATTATCGACCCGCGACACGCTGCCCAGCCATATGCTTTAACGGAACGGTTCACCACCGCCGCGCTTATTCTCTCGATGGGTCCGGAGGGGCGCGATGAAGGTGTTTCAGGTCAGGCAGCGTGCAACCGGTGCCATCCTTTGGACCGGCTCGGCATTGAATGAGATCGCAGCCCTTGACGCGATGGCGCATGAGGCGGGGTACTATGATCACTCAGACATCCCGGAGACAGTTAGCGGCGGTGGCTTGGCTGTCGAGGTGGTGAAGGTCTGAAGCCTTCTCTGTAATCGCTCGCCCGATTTGGATCTCTACTACCATCAGCCTGTAGGCGCTGTCGTACTGATAGGGAGCATCCCGACTATGACCGACCCGAAGCGCACCGAGACTGATCCCGCTGAAACGCCGCCTGGCGAGCGATCCTACGGAGATCTTCCGTCAAGCGGCAGGTCACAGGGTTCTTTGTCGACCGGTGCTACGGAGCCGAGCGATATTGGGACGCCGCGGAATGACGAAGGATCCACTGGGCATGAGGCATTCGATAAGGCACGAGCGGAAACACAGCAGCGGGAATAAACTTTCTGCAAGCGTCGGGTGACCAGCCGTGGGGCAGTCTATCAGCCACTCCGCAGCATCAGTCCTAACCGTGGTTCGGCTTCTTCCAACCACGCATCACCCCCTGTCAGAATTGCTGCCAACTCGGCCTGCAATTCGTCCACTCGGGCGCGCATCTCACCTACAGCCTCGACGTTGCTAGGCATAATCGACAGTGAGATCGCCTAGCTCATCCTTGAGGCAAGCATGAATACGCCGAAGCCAAAGCTGGGCCTCCGCTTCAGCTGCCTTCGCCGTCTCAGCCTGCTGCTCCGCGAGTTTGGCCCTTGCCTCCGATAGGCGAGCAAGTTCGTCGGCCTGATTGGCTCGCAGAATGGCTACTGCTGCGGTCGCCTCGGCAGCCTCCGCACGCCGTTCGGCATCCTCGGCCTGCTTGACACTCCGTTGGATGATCGACTGCGAGTGACGCGACACTTCCTGAGCAAAATCACGTGCCTGGCGAACACGGGCTCCAACATCTCGGATCAGGTCAATCGCTGCAGGCCAATCGACCGCATTTGGTTCGCCTCGGGCCTCCTGTGGGACAGGTACACCAGGCTCGGTGAAGAGCGGTACGATCTTGTCGTCCAACAACGCCTCGGCGGCCCATTTGGTGCTGGTGCGCCAAGCGTCGTTCGGTTCAGGATCATGCCCGTCCGGGTGTGCATCGACGGCACGGGGCTGAGCAGCAGCCGACATCAAGCCCCTCCCTTAGCTCCTGGTTCAACACCGAACTCCCTCGCAACCGTATCGTAGACACGAGATAGCCACTCCTCCGCAATCCGTGCTCGCTCCTCGGCGGCTTTCACCTTTTCGTCGGCGGCCTTGAGCAAGACATCAGCACGACTCTGGACATCGGCGGTGCGTGCCTCAGCAGCACGGACCCGCTCGGCAGCGTTTCGAATATCTTCCCGCGCGTGATCCAGCAGTTCCCGTACGCGCAGCTCCTGTTCCTGCGCCTGTGCCTCGACCTCGCGGGCATGATTGGCTGCATGACGAACGCGTTCGATCAGCGCGGACCAGTCACGGGCCGAGGAGCGCGGTGCTGATGATAACGGCTCATCCAGGTTGCCGGCGGGCTCAACGAGCCGCACCACCTTGCTCTGATGCGTCACAGAGACCGGATCGTCCGCGGGAACATCCAGAGAAGACAAGCCCTGCCAGAGGTATTTTTTGGCCTGGTCCATGAAGCTGCTCTCTGCGGATGGCGAGGCCTTATTAGATCGAAGGCCATCGATTAACGCTTTGTTCGGATTAGTTATCATCCCCATTGCGGATGGGGAGTCATCTTTCGCTAGGGCTGCCGGAAAGGGCGATGGTGTTTCCAAGAGAGCACAGTCGGCGATTGTGCCCCTCTGAGACCGCCTTGCTCCCGTTATGTTGTTTTATGATCCCCTTGATTGAATTTACGTCTTCCCGCATCAATTGCCTCCACGCGGGATCGTATCCCTTGCAAAATTGCGATGCGATATCGCACTTTCTAGAGCTTCAACGGAAGTGCGCAACACGCCAACAACCGACCCGGGGATCAGCAAATGCTGCGCGTGCTGTTGTCTGACAGCTAATGAATGACTGCCGTGGGGATGCGCCAAAAGCGATCCCCAGGGCTGCCATGAGCCGAAGGGCGAGCGTATCAACCGTCAGATTTGAACCAAGTGATGGATCATGAGGTTCGCGGAAGTTTAGCTAACGACCTTAGATCAGAAATCACTCATCGCCGCTATTCGACATGCTCTTGTAGAGCAGGATCAACTCCGATCAGCCGAACGCCCAGACCATTGCCCTTTGAAAGGTCTGTCGTCACACCAGCTTCACCCAAGGCACGCTCGATCGCCTCAAGTGTAGCGTGGTGAGGATCGCGTGCGCCGCGCTCGAAATCCACGAGGGTACGCAGGCCGATCCTCGCGGCAGTAGCCAACTGCTCACGGCTCCAATCCAGCAAGGCGCGCGCCGCGCGACACTGCGCAGGAGTGATCATGGCAGCGAACAGGTCGCACTTTTCATGCGCATAAGAATTGACATATATCGCGCAATACCGCACTAATGATGTGCATCTAACCACTTTCATGTGGACATGCAACGCCGATCATCAGGCCAGTCGGTTTACAAGTTCGCCTACGGATCAACATTGCCGGACGAAGGACCCATCTAAATGTCCCGCCACGCTCCTCAGGTCACACGTGCAGACATCGCTCGCGCGATACGTGCGGGCCAGGACAACCATGATGGGTAGGGCGCTACACATCCCCGACGCATCGGAGATTACCGACGAGACGCCGCTGCGGCTCGATGTGGCCGCGGCACTCGCCTACCCGGGCGGCGGCATGACCGCTTCCGGCCTGCGCACGGAAAAGGCTCGCGGGCGGCTAGCCGTCGAGCGCGTCGCTGGCCGCGATTGGACGACCCTCGGCGCCATCGCGAGAATGAGAGAGCTATGCCGCGTCAACGCAAACCCGCCCCACTCTGGCTACGACCTGAGCGGAAGCGGAGCGGCAAGGTCGCGTCACGAGCGGCCTGGCTCATCCTCGACGGAGGCAAGCAGTACCCCACAGGATGCTTTGAGGGCGATTTTGCAGCAGCCGAACGCGCTCTCGCAGAGCACAACATCGCCAAGCATACCCCGTCGCGGTCGCTTCGGGACCTCGAAGCAATCCCAGTCGCGGACGTGCTGATCTTGTACCTTGAGGCGCGGCGACGCTTGATCGAAGCGTCCGACCCGATCGGCTATCGCCGGCTGAAGGGACGGATCGGCCGGCTGAACGAGTTCTTCGGTGGCAAACGCCTGTCCGATATCAAAGGGCCGCTGTGCCGCGACTATGTCGTTGCCAGGAAACGGACCGGCGGCGCCCGGCGAGACCTAGAAGACCTTCGAGCGGCCATCGGGCATCACCAGACCCAAGGCTTGCATCGTGGGGTCGTCAAAGTCCCGTTGCCGGAGAAAGGGGAGGGGAGAGACCGCTTCCTAACGAGAGAGGAGGCGGCTCGCCTGCTCTGGGTGTGCTGGCGCTACCGCGAGACGCAAACCGTCCATCGGGGCTCGAACCGCGGCCAGGCAGTTCAGACCGACAAGCGCCCACTTCGGCACCTTGCGCGGTTTATCCTGCTCGGCCTCTATACCGGGACACGGGCCGGAGCGCTTGCTGCTGCGTCGTTCCACCGCGGTAAGGGCAGGGCCTATGTCGATCTCGATAAGGGGCTGTTTTACCGGCGAGCCGAGGGCAATCGGGTTACGAAGAAGAGGCAGCCCGTCGTGAAGCTACCATCGCACCTCGTGGCGCATCTGCGCCGCTGGGCGGTGACGCCGCGACGCGATGGAACGATGCCCGAGTTCGCGGTCGAGTGGAACGGCAAGCCCATTGCTTCGGTCAAGACGGCCTTCGCATCGGCAGTCCGCCTCGCGGGCCTTGAGGAGGATGCTTCACCGCATGTCCTCCGACACACCGCGGCGACCTGGCTGATGCAGCGCGGCGTCAGCATCTGGGAGGCGTCCGGCTTCCTCGGCATGACGCCTGACGTGTTGATCAACGTCTACGGTCACCACCACCCGGACTTTCAGTCCGGCGCCGCGGGAGCCTTCAAAAACAGGGGCAAAAATAGCGTTTCGTTGGGTAAACTGTTGGGCGACCGCCCCGGGGCATAAAACGATGCCTGCTTAAGTCGTTGTGATGACTGGTGGGCCCGGCAGGACTCGAACCTGCAACCAGACCGTTATGAGCGGTCGGCTCTAACCATTGAGCTACAGGCCCAAGCCGTTGTCCCAGCTTGCTTTTAGGCATCGGTACCGTCGCCGCTCAACGTGGGGCGGCAAGACGGCGACGGAAACCCTGCTCCTGCCTACCGCGAGCCGGTGCCGGCGACAAGCGGGGTGGGGGCTCGGACGACCGTGCCGTCGCTCCGATCGATCCGATCGCGTCTCGGCTCGCATGGCAACCAGGATGCTGGCGTGCGGCACAGGACGGGCGATCGGATACGAAGAAAATGCCCGGACGAGAGGCGGCCGAGCACCGAGCGTAGCTGCCGAATGCTACTCCGCGACGGCCGGTGCCGCCTCCGCGATCGCCACGCGCGGCACGAGCAGGGATGCCGACAGCGTCAGCAGCGCGACGGCGAAGACCGTCCAGAAGGTGCCGTGCAGGGCGTGCTGCAGGCTGAGGCGGGCCGCCTCGCCGGCTGCGCCGAGGCTCGCCGGATCGTCGAGCAGGCGGCGCAGCTGGTCGGGATCCACTCCGGTCCCGCCGTCCGGATGGATCAGGCGATAGTTCAGCACGGCGCCGAGCGCGGTGGCGCCGAGCGTCGAGCCGAGGTTGCGCGCAAAGATGTTCGAGGCGGTGGCCGCCCCCCGCTGCCCCCAGGCGACGCTGTCCTGGATGATCACGATCGCCGCCGTCGACAGGAAGCCCATGCCGAGGCCCATCACGATCGACCCAGCCGCCGCCACGACCGGCGAGGTCTCCGGGCCCAAGGCCACGAAGGCCGTCGCGCCGATCGGCAGCAGGGCGGCGCCGAGCAGCAGGACCGGTCGCAGGCCAAAGCGGACGAAGCTGCGCGCCGCCGTCGTCGCGCCGATCGGCCAGCCGAGCACCATGAGGGTCAGGGTGAACCCGGCGACGAGCGGCGATTGCCGGAGCACGCCCTGCACGTACATCGGGAGAAAGGCGGTGAGCCCGATGATCGCCATGCCCGAGAGCAGCGTCGCGGCGTTGGCGGTGAGGATCGGTCGCTGCCCCCATAGCGAGAAATCCAGCATGGGGTCGGCGGCCCGCCGCTCCTGCAGCACGAACAGCGCGATCGCCGCCAGGAAGGTCAGGCCGGCGGCGACGGCGAGGGCCGGCGCGGCCGACGTCTCGGTCAGGGCGATCATCAGCGCCGCGATCGCCACCGTGAAGAGGGCCGCCCCGATCACGTCGATCCGGCGCGGCTTGCGCTCCACCTCCTCGCGCAGGAACAGCAGGAACAGGACGGCCGCGAGGACGCCGACCGGCAGGTTGATCCAGAAGATCCACGGCCAGCTCAGATGCCCGACGATCAGCCCGCCCGCGAGCGGCCCGGCCACCGACGAGACGCCCCAGACGCTCGCGAGGTAGCCCTGGACCCGTCCGCGCTCGCGGGCCGCGTAGAGGTCGCCGACCACGGTCATGCTCACGGGCTGGATCGCGCCGGCCCCGACGCCCTGCACGAGCCGGAACAGGATCAGCGAAGGCATCGACCAGGCGATGCCGCACAGCAGCGAGCCGACGAGGAACACTGCGATGCCGAACAGCAGCACCGGACGCCGGCCGTAGAGATCGGACAGCTTGCCGAACACCACGGTGGTCGCGGTCTGCGTCAGCAGGAACGAGGCGAACACCCAGGCGTAGAGATGGAGGTCGCCGAGCTGGCCCGCGATCTGCGGCATCGCCGTCGAGACGATCGTCGCCTCGATCGCGATCATGAACATCGCCGCCATCACCGCGGCGAGGACCAGCGGGCGGCGCGTCGTCGGTGCGTTCAGCATGCGCCGGCTTTAGGGCTCTAGCGCCGCCGGCGCCAGAGGACGGCGATCTGCTGGCCCGCGCCCGCGCCGGCAAAACTTTCTCGATCGCGCGACGTAGGGGGTGGGCGGAAGGACATCCGCCCATGCTGGCCTCAAGCCTGATCTGCCTCGTCGCCGGGACCGGCCTGGTCGCGGCGTCCCTGCTGATGCCCGCCTATCGCCTGCGACTGGAGGTCATCGGCGCGGGGCTGTTCATCGTCGGCCTCTGCCTGCTCGGCGCAGAGCTTCCCCTGTTGCGTTGAGGCCGGTTCCCGATCGCGGGTCGTGTCCCGCCGCCCTGCGGCTCGGTCGTCATGCCCCTCGGGTGCGGGACGGGTTTCCCATCGCCGCCCGGGCGGCACCGTCTCCACGGCATCTCGGGGGGCGTCCGCCCCAGCGCCACGCATCGGTCCGGGCGCGGCGATCCGCGCATGGCGGCCGGCGAGATCCGCCGCGCGGCCGGCTTCGAGAGGCACGCCGGAATCGGGCCGGATTTGATGAGCGGATGCACGATCCCTATCGGCGTCGTCGACCGATGAACCCCGCACGCACTTGATTCGAATGCCGACTCGGCCGACTGCGCCGGCAAGGGGACCGCAGGGCGCCGCCCACAGGTCTGCGCAGGAACGCTCGAACATGCCGAACACGTTTGGCCTCAACCGCACCCTCGGCGGCGCGATCGGCGCCATCGCGCTCGTGTCGGTCCTCGGCAGCGGCACGGTCCTGTTCACGCTGGACCGCCTGAACGAGGCGACCGAGGCCCGTCGCAAGGTGACGCTCGTGGCGCGCGGCCTCGACGCCTTTCGCGGCGCCATGCTCAACCAGGAAACGGGGCTGCGCGGGTACCTCATCACCGGACGCGACAGCAGCCTCGAGCCCTATCGGGCCGGCCGCCCGGCGCTCGATGAGACCATCGATCGGCTTCGGGCGCTGACGAGCGGCGAGGCCGAGACGTCGCGCCTGCTGGCCGATGCCGTCGCCGCCGCCCGCACCTGGCAGGCCGAGATCGGCGAGCCGGCCGTGCGCATGGCCGCCGACCCGGCGCGACGGCCCGAGGCGGCGCGCGTCGAGGCCGAAGGCAATGGCAAGCAGCTGTTCGACACCCTGCGCGAAAAGCTCGCCGTCATCGAGACCAAGCAGGACGATGCCCGGAACGCGCTGAACGATCGCGTCGCGGAGGCGCAGCGGACCGCGTTCCTGACCCTGTGGGGCGCGGCCCTGATCACGCTCCTGATCTGCATCGGGATCGGGATCGCCATCAACCGCGTGATCGTCCGGCCGCTCGGGCGGGTGATGACCTTCGTCGAGCAGGTCGGTCAGGGCGACCTGTCCGGGACGCTCGGGGACGGCGGCCACAACGAGATCGGCCGGCTGTCCCGTGCGCTGAACGGGATGGTCTCTGGGCTTGCGGACTTGGCCCGGACGAACCGTGCGGCGACGTCGGACCTGAACGCGGCGGCGGCCGAGATCCGCGCCTCGGCGCA